>JAFWXR010000055.1 GCA_017517965.1 Clostridia bacterium
CGAAACGCAAGAAAAAGAAATCCCTCCGCCATCGTCGTTGCGGCAGGTTGCTATCCGCAGGCGGCGGCAGATGAGATAAAAAGCCTTGATGACGTTGACATAGTTGTCGGAACGGCTAATAAATATGACCTTGTCGAACTTGCACTTTCAAAAGCACATACCTTCAGTATTCCCGATATAACACGGTATATTCCCTATTCCGAAGATACCGTACTTGGCAATTCCACCCATACGAGAGCAATTATTAAAATCGAGGACGGGTGCAACAACTTCTGTTCTTATTGCAAAATTCCCTTTGCGAGAGGCAGGGTGCGTTCCAAACCGCTTGAAACTGCCGTAAAGGAATTTGAAGGTTTAGTTAAATCGGGTTACAAAGAAATTGTCGTGACGGGCATCGAAATTGCCTCTTACGGTGAGGATACTGGCGATAGTCTTTCAAAGCTTCTGTGTAAATTCGACTCCCTTTGTGATGATAATACGAGAATCCGTCTGGGTTCACTCGAGCCTAGGCTGATAACCGAGGATTTTGCAAAAAAAATCTCTTCCCTTACGCATATATGCCCTCAGTTTCACCTTTCAATGCAAAGCGGCTGCGACACGGTCTTAAAGCGGATGAACAGAAAATATGATACGTCACTTTTTGAAAATTCCGTCAATCTGCTTCGCAAATATATTAAAGACGTGCAGATAACGACCGACCTGATAGTCGGCTTTCCCGGTGAAACGGATGAGGAGTTTGAAGAAACGCTTGATTTTTTGAACAAAATCCGCTTCTTGAAGGTACACGTTTTCCCCTATTCAAAAAGAGAGGGGACGGCCGCCTGCCGTATGGGCGGTCACCTGACAAAAGCAGTCAAAGCAGAGCGTTCTGCAACAGCCTCAAAACTCTGTGACGGCATACGAAAGGAAATACTTGAGAGTAATATCGGCAAAACGGTAAGCGTTTTGTTTGAAACACAGAAAAACGGCGTGTGGAGCGGTTATACGCCCAATTATATCCCCGTTGAATACCGCTGTAATGAAGATTTAAGCAACACTTTACTTACGGTTGAAATCAAATCTTCCGACGGTGATAAACTTATTGCAAAATAAAAGAGAGGTCTTTGACCTCTCTTTTTTAATTTGACACTTCTACTCTGCCGCCACAGTGTGGACATACTTCCGTTTTAAGCTGGAAGGTTGCCCCGCACGAAGTGCAGACGTAACCGTCGTCAACCACAACGGGATTTGCAACCTCGCTTATGGTTTTTGCCGTCTTTTTTGCCTGTTCGGATATGCCCGAAACAAGACGCATAACAAGCCTGACAACACACAGCAGTGCCACTATCGCTGCAATGCCCGCAAGTGACCATACGCCACCGAAAAAGAGCACTACCGCAAGCACAAGCGCCACCGCACCGAATTTAAGAGTTGCCAGATCTTCCTGTCTGAATATTTTTTTCACCTGTCAATACCTACCAAATTACTTAACGGTTTCTGTTACACCCTGGACAAGACCTGCAATGCCCTGTATTTCCGAAGGGATTATTATCTTTGTTGCCTGACCGTCAGCCGCAGCAGTAAACGCTTCAAGACTCTTTATCTTGATTACTGCATCGGTCGGTGCGGCTTCATTGAGTTTTTTAAGACCAAGTGCAGTCGCTTCCTGCACCTTGATGATAGCTTCCGCCTCACCCTCAGCCTCACGTATTTTAGCCTCTTTAATCGCTTCTGCACGGAGAATTGCAGCGTGTTTTTCAGCCTCTGCCGCAAGAATCGCAGATTCTTTTTTACCTTCTGCAACAAGGATAGCCGACTTCTTTTCACCTTCTGCACGAAGAATGCTTTCACGGCGTTCACGTTCAGCCTTCATCTGCTTTTCCATGGCATCCTGTATCTCCCTCGGGGGAAGGATGTTTTTGAGTTCTACTCTATGCACCTTTATGCCCCAAGGGTCTGTAGCCTCGTCAAGCACGGAACGCAATCTTGAGTTGATTATATCTCTTGAAGTAAGTGTCTGGTCAAGTTCAAGTTCACCGATGATGTTACGGAGTGTCGTTGCAGTAAGCACCTCTATCGCCTGAATGGGACGCATTACACCGTAAGTGTAAAGCATGGGGTCAGTTATCTGAAAATAGACCACCGTATCTATCTGCATCGTTACGTTATCTTTTGTAATAACGGGCTGGGGCGGAAAGTCAATAACCTGCTCTTTAAGCGAAACCTTCTTGACAATCTTGTCAATAAAAGGCACCTTGAGATGAAGACCCGTTCCCCACGTTGCTTTGTATGCACCAAGACGTTCAATAACGAATGCATTTGCCTGTGAAACAATCTTAATGTTTGCTACTATAAGTGCAATTATTGCAATGATAATTATCAATATTGCCATATAAACCTCCTACTTAACTATCAGGTGTACACCTGATATACTCTTAACTGTAACCTTATCGCCTTTTTTGGCAAAATTACCTTCTTCCGTATATGCCGACCATATCTGACCTCCGACTTTGACCTGACCTACCGTTTCATCATTGTCGATATCTTCTATTACAATCGCAGTCTTACCGATAAGTGCATCGGCATTTGTCGGAATGGTTTTGTTATTTACGTATTTCGTGATAAGCGGTTTTGTGAAAATCAGCAATACTGCCGATACAACCACGAACAGAAGAAACTGGAGCCAAAGCGGTGCATTAAAAGCCGCCGCCGCAAGCGACACAAGCGACCCGCCCGCAAACCATATACTCACAAGCCCAACCGTTACCGCTTCCACAACGAGAAAGACCAAAAAGGCACCAAGCCATAAATATACCATCGGACTGACCTCCTTATATTGTTATACCAATATTTTATCATATACATTAGTTCTGTTCAATACTCATTGTTTGGAAAAAGCACGGAGATACCCCGTGCTTTTATTTTTCCAATTTGATTAGTACATTCCGCCGCCCATCTGTGATGCAGCTGCAGCTGCAGCAGCAGCCTTTTCAGCATCCTCCTTGCGTTCTGCAACGAGTGACTCCGTAGTGAGCACCATTGATGCAACGGATGCCGCATTCTGAAGTGCGCTTCTTGTAACCTTTGCAGGATCTACGATACCTGCTTCAAACATATCCGTATAAACTTCGTTCTGTGCATTGAAGCCGTAGTTTGCGCCCTTATGCTCCTTTATCTTTTCGATGATAACCGAGCCTTCAAGGCCTGCATTCTTTGCAATCTGGCGAACCGGTGCTTCAAGTGAGCGAAGCACGATGAGAGCACCCGTCTTTATATCACCTTCAACAGATGCAACGTAATCTGCAACGTCTGCAGAAACGTCGATAAGCGCTGTGCCGCCGCCTGCTACCATACCTTCTTCAACTGCCGCCTTAGTTGCTGAAAGTGCATCCTCAACACGCAGTTTCATTTCCTTCATTTCAGTTTCGGTTGCGGCACCTACACGGATAACTGCCACACCGCCTGCAAGCTTTGCAAGACGCTCCTGAAGCTTTTCTCTGTCAAAATCGCTGGTGGTATCTTCAATAGCCTTGCGGATAGCACCTATACGGTCACGGATTTCAGCGGGGTTGCCTGCACCGTTGACGATAATGGTGTTTTCCTTAGTAACTTTTACCTGACCTGCACGGCCGAGCATATTTATCGTAGTTTCCTTGATGTCGAAACCGAGTTCTTCACTTATTACCTGACCGCCCGTGAGAATTGCGATGTCACGAAGCATTTCTTTTCTTCTGTCGCCAAAGCCGGGTGCCTTTACGCAAACGCAGTTGAACGTACCGCGGAGTTTATTCACGAGAAGTGTCGTGAGTGCTTCACCCTCAACGTCTTCAGCAACGATAACGAGTTTTTTGCCCGACTGAACGATCTGTTCAAGAAGCGGAAGAATATCGGCAATTACAGAAATCTTCTTATCCGTGATAAGAATGTACGCATCGTCAATTACCGCTTCCATCTTATCCGTATCCGTCACCATATAGGGTGAGATGTAGCCTCTGTCAAACTGCATACCTTCAACGACGTCGCAGTACGTTTCTGCAGTCTTGCTCTCCTCAACGGTGATAACGCCGTCAGAAGTAACCTTTTCCATTGCCTCGGCAATGAGTTTACCTATTTTTTCATCAGCAGATGAAATTGTCGCAACTCTTGCAATATCCTCCGTACATTTTACTGCCTGAGAATTGTTTTTAAGTGCCTTTACCGCAACTTCAACCGCACCTGAAATACCCTTGCGGACATCCATCGGATTTGCACCTGCCGCAACGTTCTTCATACCCTCTCTTATCATTGCCTGAGCGAGAAGAGTTGCCGTTGTAGTACCGTCACCTGCACAGTCGTTAGTCTTTACTGCAACTTCCTTTACAAGCTGAGCACCCATATTTTCAAAGGGGTCTGTAAGTTCAACTTCCTTTGCGATTGTAACACCGTCATTTGTTATCAGCGGACCGCCGTACTTTCTCTCAAGAACAACGTTTCTGCCCTTGGGACCGAGTGTTATTTTTACTGTGTCAGCAAGCTGGTCAACACCGTTCTGAAGCGCTTTTCTTGCCGCTTCACCAAAAAGAATATCTTTAGCCATACTATCCTCTCCTTACTCTACAATAGCGAGAATATCGCCCTGTCTTACGATGATGTATTCCTCACCGTCAAGCTTGATTTCGCTGCCGGAATACTTGTTTGTAACAACCTTATCGCCCACTTTAACGGTCATTACAACCTCATTTCCGTCAATCATACCGCCGGGGCCTACTTCAACAACCTCTGCTATCTGCGGTTTTTCTTTTGCACTTCCTGCAAGGATGATACCACTCTTGGTCGTCTCCTCACACTCTACCATTTTTATGACAACTTTGTCGCCAAGCGGTTTAAGTTTCATAATAAATGCCTCCTGTATATAAATAATTATTTTCATCGTTTAGCACTCCTTGTCTTGGAGTGCTAATGGTATTTTATACCTAACTCTCTTAAAAATCAATACTTTTCTGCAAGTTTACAATTTTTTAAAATATTGGTATAAATCGCATTTGAGCATACCGTTATATAATTTGCGTTTTTTATCCGCCCTTCTGCCAAACATACGCTCGAAATCCTCGTTCGCCGTAAGAACGTAAATTTTCCAGTCACGGTGCGACAAAAGCACCTTTCCCATATCCCTGTAAAGTTCATACGCCTCATCCATGGTGAGAAGTCGTTCACCGTACGGCGGATTTATAACGACGGTTGCATACTGCGCATCATTCGTAAGGTCACGTATATCCTTCTGTTCTATATGAATATGCTTTTCAACGCACGCTATGCCTGCGTTTCTGCGGGTAAGCGTACACATATCGTGATCAATATCCGATGCAAATATCTCGTAGGTATTCTGCCTTATTTTCGATATTGCAAGGGCACGTTCATCCGACGTTATCTTTGCATTGCCAATCGAAAGTCCCTCGAAACCGAAACTTCTGTGAAGTCCCGGAGCCATATCAGCCGCTATCATTGCCGCCTCAATCGCAATCGTTCCGCTGCCGCACATGGGGTCAATAAATACGTCCCTGCCAAACCAGCGAGCCGTCTTTATCATTGCGGCGGCAAGCGTTTCTTTAAGAGGTGCGGCACTGCCTATTTCGCGGTAACCCCTTTTATGAAGCCCCTCACCGCTGGTATCAAGCATTATGGTACATATATCATTTATGATGAGAAATGAAAATTCATACCTCTTTCCCGTTTCGGGAAAGAGCGTTATCCCATAACTTTTTGACATACTTTCAACCATTGCTTTTTTTATAATACGCTGACAGCTCGGTATGTTATAGAGTGCCGATTTGAGCGAATGGCCGTTTATCACAAATTCATCGTCTCTGCCCACGATATCGGCAAATTTTATTTTCTTGACGCCCTCAAAAAGTTCGTCAAACGTGGAGGCGTGGAATTTTGAGAGCACCATAAGCACCCTCTCACCCGTACGCAGACCAAGGTTTGCCCTCACCATTTCTCTGGTACCGCCTTCAAAAAACACCCTTCCGTCCGTAACCTCGGTAACAGTTATATCCATTCTGTTGAGTTCATCTTTAACAAAACTTTCAAGCCCGAACAGACAGGGCACTGCAAATAACGTTTTTTCTTTCATAATACTTTCCATTTTTTCTCAATTTTATTCTTGACTTCGGACAAAATGAATGTTATCATAAATATGTTGTTTACTCCCTTCATTTGCCCTTATTTATATTGTTTTCAACCGTGTTTTTTAACACGGTTATTTTTTTACAAAAAAGACTCATGTGTAGACATGAGTCTTTTTCATACTATCTTTTTCTGTATGACGTGCCTCTTTTTCCGTCAACGTTACGTTTTAAATCCGATATTTTCTCTTCACTACGTGATTTGAATTTACTCATCATCTCTTCAAAGCTGAGATCTGACGATTTATTGCCCCAATCGACGTTCTCGGGTCGCCCCGAAAAAACGTACTTACGCTCGCTTTTATCCCTGCGGGCAGGCCTTTTATCCTCCTGCAGTTGTTTCATTGAAAGGCTTATCTTGCCACCCTCAACGCTTATGACTTTGGCTTTGACGGTGTCCCCCTCTTTAACAAACTCCTTGATGTCCTTAACGTAGGTTCTTGACACTTCCGAAACGTGTACCATACCGGTCCTCCCTTCGCCAAGGTCAACAAATGCGCCGAAGCCGGTAACCCCCGTTACCTTGCCTTCGACAATCGTTCCAATCTCAAACTCCATTAACTTCTCTTAATCTCCTGTCACGTTTATATATATTTGTTCATCAGGAGAAATGAGTCCAAGCCTTTCTCTTGCTATACGCTCTATCTGCTCCTGTGTGAGCTCACCGTCCAGCTCTTTCTGAAGATTTGTGTTATCAACAGTCTGCTGTGCTATCTTGTCCTGATACTGTGCGAGTTCTTTTTCTTTTTCGCTTATTTTTGAGCGAACCTGAAATATCTGAACCCCTATGTAAACGAGTATGAAGGACACCAGAAGATAAAAAACTATCCCCCTCTTGTGTTTTTT
This sequence comes from Clostridia bacterium, assembly GCA_017517965.1. GTDB lineage: Bacteria > Bacillota > Clostridia > Oscillospirales > Feifaniaceae > RGIG6165. Next base: position 6,990 of record JAFWXR010000055.1, read on the forward strand.
CATACTCATCACCTGCTTTCTTACCTTTTATAATACTATGTTTTTTAAATTTTTTAAAGTATTTTTTTGCTCTTTTGATATGTTTTTTACATTTTAACGCCGTCGGGGACATCTTTTTTACCATTTTTCGCTTAAATTTACGCAAAAGGGCACCGAATTTGTCCACAATCACAACGCTGACAGTCTTAAAATAGAGCCACGCCCCGAGTACCATTGCAAAAAGTGCATAGAACCTTATCTCACCGCTGCACTCTGATACGAAAAACAAAAACACCGTACCGCCCGCTATTACGCAGTACGCCGCATCCTGAAGTGCTATCGCAACGGTGCCGTAGGACAACGTTATCCTGTATAATCTGAATATATCGTAGATAAATGCAAGAAGTATGCCGACAGGCAGCGAAACGAGAAACAGCCTGATTTCCTCGGTTACTACCAGCGTCATTTCATCAGCCTCTGCAAAAAGCTTCCCTTCTTAGCGACATCACCACGGTAAACGATACTGTCTATCGTACCGTTTATGATAACCTCGCCGTTTTCGATGTTGAGTCTGCTTATGTGCAGGTCACTTCCTGAAATGAGCATATTGCCGAGTTCCGTAAAAAGTGCAACGGCATTTTCATCAAAGCTGTCCACATCCTTGACGCCCGACACACTCATATTCTTTCTGTTTTCAAGTATTACGTTCTGGCTCGTTACCTGATGATAGTTTTTCTTTTCTTCAACCATTAAAAATACACCTCCTACAATAACTACTATGCAGGAGGTGTGGATTTTATTCTATTACTTTGTACATGCCTGAGGCGAGATCTTTTCCCATATGCTCTGCCACTTCAAGCACTTCGATATTCAGCGTACCGCCGCCGAGACTGAGTGTGAGTTTATCGCCCACCTTAACGTCGTATGACACCTTGACGGGTCTGCCGTTTGCAGACACCCTGCCCGCATCACACGCTTCGTTTGCCACGGTACGTCTTTTTATTATTCGCGATACTTTCAGATATTTATCTAATCTCATATTTTCTCCGATTCTACAAATTGCTATAACACAAAAAGGGGTGTTTAACACCCCTTACTTGCATACGGTTCTTACTTGTCTACTGAATCCTTAAGAGCCTTGCCTGCCTTGAATGCAGGAAGCTTCTTTGCAGGAATCTTGATTGTTTCCTTCGTCTGAGGATTGAGACCGTTGCGTGCTGCGCGCTTCTTAACTTCGAATGAACCGAAGCCAACGAGTGTAACTGCTTCACCCTTCTTGAGTGATTCTGTTACTGTTGCTGTAAAAGCATTGAGTGCCTTTTCAGCATCCTTCTTTGAAAGTTCTGCTTTTTCTGCAATTGCTGCGATAAGTTCTGTCTTGTTCATTGGATTTCCCTCCTTAATAAAATTTGATTAGACTTTTCCTTTTTATATTAAGATCGCCTCTCAAAGCTCTCCTAACTTACTACCTTTGACTTTACCATTTATTTCTGCTTTTTCAAAATCAGAAATAAACCTTTCCACCCTGCGAGTCAGTGCCTCTTCAGGTTCCGTTTCGGTTTCGGTTGCAATGCCGACCGCCTCAAAAATAATATCGCCCACAAGTTCTTCACTGCCACCGTTTTCACGGTACTTCTTCAGAAGTTTTTCAAGCCTGTCAGCAGAACCGCTGATATCAAGCCCCGCCTTCGACGCCTTCTTTCTCACCTTATAGGCACGCATCAATGCAGGCAAACTCGCCGCAACGCTTTTGAGTATATCGGTATCGGTTTTCTGTGATTTTTCTTTCTTTTTAAGCTTGTCCCAGTTGTCAAGCACCACGTCCGTCGTATCCGCCTCAACTTCGCCGAACACGTGCGGGTGCCTGTATATCATCTTGCGACATTCAGCATCTATCACATCATCAACCGTGAATACACCCTTCTCCGCCTCCATCTCACTGTGGAGAAGCACCTGAAGCATAATATCCCCCAGTTCCTCCTTGAGAAGTTCGGTATCCTGCGTATCAATCGCCTCACACGCCTCATAAGTTTCCTCGATTAGACTTTTGCGGATGGACTCATGTGTCTGCTCTCTATCCCACGGGCAACCGTAGGGTTGACGCAAAATGTGAATGATTTCGACAAAATCACTAAAGGTATACTTGTTTTTTGTTTTTAAACTGTTAATTTTCCCTATATTCTCCATTTTATACTATCCAACCTATTTTTGCAAGTATTTTTTCAATTTTCTCACCCATAGGCAGTAAACGCACGTCTTCAGCCCTGTACCACTTCATTATTCCGAGTGAAACAAAGTAAATCAGAGCCGCCACGCATATGCTTGCACCGAGACATATGGTATTGCCCATACGTGATGCAACGGGACCATACGTAAAGTACGCACCGACACCGCAGAGTGCTGCCGCAATCACGGGCTTTACCACAGCCGACAGTATACCAAGTCCTTTGCCCAGAACCTTTGATATTACTATAAGGTTAAGTATCGTGATTACCGCATAGCAGACGTTGGTGCTTATGGGTGCACCGTTTATGTTTATTGACGGAGTTCCTACCATTATATAATTCATTATAAGTTTTATACCGCCACCTATAAACATCGTAAATACGGGCATCCACTCTTTACCGATTGCCTGAAGCATAACGTTTGTTATAGAAACGAGGCACACGAATACCACCGCAGGTCCCAAAAGACGAAGCAGAGGTGCCGCAATCGACACTTCAACGGGCTTCGACGGATAAAGAAGTGACAAAATCGGATTTGCCATAACCGAAAGGCCTATACCGCACGGAAGTGCAAGAAATACCGATATTCTGAAGGTTGACGAAATCATATTTTTGGTTTCATCTATCTTTTTACTTGCAAAAGCCGCTGAAATAGACGGAATTATGCCTGTACCCATAGGAATTATAAGTGCAGTCGGGAGTGAGAAAAGCACCCTCGCATAGCCCGAATAACTGCCGTATATCATAGCAACAGTATTTGACAGAGTAGACGCTATCGTATCAAGTCTGTTCTGAACGACTGCGGCATCAAGAAGATTTGTAACCGAAAGAACAGATGAACTTATGGTTATGGGTATCATTATCCACAGTATTTTCTTTGCAAGTGAGCCCGAACTTTTGCAGGTGGTGTCTTCAATAACCTCATTGTACTCAGGCTTGAAAAACGCCCTTCTTACCGCAAGAAATACCGCGCCTACAATCGTGCCGAGCGTTACGCCGAATATTGCGCCTGCCGCAACAATTGCCATTGAATAGCCCTTGTTATTGAGCCAGAGTGCAAGAGAGTAACCGAATACAGCCTTGATTATGGCAACGATAATCTGTGATATTGCAGTGGGCACCATATCCTGATGTCCCTGAAAATATCCGCGATACAGACTCATCAGCGCCTCAAAAAATATCGCCGGTGCAATCGCAAGTATTGCACAGTAGGACTCGGGACTGCTCATTGCCCCCGCAAGTCCTTTTGCAAAGACAAGCATAAACGCCATACCGGCAAAGCCGAGAACGGCAAACATCATAAACGCAACTCTTACCGTCTTTTTCGCCTGTCTGTATCTGCCGAGAGCAACGTCCTCCGACACAAGTCTTGAAATTACAACGGGCAATGCAGCCGTTGCTATAATGTACATAAACGTGTATATGTCATAGGCATTACTGTAATATGCCATCGCCTCACCCGAAACGAGATTGGCAAGCGGTACTTTATACAGCGCACCTATCAGTTTGACGATGATGCCTCCGACCATAAGGACGAGGGCACCCGTCATAAAGTTTTTCTTTTTAGCTGTCATTTTCTATATGCCTCTTTTTAAAGTTTATTGCCGCATGCAGAGCAATACTCTGCCTCTGCATCATTATTCTTTCCGCACATTCCGCAAAGTTTATTGCCTTTGAGCTGACGGAGTTTTTCTTCAAGTTCTGCAATTTTTGCAATTTTTGCATCAATTTTTGCCAAAGCATTTTCAAAATCGGTCTCTTCATCGTTGTTCCTTGCAGAAAAATACACGTTTCTGCCGAGTTCTTTATAAAGACCGTCAAGTTCAGCCTTTTCGTTTATTATTTTTGCACTCACTTTAGCCTGTTCGGTAAGTTCAACCGTTTTGTCGGCAACCGCCTTACCGCCTTTTTTTGCTTTTTCAAGCAACGCATTAAAATCAAATCCCATAATATTTACTCCTTCTTATATTTCGAGTCCACCGAAAAATTCTCTGATAATCGCATTCTTTGGCACAGCATCAGCAGGCATCGAAGGCACCTTTGTCACCACATCAAGAAGGCGTTTCGCATACTCTTCGTATTCTGAACCTAAAAGTGTTTCCAGACACCTTTGTGCCTCAGCCTTAAGAAGTGAAACCTCATAAGCCTGTGACGAGTCAACAATAATGTTGGCATTGTCGATATACGGTATTACAAACTGTTCCTCCGCCTCGACGACACTGCTCCATATCTTTGCGGTGCTTATCGCAGGGTATGCACGAAACTTCTCATCACGTACCATACGCCTTATAAAACGCATATCACGCCACGACAATTCCTCAAATTCTCTCGCAACGTCAATATACACCTTATAAGTGAGCCCTTTGGGAAGCTCGTCATCCACAAGCGGATTTAAAGCGTGTATACCCTCCATAATCACAACGTCACTCTTTTTAAGTTGCAACTCATACGTTGCATCTTTTCGCATCTTCGTCGTGAAATCAAAGGTCGGCATGGGCGTTATTTTACCCTCCGTCAGACTTTTGAGTGTTGTATTGAGAAGGTCTATATCAAGCGTATTTAAACTGTCCCAATCCTTATTCCCGTTAGGCAGAAGCGGAATTTCATCCTGCTGACGAAAAAAATCGTCCATAGAAATAATGTGGGTATTGTGTCCCTTTTCCGCAAGCTTATTTTTAATTCGCTTTGCCGACGTGGTCTTACCGCTTGACGAGGGCCCCGACAGAAGTATCACGTTATGATTGCTGTCAATCTCCTCTGCCGCCCTTTCGATAAATGAACTGTAATGTGCCTCAGCCTCTGCAACAACTGCATAGGGGTCCTTTTCTATTGCACGGCACACCTGTGCAAGATCCATTTTTCCTTTTTTCATAGAGTTTCTCTTATAAGCTCCTCCAATCTTGCAATATTTCCGAGCATCTTTTGCTTATCGTCAAGATACTCATACGGATATTTGTAGTTGAATACCCTTTCGATACGTCCGTTTTTGCCATTCACGACCTTTGAGACCGCACCTGCACCAACGGCAATTATCGTCTGATACTCTCCCATTATATATATGTTGTAAAGCCCGTCCTTATCATCAAGAGCATAGCCTACATTTTCAAGATTACCCACCATATTCTTCTGTTTATACATATAATACGGTCTGTATCCCGCTTCGAGCAGCCTTTTTTGCGCCATCTCGGTCATATACTCGGTAAGAGACGCCCTTTCTATCGCACTGTCACCGTCATCACGCAGATTTGCCGCACGTTTTACCGACAAAGTATGCACCGTGACGTTTTCGGGACGCATTGACAGTATCTTATCAAGTGTAAAGTCAAAATCCTTTTCATCTTCCGTATCAAGACCTGCGATAAGGTCGGTGTTTATACAGTCAAACCCCTTGCTTTTTGCAAGTTCATAAGCCCATACAACGTCTTGTGCCGTATGCTTTCTGCCTATTCTCTCAAGCGTCTTATCATTCATGGTCTGCGGATTTATGCTTATTCTCGTGACACCGCATTTACGAAGAACGTCAAGTTTTTCTTCGGTTATCGTATCAGGTCTGCCTGCTTCAACGGTAAACTCGTCAAAGAGTTTCGGGTCAAAAAGTTCGTTTACTTTTGAGAGTACCACGTCAAGTTGACCTGCAGTAAGCGTTGTTGGCGTGCCGCCGCCCATATAGACGGTCGAAACGTAAACGCCCGTTTTATCACACACTTTTTTGACTTCTTCAAGTTCATCGCAGAGTGCCTTTACGTAGTCGGGTATAAGTGCACCTGCCTTTTCTATCGAATGTGATACGAACGAACAGTAATAACAGCGACTCGGACAAAACGGTATCGAAATATAGAGTGACACACTCTTCCCGTCAAGTTTCGAGAGTGCCTTCTCCTCACTTTCACATACCATTTCGGAGAGTCTTATTTTATCCTCTCTCACGCAGTATATTTCGGCTATTTCGGCAGATGTCATAAATTTTCTTTTCTGCCTTATGAATTTTGCCGCGCGTATACCCGTCACCGTGCCCCATGCAGGCGAAATGCCCGTATGCTCACGCCCTGCAAGAAAGAGTGCCTTTGACACGAGTGCCGCTTCGTCACACTTTTCATCAAGCCTTGCCTTGACCGAAGCTTCTGTTTTTCTGCCGTTATCCTCAATTACCGCCACACTCTCCGCTATACCGTCAACCGTTTCAAGTGAGCTCGTTATTACCCTTCCGTCACTATCGTCGGCAAAGCCCGACAAGGGAAAGAATAACAACGCCGTATTCTGCACGGCATTTTTTTGTGAATGTCCTTTAGTTTCAATTATCATCTTTCAAAATACGGATTATCCGCCTTTTCTCTGTTAAGTGTCGTAGCACCGCCGTGTCCGGGATAAATAACGTAATCCTTTTCAAGTGCAGAGATGCGCTTAAGCGACTCTCTCATCACCTCGGGGCTTCCGCCCTCAAAATCCGTCCTGCCGATTGTGCCCTCAAAAACAGTATCCCCCGAAAACATTTCATCTTCCGTGAGAAAACAAACACTGCCTCTCGAATGGCCGGGGGTATGCATAACTTTAAGACCGAAAATTTCATCACCGTCATCAACAAACATATCTGCCGTACCCGGTGTGCCTGCATTCTGAAGTTCTATTTCAAGTTGATTTGCATCCTCTTTATGAATGGCAATCTGCGCTCCCGTCATTTCACGGAGTTTGCCTGCATCCCACACGTGGTCGAAATGGCCGTGTGTAAGAAGGATATATTTCAGTTTCGGTGCATTTTCCGATTCAAAATATTCTAAAAGTGCCTTATTGCGACGTGCAGGGTCAATTACCGCACACTCACCGTCTTTTTCGAGAATATACGTATTGTTGCCCATAATACCGCTTCGTATTGCTTTTATTATCATTTTCTCATCGTCCTCGTATCCATAAGTATGGTTACAGGCCCGTCTCCTATTATTTCAACCGTCATATCCGCACCGAATACGCCCGGTTTTACTTCGCTTACACCGTTGTCGGCAAGCGCCTGCATAAAGTATTCGTACAGCGCATTTGCACGCTCGGGCGCTTCCGCATCTATAAACGAGGGGCGGTTGCCCTTTGATGCATTTCCCAAAAGCGTAAACTGCGATACTGCAAGTATACTGCCGCCGACGTCGGTTATGCTTTTATTCATTTTGCCGTTTTCGTCTTCAAAAACGCGCAGTCTTGCAATTTTGCCTGCAAGATAATCCGCCTCCTCCTGCGTGTCGTTTTTCTCGACACCCAGAAGCACGTTAAAGCCGTGTCCCGTCTCAGAAACAACCTCTCCGTCCACCGTCACGGACGACCTTTTTACCCTTTGTATAACCGCTCTCATGATTTGTTACCTCTCCTGATGGATGATACCTCTTTAAGTTCACCGATTTTTCTTATGATGGTATCAAGATGCTCACGGCTGTGAACGTCGCACGAAAGCACGACTATCGCCGTATTATCCGTCTCCCTTGCAATAAGCGACTTTATCGTCACCCTCATATTTGCAAGAATTGCCGTAATATCGGCAAGAACGCCGTATTTCTTTGAACAGTATATTTCAAGCGAAGCAAGAAAACTCTCATCCTCCGACGTGTTTGCCCAGCTAACGTTGAGCCACCTGTCATTCTCGTCACCCTTTTCAAGACTCGCCTTGACGTGTGCACAGTCTGCCCTGTGTACCGATATACCGTAGCCTTTTGTTATGTAGCCGATAATATGCTCACCCGGAAGAGGATTACAGCACCTTGCAAACTTGACAAGGCAGTTATCTACACCCTCAACCACCACGGGTGATTTGCTGTGCGTCGTCTTCTTCGTGCCCTGTTTTGCAATGGACGCCGTTATTTCTTCATTTGACGCCTTATTTTCCTTGATAAACTCATTTTTAAATCGTGAAATGAGTTTATTCATGGGCAGACCGTCATAACCGATTGCGGCAATCAGGTCTTCAGCATTGGAAAAGCCGTATTTGTTTGCAACCGAGGCAATAAATTTATCCCTCTGCTCCTTGGTGATGTCAACGCCTGCTTCGGCAAGTGCAACATCAAGTTCTTCATCACCCTTGGCAATATTTTCTTCCCGTCTTTCCTTCTTGAACCACTGCCTTATCTTGCTCTTTGCAGAAGATGTCTTCGCAATATTGAGCCAGTCACGACCCGGGCCTTTGCCCGAATTGGTCGTCATTATCTCAATGATATCGCCGTTTTTCGGCTGATAGTCAAGCTGTGTCATCTTGCCGTTACACTTTGCACCTATCATCTTGTTTCCGACGGCACTGTGTATCGAATAAGCAAAGTCTATGACAGTTGCGCCTGCAGGCAGGTTGATAATGTCACCCTTGGGTGTAAACACGAAAACTTCATCCGAGAAAAAGTCAACCTTAAAGGTCTTCATAAAGTCTTCGTCACTGTCGACCGATTCAGCCTGAGTTTTAAGCAGATTTCTCACCCATTCAAGCTGTCTGTCATCCTGCGCCTTACCCTGAACCTTACTCTTGTATTTCCAGTGTGCAGCAATACCGTATTCTGCCGTTCTGTGCATTTCCCACGTGCGTATCTGCACCTCAAACGGCTGACCCTCTTTACCGATAACCGTCGTATGAAGCGACTGATACATATTGGGCTTAGGCGTGGAAATATAATCCTTGAATCTGCCCGGAATCGGCTTATACATATCGTGGATAATGCCGAGTGCATTATAACACTCATTCATATTGTCCACGATAATTCTTATCGCATACAGATCATATATCTCGTCTATAGTCTTATTTTGCGCATACATCTTTCTGTAAACGCTGTATATATGCTTTACCCTGCTGTTTATATGCGGTATTTCATAGCCGAGCTCGTTAAAATGCTCTTTTATATGCTCAATCGTGTTTGCCAGAAAGTTTTCGTGAGTCTGCGCCTTCTTTTCCATATTTTCTTCTATTTCGTGATACGCCACGGGATCGAGATATTTTATGGAAAGATCCTCAAGTTCGATTTTCATACGCTGCATACCGAGACGGTGTGCAAGAGGCGCATATATTTCAAGCGTCTCTTTTGCTTTACGGCGCTGTTTTTCGGGATTTACGTACTCGTTCGTACGCATGTTATGCAGACGGTCGGCAAGCTTTATGATTATGACACGCACGTCCTTCGCCGTTGCAAGAAACATCTTACGCAGATTTTCAACCTGCTGTTTTTCTTTATCCGTATACACGGTACGTGAAAGCTTCGTTACACCGTCAACTATCTCTGCCACTTCAAGACCGAACTGTTTTTTTAAGTCGTCAAAGCTGACCGTCGTGTCTTCAATGGTATCGTGCAGCAGAGCCGCAACGACAGAATCGGTGTCAAGACCCGTTTTGACGAGTATCTTGGCCACCTCTATCGGATGAATGATATAATCCTCACCCGATGCACGCTTCTGCCCCTCGTGAGCAGCATAAGACAAATCAAACGCCGCAAGTATTTTTTCTTTATCATACTCTCCGTTTTGTATTATTTCACAAACGGTTTCTCTGTAGTTGTTCATTACCTCACCCCGAAATACCCCTGAGTTTTACCAGAAGTTTCGATTTATTGAGATTCACCTTTTCCTCAGTCGGCACTATCTCAAAATTATATTCTGTATTGTTTATTTTTCTGAGTTTTATCAGACCCATCTCATCAAAAACGTCAAGACAGACCTTGAGTTTGCACATACCGAAATTGCCCTCTACGCTGTTTGCAATAACACGTGATGCCTCGATAAGTTTTATTTCTTCTTTAAGACGACGAAGGTATCGGAAGACCTTGGTAAAATCGTCCATATCCGGTATAAGCTCTGCCGCTTCGTCGGGAGTAAGAGCCTTGCCGTTTTCATATTTTTCAAACAGACTTTTCTCTTTGTGTATCCTTTGCAGTTCCTTTTCCGAAAGCTTTACGTCCCTTATGGTCACCTGCGGTGATTCAATACCCCTGTAAACGTTTACGTCGAGATTGAATACTATATCTATCTTGTCACCACAGCAGAAACCGAAACTGTCGGGTGATACACCGAAGCAGAAACCGTTTACACTGTGACCGTCTTTAGAAAGCGTCACTCTTATATGCTTGTCAAACGAAAGCGGTAATATCTCGGTAATCACTGCATCACGGAGCATAAACACCGGAGCAGGATTTTCCGTACCGTACGGTTCAAGCATCGAAATGTCCCTGATAGTAGAAAAACTTATCTCTTCAATTCCGATTTCACAATCGACGTCTATCTTGGGAGTAAGTTCCTCCTCCGTAACGGTGGAATTTACAAACTCCGTAAGTTCCCTCTTGAAATCCTCAACGTACTCTCTCTTTATCGTAAAGCCTGCCGCCGACATATGACCGCCGAATTTATCAAAATAGTGCTTAAAACGGTCAAGCGCCGCATAGATATTGAAAGGAGATTTACTGCTTCTACAGCTTCCCTTACCAACGTCACCGTCAAAGGTTATAAGTACCGTCGGCAAGCCGTATTTTTCATTGAGCCTTGACGATGCTATACCGATTATGCCGTTGTGCCAGTTATCGTTGTCAAGGATTATTATCCTGTTGTCAAGTATGCTCTTATCCGCCTCAATCATTTCATTTGCCTCGGCGATAAGCTTACTCTCCTCCTCCTGACGCAATCTGTTTGCATCACAGAGATCAGTTGCAATTTCATCAGCTTCCTCCGCCGTCTTTGCAAGAAGAAGGTCTACCGCACGCATCGCCTTGCCGACTCTGCCCACAGCATTTATTCTGGGTGCGATAGAGTATCCTATGACGGAAGTCGAAACTTTTTTCTTGCCTATTCCTGCCATACGGATGAGTGCTTTAAGTCCGATATCGTCCGTATTGTCAATACGCTTTAATCCGAGAGAAACTAAAATTCTGTTTTCACCCGAAAGCGGCATAACGTCAGCAATCGTGCCGACAGCCGTCAGTACAGAGTATTTTTCAATCATCTCCATACGTCTTTCCTGACCGGCAAGTGCACATATCAGTTTAAATGCTACGCCGACACCGGCAAGATACTTGTACGGATACTCGCTGTCCGTTCTCTTGGGGTCTATAACCGCAATCGCATCGGGAAGTTCTTCTCCACATTCGTGATGATCTGTAACGATAACGTCCATCCCGAGTGACTTTGCGTAACCAAGTTCTTCGACTGCGGTAATTCCCGAATCGACTGTTATTATAAGACGGCAGCCATTCTCTTTTATGGCATCTATTGCCGAATTGTTGACACCGTACCCCTCTTCAACCCTGTCGGGTATATAGCACGAGACTATACCGCCCTCTGACACAAGATATCTGTACAAAATGGTGGTGCTTGTTATACCGTCAACGTCATAGTCGCCGTAGACGGTAATGGGCTGCTTATTCTCAATCGCACTCTTGATACGGGCGACCGCCTTTTCCATATCAGGCAGTAAAAACGGATCGCACAGCTGATCAAGAGATTTGTTGAGAAATCTCTTCGCCAGAGCGGGTGTATTGTACCCTCTGTTTATAAGAAGGCGCGCAATAACCTCGGAGACGTTTAACTCTCTGCAGAGAGTTTCCATCTCCTCGCTCTTCTGACTCTTAATGAGCCAGCGCTTCTCTTTCATTTTTCTTCCTCACTTTATATTTAAAAATAATTACATACATTATTCATTTTAACACTTATATCTAACTAATACAATAATATATTTATTAACTTTTTATAAACAGAGGTGCATCTATGGTAAAAACCGTCAGTAAGGCTCTATGGGGGCCGTGTACGACCTTTCTGATTTTCGCGATAGGTGTGATTATTACCGCAAAAACGGGTTTTCTGCCTTTTCGACCCGTAAAACTGGTCAAAACCGCCTTTGGCGGTGACAGGGAGAGCAAAGGAATTTCTCCTTTTCGTGCGCTTATGACTGCACTTTCGGGATGTGTCGGCGTCGGCAATATAATAGGTGTCGGTGCAGCAATTGCCGTCGGCGGTCCGGGTGCACTTTTCTGGATGTGGGTATCGGCTCTTTCGGGGATGAGTGTAAAATTCTTCGAGATATTCCTTGCCGTAAAATACAAAGACAAAGATATGACGGGAAGTCCCGTTCAGTACATAAAAAAGGGGCTTGATATGCCCCTTCTCGCTACGCTCTACGCCGTACTCGGTTTTATCTCGTCACTCTCTACGGGAAATCTCGTGCAGAGCGGAGCCATCGCCGACATCGCAGGGAATCGAGGAATACCGCGCTCACTTTGTGCAATCATCGTTATCCTCTTATGCTTTTTCGTTGCCTCGAAAGGAATAGAGCACCTCTCAGGCATACTCTCAAAAATAATGCCCGTTGCTATAATCGCCTACTGTGCAGCCTGCATTGCCGTTCTTTTTACCTGCCGTGACAAACTTCCGCAGGTTTTATCCGACGTATTCTGTGGTGCTTTCGGTACAAAAGCTATATCAGGCGGAGGTCTCGGCATTGCTCTTAAAGCAGGTTTTTCAAGAGGCGTTTTTAGCAACGAAGCAGGAGTCGGAACCTCATGTCTGTCGCACGCCTCAAGCTCGCAGAGTAACCCTTCAAAGCAGGCTGTGTGGGGCATTTTCGAGGTTTTTACCGACACCATTCTCATATGTACTCTATCAGGTCTTGCCATGCTTGTGACCGACACTTCTGGCTATACCCTTGCCTGCGGTGATATGTTTTATGCCATCTTTGGTTCGGGAGGCAGACTTTTTGCCGACGTTATGCTGCTTATTTTTGCCTTTTCCACACTCTGTGCATGGTGCTTCTACGGACAAAAATTTTACAATATGCTTGGTGGTAAAACAAAAACGTTATATCTCGCTCTTTTTGCGCTGTTCATATTTGTCGGTGCACTGTCAAAAAACGAAAATCTGTGGTATTTTGCCGATATTTCAAATGCCCTTGCGATGTTTGTGAATCTTACGGTGCTCGTACTTCTTTTACCCGAAACAAAAAAGGTGACTCTTTAGTCACCTTTAATTATTTTCATTGCTATTTTCATTCCGTCGCATGCGGCTGACATTATTCCTCCGGCATAGCCTGCCCCTTCACCGCAAGGGTATACTCCTTTACACGACGGTGCCTGCAGTTCTTCGTTACGAAGTATACGTACGGGAGACGACGTCCTTGTTTCAACGCCCGTCAATATACCTCCCATCGAATCAAAGCCGCGTCTGCCCTTGTCAAATACGGCAAAGCCCGTCTTTAGCATATCACATACAAATTTCGGAAGTGCATCGTTCAAATCCGCTTCACGTACACCCGGTCTGTAGGTCGGCTTTACGGATGAAACAAGATTGCCTTTTCTGCACTCGATAAAATCGAGTGTCTTCTGACAAGGTGCAAAATAGTTGCTTCCGCCCAGTTTGTATGCCTTTTGTTCAAGCATCCGCTGAAAACGCACGCCCGACAGCACGTCACTTTCCAGATCTTCCGGCAAAACGGACACCGCTATTGCCGCATTGGCATTCTCACCGTCTCTTCCGTGAAGACTCATTCCGTTTGTCACGACACCGCCCTCTTCCGAAGCAGATGCCACAACGTAACCGCCAGGACACATACAGAACGAATAAACACCCCTGTTTCCCTCACGGTATGAGAGCTTGTATTCAGCAGGCGGCAACGCAGGATGACCTGCATATTCACCGTACATCGCACGGTTTACCGTTTCCTGCTTTTGTTCAAGCCTGACACCGACCGAAAATGCCTTCTTCTCCATCTCAAAGCCGTTTGCAAGAAGCATTTCCTGAGTATCCCTCGCACTGTGTCCGAGAGCAAGAATAAGCGTATCACACGGTATTTCGCCGTTTGTCGTTTTAACGCCTGCAATTTTATTGTTTTTAATGCTGAGTTCAGTCAGTTTGGTATCAAAAAGCACCTTGCCGCCGAGTTTTTCTATCTCGCATCTTATGTTTCTGACTATTTTGCAAAGCACGTCTGTCCCGATGTGCGGTTTTGCCGCCGTTAATATCTCCTTGTTCGCACCGAATTTCACAAAGTCGATCAGTACGCTGTCACATAGAGGACTGTTTATGCCCGTTGTGAGTTTTCCATCAGAAAAGGTGCCTGCACCACCCTCACCAAACTGAACGTTGGTATCCGAAAGCGGACCGCCTGCCCAGAATTTTTCTACCGACAACTGTCTTTTTTCAATAGCGCTGCCTCTCTCGACAACTATGGGTTTAAGACCCGCCCTTGCAAGCGTCAGCGCACAAAACATACCGCCCGGACCAAATCCGACTACTACGGGTGGATTACCGTTTTTTTCACACATCGGTATTTCCGTTTTCTGCACGTCCCGTCTGTAGACAAGTTTTTTATCTCTTGCAGCCAGACGCTTTTCCGCATTCTCGTCAAAATGGGCAGACACAGAATACACAAGGCGTACGAGACGCCTTGTGTCAACTGCTTTTTTCCTTATTTCCAGGCTATCGGGCACATCGCCCCTTAACCTTCTTTTTGCAATTTCAAACACCCTGTCCTCATTGTCATCGGGTGTAAGAATAATATCATTTATTATTATCATGCAATTTCCACCGTTACACTGACGGTTACGTCACTCAGAAGTTCACCCTGCTTGCCGTTATTAAATTTAAGTGTGGCAGGAAGTGTCTGCGTTCCCGGATACACGTTTTCGAGGTCAACCACAAGATATACGTCTTCTGCGGTAAGTTCATCCCTTGACCTGACCGTAAAGGTTACGTTTTTATCGTCGAGAAGCGCTATGCACGACTGTTGGATGTTTATAAATTCAACTCTGTCCACCGTAAACTGTCTGTCGGTTATGCCTGCAAATTTGACTGCAATGCTGACCTTCTGACTTTCATCAGTGTACACGCCGTCGGGCATGCTAATCGTCTGTTCAAATTCACCTTCAAGCAAAAGGTTTACTTTGTACGTTCCTGCCGATATTTCATCAACGTCTTTCAGATCATCCTCATATCCGTACACCGTAATCGTGCTTGGTGATACACTCAGACGGTAATTATTTTCACTGAACATCGTGCCTTCAGCATCGGCATACGCCCTTATCGGCACTACTTTCTTTGTATACGCATCGAGCTTTACACCTATTTTATCGACATCTGCTTCAAAATAGGTTGAATCAACGCTTTCACCGTTTATATCAACATATCGGATATTGAGTTTTTCGCTATGCTTTCCCGCTTCTTCAACTTTGAGAACGGCGTAAACCCTTTCAACTTTGGAAAGTTCGGTTTCGGGGCCCGTAACAGTAACGTTCTGTGCCGTTGTCACCGCTTCCCCAAGCACGTAATCCTCCTCCGACAGTTTGCTGTCGATAACAACCTCTATCGGAAGCGTCCTTGTCATTATATAGTCAAGTCGCACTTCAATGCTTGAAGGTGTCACCTTATCTACCTGAACGTCCGCAATCTTTGATGTCGCCTCAAGTCTGAGATTATATATTCCGGGGTCTTTGATATTCGTAGCATCTGCCGTAAGATCAAAGTCGGAGGCAACAAGATCAAGAAGCACTTCTCTTTTTCCTTTAGCGGTCACGCTGGCCTCAAGCACGTCATCACCGATTATGGAAAGTGCTTTTTCCCCGCTCATATTCGCATTTACGTCAATGGAAACGTTGCGGTAGGTCCTCACCGTTTCTGGATTTTGCGCCCCTATAAACAACCACAAACCCATTGCTATTGCAAGCGACAGAAATTTGAAGCCCGCATCATGTTTAAAAAAGACTTTTACGGCATCGCAAAATGCCAAGAAAAATCTGTTTATTTTGTCTTTCATTTTTTCTTCTCCTTTCCCTTATTTCCGAAGAAGAAATTGCCTATATTCTTTTTTTCAGTAAACTTCGACGTAAGTTCTATAATAAGTTCATCCTTGGAATAACCGCGCCTGATGTTTCCGTTTTCGGCAACGGATATAGTACCCGTCTCCTCCGAAACAATGACGACAATCGAATCCGACACCTCGCTAATACCTATAGCCGCACGGTGTCTCGTTCCGAGTTCCTTGCTTATTTCACTTGTCTTGGAAAGCGGAAGAAAACAGCCTGCCGCCCTTATAACGTCACCTCTTACGATAACGGCACCGTCATGCATCGGCGAATTCGGGAAAAAGAGTGTGCGCAGCATTGCCGAAGAAAGCGCGGCGTTTATTTCATGCCCCGTTTCAACCGTTTCTCCGAGTTTCGTGGTACGTTCAAGAACAATGAGTGCACCTATATGGCGTTTACTCATCTCATTACACGCATCGGCAATCGCAGCAATATTTTGCTGACTGTCAGAATTCTTTTCGCCGACAAAAAATTCCCTTCTGCCAAACTGCTCAAGAGCCCTTCTAAGTTCGGGTTGAAATACAACGAGAACGGCAATAACGCCGAGTTGCATAGTGTTTTTAAGAACGTAGTTGGTCGTTTCAAGGCCCATCATTCCGCTGACCTGAAGAAGAATGACAAGAACGGCTATTCCCTTAAGAAGTGTAATTGCACGGGTGTCCCTGCAAAGTTTTATGATAAAATAAATAAAATACGCGACTATGAGAATATCTATCGCCGTAAATACAGTGAAGCCCGCAAACTGTGTTTTAAACACGTTCAGTAACGCTCTTATATCCACCGATCTCGCCCCTCTCTTGCACTTATTACATTTATAATATCATAGTCAAGGAAGAAATCAAAGAAAAAATGTCGATATTTATATATTTTTTACAACCTTTAACAAGGCATAAACGTCACGGCGTGTGTTGAATGCACCGATACTTACTCTAACCGTGCCTCTTTCATGCGTTCCGAGCGTTCTGTGGGCAAGTGATGCACAGTGAAGTCCACTTCGGACGCATATTCCCGCCGTGCTTAACCTTTCATCCACCTCTGCAGGCGAAACATCAGATAAATTAAACGATGTTACGGGTGTAAAGTTAAACTCCTTGTCATACACCGTAACACCGTATTCCACAAGGCTTGCACGCAAATCCGCCGTCAATTCGTACTCTTTTTCATTTATTCTTTCTCCGTACTTTGAAACGAAGTCTATTCCTGCACCAAGCCCTATTATTCCACACACGTTGAGAGTTCCTGCCTCATATCTTTCCGGCGGAAATGGCGGCTGATGCGCCTCATTCGACGTCGTCCCCGTACCGCCCTCAATCAGCGTTTTTAACTGTACGTCAGTGTTCAGCACGAGAAGTCCCGTTCCGAAAGGTCCGTAAAGCCCCTTGTGTCCCGACGTAAATAGAATATCACATCCTAAATCCTTTACGTCACATGGTATATATCCTGCCGCCTGAGAAGCATCAACAATACTTATAAGCCCGTTATCTCTCGCAAACGAGCATATTGCCTTTACAGGCATAATACGACCCGTAACGTTTGACACCGCCGTACAGATTATACACTTCGTATTCTTACGAAGCATACCCGAAAGCCTGTAAAGTGTTTCCCCTTGCGTGTCGCATATTTCAAATACGCTGTATGAACAGGTCCTATGAACGGGCCTCCACACCGCATTATGCTCATAATTGGATATAAGACAGTGTGAATTGCTGTCAAGAATGCCTTTTATCGCCATATTTGAAGCCATCGTGGCATTTTGTGTGAAAATTATATTTTCGGGTTTTGCATTAAAGAATTTCCCCGCCTTTTCCCTTACCTTATAGACCTCCTCTGCAGCTTTAAGCGACAGGGGATTACCCCCTCTTCCCGGATTTGCCCCGAATTTTTTCATCGCCAGGTTCATTGCCTCTGCCGTACACGGCGGTTTCGGGTAGGTAGTGGCACTGTTATCAAGATATATCATTCCTCTTTGGAATATCCGTTTCTGCTTTCGGAGATTATTTTTCTGTATTCAACTCCCGATTTAGCAAGATTCAACTTCAGCGAATTTATATCTCTGTCCCTTATTTCAAGGGTATATCCTCTGCTGCAGGCAGGCGTATTGAGCCTTGCCTTACCGGCACTCACCGCTATACCCATCGCTTCAAGCGACCTTTTTGCCTTCGTCGCATAGGTGACAGAGTCAAACACAACATAAAACGTCATACTATTCACCTCTACTCATTCTATGCAAACAAAAAAAGGGTTGATAATCAACCCTTTTTAATCAACGTTACTGCGTGTGTACTTATACCTTCAAGACGGCCTGTAAAGCCCATTTTCTCCTCTGTGGTTGCCTTAACGCTTACCTGCGATACGTCTATACCCATCGCATCTGCCAGCCTTTTTCGCATATTTTCAATATGAGGCGCAAGTTTAGGCTTCTGCGCTATAACGGTCGCATCTACGTTTGATATACCGTAACCGTTTTCCTTAAGCACCCTCGTTACTTCTTTAAGAAGTTCTATACTGTCTGCCCCTTTGTATTTTTCATCCGTATCAGGAAAAAGTTTTCCTATATCGCCAAGTGCCGCCGCACCCAGAAGCGCATCCATAACCGCATGGGTCAGCACATCGGCATCCGAATGTCCCAAAAGCCCCATAAAGCCTTCTATTTCCACTCCGCCGAGAATCAGTTTTCTTCCCTCTGCAAAACGGTGTGCATCGTATCCGTGACCTATTCTAAACATTTAATACCCTCTCTTTTCCAGTATACTCTCGGCAAGTGCAATATCCTCTTTATAAGTTATTTTTATGTTGGAAGCACTTCCCTCGGTAACGGCAACGACAAATCCCGCATCCTCAAAATACATCGTATCGTCGGTATATTCCTTTGCCGATGCAATAGACCTTGCGGCACGGTATTTTATAACGTCAAACACCTGCGGTGTCTGCACCGCATAAAGCGACGTGCGGTCAACCGTCTGAGTTATTTTCCCGTCCGACACGCGTTTTAACGTGTCCCTTATCGGAATTGCCGCTGCGGCACCGCCGACCTTTATTGCCTGTGCAACGGTATCATTTATAATTTCGGGCGTGATAAGCGGACGTGCCCCGTCTGCAATTGCAACATACCCCGTCGTTGACGGAAGGGCGGCAAGACCGTTTTCAACAGACTCACTCCGCGTAGCACCTCCTGCAACGACGCTTTTAAGCTTGCTTATACCAAACTCACGTGCGATATCGGTTATAAGCACCATATCTTCATTTCTTGCGACAACAACTATACTATCAACACTCTCCGCCGCCTCAAAGGCACGAAGTGTATATGATATAACCGGCCTTCCAAGCAGTTCAAGCATAACTTTGGAGGTGTCGGTACAACCCATACGGGAACCGCTTCCCGCCGCAACGATTATGGCACAGACGCCCTTTGACTGTGCTTTTTTGTACTTTGTAAACAGTTTCATAATTAAATCCTTATATCAGTCATTAACTCAATTATATACCAAAGTATATGCATCCACAAGAAAAAAAGCCACTCACGTGGCTTTTATTTCTCAATTCCTGCTGATTTATACAATTCTTTTTCTATTTCCTGCGGGTCTTCCCCCGTTGCAAGTGCCGCCTCCGACACGAGCACCTGCTTTGCACTCATAAGCATTTTACGCTCACTCGTAGACAGACCTTTCTCAAGATCCCTGTCCAGCAGTGATTTTACAACGGATGCTACAACCATCATATCACCCGATTTAAGACGCACCATATTATCACGAAAACGCTGATTCCAATTCGTTTCGGACGGCAACTCAAGCTCACCTATTTTTGAAATGACGGTTTTCGCGGTTTTTGCATCAACAATATCTCTGAGACCGACGTCGGCATCAACAGGCACCATAACCGTCATATCCGATATCGGAATCTTCAATATGTAATAACTTTTTATTTCCCCTAAAATTTCTTTTTCTTCGATGTTCTGAATCACACCTGCACCGTGCAGAGGATACAACACGGTATCGCCGATTTTAAACATATCTACCTCATCTTATTTGCCCGAAAAGCGACTGTTTTCGCCACTTTCACTAAGATGATTATAGCATATTTTTACAAATAATTGCAAGAATTTATCTCATTTTATTTTCGAGTGTAAGCTTGTCGGCTATCATTGCAATAAACTCGGAATTGGTCGGTTTTCCCTTGCTGCAGGCTACCGTGTAACCGAAGTAACGGTTGAGCACATCAACGTCTCCACGATCCCACGCCACCTCTACTGCATGGCGTATTGCCCTCTCAACCCTTGACGGACTTGTAGAGAACCTTTTTGCAACGTCGGGATAGAGTCTTTTCGTTATGCTTTCAAGCACTTCCATATCCATAACCGCCATTACGATTGACTCCCTGACATACTGATACCCTTTAATGTGTGCAGGTACGCCAATCTCGTGAATAATCTCGGTGACACGACGTTCAATTTTATTACGCAGTTCGTTTTCGACTATACCGCCTGCTTCTGCCCTGCCCTCTGTAATGTCGGAAATTCTCTGTGACAAAAGTGAAAAATCATTGTCCTTATGTACGTAGTAGGTCGCACCCCTTTTGTCTGCCTGACGCATTACTTCAGGTGACGCAATATAACTGTATATTATGCAGTAAGGCTTATTCTCAGCATCCGCACCGATTGCCTCAAGCACACCTATTCCGTCAAGCTGAGGCATACACATATCAAGAACTATAACGTCAGGCTTATGCTCGTGTGCCATTTCGAGCACCTGATTGCCGTCCGTTGCAATACCGACAACTTCGTAACCGTCCTTTTCAAGAGCCTCTTTCTCACTGAGTCCCAGTTTTCTATCGTCATCTGCAATAAGCACCCGTATTGCACTTTCCATTTTTCTTTCCTCCACAACGAATTTATTATGTTACATATTTTAGCAACCATTTCCAATAAATCAAGTCGAATTATGTCAAAAATATAAAAAAAGGGAGCATAAACTCCCTTTTTTATATAATAATCGGATACGGTTTTCGTGATCTGTAATAATAAACGTTCTTAAATCCGATTTCTTTGATAACTTCAACCGCTTTGTCAAAATGGTTTGATGCCTTCTCGGCAACATGTGCATCCGACCCCAAGGTAATAAGGTGACCGCCCATATCGTAATACGTTTTCAGAATATCTTTGGGTGGCATAAAATCACCGAGAACGGAATAAGAAGACGTGTTCACCTCAAGTGCAATACCTTTTTCTATTATTTTCGAGAGAACTTTTTCTATTTTTCCCTTGCATAGCCCTATGTCGAATCCGATATTATATTTGCCGTTTATATATTTCAGCGGAAACGTAAGATGTGCCACGACGTCAATGTCAATCGTATCTGCCATAACAAAAAGATCGTCAAAATACTCATTCATATATTCCGTCACGGCATCAGCTGAAAACACCGAGAAATCGGTACGTGCAACAACCTCGTTTCTGACCAGATGAACGGAGCCTATTATAACGTCATAGTTAGCGAGGTTTCTCATTTTCGCATACACTTCGGGGTAAAACGAGGCTTCGCCGATTTCTATACCTGCCAATGTGAGCGGGTTTTCGCCGTATTTTTCGTTAAGCTGCCGAACCGTCTGTTCCGCATTCTGTATAGGCGTATAAATGTCATACCTTTCAAATGAATGGCAGTCAAAATGGTCGGTAACGGCAAATACAGCCGCCCCTTTTTCCCGTTGAGCCAAAAGCATATCTTCAATTTCACACACAGAGTCGTGCGAATACCGACTGTGTGTATGCATATCCGCTAATTTATTCATCAATACACACGAACCTCAAATACGGATGCATTTTCATATCCGTTCGTGCTGTGTATAACGACGTTTATCTTGTCGCATAAAACCGTTTCAACGTCGGTTATGCTCAGTCGCTGATGATTGTCCTTAACTTCTGCAACCTTTGCAACTTTTCCGTCAAGCACGAATTCAAGCGAATAATCACGCACGAGCTCGGGCGGTACGCCGATTCTCTGCTGAAGCTGTCTTTTCTTGGAAAGAGTCTGCTTAATTGCATATTTGAAGTTGGAATCAAAGGTAAGTCTGACCTGTGACACTTCACACGGCTTTTCAAAAGTAAGTGTGAGCGTTTCACCCTCTTTACCCATTCCGTCTGAAACCCAGATGTTTCTGTTTTCACCTTCACCCCTCGAAATTCCGTTTATGACGTTTTCGGGGCCAAAGCCTTCCTTAAATGAACTTGCAGTTACCGTTGCATTTCTCGCAAGGTCAGCCTCATCCGTGTTATATACACCGGGAATATAACAGTCGTCACGAAGCAATGTCTGCTGAAGT
Source organism: Clostridia bacterium (assembly GCA_017517965.1). Taxonomy (GTDB): domain Bacteria; phylum Bacillota; class Clostridia; order Oscillospirales; family Feifaniaceae; genus RGIG6165. The sequence continues at coordinate 29,296 of JAFWXR010000055.1, forward strand.
TCATCCATATGTTCTGCTATGCCACGGGGGTCACAGCCGTATTTTATACACATTGAAGCGGCAGTTCCCACAGCCTGAGCACCCATAGCACACGTGCCCATAACTCTCGTTGAGCCCATTGCCATTTTGGAGGCACTTATGTTTCGTCCCGCCATCATAAGATTTCCTATATTTTTGGAATAATAGCAACGGTAAGGAATCGTATACGCACCTTCAAAACCGATAATCGAGCTGGGAAGCTTGTCAAAATCGTAAAGACCTCTGGGAGCATGTATATCCATCGCCCAACCGCCGTATGCAACAGCATCCTCGAACTGACGGTTAGCCAGAACGTCGTTTTCATTGAGAATGTAGTCACCCACAAGTCGTCTGCTTTCACGCATACCGGGCATCATACCGACCCATTCAAGATCGTAATTCTCTGCACCGTGTTCACCGCCGTTTTTGATATGATCCCAAACGCCGTATATGCAGGATACGAGCTCGTCACGGATTTCTTCATACTCGTCGATAATATCCTCTTTTTCACCGCTGAGTTCTATCCACCAGTAGCCGTAGTCAATCTGTGCGGAACCGAAGTTCGCCACACGTAAGTAAGCGTCATCCTCATCACCCTTGGACTGTGCGGCATGCATACTTGAGTGAGTTCTGTATTTCAAATCCTCTTCAGTAAAGGTCTTTGCAAATTCAGGCCTTTTGAAGTTTACTGAATGACCCCTGTCTACCGCCTTGAAAAGAAGTGTGTTACCCATACGGTTATTGTTGGGCTTTTCGGGTGCATCCTTTTCGCCGAATTCATCCCTGCCCTCGCTGCCGATACGATACTCCGCACCTGCAAGATAACCCAAAGTGCCGTTACCCGTACAGTCAATAAATATCTTACCGTCAATAATCCAGCGTGTTTCGGTGGTCTGCTGATATGTAATTATCTGACGGATTTCACCGTTTTCCATCACGCAGTCTTCCATAGTGGTATTGAGGTACGAGGTCAGATTTTCCTGACTTTTTACCTTGCTGTACAACACGAGATCCCATTTTGAATACTCAAAATAGTCGTTGACACTCTTATTGTCAAGCAGGATTTCATACAGAATACCGCCTTCCTCAAGGTCGGGCTTCGCCATATTCTCCGATGCACCGCATACGTGCATTCTTATCTCACTTGAAGCATTTCCGCCAAAAACGTGTCTTGCCTGAACAAGTGCAGTCTTTACACCGTGACGTGCGCAGGAAATGGCAGCCGCCATACCCGATAAGCCGCCGCCGACAACCACAACGTCATACGACTGTCTTTTCGTCTTTACATCTCTTCTCATAACGGTCTCCTTTAATTTTTACTATAACAGAATTATTATAACATAAACACATTCCTCATTCAAAGAGGAAAAACAGAATTTACGGTTTGACCTCTCCGTTTGTTTCTATGATGTCTGCACCTAATTTTTCTGCCATGGCAAGCTCGCCGGCGTTTGATATTATCCAAAGTCCCAGCTTGGCATATTTCTTTACCTTTTTTGATAATTTTTCATCTGCAAATGCAACCTTGACCCATGACGTTTTCGGACATTCTATCGGAAGCCAGACCGTTAATTGCTCTTTTGGTAAAAGGGTGCCTATTTCTTCCAAAACCGCGTCGTTTACCGGTCCGTCATAATGAAAATGCATCGAAGGGAAAATTCCAGTCACCTTTTTCAGTTCGTCTGTGTCGAAGCAGGTAAGAGAGACAATATCCTCGTAGGGTTTTAAAAGTTCAAAAAATGCCTTTCTCTGCCCCGACGTAAATTTCTGATACTTATTGTCAATTTTCAGTTTAATATTATTTTTCTTTGCGAGGCAAAGTACGTCTTCAAAAAGCGCAATCTTCGTGCCCTTAAACTCCTGCGATAACCTTATGCCGAAATCATAGTCTAAAGCCTGCTCATACGTAATATCACTGATATTCACCGTTTCCTCAAGTTCACTGCCGTCCTGCAATCTTGCCATTCTGTTTATCGTGGCATCGTGCAGTAAGACGAATCTGCCGTCCTTCGTGACCGAAACGTCAAGTTCTATAACACCGTATCCCTGCCTTACGGCAGCCTCAAAAGCCGGCATTGTATTTTCGGGATACTCCGTGCGTACCCCTCTGTGTGCCTGGTAAATCATCTTAACCCCCGTTTACAGCGCGTTTTTTACTATTATAATCCACTTACTGCAAATAAAAAAGCCCTTTCGGGCTTTTTTATTTCATTGCATCGAGCATATTTTCGATGAAAATGGCGTAGCCTTTTGATGAATCGTTTACAAGAGCGTGAGTTACGGCACCAATCAGTTTGCCGTTTTGTATTATCGGTGAACCGCTCATGCTGATGTCAAGTAGGGAACAAAAGAAATTTGCAGAAAAATTGCGTTTTTATCCCAAAAATACACAAAAAAGGAGGTTTTTACATAGCTTAACCAGAATCCCTAAGTTGACATAGATGAAATGTCGAAAAAACCGTATTTTAAGACTTCTCGCGTTTTCGACAAATTCTGATTTTTGGGGGTGCGCAAGTGTTAATTTCTAGAATGACAAACAGCGCAAGCGGTATATCACCGTCTGCGCTGTATAAAACGGTATCAATATTTCTTTTTCAGCACCAAGTAACAGACCCAGTAAAGAAGCACCAGAATGCTGACGGCAAAGCCTGCCGTTATTGAGAGCAGATCCTGACCCAGCAACTTGAAAACAATGGCACAGATGGCTGCGATCAAAACAAACAGATATCCGGCCCATGCCCACGCTTTGTTGCGGATAAAATGGTTGCGCTCGTCCTGTGTCTCCACATCCCATTTTTCGCGATAAGATTCGTCTTTTTTGTAGCGCAGAAACTGGATTACACGAACTGCTCCCATAGCGATCAATGCACCGCCCATTCCGCTCCAGAAGGAATCCACAACCTCCAGCATTCCAAGAACCATCAGAACTGCGCCAAAGATTATATAGATAATATAAGCTATCATTCTTCTATCGTTTTTCATTTAAATCTCCTCCTCTTCAAAAACGAATATATCTTCAATGGTCATTCCAAAGTATTTTGCTATTTTATATGCCAGCATGATAGACGGATTATACCGTCCGTTTTCCAAAGAGCTGATAGTCTGCCTGGAAACACCCAAAGCTTTTGCCATTTCATCCTGTAAGATTCCCTGCTCTTTTCTTATGTTCTCGATTTTGTTCTTCATAAGGCACCTCCTTACCAAACGTAAAGCTTACTTTACATCAACAGTATAGCATATTGTATTTGGAATGTCAAGCACGCTTTACATATTTTCAAGAAAGAAAAGGCGGGGAATTGCCCGCCTTAATTACGCTGCTGCATCCAGCATATTTTCAATGAAGATGCCATATCCGGTGGTCGGATCGTTGACAAGGACATGGGTAACAGCACCCACCAGTTTTCCGTCCTGGATGATCGGTGAGCCGGACATGCCCTGTACTATACCGCCCGTTTTTGAAAGAAGTTCCTTATCCGTTACCCTTATCGACATATTTTTCGTCTTTGACGTGCCGTTATAGACCTTTTCTATCTCAACGGCGTATTCTTTCGTGCCGTCACCGACGTCGCATATTATCGTCGCTTTTCCCGTTTTTACACCGCTTCGTGAGCAGGTTTCGTACAGCCGTGACGTATCTATACCGCCAAGGTCGGAAAGTGTTCCGTAAACACCCGTCTGTGTGTTTTTCAGAATTGTTCCGATTTCTTCTTTTTCATTTATAATGCCCGTAAGTTCACCGGGTGAGCCTGCCTTGCCCTTTATGACACCGTTTACCTGTGCCGTCACAACGCTTCCGTGAAGCAGGGGCATTATCTCACCCGTATCAATATCGCATATCCCGTGTCCGAGACCGCCGAACATACCCGTCTGTTTATCTACAAACGTTACCGTGCCTATGCCTGCCGTGCTGTCACGCACCCACATACCGATTTTGTTTCCGGCATCTGTAAAAGCAGGCTTGACTTTTACTTTAAAGGATTTGTTTTTTCGCAAAATTTCAAATTCCATTTCTTGCGCCGAGTCGTTCACAAGACGGGAAATATCCTCATTCGTCATAACGTTCTGCCCGTTTACCGACAGTACGACGTCACCCGTTTCGATACCTGCCTCCCTTGCAGGAGAGACTATACCCTCGGCGGTTTCCACGTCTCCGAGACCGACAACGAGAACACCGTCGGTATAAAGTTTTACACCGAACGGACTTCCTGCCGCCACGAGTTCTCTCGATGAAATGACGTTTGCCGACACGGTTTTTATCGGTATTACGCCAAACAGACGTGCCTCATACACCGCATCGCCCGTAACGGTGACGTCACTTACGGCATTCATCACTATTAAACTGCCGTCGTCAAAACTTTCCTCACCTGCAAAAACGCAGAAATCCTCTGCAACTCTGTCACGCAGTATGCCCGTCGTCATTATCGCAAATGCAGTAAGTACTATTATGACAAAATACAGTTTTTTATTTTTTAAAATGCTCATTTTTTCCTCCTTCCGCACAAAAATAGTTTGCACAGAATGAAAGAAAATTATAAAACAAAAAAGACCGCTTTTTTGTCAAAAAACGGTCTTTTTTTATTTAATTTACACGGTTTTAAGTGTCAACCGCTCCTGTCTGCGATACTTGCAGTACATGACACAGAACATCAACGTGTGCATTGCCAGTGTGCCTACCCATGACAGAGGGTAACACAGACACAGCATTTCAAACGTGGGATTTGCACGGAATGCCGTCACAATCCATAAAATACGTATTCCGCATACGCCTGCAACTGAAACTATCATACTTGAAATCGATGCGCCCATACCTCTCAGTGCCCCGCTCATCGTATTCATAAGACCGCAGAGTCCGTACAAAAGACAGACGCGGATGTTTTTGAGCATACCGTATGCTATCGCCTCGGCATCCCCCGGTGCATATATGCTTATAAGCTGTCTGTTGAAAACAAACACCACCGCCGCCTGAACTGCCCACAGTAAAACACTGTACGCCACGCAGACGTACACGGTTTTTTTGATTCGGTCATATTTTTTCGCACCGTAATTCTGACTGACGAAGGCAAGTGATGCCTGATAAAATGCATTGAGCATAACGAGCAGAAACGCACCTATGTTGGCAGATGCCGTATTTCCTGCAATTGCGGCATCACCGAAGCTGTTTATGTTTGACTGTATAATTATATTGGAAAGTGAAAAAACCGAGCCCTGTATGCCGGACGGAATACCGTCACGAACTATAAGCGGAAACTGCTTTTTGTCAATGCAAAGTTTTCTTAAGTCAAGCTTTACGGCATCCTCTTCTCTGCAGAGGATGTATACTACGGATACGGCGTTGATTAAGTTTGCTATAAGCGTCGCAATCGCAACACCTTCTGCCTTCATACCAAAGCCGACAACGAAAACGAGGTTGAGCACCACGTTTACAATACCCGACACGGTAACGATATACAAAGCGCGCTTGGTATCACCCTTCGCACGCAGAATTGACGCACCGAAATTGTATATGAGTGAAAAAACTGAACCTACAGAATAAATCTGAAGATATATCTTAGCCTGTCCCATAACGTTGTCAGGCACGTTTATCATATTAAGCAAAGGCTCTGCAAAACCGACACACACGAAAGCCATCAGAAGACCGCCGATAAAACTTACCAGCATTGAGGTGTGTACGATTTTACTTGCACTCTCCTTATCGCCCCGTCCGAGTGCCCTGCCTAAAACGACACTCGCACCGACAGACAGACCCATAGTAATTTCAAGCAAAAAAGCCGTGACAGAACCCGTCGTTCCGACACCTGCAAGCGCTTCACGCCCTGCATAACGTCCGACCACGATAACGTCGGCTGCGTTGTAAAAGCGCTGTAACATACCCGTCAGTATAAGCGGAACTGCAAATTTGAATATCTTACCCCACAGCGAGCCGTGTATCATATCGATACTGTTTTTCGCTTTCATTCCATCACCCCGCGCCTATGTTACCACAAGTAGCAGCAAAAGTATATAGAATTTATCTAAGTTTAATCTGCATTACGCAGTTTTTGCCGAAAACTTTTTCGATTTCCTTTATGAATTTTTCCGTAAGGTGCCAGGGTGAAATCACAAGAATAGTTCCTGCAAAACCGCCGCCGTGTATACGGTATGCACCCTCATCACCGATGATATCCTGCGCTATGTTGAGTGCCAGTGCTATGGGCTGCACCGTCGGATTTGTCGGAACGTATATATTCTGCAAGTATTCGTAAGAAGAATGTCCCGACTCACGTACAAGACGCAAAAATTCTTTCACGTCGCCTCTTTCAAGCGCTTCCTTCTGCAAAACCGCCCTGTTACTCTCTTTTTCAAAATGAAGGGCACGAAGCAGTGCACGGTCACCGAGTTTTTCACGTATTTCGCCTGCCGCACCGATGATTTTTTTACGGCTTATTTTGCAAAGTTTATCCTTGCCGAGTATTCGTGCAACGGCAAACATATCATTCGGGATAGAGGCGTATTCAGCGTCAAGACCCTCGTGTGAAGAATGTGTATTCACAAGCAGAAAATCGTAATTTTCAAAGTTTGCATCTATTCTTTTCACTTTGGGCTTGCCTGCAAAATCGATAAACACAAGTTTTTCCTCTGCACATACAAGCTGGTCGAGCAGACCGCAGGGCTTACCGTAAAACTCCCTCTCCGCATACTGCGCCGCAAGTGCCGCATCAACTGCTTTTATCCTGCCCTTGCCATAGAATTTATCCATAAGTCTCGCAACGAGCACTCCGTATGATGCCGACGAGGAAAGACCTGCCCCTGCAGGAATGTCACTCGTGACGTAGGCATCAAAACCGCCCGTTTTTCTGCCGTTATCAATAAAATACTGACATACACCGCCGACGAATGCACCAAAACCCTCCGTCTTTTGCGGATTTTTCGCATCACACTCACAAATACCGAAGCCCTCGGAATATATGCGGATTATATTTTCATCATTTTTTGCCGCTACGGCATATGTACATCTGTCTATGCCCGAGGCGAGAACGCAACCACCGTTATGGTCGGTATGATTTCCGCCTATCTCAACCCTGCCGGGTACGGATATTTCTACCGTTTCGTTACTATTTTTAAACTGTTTATAGAATTTCGTCTTTAACTGCATTTTCATTCTCCTTACCTTTGAAGTATTCTATAACGAAAGTTTCTGCCTCGTCAAGCACGGAAAGGTTGTTTCTCGGCATAATTTTCACTATCGGCTGAGGCGAAGGCATATAGACTATCTTTCTGCCGAATTTTTCCATTGCACCCGAAAGTGCCTCAAGGTCAAGAGATGAGGCATCTATAACGATGCGGCCACCCTCCTCTTTAATTTCGGTTATGCCTGCATTAGTTGCCATATTCCGCACTAGCGATATACGGCAGAGTGCCTCGACTTCTTTCGGAAGTTCACCGAATCTGTCGAGAAGTTCATCCTGCATATCGTCGAGTTCTTCGGGTGTATCTATTACCGCAATTTTCTTATAAATATCAATCCTTGCCGCCTGACTTTCGATATAATCAAACGGTATGTGCGCCGACAGAGGAATGTCAAACACACATTCGACCTTTTCGGCGGTGACTTCACCTTTTTTGAGTCTTACCGCCTCGTCAAGAAGTTTGACGTATAAATCGTATCCGACCGATTCAAGATGACCGCTCTGCTGTGCACCGAGGATGTTGCCTGCACCCCTAATTTCAAGGTCACGCATTGCAACTTTAAATCCGCTTCCGAATTCGGTAAATTCCCTTATTGCAGAAAGCCTCTTTTCCGCATCCTCGGAAAGTGCCCTGCCCTTTCTGTAGGTGAGATAGCAAAATGCCCTTCTGTGACTTCTGCCCACTCGTCCTCGAAGCTGATACAACTGTGCAAGCCCCATTCTGTCGGCATCCTCAACTATAAGCGTATTTGCGTTTGATACGTCTATACCCGTTTCGATTATTGTCGTACACACGAGTATATCCGTTTCACCTGAAATGACACTGTCCCATATTTCCGAAAGTTCCTGCTCACTCATCTTGCCGTGTGCGGTGCGTATATTCGCATCGGGTATCTGCTGCGCAATCTTTGCCGCCGTCAACTCTATCGAATCAACACGGTTGTGAAGATAGAATATCTGTCCTCCACGACGAAGTTCCTGCCTCATCGCCTCGCAGAGCAGTGTAAAGTCGTATTCCATTACATAGGTCGAAACGGGCTGTCTGTCACGTGGCGGTTCCTCTATAAGTGACATATCACGTATGCCCGAAAGCGCCATACTGAGCGTTCTCGGAATGGGCGTTGCGGTAAGCGTCAGGCTATCGACGTTTTTGGATATTTCCTTGAGCCTCTCCTTATGTGCAACGCCAAACCGCTGTTCTTCATCTACAACGACGAGACCGAGGTCCTTGAATTTTATATCCTTTTGTATGAGTCGGTGTGTGCCGACGATTACGTCTATTTCACCGCGTTTTAATTTGCGAATTATTTCCTCCTGCTGAGATTTGGTGCGATATCTTGAGAGCACCTCGACGTTTACGGGTATGCCCGAAAAACGTGCTAAAATCGTCTGAAAATGCTGCCATGCGAGAATGGTTGTAGGCACTAATATTGCCGCCTGTTTACCGTCGTTCACACATTTGAACATGGCACGGAGTGCAACCTCCGTCTTGCCGAAGCCGACGTCGCCGCAGAGCAGACGCTCCATAGGCACGCTGCTTTCCATATCACGCTTGATTTCTTCTACCGAACGAAGCTGATCCTCCGTTTCCTCGTACTCAAATCGCTCCTCAAACTCCTTCTGCCACTCGCTGTCAGGTGTAAAGGCATATCCTTTTACACTTTGACGTGCAGCATAGAGTTCAAGCAGTTCGTCCGCCATATCGGCAACCGCACGTTTTACCCTTGCCTTTGTTCTTGCCCAGTCAGTTCCGCCGAGTTTTGAGAGTTTTACCTTGGTATCCGTATCCCCCGACACGTATTTTGATATAAGGTCAAGCTGATTCGTGGGGATGTAAAGCACGTCTGTGTCCGAATATTTAAGTTTGATGTAGTCCTTGGTAATACCGCCGACAACGAGTTTTTCAATGCCGAGATATTTACCGATACCGTGATTTATATGCACGATATAGTCACCGGGAACAAGGTCGTTATACGACTTGATACGCTCCGTTCCTTCGGGCAGTTTTCTGCGTTTTTTAACCTTTGTCCGACTCTTTCTGTCACAGAGCAGGGCAAGACGCATATCCGTTATTTCCATACCGCCCGTAACGTCGAGCACGCAGACCTTTGCCCTTGCACCGCGTTCTTCAAGCATCTGCTCCATAATCGGTGCTCGTTTTTCGTCCTTTACGGCAACGTATACCTCGTAACCGTTGTCGGTGTAGGCAAATATATCGTCACAAAGCAATTTTATATCGTCGTTCGTGCCGAGCTGTTTGCCGACAAACGCCTGAATATCTTTGGGTTTTATGTTTTTATACGAATGTAAAAAGTTATCAAGCAAAACCGTCGGGTGTTCTTCTATCGCCTTGTAGAATTCACCCTTGCCAATCGTAAAACGGCAGGTCTCTGCAAACAGAAGTCCGCGTTCTATACCGCTTTTTATATCCTCTTCAAGCAGAGAAAGGTAGTTTTTGACGGTAAGTGCCGTTTTATCCTCATCCGCTATACAAATTATGCAGTTATCGGCATAGTCAAGCAGTGTAAAGTTTTTATCCTTTACAAGTGCTGAGTACTTTTCAAAACTGCGTTCCCTGCACGTTTGCAGGATTTCTATTTCTTCTTCAATAGAACTCGTGTCTATATTCTTTTTATTATATTTTCTGTCCATTGCCGTGAGTTTTTTTATCGCAACGGCACGTTCTTCCTCAGTCGGAACAAATTCCGATGACGGAAGAATATTTATTTCATTTATATTTTCAATTCGGCGCTGTGTATAGACGTCAAAAGTGCCCATACAGTCAATCTCATCGCCCCAGAATTCAATTCGCACGGGCTGAGAATTTGACGGTGTGAACACATCAAGTATACCGCCACGCTTTGCAAACTGGCCCCTGCCCTCAACAAGTTCACTTCGGGTATAGCCGAGTGAAACGAGCCTTGAAACCGTTTCGTCTATGTCGGCAACGCCACCCGTTTTGAGTGTAAAACTGGTTTCTTTCAGCAGGGCGGTATCCGCCGTAAACTGAAGCACCGCAGGCGGTGTGGTCACAATAATATTACACTTACCGCTTATAAATTCATACAGGGCTTCTATCCTTGCAAACTCGTTTTCCCTGCTCTGCGCCTCTGCCGAAAAGAGCGTGATTTCACGTGCAGGATAAAGTTTTGCCCTGCCGTAAAAAAACGCCGATATGTTTTTATGCGCCTCGGCTGCCGCCGAATCATCGGGTGCGATATATATTATTTTTTTGCCCGTATCGCAAAAAAGGGCATGACAAACAAACGCCTTTTGCACACTGCCCACCCCTGTGAGCGCAACCGGCGTTTGACCTTTTTCCACACTTTGCCTTACCGCATTGTATGGCACATTATCAAGTTTTATATTAAATAACCTATCCATTATACCTGCTCATAGCGAGTACGGTGTCCCCCGAAACGACAAGTTCAATCGCAGAGGCAACCCTCTCCGCCGTTTTTTCAAGAGTCTGAATATCAGCCTGTGTAAAGCTGCCGAGCACGAAATCCGCAAGATCTTCCATTTCGGGTGGTTTCTTGCCCACGCCTATCCTCATTCGCAGAAAATCCTGCGTGCCGAGATGTGCAATTATGGATTTGAGCCCGTTGTGTCCGCCTGCACTACCTTTGGTGCGAATGCGAAGCACACCGACGTCAAGATTGCAATCATCGCTGATTACTATTATATGCGACGGGTCTATTTTATAAAACCTCGCACAGTCTGCCACCGCCTGACCGCTGTTATTCATATAGGTCTGCGGTTTTTGCAAAAGAATCCTCTTGCCGTCATACTCAAACTCACCCATAAGCGAATAGTGCTTGACTTTATTCACCTTTACACCGTACTTCGTTGCCATACTGTCTATCGCAATAAAGCCTGCATTATGCCGTGTATTCTGATACTTTGCACCGTAATTGCCGAGCCCCGTTACCAGATACGTCTCTTTTGAGCGTGAAAAAAATCCCATTACTTCTTTTTACGTTCCTTCCAGTTTTCCTTGTTGACCTGCCTTGCACGTGCTATCGCCATTGCCTTGTCGGGCACCTCGTCGGTCACCGTGCTTCCTGCCGCCGTAAGACTCGCATATCCGAGTGTTACGGGTGCAACGAGATTTGTGTTACTGCCTATAAAACAGTCATCCCCGATAATTGTTCTGTGCTTATTCTTACCGTCGTAATTCGCAACTACGACACCGCAGCCGAAATTGACGTTCTTACCGCAATCGGTATCACCTATATACGTGAGATGACCTGCCTTCGTGCCCTCACCCACAACTGAGTTTTTAACCTCACAGAAATTGCCGATGTGAACGTTGTCACATATCGTGCTGTTCGGACGCAGATGTGAATAGGGACCCATAGTCACACCGCTGCCGATGTTGCTTTTTTCGCAGACACACATAAGAATTTTCGTGTTATCGGAAACCGTACATTCATCAAGAATGGTGTCGGGCCCTATCTCACAGCCGTCACCCACCACGGTTGCACCTTTTATTATGGTGCCCCTGTGAATGATTACGTTTTTGCCGAATTTGGCTTCGGGTGAAATCGTAACCCCCGTTATATCAGTAAATTCAACGCCCTCATCAAGAAGTTTATCTATAACCTCTGCGCGTTGTCTGTTGTATTCTTCAAGTAATTCTCTTTTATTCATAAAGACAACACCTCCACAGACAATATTATATCGAAATATGAAAATAAAACAACTCTTTTCTTGACATTATAAATGTTTTCTATTAAAATACCTTTTATATAAATATTATTTAAGGGGCGAGTGTTTTGGATAACAATTTGAAAACTATGGACAAAATCGTAACTCTCTGCAAGGGCAGAGGTTTCGTTTACAGCGGTTCAGAGATATACGGCGGTCTTGCTAATACGTGGGACTACGGTCCGCTCGGCGTTCTTTTCAAGAACAACGTAAAGAATGCATGGCTTAAGCGTTTCGTGCAGGAATCACCCTACAACGTAGGTCTTGACGCTGCTATTCTTATGAATCCTCAGGTATGGGTAGCTTCAGGTCACGTTGGCGGCTTCTCAGACCCTCTTATGGACTGTAAGGACTGTCATACACGTCACAGGGCTGACCATCTTATTGAAGATTTCGCAGGCATTTCAACTGCAGGCTGGTCAGATCAGGAAATGAGCGATTATATTAAGGAACACAACATTCCCTGTCCCGATTGCGGTAAGACCAATTTCACGGATATAAGAAAGTTTAACCTTATGTTCAAGACCTTCCAGGGTGTTACGGAAGATTCAAAGAACGAACTCTTCCTACGTCCTGAAACTGCACAGGGTATTTTTGTAAACTTCAAGAATATTGCAAGAACTACAAGAAAGAAAATTCCTTTCGGTGTAGGTCAGATAGGTAAATCCTTCAGAAATGAAATTACCCCCGGTAACTTCACCTTCAGAACGAGAGAATTTGAGCAGATGGAGCTTGAATTCTTCTGCAAGCCCGGTACGGACCTTGAGTGGTTTGCATATTGGAAGGATGCCTGCAAGCAGTTCCTTCTCGACCTTGGTATGAAGGAGGAAAATCTGCGTCTTCGTGATCACGAGCAGGCAGAGCTTTCACACTATTCAAATGCTACGACGGACTTTGAGTTCCTCTTCCCGTTCGGTTGGGGCGAACTCTGGGGTATTGCCGACAGAACTGACTTTGACCTTACACAGCATCAGAATACGAGCGGCGAGTCTATGGAATATTTCGATCCCGTTACAAACGAGCACTATATTCCCTACGTTATCGAGCCGTCACTCGGTGCTGACCGTGTTGCACTTGCATTCCTCGTTGATGCATATGATGAAGAGACGGTTGGTGAAAACGATACCCGTGTCGTTCTTCGTCTGCATCCTGCACTTGCACCCTTCAAGGCTGCAATTCTTCCCCTTTCAAAGAAGCTTTCCGACAAGGCTATGGATATCTATGCTGACCTTGCAAAAGATTTCTCCGTTGACATTGACGATGCAGGCTCAATAGGCAAGCGTTACAGAAGAGAAGATGAAATCGGTACTCCCTACTGTATCACGGTTGACTTTGAAACTGAAACCGACGGTTGTGTTACGGTTCGTGACAGAGATACTATGGATCAGGTTCGTATACCTGTTGCAGAGCTTAAAGCTTATCTTGCAGAAAAGGTAAGATTCTAATTTTACGGAGGCGACGATGGAGAGGATAGATAAAGTAAATTACTATCTTGATATAGCGGATACGGTGCTTGAGAGAAGCACCTGTCTTCGCCGTAAATACGGTGCTATAATCGTGAAAAACGATTCTATTATATCAACGGGATACAACGGTGCTCCCAGAGGCAGAAAAAACTGTAACGACCTTAATTTCTGTCTGAGAGAGTCTATGGGTGTCCCCTCGGGACAGAGGTATGAACTTTGCAGAAGCGTTCACGCCGAAGCAAATGCAATTATCGCCGCCGCGAGAAACGATATGATAGGCGGTACGCTCTATCTCTCGGGCCGTGATGCAAGGACGGGAGAACTTATTGAGGCTGACCCCTGTTCCATGTGCCGCCGTACCATTTTGAATGCAGGTATCGCAAAGGTCGTATGCCGTGTCTCCGAAACCGAGTACAAGGTGGTTGACCCTGCACAGTGGATTGAAGAGGACGATACCGTCGCAAAATAAATTTACGGGGGACTCAAAGTCCCCCTTATTGATAGGAGATAATTATTATGTTCAGAAACGTAGACGTGGGTTCATATGAATGCAACCCCTTTAACGAAATCAGCAAGACGCATTTTTTAGTTACTGCAGGTACGAAGGATGCCTTCAATACCATGACGGCAGGCTGGGGCGGTTACGGCGTTATGTGGTACAAAAACATTGCCGTTTCGGTAATCCGTCCCACAAGATACACCAAGAAATTCGTTGATGAAAACGAGTATTTTTCAATGTGCTTCTTCGGCGATGACAAGAAGGCTGCCGTTGCATACTGCGGTGTCAATTCAGGAAGGGACGTTGACAAGTGCAAGGAGTGTAATTTAACACCCGTGTTCGACAAGGCTGCCCCCTATTTTGCCGAAGCAAAAAAGGTTATCATCTGCAAAAAGGTATACGTTGATGAAATCAAGCCCGAAAAGTTCCTCGATGCTTCACTCGACGACAAGTGGTATCCCTTAAAGGATTATCATACGGTTTACGCAGGCGAAATCGTGGAGATTCTCGTAAATGATTAACAGAGAAATGTATGCGCTCGGTGCAAAGCGCTCTGCCATACGCGAACTTGCGGAATACGGCTGGAAGCGTTCTGCCGAAATCGGTGCCGAAAACGTGTTCGATTTCAGCATTGGAAACCCAAGTGTACCCGCCCCCGAATGTGTGCGTGAATGTATGGAAGATATTATAAAAAACACCGATCCCGTCACACTTCACGGGTATACGAGTGCACCCGGTGATATCGGTTGCAGAAACGCCGTGGCAGACGAACTTAACAACCGCTTCGGTTCTTCCTTTACGGGTGAGAATCTGTATCTTACCTGCGGTGCTTCCTCGTCTTTGAATATTACTTTAAAGGCGCTTACCTGCGAGGGTGACGAATTTATTATAAATGCGCCCTTCTTCCCGGAATACAAGGTGTTTATTGAAAATCAGGGCGGAAAGGCGGTTATCATACCGCCCGATACGGACACTTTTTCACTTAATCTGCCCGAGCTTGAAAAAGCTGTAAATGAGCATACGAAAGCGGTGATTATAAATTCACCCAACAACCCGACGGGCGTTGTCTACAGTGAAGCTTCTTTGAAAGCAATTTCAGAGCTTCTTGAAAGAAAGCAAGAGGAGTATTCTCATCCCATCTACATTATTTCAGATGAGCCGTACAGAGAAGTCGTATACGAAAAAGAAGTCCCTTTTATACCTCACATATACGACAATACGGTGATATGCTACTCTTATTCCAAATCGCTCTCCCTGCCGGGTGAACGTATAGGTTATGTGCTTGTGCCCGATGCTGCGACAGATTCAAAAGAACTTATAAGCGCTGTTGCAGGTGCAGGAAGGGCGCTCGGTTACGTATGTGCACCTGCTCTCTTCCAGAGAGTTATTGCAAAACTTTCAGGTAAAACCGCCGATATTTCGGTTTATCAGCGCAACAGAGATATTCTCTACCCCGCACTCACGGAAATGGGTTTTGACTGTGTCAGACCCGACGGTGCTTTCTACCTCTTTATGAAATGCCCCGACGGTGATGCGACATCTTTCTGTGAAAAGGCAAAAAAATACGAGCTTCTTCTCGTTCCGGGGGACGGGTTTGGCTGTCCGTCATACGTGAGGATTTCCTACTGCGTACAGACGGAAAAGCTATTACGTTCCCTCAAAGCATTTGAAGCACTTGCAAAGGAATATAAATGAGAAAATTTTTATCAATTCTGCTCGTTGCAACTCTGTCGCTGACGGCGTTTGCAACGGACGGTACTAACGTTACGATAACACCGAGTGCAGACTCGGTGTTTGTCAAATTGGGCGAAACACCCGATATTTCGGCAACGGTGAGCATACCGCAGAGTAACGGCAGTGTAATCGAAGAGGCCGTCGTCATCCCCGAAATCGACACCGACACGGTGGGCAGGCAACGCGTCACGCTGTCGGCATACGGTGCCGAAGTGCCCGTATACGTCACGGTGATGAACGAGGATGCCGATATGTCGGTATACCGTGATATTACCAAAATACACTGGGGTTACAAGGCTATCCGCAGATGTGTTATGGCAGGCATTATGGGCGGTGTGTCTGAAAGCAGATTTGCACCCGAAAACGATATTTCACGTGCAGAATTCTGTCGGATGATATACAATCTTTATAAAAACGAGCCCGATATATTTGCCGTTCAGAACGAGGTTGTTTTCGACGACGTTGCGCAGGATGCGTGGTATTACGATGCCGTTAACGCTTGTGCATCAGGCGGTATAATTTTCGGGGACAACGGAAAATTCAGTCCGGGTGCACCCATCACACGTCAGGACGTAGCACTTATAATGATGCGAATTATACACGGTGATACCTTAAACGAGGCTGCCACCGATGCACTTCTTGCAGAGGCTGCCGCAAACGGCATTTATGCGGCCGATTTCAGCGAGGCTGACGACTATGCCAAAACGGCACTTGCCGCCTCACTCGGCGTTATTTACGGCGGTAACGAAAATGGTGAAATAAAGCCGAAAAGCAATATCACACGTGCCGAATGTGCGATGATTATATCCAACCTGTTTTTTGAAGGTTATAACGACCCCGAAATTAAAAAACTCGTCTACTTAAGTCCGTCAAGGCAGATTCACAACCCCTACAAGAGTATTGACACCAGCGAAGGTGAACAGATGTATATCGTTGCCGACTACACAAAGGCAAAACTTGAGGAAATGGGTTATGACGTTTATATTGCCGACATTGAAAGGTATATAAAATACGACGATTGCCGTGCGGACGAGGCAAAGGCACTCGGTGCGGACGTGTACGTGGCAATCCATTCAAATGCGATAGACGGCAAAAATAACGGTAATGAGAACGGTGCGATATGCTTTTACAACGGCAACAACGTCGGTGCAAAAGAACTTGCGCAGGCGGTGTATGACAGAATTTCCGCCCTTACTCCTACGGAGGATAACGGAATCGAAAACGATGCGCTTACCGAACTTCCGTTTGCCGAAATACGACTTCCCGAAATAGCAAACATTCTTCTTGAGGTCGAGTATCACGACTATTACCAATACGCAAAATGGATAGTTGACAATGTCCAAAACATAGGTGAAGCCATTGCTCTTGGCATCGACGATTATTTTAAATTGTATAATATATAAGCCCTACAAAAAAAGCAAGATTGGAAATCCAATCTTGCTTTTTTGTATTAACGAAAATATAGTCTATCCTAAAGCAACCATACTAAATACGAGTGCGAAGAGGGCAACCGTTTCACAAAGACCGACGACGGTGATGTACTGTGAGAAGCCCTTGCCCGTTTCTGCAAGAGCGTCTGCACCTGCGGCACCTGCCTTGCCCTGATAAACTGCTGAAAATGCCATTGCAACGCCCGATGCGATACCAAGGCCGAGTAAGAATGCAGGGTCTGCACTTGACGCCTTCATCTGCTGCATGAGAAGGAAGCCGTAAATCGTCTGTGTAAGGGGTGCACCTGCAAAAACGGTGAGTATGAAGGGTGCAGCCTTATTGCTCATATAACACTTCTTCCAGGCACCGATTGATGCCTGACCTGCAATACCGATACCGATTGCAGAGCCGATTGCGGCAATGCCCATTGCAAGTGCCGTTGCCAATAATCCTAAATTCATAATAATTCTCCTTTTATTCAAATGGTTTAAATTTATGTCCGCTCCAGGACATATCCAGATGTGATGAAAATTCAAGCGTATTAAGTCTTATTCCGTGAACGATAACGGACAGAACGTTTAAAATCATATTAAGTCCGTGTCCGAATACCAGCAGAACGATTGCAAGCACCATAAACATAAAGTTGCCAAGCAGAGGACCTGCAAGTTCGTTTACGGTAGCCGAGATTGCAGCGCCTGCAAGACCGACCGCCCACAGACGTATATACGAAACGATGTCCGAAAATACGTTGACCACGCCTAAAAGCACCGAAACGATATTTTTTAAGCTCGAAAGCACGGATTTTACGATACTGCCCTCGTAGTTTGAAAATACGAAGTTCATTACAAAGCCGACACCTATAAGTGCAATAGAAACGGTGCCTACGGGAATACCCGCTATCACCAGCCCGAAGCTGAAAACTTGTGCATTTACAACGAGGCTGAGCACGAGATAATAAATTCCGAGAAGCTGTAACATCGAGCCGATATCACCGAGTATTTTTAATGATTTTCTGTTTCTAACCGCACCCTTTACGTGTGCAACCGTGAGTTGTACCAAAGCAAGTGAGAAGCAGAGTATCTGTAAATTCTGTGCCGTCGTCAGCCCTGCGCCGTTTGCGAAGGGATACCAGATTTTATCGGCGTAAACGTTTGAAATGACGGGCACCGATAAACTCTTAAGCCACTGCGGTAACTGCTCAGGTGAAAGACCGAACCACGTACACGTGAGCGTGCCCCACAGCACCGTCGATAATCCGAAAAGGCCTACAAGCAGAAATGCGGGGGATACCGTCTTTTTTGAAATAAGTGCTTTTATAATCGGAATTGCTGCGACTGTGCAAATGAGAAGACCGTAACCGCCGTCACCGAAAATAATTCCGAAAAATATGAGTATAAACGAGAGAAACCACCCTGAAATGTCATACTCAAAATACCCGGGTACCGTACCCAAAAAGTCGGTAAGCGGATAGATAAGACTTACGAATTTGTTGTTTTTGAGTTTGGTGGGAACGTTATCCTCCTCAGTCGGCTCCTCAATAAGAAGTCCCCAAGAGTTTTCTGCAGCCGTTTTTCTGAGTGTATCAAGATTTTCCGCCTCGATATAGCCCGTAAAGCAGGCTACGACACTCTCCTCCTGCATACCCGTGGCGTAGGTTTCAAACTGCACTTCCCTTTCAAGCGCTTTTACCGCTTTTTTTATGCTTTCGGCATAGCAGATACAGGATGTTATCTGTTGCTGCGTTTCATCAATTAGCGTGTTTAAAGCGGATATTCTTTCTCTCATTTTGTCGGTTGACATTTCGGGCAAAACAAGCGAATTTGCCACATCATTTTCACCGATAACAAGAAATTTAACGGATGATTTATTACCCTCAAGTTTTACTGTTTTAACACTTTCGGGAAGTAAAGCATATTCGTCTGCAGGCTTTTCACAAAGCGATATTTTAACGCCTTTTTCTGCAAGAGCCTTTAATTCGTCAATATCAACGTCGCCCCAGCCTTTGAGCCTGTCAAGTTCACCCGAGAGGAAATTTATTTCATCCTGATAACACTTTTTCTCCTGCTCAAGACGGGCTATTTTTTGTGCAACCGACAACGCCTCTGAAGTGTCAACTTGCGTCTGCTTTACGTTTTTGCTTTTTCCGAGTGTGAAAAGCGCACTCTGCAGTAAAACAATCTGCTCGTTAAGCCCTGCCAGCCTTTCCCCCGCCCCATCGGTGATTTCAACGTGCATAATACCGAGTTTACGGAGTTTTTTAAGTGTTTGCTTCTTTTCGTCCCCCCTGATGATGAGGGACACCTTTTTCATAGGCACTATCATAATGAATACACCTCCCTTTCGGAAGATACCGCATTACGAAGCGCAATTTTGCGTTTTGAAATTTTCGAACGCACCACGGCACTGACCTGCTGGTCTGCCATATAGACCGATATTTTTCTTATATTTTCCTCTGTCTCGGGAATTTTCACCTTTTCAAACAGATTTACCCTCTGTGACGTCGCAAGAAGTTCTTTTTCAAGAAGCCTTACCTGCTCGTCGAGCACCTCTGCCTCAAGGTCAAGCGCAATCGCCTTTTCCATATGGTTTGCGGCTATATCCACCCAGAGCGGAGTTTCGTATAAATCGTAGTCCGCCCGTGAAAAATCAGCACCCTCATAGGTCGGAATATCAACGCCTGCGATATTCCCCTTCCCCTTACGGATGTTTTTCACCGTGATTATCCCTTTCGGGAAAACGGCATCTTCAGCGAAAACCGCAATCCAGTCAAGAAAGCCTTTTTCAAGGTCTTCTTTTTGTTTTCTTACCTTCTTCGCCTTTGCTTCAATCACGCGGATTTCTGCATGGAGTTGTTGTTTTTTCAGAGTCAGAGTAGGCAAATATCTGCGGTACATTTTAAGTGCGTCCTTTTGTACCTTCAACTCGTTTTTAGTCAGTTTGATTTTTGCCAAAACCGCAGTCCCCCTTACTTGTTATGCCAAAACTCGTCAGTAAGGTCTGACTTGATTCCGGTTTCGTTTTTATCAAAACATTCGGCAAGTATCTCCCAGCCCGTATCAAGCGCATCCTCGAGCGACAGATTAACCGACAAAGACATCAGCCTGCTTTCAAAAAGTTCGCCGTATTTAAGCAGTTTTTTGTCCCATTTACTCATCGAAAAGCCCATATTCTTCTTTTCAAGCGTTTCTTTATACGAAGAATATAAACGTATCATCGCATCCATAAGTGCACGGTGGTCTTTTCTCGTTTTACCGTTTACGTTCTGCTTGAGTCGTGAAAGAGAACCGAACGGCTCAATACGTCCACCCTTGAGATAATACTGCCCCTCCGTGATGTAACCCGTGTTATCGGGTACGGGGTGTGTTACGTCATCACCCGGCATCGTGGTAACCGCAAGAACGGTAACCGAGCCTGAATTTGCAAAGTCAACCGCCTTTTCATAACGTGATGCAAGCTGTGAATACAGGTCGCCGGGATAGCCTCGGTTTGAAGGCACCTGCTCCTGAGTAATGGCAATTTCCTTCATGGCATCGGCAAAGTTGGTCATATCGGTTAAAAGCACCAATACGTCTTTATCCTGCAGGGCAAACTGCTCTGCAACGGCGAGTGCCATATCTGGAATCATCATACACTCAACCGTCGGGTCGGAGGCGGTATGAATAAACATAACCGTCTTGCTGAGCGCACCGCCCTTTGAAAGTTCTTCCTTAAAATAAAGGAAGTCGTCATATTTGAGTCCCATTCCGCCGAGCACGATTACATCAGCCTCAGCCTGCATCGCAATACGTGCAAGAAGCTGGTTATACGGCTCACCAGAAATGGAGAAAATAGGAAGTTTCTGCGACACAACAAGCGTGTTGAACATATCAATCATGGGAATATTAGTTC
Source organism: Clostridia bacterium (assembly GCA_017517965.1). Taxonomy (GTDB): domain Bacteria; phylum Bacillota; class Clostridia; order Oscillospirales; family Feifaniaceae; genus RGIG6165. The sequence continues at coordinate 50,208 of JAFWXR010000055.1, forward strand.
TCATCATTCTGTTGGCAAGAATTCGCTTCGTGGGGTTTACCGACGGGCCGCCGATTGCCGTCATATTATCGGTAAGTGCGGGACCTCTGTCCCTCGGCTGTCCCGAGCCGTCGAATATTCTGCCAAGCAAATCCTCACCAAAGGAAACGCGCATCTCGTGACCGAGGAAACGCACCTCATCCCCCGTGGATACACCCTGACCGCCTGCAAATACCTGCAGTGACACGATGTCCCCGTCGATTTTATTGACCTGCGCAAGCGATTTACCGAAACGTGTGGTTATCTGCGCAAGTTCTTTATACTTCACACCTTCTGCACGTACGGTGATTACGTTACCGATGATAGATTCTATTCTGTTATAAACCTTATTCATTCTCACTCACCGTCCTTTAATCTTCCGCAACCCTCACGGTAGAGAGCGTCAATCTCACCCTCTGCGGTTTTGAAGGCGTCGCTTTCAAATACAGTATAGTTCCAGTCTATAAATTTCTGACGCAGACGGTTGAAAAAGCCTCTTGCATCATCTTTGTTGTCTATTTCATAATCGCTGTCCAGAACGAAAATCAGTTTGTCCGTGACGTAGCGCTGACGAGCAGCCGAGCAGTCCGCATCGACCTCGTCAAAGGAGTTCTGCTGAAGATAAACTGCATCAAGCATTTCTGCTTTAAGATAGGTTATATAATCGGAGAGAGTCGTACCCTCTTCACCGACAACCTTCATCATCGAGCCGATTTCGTCACCGTGAACAAGAATATTCTTGCAAAGCTGTGACTTTTCAGCCTCAACAACGCCGTTATATTTTGACCACGATATAAGCGGATCGATTGCAGGATATTTTCTCGCATCAGAACGCTCACGAGAGAGACCGTGGAAGGCACCTACAACCTTGAGCGTTGCCTGCGTAACGGGTTCTTCAAAGTTACCGCCTGCAGGAGATACCGTACCTCCGATTGTAACGGAGCCCGTACTTCCGTCGGGAAGGCGTACGTAACCTGCCCTTTCGTAAAATGCCGCAATATAGGATTCAAGATATGCGGGGAAAGCCTCTTCGCCCGGTATTTCTTCAAGTCTGCCCGACATTTCACGGAGTGCCTGTGCCCAACGTGACGTAGAGTCTGCCAGAAGAAGAACGTTGAGTCCCATCTGTCTGTAATATTCGGCAAGCGTCACCGATGTGTAAACCGAAGCTTCTCTTGAAGCAACGGGCATTGATGACGTGTTACATATAATTATGGTACGTTCCATAAGCGAACGGCCCGTTCTGGGGTCGGTAAGTTCGGGAAACTCAGTAAGCGTTTCAACGACCTCACCTGCACGTTCACCGCAGGCTGCGATAATTACTATATCAACGTCTGCATACTTTGAAGTGGTATGCTGCAAAACGGTTTTACCTGCACCGAAAGGACCCGGTGTGCAGTACGTGCCACCCTTTGCCACGGGGAAAAACGTGTCTATAAGACGAACCTTAGTTTCCATCGTTTCGACGGGGGCAAGCCTCTCGCTGTAGCATTTTACTGCACGCTTGACGGGCCATTTGAATGACATTGATACCGGAATATCACGTCCTCTTTCATCGGTGATGACCGCAACCGTCTCTTTTATGGTATATTCACCCTTGTCTGCGATGGATTTTACCGTATAGTTTCCAAGCAGATAAAAGGGAATAAAAATCTTATGTGCGAACGGCCCTTCGGGAACGAAACCTATATATTCGCCTGCACGAACCGTGTCACCGACTTTTGCCGAGGGTGTAAAAGCCCACTTTTTCTCACAGTCAAGTCCGTCTGCATAGATTCCTCGTTCAAGAAACCAGCCTGCCTGCTCTGCCAGAGTGGGAAGCGGATTCTGAAGTCCGTCATACACCTGTCCGAGAAGACCCGGACCAAGCTCAGCACAAAGCATATCGCCCGAAAACTCAACCGTATCACCGCACTTGATGCCGTCGGTCATCTCATAGACCTGCACCTGTGCAACCTTGCCTCTTATGCGGATAACTTCACTTTTAAGTGAGGTGTCACCCACCTTAACGAAGCATATTTCATTCAAGGAAACGTTGCCGTCAAATTCAACAGACAGCAGGTTTCCGTTTATGCTAACAACCTTTCCCGTATTTTCGGTCATTGTATTGCCTCCAACCCGTCTCCACGTAAAATGGAGTCGTAAATATTTCTGTATGCCTTTTCTCCCGCCTCTGTATCAAACTTTCTTATGCGGAGAATCAGCTTTAATTTAAGCCCGTAATAGAGTATATAATCATCCGAAAAGGTATCCGTCGGCCTGAGACTCTCTAAAAAGTCAAGTCGGTAACTGTTAAGATACTTTTCGGCATCCATGGGATTTTCAATTTCTGTTGCAGTGCTTGCTGCCTTTACACAGCCGACAGGTAAAAGCCTGCCCTGTGTATCAAAAGTTTTTTTGAGTTTATCTGCCCGAACTTTACCAAGTGCAAGCCTTAAATCCCGTTCATTTTCATTCCACACGTCAATCAGGCTCGACGACGTGCCTTCATAATCCTTCGGTGGCACGAGTGTCAGATTTTGCATTGCCGCCAAAGTCTTTTTCCCTAAAAAACGCTCACAGAGTTCTGTGAAACGTTCCTCGGTAATGGGCAGCGGTGTATTTTCGCCCACCCCGTCGAGTGAGGGCAACTGCGAAATAAGATAGTATTCAGCCATACCTTACGCCTCTTTCAAAAGCTGTGCAACTCTCGGGCTGAGATAGTTTGAAAGCATTTCGACAACCGCCTCGGCAGAATAATCGTAATACACGTTGCCGTTGTCTACGGCTATGCGGAAACCGCCGTCAAAATTATCATTTGCCTTCAGTGTGACACCCGTAAGCATTTTTTCTTTAAGGGCGGAAAGCAAGGTCTTTTCGAGTTTTTTCAAATCCTCACCGTTTAAAACGACCTCTACGTCCCCCGTTTTACCTGCCATATTTTCAACGACGTTTGCAATAAGTTCTGCAAGCGCTTCCGACGAATATACGGCGTTAACGCTTTCACCTACGATTGCCATCAGTTCCCTTGCCACACTTTCCCTGAAGGATATGAGCACGTTACGACCTGCCTGACGGAGAGCATCCTCCCCCGATTTTGTCATACGCTCGGATTCACTCTTTGCATCGGCAACTATTTTCTCGGCCTGCGCCTTTGCATCGGCAACTATTTTTTCAGCCTGTGCCTTTGCATTCTCAAGCACGACAGCAGCCTCGGCTTCTGCCGCCTGCACACCGTCCTTCTTTATTTGCTCGATAAGTTCACGGAGTTGTATTTCCATAAAATTCTCTCCTTAAAAAAACATAAGGGAACAAGCCCTCTACAGTCAGCTGGTTCCCTTTATATTATTATTATATTTCTTGTAATTATAACACGCGACTTTTCTTTCGTCAAGACTTTTGAGAAATATTTCCTGCACTGTAACCGTAGAATTTTTTGAATTCACGGCAGAAGAAAGAAATCGAATTAAACCCGCTTCGTGCCGCCGCTTCGGTCACCGAACATTCACCGTCGGCAAGCATACCGCAAGCCATTTCAAGACGAAGCCGTGTTCTGTATTCAACGGGCGTTTCACCCGTGTATTCCATAAAGAGTTTGCGAAAACCCACCTCGCTCATTCCGCACATTTTTGCATATTCGTCAATCTTGCGCTCGACCTCGGGGTGTGCACGTAGTTCGTCAATGACGGGAAAAAGTTTATGGAATTTCTGCGGTGCCTGCTCTTTAACGTACTTTTTCATCTCATAAATAAGTTTATAGGTCAGCATACAGGAAAAGGCGTGGTCTCTATCAGTATATTCGCAAAGTTTGCCTGCCGTTTCAAGTGCCTCGCTGTCCTTTTTTATGCAGAACGCGTCTTCAAAAAGCCTTTCAGGTAAATCAAACTTGATTATCATTGCTTTTGCATCTTCAGGGATACGCAGAGTTGCCGAATCGCCCGACGGAAGATATACAAGTTCACCCTCACGGACAAGAAAATCGTATCTTGCGTTTTTTTCGGTGACACTCACCTCACCGCCGATTGTGTATATCACGGTCTCACTTTTTCTTTTTCTCGGCATTTGCGTATTCATACCGTGAGTTGCAAAATATATATGCAGATTTGTAAATTCAACTCTTCCGTCTTTCAAGGTGTAGTCTCCTTACTTATAAATACAATTTAAATATTACATAATTATAATAAAAAATCAATAACAAATTGTTTTACAATTGACTTTCTTTTGCCATCGTGGTACTATATTATTCACGCGGGCGTGGCGGAATTGGCAGACGCGCCAGACTTAGGATCTGGTGTCAACGACGTGGGGGTTCAAGTCCCTTCGCCCGCACCATTACGAGTGTTCTTATAGGATTTAAGAAGTTCTATGAGAACACTCGTTTTTTATTGCCGTATATGTTTCATACTGCTACACAGGCTCTTGTGTCAAAGTGAACATCTACACCTTGTCTTGTATGGACTTTAAC
>JAFWXR010000056.1 GCA_017517965.1 Clostridia bacterium
CATTGATGAAATCAAAAAGATATGGAAAGAATTCTCAGGCAGACCGCAGGAACTCGAACTTCCCTCTGCTCCGAAACAATTCATAACATATTTTGAAGAAGATAACCGTCCGCAGACAAATCTTGACAGAAATCTCGAAAACGGTATGGGCGTTTCTGCAGGCAGACTTCGTGAAGATAACCAGTATGATTACAAATTTGTAGGTCTTTCACACAACACACTTCGCGGTGCAGCAGGCGGTGCAGTCCTTCTTGCGGAACTTCTCTGTGCCGAGAACTATATCAACCATAGAGCATAATCGGAGGTAGACTTATGAAAAAGACAATATTTACAGGTGCCGGCGTTGCCATTGTTACCCCTTTTAATCCCGATATGTCTGTTAACTACGAGAAGTTGGGAGAACTCATCGATTGGCAGATCGCTAACAAAACCGATGCCATTGTTATTTGCGGTACTACAGGTGAATCTTCTGCCCTCAGCCTTGAAGAACACGAGGAAGTGGTAAAGTACGCCATTGACCACGTTGCCGGCAGAGTTCCCGTTGTTGCAAGTTCTGGCAGTAACGATACTGCTGCGGCAGTTCAGCTTTCTAAATCTGCTAAAGAAGCAGGTGCAGATGGACTTTTGATGGTAACACCTTATTACAACAAAACAACACAGGTTGGTATCGTTAAGCACTATGAAAAAGTTGCTTCAGAGGTTGATCTTCCAATCATCGTATACAACGTTCCCAGCAGAACAGGTTTTGGTATAAAACCTGAAACTTATGTGGAACTTGCTAAAATTCCGACAGTTACAGCTGTTAAAGAAGCAAACGGCGATATCTCTGCAATTGCCAAGACAATTGCCCTTTGCGGTGACTCTCTTGACATCTATTCAGGTAACGATGATATGATCGTTCCTATGATGTCACTTGGTGCAAAAGGTGTAATTTCAGTTCTTTCGAACGTTATGCCTAAAGAAACTCATGACATCTGTCAATTATTCTTTGACGGCAAGTACAAAGAAAGTGCAGATCTGCAGCTTAAACTTATTCATATGTGTGATGCTCTCTTCTGTGAAGTCAATCCTATGCCGGTAAAAGCTGCTATGAATATGATGGGACTTGACGTTGGTATCCCCAGATTACCTCTCTGTGACGTTACTGATGCAAGTAAAGAAAAGATAAAAGCTGCTCTTCTTAAAGAAGGTCTTATTAAGTAATTTAATTTAAGGAAGTTAAAAATGAAAGTTATTATAAGCGGTGCTTCCGGAAAAATGGGCAAGGTTGTTGCCTCACTCATTGAAGCCGATAAAAACGCTGAAACCGTATGCGGTGTGGATCTTTATGCAGATAATACCTCTGCATTTCATATCTATCAGAATTTCAAGCAGGTGGATGACGGTGACGTCATTATAGATTTTTCAAATCCGTCAGTTCTCCCCGCTCTTCTCAAATATGCGGTTGAGACGCATACTCCAGCAGTCATTGCAACAACAGGTCTTTCAGCAGCTGAAATAAAAAGTGTTGAAAAAGTATCTCAGCACGTGCCGATATTCTTTACGGCAAATATGTCACTTGGTGTCAATCTTCTTACGGCACTTTGTAAAAAAGCCGCTTCTGTTTTGGGTGATAATTTTGATATCGAGATAGTTGAATCTCATCACAATCAGAAAATAGATGCACCAAGCGGAACAGCACTTATGCTTGCAAATGCTATTAACGATACGCTTGACAATTCACTAAACTATGTTTATGACAGACACAGCAAACGTGAAAAACGCACGAGAAACGAGATAGGTATTCATGCCGTACGAGGTGGAAACATCGTCGGTAAGCACGAAGTTATTTTTGCAGGAACTGATGAAATTATTGAGTTGACTCACACTGCAACTTCAAAAGCAGTATTTGCAAATGGTGCTATCGCCGCAGCAAAATTTATTGTCAATAAAGAAAACGGTCTTTATTCAATGAACGACATGATATAAAACAAAGAAGCAGTGCAACCGCAAAATGCACTGCTTTTTTTATATTCTCTTATAAAAAAGAGAGGTCAAAAGACCTCTCTTTTTAAGTTTAGAAGTTAACTGTAATGTGTCTTACGATTACGTCACTATTGTATGCTGATGCATCGAACGTTACGTCAAATTCTACAGGTGTCTCTGATTTGTATACAATCCAGCTTCTTGCGCCCGTCTTCTTAACGAATTCGTTATTTACGTTTGCGCTCAGTGTTTCTGAATAGTACTTA
>JAFWXR010000057.1 GCA_017517965.1 Clostridia bacterium
AGGCAATACAATGACCGAAAATAAAGGAAAGGTAGTAAGCATAAACGGAAACTTGGTGTCAGTGGAATTTGACGGCAATGTTTCCATGAACGAAATATGCTATGTTTTTGTGGGTGATACCGCCCTTAAAAGCGAGGTTATCCGTATAAAAGGCAACGTAGCGCAAGTGCAGGTTTATGAAATGACCGATGGTATTCAATGTGGGGATACTGTTGAATTTACAGGAGATATGCTCTCGGCAGATCTCGGCCCCGGATTGCTCGGTCAGATCTATGACGGTCTTCAAAATCCGCTTCCTGTTTTAGCGGAGCAGGCAGGTTGGTTTTTAGAAAGAGGAATTTACGCAGACGGACTTAATGACGAAAAGCAATGGGAGTTCACACCGACTGCCCGTGTTGGTGACGTAGTTCGTGCGGGTGAATACATCGGTACGGTTCCCGAAGGCCCGTTTACACATAAAATTTTTGTTCCCTTTTATCTGCTTGGAAACTATACGGTAAAATCCATTGCCGAAAAGGGCGAATATACCGTTAAGGAAACGATTGCGGTTTTAACCGATGAACGAGGTCGTGAGATACCCGTATCCATGTCTTTCAAGTGGCCTGTTAAACGTGCGGTTAAATGCTACAGCGAGAGATTGGCACCTATTGAAACAATGGAAACCAAGGTGCGACTTATTGACTCTTTCTTCCCCGTAGCTAAAGGCGGCACATATTGTACTCCCGGACCTTTCGGCGCAGGTAAAACCGTATTGCAACATACCACATCAAAATATGCGGATGTAGATATTGTTATTATCGCCGCTTGCGGTGAACGTGCAGGTGAAGTTGTTGAAACTCTTACGGAGTTCCCCGAACTGACTGACCCCAAAACAGGACGTTCACTTATGGAGCGCACCATTATTATATGTAACACCTCCTCTATGCCCGTTGCCTCTCGAGAAGCCTCAGTTTATACCGCGGTAACACTTGCCGAATACTATAGGCAGATGGGACTTCATGTTCTTATGCTGGCAGACTCGACCTCACGTTGGGCGCAGGCAATGCGTGAGATGTCGGGAAGACTTGAGGAAATTCCCGGTGAAGAAGCCTTTCCCGCATACCTTGAATCTTATATTGCTGCATTCTATGAAAGGGCGGGTTACGTCCGTTTGCCTGACGGAAGTTATGGTTCTGTTACTATCGGCGGCACCGTATCCCCTGCAGGCGGTAACTTTGAGGAGCCCGTAACGCAGGCGACCTTAAAGGTCGTAGGTGCTTTCCACGGTCTTTCCCGTGAGCGTTCGGATGCAAGAAAATATCCTGCAATTGATCCGCTTATTTCTTGGTCGAAATATAATAGCGTTATTGATCATGAAAAATTGGAATTTTGCAAAAGTATTCTTCATCATGGCGATGAGATCGGCTCTATGATGAAGGTTGTAGGCGAAGAAGGCACAACTCTTCTGGACTACATTACATACTTGAAATCCGAAATGCTCGATGCTGTTTACCTGCAACAGAACTCTTTTGATTTGGTTGAGGCAAACTGCGGAAGATTGCGTCAATGCTATGTTACCGATAAGCTGGTATATGTTCTGGGCAGTAGTTACGCTGTCGGAAACAAAGATGATGCACGTAGCTTCTTTAACCGTATGCGTCAGAAATTTATTGACTGGAACTATACTGAGTTTGAGAGTGAAGCTTTCAAAAAAGCAGAAACCGAGATTGATGCATTGTATCGTCAGGGTGACGGTAAATTGGCCGCAACGGTC
>JAFWXR010000058.1 GCA_017517965.1 Clostridia bacterium
GATTAAGCAAAATCGTAAGTTCATCAGCCGTAAACGTTCTTCCTTCACCCATTCCCTGAATTTCAGCAAAACCGCCGTTAGAATCCATAATCACATTCATATCGACGTCTGCACTACTGTCCTCTGTGTAGCATAGATCAAGCATAGGCTCATCATCCACTATACCGACGCTGATTGCCGCAAGATATCTCTTTATCGGAAAATATTTAATTTTCTTTTCATCATACAATTTTTTCATTGCAAGAGCCATTGCAATGAAACCGCCTGTAATAGAAGCTGTTCTTGTACCGCCGTCTGCCTGAAGAACGTCGCAGTCAACTGTTATGCACCGTTCACCAAGTGCTTCCATATCGACAACACTACGCAAACTTCTGCCTATAAGGCGCTGTATTTCAACGCTCCTTGCCGCCTGCTTGAGTTTTGATATATCTCTCTTATTTCTCTGTGCTGTTGCTGAGGGCAGCATCGAATACTCTGCAGTTACCCATCCGCAATTCTTACCCTTAAGAAACGGAGGTACGCTTTCATCAATACTTGCCGTGCACAACACTTTTGTGTCACCCGTTTCAATAAGAACGCTTCCTGCAGCATATTTAGTATATCCTGCGGTTATTTTGAGTGGCCTTTTTTCATCATTTTTTCTATTATCTGTTCTCATTATCTTTTCCTATTCAAAAAGTGCATTTACAAAATCATTACTGTTAAATTCCTGCAAATCATCCATCTTCTCGCCTACACCTACGAATCTTACAGGCACATGAAGTTCATTTTTGATTGCGACTATTATACCGCCTTTTGCCGTACCGTCAAGTTTTGTAAGGACTACACCGTTTATCTGTGTAGCTTTCTGGAACTCAATAGCCTGAATAAGACCGTTCTGCCCTGTAGTTGCATCGCAAACAAGAAGCACTTGTTTGTCACAACCTTCAAGTTCTCTGTCAATAACACGGTTTATCTTCGCAAGTTCGTCCATAAGATTTTTTTTGTTATGAAGTCTGCCTGCAGTGTCACAAATGATAATATCAGCACCTCTGCTCTTGCCTGCTGCTATCGTGTCAAACACTACTGAAGCAGGGTCCGCACCTTCATGCTGTCTTACAATGTCTACATCTGCACGGTTTGCCCAAATTTCAAGCTGATCGGCCGCAGCAGCTCTGAAAGTGTCAGCTGCTGCAAGAATTACCTTTTTACCGCTTTCTTTGTACATATGTGCAAGCTTGGCAATTGTCGTTGTCTTGCCAACACCGTTAACCCCGACAACTAAAATTATGGAGGGCTTAGTATCCAGAGTCATCGGTTCGACATCTTCATCCATTATCTCGCAAGTAATGTCTTTGAGCGCTTGTTTAACCTCAGACGGCTCTTTTAATCTTCCGTCACGTATTCTTTCTCTGAGCCCGTCCATTATCTTGTCTGTCGTTTCAAGTCCCACGTCAGCAAGAATGAGGATCTCTTCAAGTTCCTCAAGAAGATCTTCATCAATCTTGACAAAATTCTTGAGAAGACCGTCTATCTGACCGAATATACCGTCTTTTGTTTTTTTGAGTCCCTGTTTAATTTTTTCAAAAAAGCCCAATTCCAATTCTCCTTAAGCATTAGTTCTTAGCTGATTATCTTTGCAAATTTCTTTTCAACTTCCGAAACATTGATTGTCAAAAGTTTTGTAACACCACTTTCCTGCATCGTAACACCGTAAAGAATATCTGCTTTTTCCATAGTGCCACGCTTATGCGTAATTGTGATGAACTGACTTGTTTTAGAAAGATTAACAAGATAGTTAGCAAGTCTTGCAACGTTTACATCGTCAAGCGGTGCATCAATTTCGTCGAGTATACAGAACGGTGCAGGTCGTACCGCCATTATCGCGAAATAAAGCGAAACGGCTGTGAATGCCTGCTCACCACCTGAGAGTGCAGACAAGTTCTTTATTATCTTTCCGGGAGGGCTGACAATAATCTCAATGCCCGAACCGAGAATATCACTCGGATCAGTAAGTTCGAGTTTTGCACTGCCTCCACCAAAAAGTTCAGTAAATACCTTACTGAAATTCTCATTTATAACCTTAAACTGTTCTGAGAATATCTTTTTCATCTCAGCAGTAAGTTCACCGATAAGATTCTGAAGCTCGTCTTTCGATTTTTCAAGATCTTCAACCTGCTTACTCAGGAAGTCATATCTCTCTTTGACCTGAATATATTCATCGATTGCACCGAGATTTACATCACCGAGAGCACGCATCTTCTGCTTGAGTTCTGTTATTCGCTTTGCAGCCGACTTAACATCATCGCACTCAGTACGTATTTCATACGCTTCATTAAGTGTAAGCTCATATTCTTCCCAAAGGCTTGAGATAATATTATCATATTCCGTATCAATGGACTGCTTTCTTGCTTCAAAACGTTCAATCTCTTTAATGAGATTCTCTTTTTTGGAAATAAGGTCTTTTGAATTCTTACGAAGTTCGATAACCTTCTTTTCCGCTTCATTACGCGCATTTTCTGCTGTCTTTATAAGTGAATGTTTATCATTAACTTCATTCTTGTAAGCGTTACTTTGGGCATCCAGTTGTACAAGCATCGCTTCATATTCGGCAATTTTTGCTTCAACTGCCTTTATCTCATCACCATGTGAAGATAGTTCAGTCTCATAATCAAGTTTCGACTGTTTTATCTGCGCTATTGCAAGATCTGCAAGTTCAATATCCTTTTCAAGCGATGCTGCAAGATATTTCTTTTCAGATATATCCGAAGCAAGTTTTTCTCTGAGTTTAGACGTTTCACTCTGTCCGTCAGAAAGTTTTGCATACTCACTTTCCATAGCAGAAATTTCTGTCTCAAATGTCTCAATCTGCTTTTCAAGTTCTTTTATACGTAACTTAGCCTGTGAACTTTCTCTGTAAATTCTGTCCTTCTCATCTGTAAGTTCATCAATAGACGCATTAAGTGCATTCAATAACGCCTTATACTGATTAAGAACACCTTCAGCACGAAGCATCTTTTCTTTTGCTGTGTCAAACTCTGCCTCAGCACCATCCATCACAGCAACTATCTCAGCACATTCTCCACTGACCGCTTCAAGTTTTTCTTCAAGTTCCTTTGATTTCTTTTCAAGGTCAAGCAGTTCTTTTTCAAGCTGTTTTATCTCATTTTTTCTTGAAAGAACACCTGCTCCCTTAATCTGTGAACCTCCTGTAAAGGAGCCGCCCGCATTTACCTGCTGTCCGTCAAGAGTAACTATTCTGAAACGGTATCCGGTCTTCTTTGCCAATTCAATGGCGTTATCAATCGTTTCAACAACAACCGTTCTTCCCAGAAGATTTCCGAATATAGCCTCATATCTCTTGTCAAACGAAACCAATTGATTGGCAATTCCGACATAGCCGTTTGCATTCTTTGCATCTTTCGCATCAAAGGGTGTGTATTTTACAGAAGTAAGCGGCAAAAACGTTGCTCTGCCCTTATTCTCGTTTTTGAGAAGCATTATCGCCGCTTTGGCATCACTCTCATTTTCCACGACTATATTCTGTATATTTCCGCCCAGTGCAGTTTCAACAGCAAGAGCATACTTGTCTTCTATCTTGATAAGACTGCTTATCGGACCGACAATATTTTTAAGTATGCCTCTTGATGCTTCCTGCATAACGGTTCTTACGCTGTTTGCGAATCCGTCAAGCTGTGCTTCCATCTGTGACAGAAGATTCTTTTTATGTGTCTTTTCTATTATCGAGGAATTTATGGATGCAAGCTGTTTTTCAACCTCTTTTTTCTGTTCTTCCTTTGCCTGAAGCTTCCTGTTATATCCCTCTATGATATTCTTATTTGATGAAAGTGCATCTGACGCTCTCTCAAATTCATCATCAGCATCCTTCATATCATTGATGATTGCTTTCAATTCATCATTTTTCTTTTCTACAGATATGTCTATCTCTTCTGTTTTTTCGGCAACATCTGTTTTTGCAGAAAGCGAAGCAAGAAGAATTTTAGCATCCGTAAGTTCACCTGTTTTGACAGTCATCTTTGCACGAAGTGAATCAATGCTGTCATTCACACCGGTCTGTTCCTTTATCTGTTCTTCATTCTTTTTGATAAAAGATTCAAGTTCGTTATTTACAAATTCAAGACGGGCAATAAGCTCTTTCTTTTCAGCATTCTTTGATGCAATATCCTCTTCAAATTTCTTAAAACGTCCCTGTCCCTCGTTTACCTGCTCTTCAATTCTTTGAATAAGTTCTTTCGCGTGTTCAATATCGTTGACCGTAACTGCTCTCTGACTTGTGAGTTGTGAAGCAACTTCTTCAATCTCACGTATTTCTCTGTTCAGTAAGTCAATTTCTGCATTTTTTGAAGATGCAAGTTCGGTAAGCGAGTCTATTTCATTTTCATCCGACTCAAACGTTTTATTTACAACTTCAAGATCAGTCTTTGCAATATGAAGTTTTGTGTCTATGTCATTTTTGACTTCATTTGTCTTATCAACACTGTCCAGCCAGACATTTATCTGAAGTTGCTTTCTTTCATCACGGAAAGCAAGATATTTTTTTGCCTTCTCGCTCTGTTTTTCAAGAGGACCTATTCTCTCCGTCAGTTCAGAAAGAATATCATTGATTCTCAGAAGGTTGTCGTTTGTGGCTGCAAGTTTTCTCTCTGTTTCTATTTTTCTGTATCTGTATTTTGAAATACCGGCAGCCTCTTCAAATATTTGTCTTCTGTCTTCACTCTTTGATGAAAGGACATCAGCTATCTTACCCTGACCTATTACAGAATAGCCGTCTTTACCAACACCTGTATTCATAAAGAGTTCGACTATATCACGAAGTCGTGACGGTTTGCCGTTTACCGCATATTCACTTTCACCACTTCTGTAAAGCCTTCTTGTAACACTTACTTCGGTAAAGTCAATATCAAGTGCCTTGTCAGCATTGTCCATTATAAGCGTAACTTCAGCAAAACCTGTAGGCTTTCTGGAAGATGTACCGTTAAAAATTACGTCTTCCATCTTGCTTCCGCGCAATGTCTTAGAGCTCTGCTCACCAAGAACCCATCTTATAGCATCGACAATATTGCTTTTTCCGCTTCCGTTAGGACCTACAATAGCTGTAATGCCACTTGTAAAGTTAATTACAGTTCTGTCCGGGAAAGATTTAAAACCCTCAATTATAAGGCTGCGTAAATACATATTTCACCTCAAAAAAAGTTGCATAGATGATAATATTTTACCACCTATGCAACGACATTGTAAATAGTATTTATTAAATTATATATATTATTTAATTAAAATTTCACCCAAAGCAAGACTTTCATCGCATTTAAATGAAACATTTCCGTTTCCGAACAATTCCAACAATTTTATTTTATTTGCCTTTTTGTGTCCGATAACTCTCGATGTATCTGCCTTAGAATAACAAACAGTCCCGCAACCACCACGGTCATTAAGCATTTTTACAATTCTGTCAAAATACATTTCACCTTCAACAAGTTCCCTGAAAGCAGGATGATAAGGTCCTGCAACCATAGTATCATCAAAATCTTTTTCAGCATTAAGTCCAAGTTTTATTATGGATATATTTCTGCTTTCAAAGAAAACGCACAACTGTTTACAAAGTGTAACAGCCTCATCAAGACTCTGAGGTGTGTACTCACCCTTTTGATACGCATCGTTCATTTTTGTGTTTTTAAACACAATGGCAGGATAAATCCTCACAGCCGTCGGATTAAGTGATGCGATCATTTCAGCTGACTTAATATCTTTATCGACAGTTGAACCGTGCAAACCCGTCATCATCTGCAAAACCAATTCTATCCCTTTTTCAGAGATGAGTTTTGCGGCTTCGTATGTATCTTGTACCGTGTGTCCTCTTTCACATATGTCAAGCACTTCCTCATCCATGGACTGTGCACCAAGTTCTATTGCTGTAACACTGTACCCTGAAACAATATCCATTATTCTCTTATCAATACCGTCAGGTCTTGTAGAAAAACGTATACCGTGAAGTTTATACCTGTCAACAAGTCTTTGAGCGCAATCAAGGTACTCTCTCATACTTTTTTCGCTTATACAGGTAAAACTGCCCCCAAAAAAAGCAATTTCAAGTTCATCCGACGGACGTGACTTCAAAGCCTCATCAACTGCACGTTCAATATCTTCACCTGTAGGCATTTTCGAAGATGCCGCTATTGCATTCTGGTTGCAAAAAGTACACTTATGAGGACATCCCATATGCGGTATAAAAAGAGCAATACTTTTAACTCTTTTATCACACATCGGTTTCACCCATAAGCGTGAGTGCAGCTTTTGCCGCATGCTGTTCAGCATCCTTTTTACTGTGCCCTATGCCCCTTGCAATCGGGTTGGAGTCAAGAAGCACCTGTGCTTCAAACCTTTTGTCGTGATCAGGACCGCTTTCCCCGATAATTTCGTAGGCAAGCGTTACAGATCTGTTTTTCTGTACTATTTCCTGAAGTCTCGTCTTATAGTCATCGTTTGAACAATGTACTATTGCCTCATCAACCGCTTTGATTATTCTTTCTTCGTATACTTTTTTTACCGCTTCAAAGCCACCGTCAAGATATACTGCCGCCATAACCGCTTCATAGGCATCAGAAAGAATAGAATCACGGAAATTGCCGTGTTGTCCGAGTTCACCTTTTCCGCATTTAATATTGCTGCCCAGATCTATCTCTCTGGCAAATACAGCAAGTGATTTTTCACACACGACCGATGCCCTGGTCTTTGTCAGAACTCCTTCAGGATACTGAACATATTTCTTATAAAGATACTCAGCCGTAATAAGTGAGAGTACCGAATCTCCGAGAAACTCAAGACGTTCATTACTCTGCACACCGCTTTTTTTACATTCATTCACATAAGAAGAATGTGACAAAGCCATATCAAGAAGTGCTTTATTATTAAATTTATACCCAAGTCTCTCTTCAAAAGACGTCATATTTTCACCTCATTAAAAAACAAGACCGCTAAAAGCGGTCTCTGTTGTCAGTTTTTATTGGAAATATATTCAGCAACATCACCGAGTGTAGTGAAGTTTTCAACATCCTCGTCATCTACCGTAATATCAAATTCATCTTCGATGCCCATAAGGAGTTCAACCATATCAAGTGAGTCGATATTCAATTCTTCAAATGTAGTATTTGCAGAAAGGTCCATCTTTTCTATGCCGAATCTTTCAGCAGCCATTGAAATAAGTTTTTCCAATACCATTTATATCACCTCATCTCTTTTAAACACTAAAATGATAATATATACATTACATCATTATGTCAAGAGTCAATTTCACTTTTAGGCATACTTTTTTCAATTGTTTCAACAATTCCTGCATTGACAAAATTCATTGCCTGCCTTACAGCACTCTCAAATCCCTTGGCATCAGAGTTACCGTGAGCCTTTATAACAGGCTTACAAATGCCAAGCAACGGTGCTCCACCGTATTCAGAAGCGTCCATTTTCTTTTTGAGGTCATTGACGCTTCCTTTAACTACAAGTGCTGCAAGTTTATTTTTTAATGACGAAAGAAAAATTCCCTTTATTTCTTTCATTATCATCTTTGCGGTGCCTTCCATTGTCTTCAAGAAGATATTACCACTGAATCCATCGGCAACAAGAACGTTGCATCCGCCCATAACATATTCTTTGCCTTCAATATTGCCGATATAGTTAATATGTTCTGTTGTTTTAAGAAGTTCATTTGCCTGCTTATGTACGTCTGTGCCCTTTGAATCTTCAGTACCGTTATTGAGAAGTCCCACCGTAGGATTATCAATACCAAGCATCGGTGCCGCATACACACTTCCCATAACGGCAAACTGCTGCAAATACTCGGGTTTACATTCAACATTTGCACCGCAGTCAAGCAAAAGTGATACACCTTTACCCGTAGGTATTACCGTTGCAAGAGCAGGTCTTTTTATTCCCTTTATCCTTCCTACAATCAGAGTAGCCGCTGTAAGAAGTGCACCGGTACTGCCTGCCGAAACATAAGCATCGCCCATACCTTCTTTAAGAAGACGCGCACCAACAACAAGCGATGAATCTCTTTTGCTTCTTACTGCTTTCACAGGCTCATCATGCATTGAAATAAGTTCTGTTGTATTTACTATTTCCACCCTTTGATCGTTAAGCGAATACTCACTTATCACATCTTTAATTTTCTGTTCGTCACCCGTAAATAATATATCAAGATTATATTTTTCCGATGCTGAAATTGCACCTTTGATTATTTCTACAGGAGCATTGTCCCCTCCAAATGCATCTACAATGATTTTCATATTGTTTCCTCCGATGCAGTAAGAACCTCACCAAGCTTTGCAAGTGCCCTTTCTGCAAGTTTAGTATTTTTATCTTTTTTGCCTTTGAACTTGAAATCAGGTGATTTCATTATGCCAAAATTCACATTCATAGGTTGAAAATCACCAACCGAAGCACAGCTGATATAATGCGGTAATGCACCTATTGCCGTTTCATCAGTAAAATCAAGCATTTCCTTGCCTACGGCGTATCTGTACGCATTTATACCGCAAACAAGACCCGATGAAGCCGATTCAACATAGCCTTCAACACCCGTCATCTGTCCTGCAAAAAACAAGTTGGGGTATGCGTTTGCCTGATAAAATTCGTTCAGTTTCCCCGGTGAATTTATATACGTATTTCTGTGCATTACACCGTACCTTAAAAATTCTGCATTTTCAAGTCCGGGTATCATGGAAAACACTCTTTTTTGTTCACCGAACTTAAGGTGCGTCTGAAAACCGACGATATTGTACATAGTACCCTCACGGTTATCCTTTCTCAACTGGACAACCGCATAAGGATCATTGCCTGTTTTGGGATCAGGCAATCCGACAGGTTTGAGTGGACCGTATCTCATAGTGTCCTCACCGCGTTTTGCCATAACTTCAATTGGCATACAGCCTTCAAAAACCTTGCTATTTTCAAATCCGTGAAGTTCTGCGGTTTCTGCAGAAATAAGCGCATTGTAGAAAGCAAGATACTGTTCTTTATTCATCGGGCAATTGATATAGTCAGGTGTTCCCTTACCGTAACGGGATGCAAAATATGTAATATCCGTATCGATGCTGTCAAAAGATACTATGGGTGCTGCCGCATCATAAAAATGCATATTCTCCTGACCGAGCAGTTCGGATATTCTGTCAAAAAGTCCTCCCGAAGTAAGCGGTCCCGTTGCAACAACGGTCAGTTCTTCAGGATTTAACGAAGATATTTCCCCGGAAATAAATTCTATATTAGGATCATTTTTTATTGTCTGTGTAACGTAATCAGAAAACGCCTGTCTGTCTACAGCAAGTGCACCGCCTGCCTCAACCTTCGTGGCATCTGCCGCCTTCATTATAAGAGAGTCAAGTCTGCGCATTTCTTCCTTAAGCAAACCGACTGCATTTTCGATATTACCGGCACGTAAGCTGTTAGAACATACGAGTTCCGCAAAACCTTCATAACTGTGTGCAGGTGTAAACTTAGAAGGTTTCATATCATACAGTTTTACTTTCATTCCCCGTTTAGAGAGTTGATATGCCGCCTCACAGCCTGCAAGTCCAGCACCGATTACTTTAACTGTATCAGTCATTTTTACCTCCTGTGCAAGACTCATTTGAGCATACGAGAGTAAACTTCCCCTTAAAGCCCATCTTTTTAAGAAGAACACTTCCGCAAGCTTCGCATAACTTGTCAGTCGGCTCATGCCATGTCATAAAATCACATTTAGGCGCATCACTGCAGCCGTAATACTTGTTTCCGTTTTTCGAGAATTTAAGCAAAATCTCATTACCGCATTTAGGGCATTTCGCACCTGTCGGATAGGTTATCGCTTTGGTGTTTTTGCAATTTGGGTAATTGGGACATGCAAGGAACTTTCCGAAACGACCTGTTTTTACAACCATCTTTGCACCGCAAAGTTCACACTCAACGTCGCTTTCTTCATCGGGAATCTTAATTCTTCCCGATTCCTTGTCGTCTTCTATCTTCTTTTTGGAAGCCTCAAGGTCATCATTAAAGCCTCTAACAACTTTAATCCAGTCCTCACTGCCCTCTTCAACCTTATCGAGTGCAAGTTCCATATTTGCCGTAAATTCGGTATCCACTATATTGGCAAATTTATCACACATATATTCGGTGGTAATAGTACCAAGCTGTGTAGGTTTAAAGAGTTTACCGTCTTTGACAACATACTCTCTCTGCAAAATCGTGGATATGGTAGGCGCATATGTGCTCGGTCTGCCTATTCCGTTTTCTTCGAGTGTTTTAATGAGCGATGCTTCTGTGTATCTTGACGGCGGTTGAGTAAACTTCTGCTCATTTGAGATATTATTCAACGTAATTCTGTCATCATTTACCAGTTCAGGAAGATCAGTTACATGGTCATCTTCAGGCTTATCAGGTCTCTCATATACTGCCGCATAGCCTTTAAAAATAACTCTCTTTCCGTTTGCCTTGAAAAGATACTTGTCGTCGGCAGTTATATCCACTGCAACTGTGTCAAAGACTTCCGATGCCATCTGACAAGCTATATATCTGTCCCATATAAGTTTATACAATCTGTACTGATCATGATTTAAATTTTTTCTCACGTTTTCAGGACTGTATTTTGCAGACGTAGGTCTTATCGCTTCATGTGCATCCTGAGCGCCGTTTTTAGTCTTATAACGCCTTGCAGTCTTAGGAAGATATTCATTACCGTATTTCTGTACAATATAATCTCTGGCTTCATTTATGGCATCTTCAGAAAGACGCAAAGAGTCAGTTCTCATATAGGTGATAAGACCGGTCAGTCCCGCACCGGGAATATCTATACCTTCGTACAGTTGCTGCGCTATCTGCATAGTACGTTTTGATGACATATTAAGAAGTCTCGATGCATCCTGTTGCAAGGTTGACGTTGTGAATGGCGGAGCAGGATTTTTTGATTTCTTCTCATTTTTAACCTTTGTAACTTTCCATTCAGCACCCTCAACGGCATCAGTAATCTCTTTTGCACGTTCACCCTTTTTAACGGTTTCCTTCTTGCCACTCATACCGTGATATCTTGCAGTAAATTCGTTCTCGTCTTTACTGAGAAACGCCTCAATATGCCAGTATTCCTGAGGTACAAACGCATTTATTTCATTTTCCCTGTCAACGATAAGTTTTGTTGCAACAGACTGTACTCGTCCTGCCGAAAGACCTTTTCTTATCTTTCTCCACAGAATAGGGCTTATGCCGTAACCCACAAGTCTGTCAAGCACGCGTCTTGCCTGTTGTGCATTAACAAGATCCATATTTATTTTTCTCGGATTAGCAACACCTGCAACAACAGCGCTTTTCGTTATTTCATTGAATGTTACTCTGACCTTTTCATCAAGATCTATTCCAAGCAGGTTGGCAAGATGCCACGAAATAGCCTCACCTTCGCGGTCAGGGTCAGTTGCGAGGTATATCTTTTTTGCAGATTTAGCCTCTTTTTTCAAGTCGCTTATAAGTGACGACTTTCCTCTGATCGAAATATACTGAGGCTTGAAATCATTTTCAACATCAATGCCAAGTTTACTTTTCGGCAGATCTCTGATATGTCCCATAGATGCGACAACTTTATAATTGGAACCGAGATACTTTTTTATAGTTTTGGCTTTCGCCGGTGACTCAACAATCAAAAGATTTGACATTAGATAACTTCCTCTTCAACAAATTATTTTATACGGTAAATTCCGTTAATTCTTAATACGTAGCCCTTCATTTCAAGCAATGACAAAGCACTCATCAAAATATGTGCAGGATACCCAAGTTCTTTTGCAAGATTCTCAAATGATATTCCGTCACTTTTCTGTATTGCAGTATAGACGTTTTTTTCATTTTCAGTCATAACAAAATCACTGGCTTTAACAACGTTTTCGCGTTTTAACGTCTTTTTAATTTCAGGCTTTTCTATTATAGGTTTATCGATTTGCTGTACCTGTTTTATCATTTTATCAGGATATACACCCATATATTCTTCAATTATATCAAGTGCGCAGGTTACAGGCTTCGCACCGTTCTTGATAAGATTATTTGAAAGTGTAAATAAATATACATCACCGGGCACCACAAAAATATCCTTATTTTGTGATATAGCATGTGTGACAGTCAGCGACGTACCGCTATGTTCAGCCGCCTGCACCACAATTACGCCGTCGGCAATACCGCTGATAAGCCTGTTTCTCGGATTGAAATTTTCTCTGTTTGCAGAAACACCGGGAGGATATTCGCTGATTATTCCGCCACTGCTCATTACAAAATCTGCAAGTTCAGTATGTTCAACCGGGTATATTTTATCAAGGCCTCTTGCTAAAAATCCCGTAGTTACGCCCTGCGACATAAGAGCGGCCTTGTGTGCAACAGAATCAATACCGTAAGCAAGACCGCTGACAATAATAAAACCGTTGTCAGCAAGACCACGAACAATCTCATCAGTTACACGACGTGACGAGTCTATCGGATCTCTTGCACCAACTACGGATATAACGATATTATTGTCAAAATCAGGTAATTTTCCTTTTGTGTATAATACCACGGGAGGTTGATAAAGCTGTCTGAATTTATACGGATAATTATCATCCTCAAAAGTGATTATATCAATATTCAGATGCTTACATTCTTCAATTACTTTCTCAGCATTTTTGAGAGATTTATCCAAAAGAAATTTTTTATCGGTTCCTCTTAAATACTGCAGGTCACTGTAGTCTTCTCTTTCATATACGTCTGCTATTGTACCGCAGTCTTCGACAAGTTTTACAAAGAATGGCATATTCTGTCTGTATTTGAGCGTGAGCCACAAATACAGAAGTGTGTTATCCGTCATTTACACATCTCCCAAATCAAAATCGAAGCTGCCGCAGAAGCATTCAGGGACTCCGTAACACCTTTCATGGGGATGTAAACCTTTTTATCGCATTTCAAAACAAAATTTCTGCTAAGCCCGTTACCTTCATTTCCGATAGCAACTGCAGATTTTTCATCAAAAGATACTTCATTTACAGGACACGCCGTATCATCAAGCACAGCCGCATATACGGATATTTTTTCACTATCAAAAAATTCAAACGCATCATCTGCATTTTTAAACTTGATTACGGGCATACGAAGTGCAGCGCCCATTGCCGAACGCATAACCTTGCCCGAATATCTGTCAGGTGCACTGCCCACAACACATACAGCGTCAATCCCCATTGCTTCGGCTGTTCTTATAACGGTTCCGAAATTACCGGGGTCCTGTATATTTTCAAGAACCACCAATTTATCAAATTTGTCTGCTTTAATCTCCAGAACCTCAAAAACCGCCACTATGCCCTGTGGATTTTCCGTTTCAGTAATCTTGCCAAACACCCGTTCATCAACCGTATGCGCCCCATTTTGAATGTATGACATATATTCCGTGCTTTTACTTTCAAGAACAAAACAGTCCTTCATCTTATATCCGCATTTCAATGCTTCTTCTATGAGTTTTTTTCCTTCAAGTAAAAAAGCATTCTGCTTTTTTCTGCCCGACACGTTCTTAAGTGAAGAAGCAAATTTTACCCTTGAATTTTCAAGACTAGTGATTAACATATCACACAACCTTTAACCGATAATTTTTTCTATATGTTCGTCATCTCCGACTATTGCAAGTATACAATCTTTATCAAGCGGCTTCTTTGGATCAACGTTGACCTGCGCATTATCACCGTTAATTATTGCAATAACGTTCACGTTGTACTTTACTCTTACATTAAGTTCTGCGAGCGACTTGCCTGCCCACTTTTCAGGACATTTTATTTCTACCACGGCGGCATTTCCCGAAAGTTCTATATAATCGTGAACTTTGTTCATTGAAAGAAGTTTTGCCATTCTTATTCCCATATCTTCTTCAGGAAAAACCACTTTGTCGGCACCTATCTGTTTTAAAAGTTTCGCGTGTGTCGCACTCTTCGCTTTAGCAATTATCTCTTTAACTCCAAGTTCCTTTAATGCCATCGTAATCATTGCACTGTCTTCCACGTTTGAAGCTGCCGCAACTATAACTACATCACAATCTGCAACACCCAGACTATTTAAAACTTCAACATTTTTAGCATCACAGCAATATATTTTTTCAACGTATGAATCCAAAGGTTCAAGCACGTTTTTATCTCTGTCAATAAGTATAACACTTTTACCCATACTGCCGAGTGCTGTTGCAAGTGCAGTTCCGAATTTACCTGCACCTATTATTGCGAAATTATTCATATCAATCACCTATCCTACCAACATTTTTGCATCAAGATACTCTACAAGATTTTCTTCATTCTTAAGTTGACTTGCTATTGAACAACTCAGTGTCAATATACCAAGCCTTCCCATAAACATAAGCAAAATTAACAGTATCTTACCAATTGCCGAAAGCGCAGTCGTAATTCCCATTGTTACGCCGACCGTGCCGAAAGCCGAAACACATTCAAACAGAATACACGATAACGGTGCATCTTCCGTATACGAAAGAAGTGCAACCGACAAAATGAGTATCAATATGCCGACCACCACAATGGTAAATGCCCTGTATATCGTGTTACGGTTTATTCTTCTGTTAAAAATAACAATTTCACTTCTACCCCTGAGTATATTCCTTACCGTCAACATAACGATTGCGAAAGTACCCGTCTTTATACCGCCTGCTGTCGAGCCGGACGAGCCGCCTATAAACATCAGCAGACATGACATAAGTACCGTAAGCCTGGTAATCGCCGAAAGGTCCACAGTATTGAAGCCGGCAGTCCTGAACGTAACCGACTGGAAAAACGAAGCTAATATTTTATCTCCAACCGTCATTTTTCCGATTGTTGCCGGATTATTCCATTCAAACAATGCAAACAGAAATGCACCGCCTACAAGAAGTACAGCTGAAGTTATAAGCACCATTTTCGTATAAGGGGAAATCTTTTTATTTTTCTTGTGTTCAAGCAGTTCCATCCACACAAGGTATCCGAGACCGCCCATAGTAATGAGAGCCATTATGATAATATTCACATAAAGGTCGTCCGCATAGGAAGTTAGACTTGAAAAGTTTCCCATTACATCAAAGCCCGCATTACAAAAAGCTGATACAGCATGAAATACCGATGCATACACCGCTTTACCCACACTCATCTGCGTTACAAATCTGAAAAACAGAAGTAATGCAGCAACACCTTCGCACCCAAAAGTAACTTTGGCAACAAAACGAAGCATATGTTTAATATCGCTTATGTAATCAATGTTAAGCCCCTGCAGAACCGCCTCTCTATCGGAAAATTTATTACCTTTAAAAAGCAGAATTCGCAGAAAACCGGCAACCGTCATAAATCCAAGACCGCCTATCTGAATCATAAGCAATATAACCGTCTGTCCAAACACCGACCATCCGGTACCCGTATCCCTGACAACAAGACCAGTTACGCAGGTCGCACTTGTCGCGGTAAAAAGGCTGTCCAAAAACGATACCGATTTTCCGTCAGCAGAAGAAACGGGTAACGTCAGCAACAATGCACCCACTAATATCACAGCAACAAAGCCTAATATAATCATACGACCCGGCGTTGATTTATTAATCACTCTTTGTTTTGCCATACACGCCTCCAAAATCTTACTATTATATATATTATAGGAAAAAATATTTTACTGTCAACAAATTTTATCAGAGAGATAAAAAAATAGGAATGGTATATCCTACCATTCCTATTGCTTTAATCAAATTAAAGAGCTGCCTTTGCCTTTGCAACGAGTTCAGCAAATGCTTTTTCGTCTGTAATAGCAATTTCAGCGAGAACCTTTCTGTTGAGTTCGATTTCAGCCTTCTTAAGACCGTTGATAAACTGTGAATAGTTTATACCGTTGTTCTTGCAAGCTGCTGAAATTCTTGTAATCCAGAGAGCTCTGAAATCTCTTTTCTTAAGCTTTCTGCTGACGTAAGCGTACTGACCTGACTTGGTAACAGCCTGCTTAGCCATCTTAAAGTTTTTGCTCTTAGCGCCAAAATATCCCTTGGCAAGCTTTAAAACCTTTTTTCTTCTTTTGCGAGTCATCATCGCACCTTTAACACGTGCCATATATCATTAACCTCCGTAAATTTCTAATCAATTAAAGATAAGGGATAAGCTTCTTAACATTTGCAACGTTTGTCTTGTCTGCATATGTTCCCTGACGAAGACCTCTTTTTCTCTTAGATGTCTTCTTGTTAAGAATGTGGCTCTTAAAAGCCTTTGCGCGCTTAATTTTGCCGTTCTTAGTAACGGAAAATCTTTTTTTAGCACCTGAATGTGTCTTGATCTTAGGCATTTTCATTCTCCTTTATTTAAAAATAATAATTTACTTTGCAGGTTTCGCTGCCATAAATAAGAACAGATTTCTACCCTCTTGCTTTGCCGACTTTTCGACAATGCCGAATTCCTCACAAGCTTCTGCGAAATTAGCAAGCATTTCTCTTCCGTATTCCATATGCGCCATTTCTCTGCCGCGGAAACGAACGGAAACCTTTACCTTGTCGCCGCCCTTAAGGAATTTCTGGGCTGCTTTAACCTTGGTATTAAAGTCATTAGTATCGATATTAACGGACAGTCTGATCTCTTTAACGTCGACAACATGCTGATTCTTTCTGGCTTCTTTTTCCTTCTTAGCCTGTTCATAGACATACTTGCCGTAGTCAAGGACCTTACATACGGGAGGATTTGCCGTAGGCGCTATTTTTGCAAGGTCAAGATTTGCATCATATGCAATCTTGAGTGCTGCTTCTGCAGACATAACACCAAGCTGTTCTCCGTTTGCTCCGATAAGACGAACTTCTTTGTCTCTAATTTCCTCGTTAATTGAGAGTTCTTTTTTACTGATGACAGGACACCTCCATAAATTTCCTTAACAAAAAAGCGGGCAGAAAACTGCCCGCAACAATACCCAATTATGCTATACATATAGCGAGTATTGACCGTATAAGCTCAATTACCATACGGTGAGAAGGCAGAACCATCTACTTCTTTGTACTTTATTAGTATACCACGTTTTTTCTCCGTGTCAACTATTATTTTAAATATTCAAAGCGAAGATTGTATATATCAATAGTATCGCCCTCTTTTACGCCGAACTCCTCGAGTTTATCGTAAACACCCGTCGTTTTGAGGACCTTATTCATATAACTGATATCTTCATAATCAGACGGATCAATATGGTGCAGTTTTTCAAAAATCCAATCTGCACGTACATAGTATATGCCGCTTTCAAATTTAATATCAATATCTCTGCTTGTTCTCTTTTCTGCTACGATATCATCGATATTTATTTCTTCTTCATACACCTTAAGGGGCGGAAGTTCACCAAGCGACGAATATACGTATCTTACAACTTCATCAAGTCCCTGCTTTGATGCCGCTGATATTCTGAAATATTTATACCCTTTTTCCTGAATATATTTTTCAAATTCTGCAGCTACGGCTTCATCAAAAATTATATCCGATTTATTTCCGCACACAACCTGAGGCAATTTTGCAAGTTCAGGAGAAAAACGTTCAAGTTCAAGATTTATCTTTTCAAAATCACTTATCGGCTCTCTACCTTCGCTACCGCTTATATCAACGACGTGAACAAGCATTCTGCATCTTTCAACGTGACGCAGAAACTCATGACCGAGACCTTCACCTTCACTTGCGCCTTCAATAAGACCGGGAATATCAGCCATAACGAAAGTTGCGCCGTCAAACGGTGCTACAACACCAAGTTGAGGTGTGAGCGTAGTAAAATGGTAATTTGCAATTTTGGGACGTGCGGCACTTACCATTGAAAGAAAAGTCGATTTTCCAACGTTAGGAAAACCTATAAGACCGACGTCAGCAAGAAGCTTAAGTTCAAGCACAACCATTCTCTCTCCGCCCTTTTCGCCGTTTTTGGCAAAACGGGGACACTGACGCGTCGGCGTTGCAAAATGGGTGTTTCCCCAGCCGCCTTTACCGCCTTTTATCATTTTAAAAGGCTTACCGTCAGACATATCGTGTATAACTTTACCCGTTTCAAAATCTTTTATTATCGTGCCGACAGGTACTTTGATCTCAAGGTCCTTACCGCTTTTACCGAAGCACCTTGCACCCTTGCCGTTTTCACCGCTTTCAGCAACGTATTTTTTCTTATATTTGAAATCAAGAAGCGTATTCATATGATTATCAACCACAAAAACAACGCTTCCGCCATTACCGCCGTCACCACCGTCGGGGCCGCCGTTTGCAACGTACTTTTCTCTGTGAAATGCAACCGCACCGTTGCCACCGTCGCCCGCCTTGACAAAAATCTTCGCTACATCTATAAACATCGGTTATCTCCCTAAAAATAACGGGAAAGGCGCATACCTTTCCCGTAATAAGTCAATCTGAATTACTGTTCAACAGCATAAACGCTGACTTTCTTTCTGTCCTTGCCGACTCTTTCGAAAGCTACCTTTCCGTCGATAAGTGCAAAAAGTGAGTCATCAGAACCTCTGCCGACATTGTTGCCGGGATGTATTTTAGTACCTCTCTGCTTTACGAGAATGTTGCCGGCAAGTACAAACTGACCGTCAGCTCTCTTTACACCGAGTCTCTTTGATTCTGAATCTCTACCGTTCTTGGTAGAACCCATACCTTTTTTATGTGCAAAAAACTGTATGCTTATTCTTAACATAGTGTTACACCTCCGATTTTTTAATAGTCAGATACTCCGGATAACTCTCAGCTATTCCCTCTATCTGCAGCTCAAATGCTTTTATAAACATTCTGCAAAGTTCAGCTTTATCATTGTTTTTAACTTCTACCGACAAAAGCGGTTTATCTGCATCAACCTCAATATCGCACTGCACACCGACTATCTCTGTGAGAGCATTAGCCGTAAGTTCAGCTGCACTTGAGACCGCAGCACAGACTACATCCTGTCCCGCATCTGCATATCCACTGTGTCCGGTTACCGTAAAACCTTTATCCGAAATATTTACGAAAATCATCTTACTTTGAAATCTTTTCGATCTGTACCTTAGTATAAGGCTGTCTGTGACCCTGAGTTCTTCTGTAGTTCTTCTTAGCCTTGAACTTAACTACACGGATCTTCTTACCCTTACCGTTCTTGATTACCTTACCGGTAACAACAGCACCTTCTACCATAGGTGAACCAACTGTGAAATTATCACCGTCAGCAACTGCGAGGACGTTAGTGAACTTAACTTCAGCTTCAGCTTCAACCTCGAGCTTTTCGATGTAAATTACATCGCCTTCCTGTACTTTGTACTGCTTACCGCCTGTTACGATTATTGCGTACACACAAAGCACCTCTCTTTCTCATAATAAGACTCGCTACTGTCAGGCCGACACAACGGTCAGTTAACGCCTGCAATATGCGGCTTAAATAGTATAACAACTTTATTATGCGTTGTCAACATTTTTTTACATTGTCGACTTCAATTTATTATATAGAAGAAAACGGCACAGTTTCCCATGCCGTTTTGAATCAAATTATGCCTCAATTAACTTCTCAAGAGTTGCCATTTTAGCACACAGACAGAAAATATCCATCGCCTGTGAAAGTTCCTCTGTCGTCGGGAAAGACGGAGCAAGCCTGATATTGCTGTCATCTGGGTCCTTACCGTACGGGAAAGTTGCACCTGCACCTGTGAGTACTATACCTGCCTCTTTGCAGAGAGCAACGATACGCTTTGCACAACCTTTATACGCATTATAACTTATAAAATAGCCGCCTTTGGGATCTATCCAGTTACCGCAACCCGTTCCACCAAGCTGAGATTCAAGTTTATCTATTACCATTCTGAACTTCGGACGAAGCATATCTGCATGCTTTTTCATATGTTCAAGTATGCCCTCGGTATTCTTAAAGAAAGCAAGATGCCTTACCTGGTTAAGTTTATCGTACGATATCGTCTGGAAGAAAAGAAGTTTCTTTATATAATCTACGTTTGCCTTACTTGATGCCACGACCGATACACCGCTTCCGGGGAACGTTACTTTTGACGTGGATACGAAAGTATATACCATGTCCTGCGTACCGCACTTTTCAGCCTCTTCCATAAGATTGAGAAGTTCATCTTTATCTTCATACAAGTCGTGAATCACGTATGCATTATCCCACATTATTGCAAAATCGGGTGCAGCAGGCTTAAGTGTTGCAAATCTTTTTACGGTTTCATCAGAATAAGTAATTCCATCGGGATTAGAATACTTGGGAACGCACCAGATACCCTTAATATCGGGGTCTTTGCTTACAAGCTCTTCAACCATATCCATATCGGGACCCGTAGGTGTCATAGGTATCGTTATAAGTTCAAAACCGAAAGTTTCAGTTATGGCAAAATGTCTGTCATATCCCGGTGCTGGACACAAAAACTTTCTGCCGGGTACCTGTGACCACGGAACAGGACTGTCTTTAAGACCGTGTGTCATACCCTTGGCTATAAGGTCATACATAAGAGTAAGACTTGAGTTACCGCCGATTATAAGATTCTCCGCTGATGTACCCACTATCGGTGCAAACAGTTCTTTAACTGCAGGAATACCGTCAAGAACACCGTAATTTCTGCAATCAATACCGTTAACCACACAATCCTCTGTAGACGAGAGTACGTCAAGCATTTTATTGCTTATATCAATCTGTAACGCAGCCGGCTTACCCCTTGACATATCAAGTTTAAGTCCACGAGCCTTGTATTCTTCATATTCCTTACAGAGTCCGTCATAAAGACTCTTTGCTTCTTCTTTAGTAAGTTCCAAATAGTTTGCCATTAGTTAGTACCTGCCTTGTCTATATATGAAATAGCTGCCCCGATCGCCGTGGCATATTCTGCCGTATCGGGTATGATAAATTCCGTTCCGTGAAGTTTTGTGATTGACGCAAAAATATCTTTTGCCTGCGGTACGGTTGCAAGATAGCCCGTAACAACCGCCTTTGTATCCCCTGTAGTGCGTGCCGCAAATACGCCGAGCATACCTGCAGTTTGAAAAATCGCATTTATAATTCCAAGTGCTATATCCGCTTTAGTTGCAAGGTCGTTTACCTTACCGAAATTCGAAGCGGTTATATCAGGAAGCAAGGTCGGACCCGATTCTGCCGTAATATCCGATATAAGAAGGTCAATCATTTTGAGATCGCCGTCTTTTGCAAGATCAACGATATCTTCCATATGAGAAATGCCAATAAGCTTCTTGGAAAGACCCGTAAGTGTGCCGCCGCCTACACCGCTACCACCGAGATGCCTGACTCTTCCTCCGTCAGCAGCAATAAAAGCAGTACCTGTTCCCATACTTATTATTACAGCCTTTGAGAGACCGGACAGAAAAAGACCGCCCAGACCGCAAGCAACAAATTCATCAACCTTAACGGTTTCAACACCGAAAATATCGTCTTTGATAAACGACGAGCCTACACCCGTTATCATAACCTTTTCTATATCACTAAGTCCGATATTGTTGTCTGTCGTAAATTTACCGAATGCACCGTAAAGCGACGAAACCGGATCGGTTGCCCTGACGTGAACAGGTGAAAAGACCTTACCGTCACGAAGACCAACGATTTTTGTATTTGTTCCGCCTATGTCAATACCAATAATAACTCCCATAGCATTCTCCGAGCAATTTAATTATTTTAACATTATACACTAACATTTTTATTATTACAACCAATTTCCCCTAAACATTTTAAAAAAAGAGGGGTAGCCCCCTCTTTTTATTAAATTCGGTGCAGTATCTTAATTTACTACGGAATTGTCCGAATTTTTCTAAGTTTTATGATATTTTATAGTCGCCTCTTACCATTATCCAGCAATAATCCGCATCTGCAAGAATAGCTCTGCCATCAGGTCTTGCAATAACGTAAAGATTCTGCAGGGTAAGAGTCTGCCCTTCACCCGCTTCTGTTCCGTCCGTCATATTGATAAGGTGATCACCCAGCGGATCTACCGCTTTAAAAGTACCTCGTCTGAGAAGCACCTCAATTGAACCTGACACAGCCTCAACTTTCTGACCTTTGTTCATCTGTAATGGCACGTACGAAAGATCAGTGCTCTGAGTCTGAACTTCCTGAGTGGGTAAATCTTTGATTTTTTCATCGATTTTTTCATCCACTTTACCGTAAATTTCAGGAAGGAGTGTATCCGTGATATAACTAAGCGACACAAGCGGATCGTCTGCCGAACCGTACTCAGCATTTACCGCTGCACACATTGATATCACAAGTGTTGCTGATAATATAACGGACAATATTCTTTTTTTCATGGTTGTTTCTCCTTTTTACTGCTCTCCTCCAAGCCCGAAACTGATAGAAATTGCTCTGTCTATTCTGTCCATCTGCTCATTGTCGAGATGACCCATCTTTTCTTTCAGCCTCTGCTTGTCAAGCGTCCTTATTTGTTCGAGAAGCACCACCGACTCTTTTTGCAGTCCGATTTCACCGGGACTGATTTCTATATGTGTCGGCAGTCTCGTCTTTCCGAGTCTGCTGGTTATTGCCGCCGCTATAACCGTAGGACTGTATCTGTTACCCACGTCATTCTGTACTATGAGCACGGGTCTGATACCTCCCTGTTCACTTCCCACTACGGGGCTAAGATCAGCATAATAAATGTCGCCTCTTTTTATTGTCACAGTATTCACTCTCCGATGATTAGCAAAAAATATGTGTTAATCATATTCTTGCCGAGTAAATACCCTTTTTAACCGTAATTTGCAAAAAAATTAAGTCAGATGTCTCCGCCAAGACCTCATAATATAATACGCAACAACTTATCTTTTGTAGACACGGGGAACTCTGTGACCTACCTCGCAGATAACCTCGTAGTTTATCTTTCCTTCTTCTGTCGCAAGGTCTTCAGCAGTAAGAACACATTCTCCGTCCGCTCCCATAACCGTTGCAATATCACCTTCGCTGACCCCTGGTATATCCGTAACGTCAACAATCATCTGATCCATACACACTCTGCCGACAACAGGGGCATAGCAACCGTTTATAATCACTCTGCCTTTGTTGGTATGAAGTGTTGAATATCCATCTGCATAACCTATGGCAAGTGAAGCGTACGTTCTCTGTGAAGAAGACTCTGCTTTTCTTCCGTAGGATATCGTTCCGCCATCAGTGCCTTTTTTCACGAGTGTGACCCTTGTTTTCAGAGACATAACAGGCTTCAAGCCGTTATCACACGGTATACCGTCAGGCTGAAGTCCGTACAAAACTATGCCAAGTCTTACCATATCAAAACTTGCTTCGGGATAACGAAGTGCCGCCGCACTGTTTGCACAGTGTTTTAATTCAAATTTGAGATTACTGCTTTCAAGCATTTCGACAACCGTTTTGTAGTTCTCTATCTGCATACGGGTAAACTCTTCCTGACCTACCGTATCGCTCACGGCAAAATGAGTAAATATACCCTCAAGATACAGATTTTCCAGAGATGCAACCTTTTTAATTTCTTCAACGGAAGTCCTTTTTTCATCATCCGTCTGCACGGGAAAGCCGATTCTGCCCATACCCGTATCAAGTTTAATATGGCAACGTACAGTTCCCGAAACCGCAGAGTTTAATTTGGTTGCATACGACAACGACATAACCGTCTGTGTAAGTTTGTACTTAACAAGTAATTCGGCACAGTCGGGTGCCGTATAGCCGAGGATAAGAATAGGTTTGTCAATACCGCCCTCACGAAGTTCTATCGCTTCGCCAAGAGTTGCTGTCGCAAACCAGTCGGCATCCAGACATTTTGCAACTGCCAGCGCACCGTGACCGTATGCATTTGCTTTGACAACAGCACATGCCTTACAATTCTGCGGTACGTTCTGTTTTACAATATTAAAATTATCCGTAAGAGCAGATAAATCAACCTCTGCCCACGTTCTCGATGTATTCAGCAAAACAATTACCTCTGTTAAAATTCAAATTTTGCAAAAAGACTCGGCTTTATCTGACGCATAGCCTTCAGCATCTTTTTATTCGGGTCAAACATAATGCAGACTTTACCTTGCTTTGTTACAGCAATCAGATAACACGTAAATGCGGATGCATCGTTTGCCGTACAATCGTACTGGTCAGCATTTCCAAGCCTTTTCATATCTTCTGTAAAGCAAGATGCATTTACAGGTGCTATCACTTCAACGTTTTCGAGATCGATTGACACAATTCTCTTTCTCGAACGTTTTGCGTATACTTTGTCGATATCAAGAACACCGTTTGTAAAAATATATTCGTATTCCCTGTGAAAACGCTTCCAGAACACAAATATGCAGACCCATATCGTCAGAACAATGTAACCGTAAAATCCCATCACGTACATCTGATCGATAAAAAACAACGGCACGAGCACGGTAAATGCTACCGCAAAAAGTATTATTGCTATTTTAAGCAACGTAACTCCAATACCGTTTTTAATTTTAACAAGTTGTTCGTTAAACACGTCCATCGTGTAATCGGAATTAAAATCCATATTATCACCTCATATTTTAAATCATTTATAAAGTCCTGTTCTTTCCCACTCGTCTTCGGGTACCAGACTTCCGCCTGTAAGCCACACGAGGTGCGTTGCATTTTCCGAATGCGAAAACTTACCTGCCCCGCCTAACGCGACGCAGGACGACGGCTCAGTTTTTATGCCAGCGGTTCTGTATAACAGCCTTGATAAATTCAGGCTATGTTCATCTCTAATGGTAAAACAACCGTCAAGCATACCTTTCATAACTTCATATGCCAAAACGGAAGGACTTGAACACGCGAGCCCGTCTGCAACGGTTTTGCCCCCAAGACCGATATCGTATACACTGACGTCACCTCGTGACTGTGCCATTGCAAGTGACATACAAGGCATTTGTGTCGGTTCACCGAAATAGCAATATACGTTATCTCCAAAAACTTTTTTCAAACCGAAAGTTATACCTCCCGGCCCGCCACCGACACCGCAGGGCAGATATACAACGAGAGGATGCGTTTCATCCACCGTTATACTATTTTCTTCCAGTTGCTTAAGCAAGGTTTTGTAAGCTGCCGAATATCCCAAAAACAACTCTTTGGAATCTTCATCGTCAATAAAGTAAGTATTGGTATCCTTCTTAGCTTCATTTCTTGCAAGCTTTAACGCAGACGTATAATCGCCCTTGAACTCTATTACGTTCACGCCCGCTTTACGAAGCATATCCTTTTTCCAAGGTTTTGCTTCTTCCGACATATACACCGTTACGTCAAAACCAAGTTTTTTGCCTGATAAACCTATGCTCATACCCAAATTTCCCGTTGAACCAACGGAAATTTTGTATTTTGAAAACAAATTTTTAAACTCTTCGTTATTCAATACCGAATAGTCATCGGTAATTTTAAGCATACCGCTTTTAAGTGCTATATCCTCGGCATACTTAAAAACGGTGTATATCCCACCTCTTGCCTTGAGCGAACCGCAGACGGCAAGCGAATCATCCCTTTTAACATACAAATCGCCGTTGATTTTAACGTTTTCCGCTTTTTCAAGTTCAGTTTTCGTTTCATTAATCAACTGTATGGGTGAATCGATGATTCCGTCTGTTTTTTCAGTTTCAGGAAAAGCAACTTTAACGTATTTCGAGAATCGCTTTAATCTCTGCCATGCATCTTCAATATCCTGTTCGGTAAGAATTTCTTCTTCAACCTGTTTATCACAGAAAAAAAAGACTTCCTCCCCGTCACTCATTTCTCTTATAATCGTTTCATTCATAATTATACCTCTGCAATCGCTTCAACCTCGATAAGTACACCCTTGGGAAGTTTTGCAACTTCAACGCAAGAACGTGCAGGATACGGTTCACTGAAATAGCTCTGATAAATTTCGTTAATAACTGAAAAATCACTCATATTCTGGATGAAAACCGTTGTTTTGACAACATTATCAATACTTGTTCCTGCTGCTTCAAGCAGATTTTTAACGTTTGTAAGTGCCTGATTGGTCTGTGCTTCTATGCCTTCGGGAATATCCCCCGTCGCAGGATCTACCGGAATCTGACCCGACGTGAAAACCATATTATTTATCACCATAGCCTGTGAATACGGACCTATTGCAGCGGGTGCTTTATCTGTAGAAATCTTTTTCATTTATCATTACCTTCTCTCATTTATTTGTTTAACATTAGGATTATAACATACTTCAGCAGTTCTTACAATTACAAGTTTGTTAATATTTGACTTGAAAAGGGAAAATATATATGTTAATATATAAAAAGCGTTGATGAAGAGAGTAGCGGATCACCGTACCTTTAAGAGAGAGATTGCCTCAGGCTGTAAGCAGTCTTACCGTACGATTCGTGAAGTTCACTTCGGAGCAGCGGGCTGAAAAGTTGCAGTAGGTTCGCCGTATGACTGCGTTAAGGTCGCTAAAGTGCCCGATACTAATCGGGAATCTGGGTGGTACCGCGAGGCTTTATGCCCCGTCCCTTTGTGGACGGGGTTTTTATTTTTATAAAAATATTTTAATTATAGAGGTGCACTATGAAAGACAAGATTAAGGCTATATCCGAACTTGTTGAGCAGAAGCTTTCCGAGGCAAACGACGCTGCCTCACTCGAAAACATCCGCATCAACTATCTCGGAAAAAAAGGTGAACTTACAAGCCTTCTCCGTGAACTGGGTAAACTTTCTCCCGAAGAAAGACCTGCTATGGGTCAGCTTGTAAACGAAGTTAAACAGCGTCTTGAAGCTGAACTCGACCAGAGAAAAGCTTCAATAGCAAAACTTGAACTCGAAAACAAACTGAAAAACGAAAAGATTGACGTTACACTTCCCGCAAAGGAAAAGAAACTCGGTCATATACATCCTATGAACATCGTTCTTCGTGAAATCGAAGATATATTCAAGGAAATGGGCTTTACTATTGCTGACGGTCCCGAAGTTGAACTTGACTATTACAACTTTGAAGCACTTAACGTGCCCAAAGACCATCCTGCACGTGACACTCAGGACACGTTCTATATCAGCGACAACGTCGTTTTAAGAACGCAGACCTCACCTATGCAGATTCGTGTCATGGAAAACAACAAACCTCCCATTAAAATCATAGCACCCGGTACTGTTTACAGAAGTGATGCTATGGATGCAACACATTCACCCGTTTTCCACCAGATAGAAGGTCTTGTAGTTGACAAGGGCGTTACGTTTGCTGACCTCAAGGGTACACTTGAAACTTTTGCACGTAAACTTTACGGTACAGATACAGGATTCCGCTACCGCCCCCACCACTTCCCCTTCACAGAGCCGTCAGCCGAAATGGATATCACCTGCTTTAACTGTCACGGTGAAGGTTGCCGTCTTTGCAAGGGCGAGGGTTATATCGAAATCCTCGGTGCAGGTATGGTACACCCCAAGGTGCTTGAAACATGCGGCATAGACCCGAACGAATACAGCGGTTTCGCCTTCGGTCTCGGTCTCGAACGTGTGGTTATGCGCAGATACAATATTGACGACCTTCGTCTTTTCACAGAAAACGACGTTCGTTTCTTAAAACAGTTTTAATGGAGGTGTAAGAATATGAAATTACCAAAAACATGGCTTGACGAATATGTAGAACTTGACGTTTCACCTCGTCAGTTTGCCGCTGATATGACAATGTCAGGCTCAAAAGTTGAGGAATATTATAATGACGGCGATAAAATCAAAAACGTGGTTATCGGCCGTGTGGACAGCATAGAAGACCATCCTGATTCAGACCACCTCGTAGTATGTCAGATAGACGTTGCAGGAGAAAGAAAACTCCAGATAGTTACAGGTGCGTCAAATTTAAAAGTCGGTGACATCGTTCCCGTCTGTCTTGACGGTGCACACCTTCCCGACGGCAAGGTAATAAAAAAAGGCAAGCTTCGCGGCGTTCTCTCCGAAGGTATGCTCTGTTCACTTTCCGAACTCGGTCTTACACTCGGTGACTTTCCCTATGCCATTGAAGACGGTATATTCGTTATCGAAGAACCCTGCAACCTCGGCGACGATGCTACGAAGGTGCTCGGCATAGACAACGTTGTTACTGATTTTGAAATTACTTCAAACAGAACTGACTGTTATTCTATTATCGGTCTTGCAAGAGAAGCTGCGGCAACATACGATAAGAAGGCAAATATCAAAACTCCCGTAGTAAAGGGATGCGGCGGCAATGCGGCAGACCACATAAGTGTTGCAGTAGAAGCACCCGACCTCTGTCCCAGATACATTGCACGCGTTGTAAAGAACGTTAAAATCGGTCCTTCTCCCAGATGGATGAGAGAAAGACTTCGTCTTTGCGGCGTACGTCCCATAAGCAACATCGTTGATATTACAAACTACGTAATGCTCGAATACGGTCAGCCCCTTCACGCATTTGATGCAAGATTTTTGCCCGACCGCAAAATTCTCGTCCGCAGAGCAAACGAAGGCGAAAAGATTACAACTCTCGACGGAACAGACAGAGTTCTTGACCCCTCTATTCTTGTTATTACCGACGGCAAACAGCCCGTTGCAGTTGCAGGTGTTATGGGCGGTCTTGACAGCGAGATAAAAGAAGATACGACGGAAGTTATTTTTGAAAGTGCTAACTTCAACGGTCCCTGTGTAAGAAAAGGTGCAAGAAAACTCGGTATGCGTACGGATGCGTCAAACCTCTACGAAAAAGGTCTTCCCGCATATCAGACTAAACTTGCAATTGACAGAGTATGTGAACTTGTTGAACTTCTCGGTTGCGGCGAAGTTGTTGACGGTTGTGTCGACGTTGATAATTCAACCGAAAAGAAGATAGACTTAAAACTCGACGTTGAACGTACAAACAAATTCCTTGCAACGTCACTTTCAAGGGATGAAATGGTTGCTATACTCCGCCGTCTTGAATTTGACGTTCTTGACGACGATACAATTATCGTTCCCGCATACAGACAGGATATCGAATGTTTTGCAGACGTTGCTGAAGAAATCGTAAGAATATACGGTTATAATAAGGTAGAGCCTTCACTTTTCAAAGGCAGTGCAACGACAACCGTTACTGCAAAGTACCACGACTTCAAGCAGAAGGTTTCAGATGCACTTGCATCACTTGGATTTTTCGAAATCAAAACATATACTTTCATTAGTCCCAAACTGTATGACAAGGCTCTCCTTGCAGACGACAGTTCACTGAGAAATTCAGTAACAATTCTCAATCCCCTTGGTGAAGATTCAAGCATTATGAGAACGCTTACAATGCCCTCAATGCTTTCTATCCTTTCAAAGAACTACAACAACAGAAATACAGACGTTGCTCTCTTTGAAATCGGTAAAACGTTTACCCCCACGGGTGATGCAAACACGCTTCCCGATGAAAAAAGCGTTATTACTCTGGGTGCATACGGCAACCTTGATTTCTACGATATGAAGGGTTACGTTTGTGCACTTCTGGATAATTTAAA
Source organism: Clostridia bacterium (assembly GCA_017517965.1). GTDB lineage: Bacteria > Bacillota > Clostridia > Oscillospirales > Feifaniaceae > RGIG6165. Next base: position 29,388 of record JAFWXR010000058.1, read on the forward strand.
AATTAAAGACGTATCATTTGAAAGCGGTACTGATTTACCCTACTATCATCCCGGTCGCTGTGCAACGCTTAAAGTCGGAGATACTGTTATCGGCAGAATGGGTCAGATACACCCCGTATGTGCTGATAATTTCGACATAGGTTCAGACGTATATGCTGCTGAACTCTCACTTGAAACGCTGTACGACCTCGTTGATACGGATATCACGTACATTCCGCTTCCCAAGTTCCCTGCGGTTACGAGAGACCTTGCTCTTCTTTGTGATGATGAACTTGAGGCTGCAAAAATCGAAAACGTTATCAAGACAGAATCAAAGAAGCTCTTTGAGGACTGCAAACTTTTCGACATTTACAAGGGTTCACAGATACCCGAAGGTAAAAAGAGTATTGCCTTCACTATCACTCTGCGTGCCGCTGACAGAACACTCGTAGATGAGGATGTAGACAACGTTATGAAGCGCATCATCAAGAAGCTTGTAGCAGATTTTGGATGCGAACAACGATAATTTATTGAAATTTCTTAGCAAATGGTTTATAATAATTAAAAGTCTTTTATAGGGAGGGCAAAATATGACTTCAAAAGATACAATCACATTTCCGATACAGGACGATCATGAGGCTGAAATCAAGGCTACTCTTACCGCTGTCTATGATGCATTGAGAGAGAAAGGATACAATCCTATAAATCAGATCGTAGGATATATTCTGTCTGAAGACCCGACCTATATAACCAACCACAACGGTGCAAGAGCTCGCATTGCGAAAATTGACCGTGATGAGCTTTTGCAAACGCTGGTTAAATCATACCTTGACAATTAGGAGGATATATGGCAGACGGAATTTACAAAGACTTTCTCACGTATAAAGGCAGACCTCTCGTGAGAAACGGTAATCTTATGTATTACGGCAGCCTCGCCGATAAATACGTTGTATTTATGATGATTCACGACAGCAGAGAGGTTGACGGAAAAGAAGTTTCGGGAAAAATACAGATAGAACTTCAGTATACAGACCCTACCGTCAAGGACAGAGTAGTAAAGACAAGTACAAAAACTGGTCTTTACGCTGCACTTGACCTTGCAAGTGTCTGGCTTGATATGGCAAAGTAATAAAAAAAGAACTTATGAGCAACTCATAAGTTCTTTTCTTTTATCATATTTTCAAGTTCTTCTTTCGTTATTCGGTAAGATAATGCCTTTAAGAGCAGTTTATTATTCATTGCTTTAGGCAGTGATAACTGCTTTTTTATTTTATTTCTCTTTTCTTCGCTGTCGGGTGCACCGACGAGCCCGAGTTCGTATAAATCAGACGTTTCAAATTTATACAAAACTTCCCTTTTTTCTTCAAAAGCACCACATTCGTCAAGTGCTTTTTTTATTACAGAAACATCAACACCCTCAACACCGAGTGTGCCCTCTGCAGAGGGTTTATCTTTCCTTGCCTCTTTCCCGCGAATTTCAGGGATATAGCAGTTAATCACGTTCTCATCACCCGCTATATCTCTTATAAAATTTCTTATCTTAAAACCGGCATTATCGCTGTCTGTGACGATAAGTATACCCCGACTGTCTGCACAGTCTTTAATATACTTTCTTTTCTCTCTGTCCTTAAAAAGAGAAAAGCCGCCCGTTATAAGTATCTCTGCATCTATTACGGATTCGAGTTTTATTCTGTCATATTTGCCCTCAACTATAACAAGACGGTCTATTTTAATCCGTTTATCTTTATGAGTGCAAGTTCTATCGCCTGCCACTTATCGCACCCGCTTCCCTTAAGTAATTGCTCACACTGCGCAAGTTCGAGATTTGCCTTGACAAAAAACGAAAGTGTACGTTTTGAACAAAGACGCTCATAATCCTTTATGAGCCACGACCTTGCGGGCGACAAATTCAGTGCCTTTAACGTATCAGCCTGAGAAAGCCTCTTATCCTTCGCTGCAGAAACAATAAGAAGTTCCCTGAAGGTATTACCTATAATGCTGATCAAAACGGTAGGCTGTTCTTTGACTGAACGGCACGTATCAACCGTTTTAAGTGCCGACGAAATTCTACCGCATACCACGTCTTCGGCAATTGAAAAAACGTTTCTCTCCAGACTCCGCGTTATAAGTCTGTCAAGCGTTTCCTTGGTTATTTCTTCACCCTTGGCATAAAGTGCAATTTTAGTTATCTCATTCTTGAGATTAAACATATCCGCACCGCACACTGATAAAAGATATTTTGCAACATCATACGTCACAGACATTCCCTGCGAAGCAAAGCCTTTAGTTATCCAGTTTACAAGAACGTTTACGGAAAGTCTTTTAAACTCAACTGCAAAACCGTGCTTTGACAGAGTATCTATCATCTTTTTTCGACGTTTTATCTTATCGTATTCTCCGTCTGCAAGAAACATATTGTCATAATAAAACAGAATACATATACCCTGAAAACTCTCGTCAAGAGCCGAAAAAAGTGCCTTTCTGTCACCCTCGGACATTACGTCGGTATCAAGATTGCGAAGAACGATAAATTTATCTGAAGCACCAAACGAAATATTCTGTACTTCATCCAAAAATACGTCGATTTCAAAGTCGAGTGCATCAAAAGTAATCTCTGCAAAATCATCATCGGAATTTGCAGTAACAGACTTTTTAAGCATTTCATAATAATGCTGTTTCAAGTATTCTTCTTCACCGAAAAATACGTATACCCCGTCTTTCTGACCGCTTTTTATTAACTTTTTCAGTTCCTCTACTCTGTCCGGTTTATTTATGGGCATAGTTGTTCCTTTCGGTTTTAATGTCATACTCACCGTTTCCGGTTGTTCTGACTTCTATTGTACCACACTCTTCAACAGTGTAAATATTGTTTTGAAAAAACCTTTCAAGAAAATTCATATATTTACGGTCGATGATCGTCTCTTTGATACGCCCCGATATTGCAAGTTTAATATTCCTATCTATCATAAAATCAACATCAGGACACTTATTTGCAAATATCAGAATGTCAGCATCAGCATCTTCATATGTATTCTTATTATCATATTTCCCCATTATCAAAAAGGAGCTTTCTCCCCTTTTTATATACGTCGCAACGTAATCTGTTGAAATTTTATTTTCACCGAATTCTATCGTACTTTTAGTATAATCTTCATTTATGTACCATTCTTTGATTTCTATATTTGCATCTAACAAATCCGTAAACTTTTTATCCGCACTGTTTATTACAACTTTATCAAGTTCGAATATACCATAGTCGGAAAGAGCATCACACATTCTGTAAATTGTGTTTTCAGGTGCAAACGAAAACTCTCCGTCTAAAATTGCCATCGCTCTTTTATCTTCAATCAAAAGAACACAGTTTCCCGAGTAAGTTTCAGTTTGTATAAGAGTTACCCCGTCATAACGCTTTAAAATAAAAGACGTTACTGCCGCCACACATACGAGTATACAGACCGAAAGAATTGCTTTATTTACAAATTGTCTGCCTTCAATTATACACATAACAAACAACACAAATATAGCAACATATAATATCAAAATCACACTCTGTGTCAGAAAGTTTCCCAAAACATCGTATTTCAGTATCAACGATACCACTTTATCTATGTATCTTATAAGGAGTGTCAATATAATTGCAATCGGTTTTATAGGCAAAATAAGCAGAAGTATGGTCAGTATAAGAATAGGTGCAATCGCCCACAAAACAAGCAAATTCGTAAGTGGTGAAAGAATCGTACTTGCACCAAAGCATATTACTATTATCGGCAATGTAAAAAACATTACTGATATCGATAGTCCTAAAATATCAGATATTTTTTCTGTAACAGTATTTTTTAGTTTCACAACCGCAAAACACCTTAAGAAAAACGAGCAGAAATACTTTGAAACAGTAATAATTGCAAGAACAGAAGAAAATGACAGTAAGAATCCGCAGTCAGCTGCAGCATAAGGAGATGTCATACAAATAATTGCACCTGCAAAGCAAAGTGATGTCAGTGAATCCGTTCTTCTGTTCGTGACATAGGAAAAGCAAAGCACAATCACCATAATTCCTGCACGCTGCACGGATGCGGTAAAACCTACCAGCCATACAAAAAATACTACTGCTCCCGCAAGAATAAAAGCCATCGGCTTCCTTTTTACATAAAAGAACCTAAGCAACACAATAAGTATTCCAACCAGAGCAGTAAGATGCAGTCCCGAAACTGCGAATATGTGAGATATCCCTGCCGCTGAATATTTATTATTCTGTGCTATGGCTATGCCGCTTTTATCACCTAAAAATATACCTGTTATTTTTCGAGCAGTATCTCCATCAAGCACCGAAGCTAAACGGTTTTTTATTGCATTCCGGAGATATTCCGATGATGCTATAAATATATCTTTTTCATTCAGTACCGTCATTTCGGGAGATGACATTTGCAAATATATATTATCCGACATCGAGTACAATGCATTGTCATAAAGTTCATTTGTTCTTTCGAGTACTTTTGCTTTACCGATTAACAAAAGTTTTTCACCGACATCAACTTTATTATCAAAATAAACTTTCATCTTGAACGGTATAACTATTTCATCATCAACTTTTGACACTTTCACGGTATTTTTATCTGTAACCGAAACATAAAAGCTGTGCCTATGATTATCTGCATAAACGATTGCTTTTTCATAGCGTAATGTATATCCCAGATAGAAGATAACAAATGCTATCATAACCGCAATACTTATAACCAAAAATCTTTTTGACTTTTTAAACCTTACAATACCCGCAACAAGCGATACAGCAAAAAGAGACAGACACAACGTGGCTGCCTCTTTGATTTGAATTAACGAACATATAAGCGACACAACTATAAACGTGCCGCAAAACAGCGCAAGCGGTCTTTTCATTAAACTTTTCTGATGAGACCAAAAGGCGTCTGCTGTCCAGACTGACCGAGCGGATTGTCCTTAAGTATTCTTGCTATCTTTTCTCTGTCCATATCGCTATGAGAAATACCGAGCACCTGACCCTTTAAGTCGTTAACGTCAACAATCGCCGTCTTCTGACCTACTGCTTCTGCAACTTTTTTTGCAACCTCATCGGGCTTATCGGGACCGAGAACAACATACTTATTGTAAGGCGGAAGTGTATTGGGACACGGGCCGTCTATCGACTCAGCCTTATAGCCTGCAATCTTATAAAACCAGCCTCTTTTACCGAGAAGTTTGCCTATTGCAGATATAAATGCCGCAAACAAAATTCTGAGTCTACCGCACTCCTGAAGTGCCATTTCCATAGTTTCGGGGATACCGAGACCTATACCGTAAGGTGACTTGTAAACAAACTTTACAAGTATTTTTGCAAGCCTGCCGGGACGAATGTCAGCCATAGGTACAGCCCTGCCCTGTGAGCAGGCAACACTCTTTTCACTCATAAAGAGTATGTCCCCGTCCTGAAGATAAGGAAGTGCAAATTCCTTTGCTACTTCAACTATATCGTCAGTATTGTCGATAACCTTGGTTTTTATTGGAAGACGAAGATATTTTTCACCGTCAACCTCAATTATTTCATTTTTTCCTTCGTTTACTGTTAATTCACTCATTTTCATTCTCCTTTAAAGAAAAGCGGTAATTCTTCGAGATATGTAATATCTTCTCTTCCTATTGCATCACCTTCGGCAAGTATTGCCATTTTCGCAACGATATTTCCGCCTGCCTCTTCTACAAGTTTTTCAAGTGCTGCAAGTGATTCGCCCGTACTGATGACATCGTCAACAATGACTACACGCTTACCTTTCATGGCACTTACGTCTTTTTCGTCGATATAAAGTGTCTGCACTTTTGCAGTTGTTATTGATTTAACCTCCACTTTAAGAGGGTTTACCATATACGCTTTTATAGCTTTTCTGGCAAGCACGTACTTATTCTCACCCGTCTGTCTCGCCATTTCGTGAATAAGCGGTATACCCTTTGACTCTGCCGTTATCATTATGTCGTGAGGCGGCATTTTCTTTATAAGTTCTGCCGCACACGCACAGGTAAGTTCAACGTCACCGAAAATAACAAATCCGGCAATGTCGAGTTTTTCATTTATCGGGCAGATGGGTAAATCCCTTTCAAGACCTGCTACTTTAATTCTGTAGTACTCCATAATACCCTGCCCTCCTTGTTGGACAAAATATGGAAATGAATATGCATTACACTCTGTCCTGCATTTTCACCGCAGTTATTTAAAACCTGGAAGTTGTTTTCTATGCCAAGTTTTTTTGTAACCTTTGAAACAGCCTCAAAAACGTGTGCAATAACGTCGCTGTTGCTTTCATTTATTTCGTCTGCACAGCTGATATGCTTCTTGGGTATTACAAGCAGATGTGTATCTGCCAGAGGATTAAGATCGTGTATTACAATGACGTTTTCATCCTCGTATTCCTTATTTGAAGGAATATCACCGTTAATTATTTTGCAAAAAATACAGTCGTTCATACTTTTTTACCTCTTAAAGCATAGCTTTAACTATTTCAGGCAGAGCTTCAAAAGCTTCGGGCACTTTAGCAACGTCTTTACAGCTACCCATTGCGCTGTCGGGCTTACCGCCACCGCCGCCGCCTGTAATCTCGGCAACTTTTGCAATAACCTTACCTGCTGCAACGCCTGCTGCAACAGCTTTTTTACCGCAAGCAACAAGAACTGTCGCTTTTCCGCCTGCTTCACCTACGAGAACTGCAACTGCAGTTTCTTCCTTGTCACGAATAGTATCACCCATCGTACGAAGTTCGGGTGCCGCACCTTTAATCTTCGCAGTAACTATCTTAAGACCGCCGACTTCGATTGCTGACTTGAGTATATCGTCAGATGCACTTCCCGCAAGCTTTGAATTGAGTGATTCAATTTCTTTCTGTGCTTCCTTAAGTTCCTTATCGAGCTGTTTAGCCTTTGCCTCAACCTCGTGTGAGCCTGCCTTGAAGGTCTTTGCAACGTTGTCAATAACATTCTGCTTTTCATTGAGAAGTGAAATGACGTTAAGACCCGTTGTACCCTCTATTCTGCGAACGCCTGCCGCAACTGACGTTTCAGAAATTATTTTGAAAAGACCAATCTTACCGGAATTTGAAACGTGTGTACCTCCACAGAATTCTGTTGAAATATCACCCATTTTTACAACTCGTACAACGTCACCGTACTTTTCACCGAAAAGTGCCATTGCGCCAAGTTTCTTGGCTTCTTCAATCGGCATTTCCTTCATCTCGTTAGTGATGTTTTCGAGAATTGCATTGTTAACGAAATCTTCAACTGCTTTAAGTTCATCAGCCGTAACAGAAGCAAAATGTGTAAAGTCAAAACGCACTCTGCTTTCGTCAACGTATGAACCTGCCTGTTCAACGTGTGTACCGAGTGTATTTCTCAGTGCAGCCTGAAGAAGATGTGCTGCAGAGTGATTTCTCATTATAGATTTGCGTCTGTCCGTGTCAATAGCAAGTGTTACCGTGTCACCAACTGCAACCTGACCTTTCGTAACCTTTGCAATGTGCAGGAACTTCTTGTCATGCGTCTTCTTACAATCAGTTACTTCAGCGGCAAAACCGTCATTTGTAATAACACCGCTGTCGCCGACCTGACCGCCGCTTTCACCGTAGAAAGGGGTCTTATCCGTAATGATAGTAACGCTGTCACCCTCTGATGCCGCCGTAACTATTTCATCACCGTTTATGATTGCAAGCACCTTACCTTCAGCCGTATTTTCGGTATAGCCGACAAATACAGTTTCGGGGGTGTTTACCTTGCCGAGTATATCCTCCGCCCATGCTGACTCATTTTTAGCGTTATGAGCATCTCTTGCACGCTTCTTCTGTGCATCCATCATAACTGCAAAGTCTTCTTCATTGACAGATATACCCTTTTCTTCAGCTATATCCTTTGTAAGATCAAGCGGGAAACCGTACGTGTCATACAGTTTAAATGCCTGCTCACCCGAAAGTTCACTGCCACCGTTTGCCTTGACCTCATCAATATAGGAAGCAAGAATGGAAAGACCCTGGTCAATAGTCTGATTGAAGGAAAGTTCCTCATTGTAGATAAGTTTTCTGATGTAATCCTGCTTTTCTCTGAGTTCGGGATAAGCACCGCCACTCTGCTCGATAACCTTGTTGCAAAGTTCATATAAGAAAGGCTCTTTAAGACCGAGAAGTCTGCCGTGTCTTGCAGCACGTCTGATAAGTCTTCTGAGAACGTATCCTCTGCCTTCGTTAGACGGAATAACACCGTCTGCAATCATCATCGTCGTGCCTCTGATATGGTCGGTTATAACACGGACAGAAACGTCTTTATCATTATCCTTGCCGTATTCTACACCTGTAATCTTTGCGATTTCCTTGATGATGTCAGCAATGGTATCAACCTCAAACATATTGTCAACACCCTGCATCACGCAAGCGAGACGTTCAAGACCCATACCCGTATCTATGTTGGGATGCTCAAGTCTGTTATAGTTGCCTGCTTCATCTCTGTCAAACTGTGTGAAAACGTTGTTCCACACTTCAACGTATCTGTCACAGTCACAACCTACTGCACAACCGGGCTTGCCGCAGCCTTTTTCGGGACCTCTGTCAATATAAATTTCAGAACAGGGACCGCAGGGACCTGTACCATGCTCCCAGAAGTTATCCTCCTTGCCGAGACGCACGATTCGCTCAGGTGAAACACCTACATTTTTAGTCCAGATTTCAAAAGCCTCGTCATCCTCTTCGTAGATGGATACCCATATCTTATCAACGGGAATTTCCATAACCTTTGTTAAAAATTCCCATGACCACGCAGTAGCCTCTTTCTTAAAATAGTCACCGAAAGAGAAGTTTCCGAGCATTTCAAAAAAAGTACCGTGTCTTGCGGTCTTACCTACTCTTTCAATGTCGGGTGTTCTTATGCATTTCTGGCAGGTCGTAACCCTTTTTCTCGGAGGAACTTCCTGACCTGTAAAATAACGCTTAAGGGGCGCCATACCCGAGTTGATAAGAAGCAAACTCGGATCGTTTTTGGGAACGAGCGAGAATGAGGGCATTCTCAGATGTCCTTTACTCTCGAAAAATGAAAGATACTTCTCACGTATCTCATTCAAACCCATGTACTCCATACTATTTCTCCTCTATGTTAAAAATTTTTCACAAAAATAAATGCTCTCATCCCATACGACAGGGACGAGAGCATAAAACTCACGCGGTACCACCCTTATTCCTGCATAATGCAGACACTTTAGGTCGGGCTTTAACGCACCCGTTGCGGCCTTTCGGGCAGACTCAGAAAACAGCTTTCACATAAAACGACCTAAAGGGGCTCACAGCCACGGCACCCTATCTCTCTGTAGATCCTAAATATGCTACTCTTTTTCGTCACAGTCTTATTATATATAGATATATATTACTACTTACTTTTTAAATTGTCAATATCATTTACTATACGTGCAAAACAGGGTGCTGCAGAAGCACTTCCGCTTCTGCCGTTTTCAACGATTACACTGATTACGTACTTCGGCTCATCGGCAGGAAAAAAGCCTGCAAACCAGCCGTGTACCTCTTTGTTCTTCCAACCCGTTTCAGCGCTTGCAGTTTTGCCGCCCGCAGTAGTATTTTCGGGTTTTGCACTCGTACCCGTACCCTCGTTAACCGTATCCGTCATCATCTGTTTTAAAATATCTGCCGTTTCTTTTTTAATACTCCGATACTTTTCTTCTCCGCTGACGTATTCCGTGATACTTCCGTCGGAATTTTTCAGTCCTTCAATCAGTCGCATAGGTGTGTATTCGCCACCGTTTACAACGGTAAGAACTATTGATGCGGCATCGAGCGGAGAAACGGTTATATCCCCCTGACCGATAGATACGTTTGCCGTGAGTCCGTCTGTAACTCTGCTCTTTTCTAAAACTGCAGCAGACCCTTTTATCTTGTTGCATAGTACCTTTTCTTTGCCGAGACCAAAACGTTTTGCCATATCTATCAAGTTGACATAACCAGTTTTTAAACCAGTGGCGATAAAATACGGATTACACGAATTTATAAATGCGTTTCTCATATCAACCTCACCGTGTCCTTCTTCCTTATGACACGAAAACCTCCTATCGCCAACCTTGATACTGCCGTCACACACGAGACTCTCGCTGTACGTACCGTTTTCTATTGCTGCGGCTGCAGTAATTATTTTGAATACCGAACCGAGATTATAATTTCTCAGCGTTCTGTTTATCAGTTCACCTTCACCGCTGTCAAGATAATCGCTGACACTGTCCGTATCGTAGTCAGGCCTGCTTACAAGCGCTTTTATATCGCCTTTTGTATCACAGACTACTACCGCCCCTTTTTCAACGTATTCATCTGCCGCTTTGTTTGCAATTTTCTGTATTTCTTTATCAATAGTAAGAATAACGCCTGCCTCATTTTCATAGCTTTCCGAAAATATGGAGACGCCCGTTCCGCCAAATTGTTTAGACAGCGCAGTAAGGGTAGTATGTGCTTCTACTTTACCTCCGTTACTTCTGAGAAACTCGTTGAAATTTTCTTCAATACCCGTAACCCCGTCACCATCCGAGTTTACATAACCCGTTATGTGATTTAACAATTCACTTGAATCCATCGGCACTTTTACCACCGTTATTCCATCCGCCTTAAATGACTCGTCCACCCTGATGCAAAACGGTTTCTTAGTTTTTAATTTTTCCTCTACTTCATCAAGTCCAGCACCATGCAGTGTTAAAGCATATTTACTTTTAAGTTCCGACGGCGAAACGATTGCAATATATCCGTCTGTATCATAAGTCAATCTTTCGCCGTTACAATCATAGATATACCCTCTTCTTGATACCACATCAAGAGAATATGTCTGCTGTCTGACCGCCGCAGAAGAATATCTTCCGTCATTATCAAGAGCAATCCCCATAATGCGCAACAGTAAAACCGACAAACACAATATAAAAATATAAAACACCGTGAATAATTTCTTTTCCTGCATTATGTGCCTCCAAAAAAATATGTACACGGTGTTTTCTTTATTTGATTTTCTTTCTAATCATTGAATGCATAGGTACGGGCACGTCGCACGGAATATAAAGTTTCTGCTCCGAATGTGGTGCATCAGCTATTTCATTCATATTTTCATCAAAAATTTTGACATTTTCTATGACTATGTTGTCACCTACGGGGACGAGTATATCTATCTCATCACCTGCATAAAACTTATTTCTCTGCGATGCAATTATAAGTTTATTCTCCTCATCATACCCTTCGGTATATGCAATAAACTCATAATCCCTTTCGTAACTGTTGGTAGAAGTAACCTGTCCGTCAGACGGTCTGCCACCAAAAAAGCCTTCAAAATATGCCCTGTGACTTACCTTACATACTTCTTCATAAGCTTTTTCGTCAAAAACATAGTTTTCGGGGTCTGAGAGATATCTGTCAATCTCTTTTCTGTATGCCGACACGATTGTGGCAACGTAAAACTCACTTTTCACCCTGCCCTCTATCTTAAAACTGTATACGCCGGCTTCAACAAGTTCAGGTATACGTTTTATAAGACACAGATCCTTCGAGTTAAAGATAAAGGTGCCGTTTTCATCTTCAGTAACGGGAAAATACTCTCCCGGTCTTTTTTCTTCCACAACTGAGTATTTCCACCTGCAAGGCTGAGCACAGTCACCCTTATTCGAATCCCTGCCCGTCATATAGTTGGAAAGAAGACATCTTCCCGAATATGATACGCACATTGCCCCGTGTACAAATGCTTCAAGCTCTGCCCCGCTTTTTTCGCCTATCTCAGCAATTTCTCTGCAGGATAACTCACGTGCAAGCACAACCCTTTTTGCACCAAGCTCGGTCCATTTTTTAGCCGTCAGCCAGTTTACGTTGTTTGCCTGGGTGGAGATGTGTATTTCCATATCAGGTGCAATTTCACGCACAAGCGTAAGCATACCCAAATCGCTTACGATAACGGCATCCACGCCGAGTTTATCAAGTTCTGCAATATAACTTTTTAGTTCCTCAAAATCATCGTTTCTCGGATAGACGTTGAGTGTTACGTAAACCTTAACACCTCTTGTATGTGCATACTCTAAGCCTTCCTCGAAATCCTCATACGAGAAATTTTCACTTGCAGTACGCAGACCGAAACGTTTTCCCGCACAGTATACTGCATCCGCACCGTAGTCGATTGCCACTTTGAGTTTCAAAAGCGAGCCCGCAGGTGCAAGAAGTTCAACTTTTTTATTCATATTAACCTACCGTTCCCGTTCCCCACGTTGCTGAAGCAGAATTAACCGCCGCATTGTGTTCTGCAAGCGTCTTGGAGAAATGATGTACTCCGCTTCCGTCAACAACGAAATAATAATAGTCCGTATCAGCAGGATAAAGCACCGCTTTTATAGATGCAAGTCCTGGTGATGCAATAGGTCCTACGGGAAGACCCGGATTCAAATAAGTGTTGTACGGACTGTCAATCTTTGTATCTGCAATGGAGAGAACACTTTTTCTTTCTTCCAGAACGTACTGAATGGTCGCACACGACTGCAGATAACCGTACGCATCACTGTTAAGTCTGTTAGAGAATACCGATGCTACCGTCGGCCTGTCATCGTCATTAGCCGCTTCTCTTTCTACAACCGACGCAAATGTAACCACCTCATCCATTGTGTAACCGAGTTCGTGTGTTCTTGCAATGAGGTCACCGTCATACTTCGATGCAAAATTGCTTAAAAATTTCTTTAATACACTCTTAGGATTATCATCTTTAAAGAAATTGTAGGTGTCAGGGAAAAGATATCCCTCAAACTTATTGTCTCTTTCAGGAATCTCTTTTAAAAACTCATATCCGAAATCATCATGCTCCATTGAATAATACAAATCCTTTGCTGAGCAGACGCCTGCTTCTTCAAGTTTTGCAAATATTTCACGGAGTTCATATCCTTCGGGTATGGTTACGGTTATTTCATCTCTCGGAACCGTCTGTTTGAGTTTTACACAAAGCTGCAGATAGTCCATATCCGTATTAAGCTCGTATCTGCCATACTGCATCTGACTTGCGTATCCCGTAACCCTTGAAAAGAGTTTGAACACGCCCTTGTGATTTATCACGCCTGCTTCTTCAAGCATATCTGCAATCTGATTGGTCGACGAACCTTTCGGAACAACGATTTCAACAGTTCCTTCAGGCTTCATCAGCCCGAGCATATCGTTTGCAACGTTAATTGCCCATACTGCCAGCAATATCGACGCAATTGCCACAAAGCAGATGTAGTAAACCCTGTGTCTTAATTTGCGTTGTTTTGCCGCACGACGTCTTTTTTCTTCTTTTTTCATCTTTATAGCCTTATGTCTCTCAATATCTTCTCTGTTATAGCTGTGAGTTTCGCCATTATTATTTTTGTAGTCCATAGTCCCTCCGCAGTAACAATTCTCACGTATATGACATAGTATGAGTCAGTAAGTGAGGTGAAATATATGTGCTTCTGTAACGACAATAATAACAACAGCTGTCTTTGGATCATCATCGCTATCATTGTGATCTTCGTTATCAGCAACACCTGCTGCTGCAACGACTAAAGCACTGTTTCCGAAAGACAAGGGGTGGAGTGAAAACTCTGCCCTTTATCTTATTTGTAAAGCATATTGCTTTTCATATTTTCTGCCGCATCTTCACCATACAAAGCAGCACCAAGCATATACCCGAATTCAAGGGCAGTTCCGGCACCTCTTGAAGTGATTATATTACCGTCACGTACCGCTTTTTCATTTTTGTATATCATACCGGTACAGTATTTATCATAACCCGTAAAACATGTACCGCACTTTCCTTCTAGCATACCTCTTTTTCCGAGTATTGACGGTGCTGCACAAATTGCACCGATATAAATACCCTTATCATAAGCATACTTTAAAAACTTATCGGCATTCTCATCACTGTCAAGTATCTCATAACCTGGTCCGCCGGGAAGAACAAGCATTTCACACTTTTCCATATCAACAGCATCTGCCGTTACATCTGCCTCTACCCTGACACCTCTTGCGCTTATGACTGCTTTATCTTTTACACCGACCGTCTTAACGTCAGCACCCATTCTGCGCAGAATGTCAAGCGGTGCAAGTGCCTCAATATCCTCAAAGCCGTCTGCCAAAAGAATGTAAACCATAATAAACCTCCTATTCCATTAAAAGACCGACGTGGGCATCATTTCCCCACTTAAAACCGCCAAAGCATTTTGACATTGCAAAACGGTCTCTCTTTACGTTTTTCGTACAAGCCATATCAATAACAACTTGTCCCTCTTTTATATGGTATGCAATAAAATCATCATCGTTGCATACTGTATGTCCACCGTTTTGAATATGTGTTCTTACAGCAAATTCAAATAGGTCATAATCACGTTTTAACGGGTATTCCAGACGTTCATATTCTTCCCTGCTCAAAACCTTATCTTTCGTACCCTCGGGCATATCGAAGACCGTGACCGTATCTGTAGGCAGATTTTTTTCAAAACCGCATACGGCATAATAGTCATACAGTTTTTCATTTGCCGGCAGTAGAAAGACCCCTGAAAAGCCCTTTTCTTCAAGAGTTTCGCAAACCTCGTCAAGAAGTTTTTTCATAAGACCACAATTTCTAAACTTTTCAACTGTCATTGCGCCGTATATATAACCTATCTTATGTCCATTATATATCATTTCAATAACAAGTAAACTCGATGATATCTCGCCGTCTGTTTTTAAGGCAAACACCATCGGAGATAACGAAAACAACTCATCAACAAAACTTTCTCCATCTCCGAAAATTCGTACCCAATTATGTTTAATTATTTGTATATCTTTTGTATCTGTAATAATCATTTTATTATCACGTTATATTTTTCAAGAAGTATGTCCGGATAATAGGACAGTTTTGCTTTGCGCAGCCCTTCCGATCCCATATCGTCTTCACGGTTTATATATTTATATTTACCTTCCAGGCTTTTAACAAACAAATTATTTATTGCAACGTATGCACCGTGATGCTCGGTAGCAATCTTTTCAAAATGTACCACGAAAGTGTCTGACCCCTGATGTACGGGTGAACCCATCGTATATCCGATCGGCTTTCCGTCAACGTAAAGAATTATACCCCTTACCGACATTTTTTCAAAATTATCGGCTACCGCACGGAATGCACAGAATTCATTTTCTTCTGATTTTTCGGTGCATGCACCTGATTTTTCACACCAGAGATAGTTTAACTTTCGTGCTACATCAATATTGTCAGGTGTAATTTCCTCTACAGCATAGTTATACATTTTTTTAAAGCGACTCAAATGATTTCTCTTGCCGTGAAGCTTCTTCCCCGAAAGAGTTGAAAGCTTTTCAGCAAGATAAATGTAGTCAAACCTGTCACGCATAAGAGTTGCTTCGTATTTTACGCCACCTTTATTCAGCAGTTCAATACATTCATCCGTAGCCGACCATATTTCCATTCGTCTGCCGTCACAGTACGATTTAAGTTTTCCAATGAGTGACTTAACGTCGCCTGCACCCATAGGTGCCGAAAAAGCAACCGATTCCTCTGTTTCATTGTACTTAATTACGTAGAAACCGCCAATTTCAGCATATGACGTATGATATACCTTACCCCAACCTATCTGGTCTGCATAGCAGGATTCACAGGAACGGTAATTACTCTTTGCAAGATACTCCTGTGCACGTGCATAAAAATCTCCGTCAAACTCTCTAAATTCAATATTCAATGACATCTAAAATTTCCTTTGTAATCTCATCTATCGCTTTTATTCTGTCACCGTCTACACAGTCAATTCGGTGCCAGCCAAGTCTTTCACTTATATCGACAGCGTTATCATAACATTTTTTCTGATATGCGATATCTCTTTCATGTACATCTTTTTTGCTCTCTACATTGCCGTAACGTTTAGAAAGCAATTCCTGTCCTTTTTCAATAGGCATATCAAGAAAGATGATTTCATCGGGTCTGGGCAGTCCCATAAGTCCGTATTCGTAATCTTCAAGCCATGAAAGATATCTTTCTCTTTCTTCGCCTTCAAGTTTTACGCTCTGATGAATGGCATTTGACGTGGTATATCTCGCTGTTATCACAAGAGCCCCCTCGTCATAATCATTTTTCCAATCAGACATATATGATGCATATCTGTCAACCGCATAAAACGTCGATGCCGCATATGCATTTACATCATCGGCACTCTGACCGAATTCACCTGCAAGATACATTTCTATAAGTGCAGATGATTTCGTGTAGGTCGGAAACGATATCTGTTTTACCTTTTTTCCTTTTGCCTTCAGTGCTTCACACACGAGCGATACCTGTGTTGATTTACCGCTTCCGTCAACGCCCTCTATAACAATAAGTTTACCCTTACTCAACAGTTTACTCTCCCAAATATAACTTTTTCATTTCCTTCATCTTGCCGCAGGTCATACTTCCCTCAGGACATGCCCCGTGTATACACTTAGGTCCCGCATACTTAAAGAGTGAAGGTGCAACTTCTTTTACAAGTTCAGTCATCTGATAAGCAAGTTCCCTTATTTCCCACTGTGCTCTGTTACAGCAACGGTGATGGAAGAAATTCATAAGACTTCTTGCATTCATCGTCATTATCATCTTAGTATCGCAGGAATTGGGAAGTACGAATCTCGCATCCTCAATCGCCTTTTTCTCGGCAACTCTTGTTGCAGCCTTTTCGTCCATACCCTCTGCCATAAGATTTTTAATATGTTCTTCCTTAAGTATTGACGCAATTTCGTCATAACTCTTCTGTGCATCTTCCATAGCCTTGACAAAAAGTTCTTTTGCCTTTGGTATTTTTTCGATTTCAGGAGGCGTTACATACTCAAAAAGACCCTCTCTTACGTAACGCTGACTCTGCACACTGAATGATGCTATTCTGTGTCTTGTTATCTGTGCAAGAAGTGCCCTTGACACACCTTCGATACCAAACGTGAAGGTCACGTGCTCGATCGGACTTTCGTGTCCGTAACTTGCAAGCATATTTACAAATCTTGACGCCTCTTCATTATCAACTTTTGCCATAACGTCGTCAATGCTTGCAGCACTGTAACAAAGTTTTGCGGCAGATGCGATTATTTTTTCCGGTTCCGGAGTATGTGCCAAAAGTGTGACTTTCATTTTCTTCCCCCAAATCCTATGCGTATAGCAAGTATTTTTAATATATATTTAGGCAACTTCATCATTCTGCCGATTCTTTTAGGTTCTTTCATAAGTCTGTAAAGCCATTCAAGGTTGTGTTTTACGTAAAACTCAGGTGCCCTTTTCACATTTCCCGATATAACGTCAAGCGAACCGCCGAGTCCCATAAGCACCTTACAGTTGAATTTATCTTTATTACCCAGCATAAAAAGTTCCTGTTTCGGCGCACCCAAACAACAGATTACAACATCCGCCTGTGCTTCGTTTATCGTTGGCAGAGCATCATCGGGATTTTTGTAGGTATAACCGTCTAAAATACCGCAGATTTCAAGTTCACCATACTTTTCTTTCATTATTCGTGCTGCCTCTGCGGCAACGCCGGGTTTTGAACCAAACAGAAATACTCTGTTTTTATTTTTAGCAAATTCGGGTAACAGATTCTGGAAAAGTTCTATGCCTGCCACTTTCTCTTTAAGCGGTTTGCCGAGTATCTTTGATGCAAGTACAACGCCTGCACCGTCTGCAACGATAACCTCTGCTTTTTTTATAAGTTCACCAAACTCTTTATTATCGAGTGCATCCTTTGCAATTTCAGCATTCGGTGTCACGACAACGTTACCGCATTTTTCACCACAAGCAAGTCCACTTACGTAAGCGACTGCCTCCTGCATTGTAAAATTACATACCGGAAGTCCGGCAACATCTATTCTCTCCATATAAATCCACCAGTTCTACATAATATAACAGATTTATCATACCATATTTTATATAAAAGTAAAATATCTTTTTAATATAAAAAGCGGTCAATCTTTCGATTGACCGCATAAAATTTAGTTTTTGATGAACATATCGTGAATAGCACGTACTGCCCTGTCTGCTTCTTCTTCCGCAATAAGAACGGATACCTTGATTTCACTTGTTGAAATCATCTGAATGTTGATCTCTCTTTCAGCAAGTGCTTCAAACATCTGTGCCGCAACACCAGGGTTGCTTACCATACCTGCACCGACGATAGAAACCTTTGCAACGTCTTCACTGTATGAAATCTTATCAAAAGTGATTCTGTCGGCAAGGCCTTCAACTGCAGCCTTCGCTATTTCCTTTTCACTCTGTTTAACTGTAAAGCTGATGTCATTCTTGCCTGACTGAGCAAGACACTGAATGATTATGTCTACGTTTACACCCTTTGCTGCAAGTGTTGAGAATATTTTGAATGCAATACCCGGTTCATCCACAACACCGAGAATTGTAACACGCATTACGTCTGTATCTTTAGCAACGCCACGAACGAGCATTTTTTCCACTTTAACTACCTCCTTGACCTTTGTGCCGGGTACATCATTGAAGCTCGACACAACTTCCATATTAACGTCATATTTCTTTGCAAGTTCCACGCTTCTGTTGTGGAGTACCTGAGCACCCATTGAAGCAAGTTCAAGCATTTCATCAAATGTTATTTCATCGAGTTTTACCGCTGTCGGAACCTTTCTCGGATCAGCAGTATAAACACCGTCAACGTCTGTATAAATCTGACAAAGTTGAGCCTTCATAACCGCTGCAATTGCAACGGCTGTCGTATCACTTCCGCCTCTGCCGAGAGTTGTTATATCGTCATACTTGTTGATGCCCTGGAAACCTGCAACGATTATTATCTTTCTCTTGTCAAGTTCACTCTGCAGACGTTCTGTATCACAAAGCCTTATTCTTGCATTTGAATACTTAGAATTAGTCTTCATACCTATCTGCCATCCTGTAAGTGAAATTACGGGATAGCCGAGTTTTTCTATTGCCATAGCAAGCAGAGATATACTTATCTGCTCACCCGTCGAGAGAAGCATATCCATCTCTCTTTTTGAAGGATTAGGATTGATTTCCTTTGCCTTCTCTATAAGGTCATCCGTCGTGTCGCCCTGTGCGGATACGACAACAATAACGTCATTCCCCTGATCATATGTCCTTGTGACTATCTCAGCCACATGTCTTACTCTTTCAGCATCGGCAACTGAAGAACCGCCGAATTTCTGAACAATAAGCGCCATATTCCTGTCCCTCCAATATTACTTCTTAAACAATTTATAATAATAGCATTTTTTTACACATATATCAACAAATTTTTATAAATCCTTTCAATATCATATTATGAAAGACGTGATTTATTTGAGTATACGGTAGTATTTAATATTTTTGCCCGTTTCCTTTTCAAGCGACTCTTTTGCCAGGACGAAATCTTTTTCAACGGCAGGGCCTACCTTATATCCGCTTGTGCCTTTTGCCTTCTTTACACCGCATTCGCCGAAGGCTGTATAAACGTTTGCTTCGTCAATACCTTCAGCCCGTACAAGATAAGAAAATTCACAGTTTTCGTGCTGTTCGATAATAACCTCCATATCAGAAGGCTCTGTCTCCTCCCAGCACAAATACTTTCTTGCATGCATATGCTTCATTCCGTCAATTATGTCGGCAACCGCTGCACTTGCAGTAGGCAGTTTACCTGCACCCTTGCCATAGAACATCGCGTCGCCAAGAGCATCGCCCCTTACAAGAATTCCGTTGAACACGTCATTCACACTGTATAAGGGAGATGATTTTTTTATAACAAATGGTGCAACCATTACGGCAATTTTACCGTTCTTTTCCAGTGAAGCTTTTCCTATAAGTTTTATAATAGAACCGTTTGCTTCTGCAAGAGCAACATCATCATTGTCAATATTTCGTATACCTTCAGTATAGACCGTTTTGGGATAAATGTGTTTTCCAAAACAGAGCGAAGCAAGAATACATATCTTTCTGCAGGCATCAAGGCCGTCAACGTCAGCAGAGGGATTTGCTTCTGCATAACCTTTGTTCTGCGCCTCTTTGAGTGCAGCTTCAAAGGTTTTTCCGTTCGTAAACATTTCGGTAAGTATATAATTTGTAGTACCGTTTAAAATACCCGCAACACTGTCAATATTATTAGCGGCAAGACACTGATTGATAGGTCTTATTATAGGAATACCACCGCCGACACTTGCCTCGAAAAGATAATTAAGATTCTTCTTTTTTGCTAAATTTAAAAGTTCTCCGCCTTTTTCTGCAACAACCTCTTTGTTGGAGGTAACAACACTTTTTCCGTTTTCGAGCGCTGCCTTGGCAAAATCATATGCAGGATGCAGACCACCCATTGCTTCAACAACGATAGCAACTTCAGGATCTTTGAGTATAACGTCAAAATCCTTCACAAAAAGATGCTTATGCGGAACGTCAAAATCACGAAGGTCAAGAATGTATTTTACCTCTATCTCCTCATGTGTTCTGTCCTTAATTTCATCAAGATGACCCATTATTACTTCATATATACCGGAGCCGACTACGCCGTATCCGAGAATTGCTATTTTTATCATTTTTATCTCCTTTATATTTCCGTACCTGCCACAGTAACACTCTTTACACCTTTAATTGTTTCAAGCCTTGCTACAAGAGCATCAAGCCCGCACTGCATTTCAGCTGTTTCAAAAGAAATCGTTACAAGTGACATACCATTTGAAGGGATATTCTGATTTATAGTCACAATATTGCAGCCGCTTTCTGCAAGACAGGATAACAAAAGTGACAGTGTCCCGACCTTATCATTTATCATAAATGAAAATGTAAGCACCCTGTCTTTTGTCCTTTCAGAAAACGGGAATACAAAATCCTTGTATTTATAGAAAGCACTTCTTGATATTCCTGCTTTGTCTACCGCATCAAGAATCGTCTTCGCCTCACCGGTTGCAAGCATTTTCTTTACTTCAACAACCTTGATATAGACGTCGGGAAGTGCCGAACTGTCGATTATCAGATACTCTTTTTTCTTGTCCATTTTTGTTTTCCCTTCACGTACATTTGTCCTTAATATTAGGAATGATACCACATATAAAATAATAAATCAACTACTTTTTTATAAATAAGGAGAATATATTTTGAAGAACAAAAAAATCGATTTTATCATTAACATAATGTATTTTACGCTGATAACGCTGATAGTTTTCGGATTTGTACGTTTTATCAAACTTTTCTCACCGTTTCTTATAGGCTTTTTCATATCCGTATTGATATATCCTGCTGTGAAATACCTTAAAGAAAAAATAAAAGTACCTGCCCCGTTTTCGGCAGGTATTCTTGTCACGCTTATTCTTTCTGTCGTTGCAAGCATAATTTTTTTACTGTCTTCTCTGCTGTACAAACAAATTCTTTCACTTTCTCAAAAACTACCGCACATAATCAACGACATCAGTACGATACTGACGGATTTTTTGCATTCAAACCGCATTGATATTTCAGTCGATATGATAACCAACGTAAAGCAGAGTATTTCCTCTTCTGCAGTAAATTTTTCAGTATCCGCACTCAGCAATCTCACCGACGGTCTGTCATCAATACCATCGCTGTTTATATTCTTTGCCGCCGCAGTTATATCCTGCGTCCTCTTTTGCGGCGATATGCCGAGAATACGGATATTCCTTCGGGAATTTCTGCCACGACGCTTCAGGGTGATAGCGCTTGAAATAAAACGTTTTTCAAGTGCAACATTACTGCGTATGCTAAAAGCATACGCAGTAATAATGCTTATTACTTTTTTCGAACTTGCGTTGGGTCTGTATTTGTTCGGGATTGAAAATCCCCTTACGAAAGCAATTCTCATTGCATTCGTTGACATTCTACCCGTTCTCGGTTGCGGCACCGTTCTGTTACCCTGGGCTCTGCTATCCTCAATCGGAGGCAATATCGCACTTGGCATAAAACTTGCCGTTTTATACCTCATAATAGCCTGTGTACGTCAGTTTGCCGAGCCGAAAATAGTCGGTTCAAATATCGGTATGAACCCCCTGCTCACGCTCGTTTCGGTCTATGTCGGTTTTCGCATTTCAGGCCTTGCGGGTATGTTTATTTTCCCGATTCTCGTAATAACCGTTCTTCACCTTTTTAAAACGGGATATATCAAATTTCCAAAATAAACTTTATCTTACGGAGTCCTTTGCCGCAGTAAGAGTATTCTTTAAAAGCATTGTAATTGTCATAGGACCTACCCCGCCCGGTACGGGGGTTATGTAGGACACCTTATCAAATACGGCATCATAATCAACGTCACCGCAGAGTTTTCCATCTTCACCTCTGTTAATGCCGACATCTATAACAACCGCACCCTCTTTTACCATATCTGCAGTTACGAACTTACTTCTGCCTACTGCAGCCACAAGAATATCTGCTTTTGACGTAACTTCTGCAAGGTTTTTGGTTCTTGAATGGCATATTGTGACAGTTGCATTCTTTTGAAGCATCAGCATTGCCTGAGGTTTGCCGACAATATTACTTCTTCCTATTATGACGCAGTTTTTACCTTCAATTTCAATATCATAAGCATCGAGAAGTTCCATAACACCTGCAGGTGTGCAGGGTACAAACGACTGATTGCCTATCATTATCCTTCCTACGTTGGCAGGGTGAAATGCATCTACGTCTTTTTCAGGAGGAATTGCCTTTATTACTTCCTCTTCATCAATATGTGCAGGAAGCGGAAGCTGAACAAGTATACCGTGAATCGCGTTATCCTTTGCGAGTTCATCCACTTTTTCAAGAAGCTGTTCCTGCGTTGTATTCTCAGGCATTTCTATTACAACAGAATGCATACCAACATCCTGACACGCCTTATGCTTATTCCTTACGTAGACCTGTGAGGCAGGATTCTCTCCCACAATTATTACGGCAAGCCCCGGTATTACACCCGTTTCTTTTGCAAATTCTGCCGTTTCTTTTGCTATCCTCTCTCTTACAGAAGCGGATACCGCTTTACCGTCAATTATCTGTGCCATTATTTTCACCTTTTTTCTTTCTTATAATAAGTATCACCAAAACAATTCCCGCAAGTACCGCAACAGCCGATACAAGAACCGAAACAGGCACGGAAAACACTTTAAGTTGGTCTGTTCTGAGTTGTTCTATAAAAAATCTTCCTATACCGTACCATATAAGATATCCGCTGAAAATAATCCCGCTGTACTTCTTACTGTATTTAAATAAGGTAAGCAGAATTATAAGTCCTGCAAGATTCCAAAGGGATTCATACAAAAAGGTAGGATGCACTATCGTTTCCTTACCGTTTATTATAAGTTGCATTCCCCACGGAAGTGTGGTTTCTCCGCCAAACGCCTCCTGATTGACAAAATTGCCCCACCTTCCGACAATCTGACCGACAAGAAAACACGGTGCAACCATATCTGCCGCATCGGATATCTTGATTTTTTTAATCTTACAGTGTATCACGGCACAGATAAACGCACCGATAACAGCACCGTATATTGCCATACCGCCATCTCTTATGGCAAAAACTTCTTTTATGCTGTTATACGACCCATTAGGGTCAAATATCACGTAGTAAAGCCTTGCACAAATAACAGATACCGGCGTTATCCAGATAATACCGTCAAGCACGTCGTCCTGTTTTATGCCTTTTTTCTTTGCAAGAGCAAGCCCCAAAAGCACCGCAAGCACAAAACCCGTCGCAATAAGAACGGCATACCAGTATATCTCAAATCCGCCGATACTGAATGCAACATTGTCAATATTAAACTTTCCTATACCAAGGCCCGGAAATGAAATCGGGCCGTTTCCTTTATTCATACCTGGTCCTCCATAACATCGACAACAGACAGCGAAATATATTCATCACTGAATATATCAAGCATATCAAGCACGTCCTTCTTTGTCACAGTATAATACGGCTTGAAACTGTCGAAGAAATCGATTCCCGAAAAATAAGTTGAAAGCATTGCATATACCGTGTCATCCGTTTTATCAAACACGTCAATCGCACCGCCGAGCAAAGCTTTTTTATTTATTTCAAATTCAGCATCGTCGATTCCGTTCTTTTTTATTTTTTCAATTTCTTCCCTGATTATCGCATATGCTTCATCGGGATTGTTGCTTTCACCCGAAATTATGACAATAGAATAGTTATCGGAAATATTGTATTCGCTGTCAAAAGACTCGTTAATATAACCGCTTTCATAAAGGCGTTTGTAAAGCGGCGAGCTTTTGCCGAAAAGAATGCTCAAAAGAAGCGTCATCGCTATCTCTCTGCGGGACTTGTCCGCAGGAGAAAGAGTGTGTCCGAAATCCTTGATACCTATGCAAAAATACGGTATTGATATCGGCATTGCTATTCTTACTTCTTTTTGTTTTACCGTTTCGGGCTCTTTTTCCGTAACAACGCTGACATGTGTCGGCTTTACCGATTTCAACGTTTTCTCACATACTTCAAACACGGTTTCGGGATCCGCCGGTCCGCATACGCAGAGTACCATATTTGCAGGATTATAGAAGTTATTATACGTTTTATAAAGTATTTCAGGCGTTATCTCTGCAATACTTTCAACAGTACCCGCAATATCATTCTTTACTGCATTATGTTCATATACTGCACTCATCAAATTCATAAGTACGCGCCACGAAGGTGAATCATCATACATTTTAATTTCCTGTCCGATAATTCCCTGCTCTTTAGCCACCGTTTCTTTAGTAAAATAAGGTGCTTGTACAAATTTTATAAGTGTTTCCAGATTCTTTTCAAAATTGTCGGTACACGAAAACTCGTACACCGTTTTGTCAAAGCTTGTAAAGGCATTTGCGGATGCCCCATACTCACCGAAAAGACTGAAAACATCAACTCCGTCTTCATTTTCAAACATCTTGTGTTCAAGAAAATGGGCTGTACCATCAGGAATTGACGTAACTTCACTTTCCCCGTCTGCAATATATCTGTCGACCGACGAACCGTATTTCGTGCCAAACATAACGTAGTTCTCGGTAAAAAGCGGTTTGGGACAGACAAGTATATGCACACCGCTTTCATGCACCGCCGAATATATTTTTTCTCCAAATTGAGCGTCTTCTCTGATTTCAAACTTCATCGGTATGTGTGTTTCCTTTCAAATAGTAAACAGTATCAAGTTTTATTTTATTTGCAACCCTTACCACATCTTCTTTGGTGACATTCATAATATCCCTGATAAAGTCATCCTGTTCTCTGTCCGTACCGTCATAACTCTCAGCAGCAGTCCATGCCACCATAGCGCCTGCACTGTCAAAACTGCTTTTGAGCATATTCACATAGAATTTTTTTGCCGTGACAATTTCATCGTCACTTACATTTCCATTCTTAATTTCTTCAAGTTGCTGCAGAATACCTGCCTCTGCCTTTTCTTTATTTTCACATTCAATACCGGAAGAAACAAGAAGTATACCCTTAGTTTCTATGAGTTGTGAACGGCAGTAATAGCAGAGCGACATTTTTTCTCTTACAACAGTAAAAAGTTTACTTGTCGGTGCAAGACCGTATATAACGTTGAATATTGAAAGTGCAGCATAATCTTTGTCATTTCTTACAGTGCCTGTCCTGAATCCAAGCGACAATTTTCCCTGAGTAACAGGCATCTCTTCAGTAATCCTTTTTACATCATCAACATCATACACGGCAGGATACTTTTTGTAAGAAATCGGAGCAATTTCTATCTTTTCAAATGTACTACGTACCGCATTTACAACCTCATCTTCACTTTGTGCACCAACGTAGTAGATATCAAGGCTTGTTTTTGAGACGAATTCTTTGTAAAAGTCATAAAGTTTTTTCTCGTCTATGGTTTCTACAACAGCCTCTTCACCCTCGGAGCTGATTCCGTAGACCTCATTCTCACACATAAGTGAAATGCACTTTTTTCTTGCATAAACGGTTTTATTATTGATATCTGCTCTTATAGAATCTATCAAATTCTTTTTTTCTATGCTAACTATCTTCTCGTCGAAAGCACCGTCTTTTACAAGCGGATCGAATAAAACATCAGTAACGGTCTCCAGAGCGGCTGACAGCATAGATTTCTTATCGGGAGTAAATGCACCGTTTAAAAATTTGATGGTTGCACCCGTCTGCTGAATATCTCCCCTTTTTGTGTTAAGAGAAGCAAAATCTGCACCGTAAAGTTCGTAAAGTCTGTCATTTATTGCCTTGATATCGGGCAATTTGCGACAACCTGTCATAAGAACGTTTATAAGCAACGTTCTGTACGAAGTGTAGACCTTATCAAGTCCCGCAGAAAACAGCATGGTTATCTTATCCGTCTTGAACTTGTCCGTCTTAATGTAATGCAGCGTCACACCGCTGCATATATGTATGTGTTTTGCTTTATACAATATTTTCACCTCTTAATTGGTACTACTGTTTAAAGAATATCCGAAAAAACGAAGGCAATTTGTAGCAGCTTACTTTCATAAATACATCTCCTAACAAAAAAGATAAAGAATGCCGACAGCAACTACAATGACGGCAAGCAAAATCGCAAGTATCCATGACGGTAAGATAAGAGAAAGCGCTATTCCGCCGCCGACACAAACTGCCGCTATACCAAGTAATCTTTTATGATTGCATCCGAACATAACACACAGCCTCCTGCTGCCGACTATTTATACCTTATACTATGCAGCAGTGCCTGTACTTGTTTCTCAATAATTCTTTCTTTTCAAACTTTCCTCGTATATTTCTTTATAACTTTCATATCTTGAGAGCGCTATCTCACCGTTTTCCACCGCAGTCTTAATTGCACAATCAGGCTCATTTATATGCGCACAGTCATCAAAACGGCAACCCTCATACTTTGAAAATTCCCTGAAAAGAGACGCAACTTCCGATTTCGTTGCCCTCAGACATTCCTCATAACTGATATCACCAAAGCCCGGTGTATCCGCAATATAACCCCCGAACGCCTCAAAAAGTTCTACTCTTTTGGTCGTATGCTTACCTCTGGAAATCTTGCTGATTTCACCGATCTCAGCATCATCACAAATCCCCAGTGCCTTAAGTATACTCGACTTTCCGACACCCGAATTTCCGCCGAAAGCGCATATATTTGAACCTATGAGTTCCTTTATCTTTTCGCACCCTTCACCGCTGTGAGCACATACGGTTAACGTCTCTATCTCCGCTTTGTTATATATGTCCTCAAGTTCTTTGGGAGACTTTATGTCTGTTTTATTTATAACTATTATCGGTCTTATGTCATTTTCTTCACAGACTGCAATAAGTTTATCCGTCACATTCAGACTGGGATCGGGGTCTGCCGTAGCCACAACGATAAACATTATGTCTATGTTGGCAATAGGCGGACGTATGAGTGCATTTTTTCGCGGTAATATTTCATCTATAACACCGTCATCGCCCGTAAGCGATATTTTCACAGTATCTCCTGGTAATGGGGATATTTTGTTTTTTCGAAATATCCCCCTTGCCTTACAGAGAATTATCGTGCTGTCAGTCTTTACATAATAATTACCCGACAGCGATTTTATAATTATTCCGTTCATATCAGTCAAAACTTACCGTTCCTGTAAATATCATCAGATTGAGTTCAGCTATCTTTACCTGCACTTCCTGAGTGCCTTTGCCTGTAAGTGAAATTTCGACAGATTCTTCACTCGGCGAGTGAACTTTACTGTAAACCTGTGTGCCGTTCAAATATGCCACTACGGTATACGAACTCTCATAATCAGGAAGTGAGACAGTTATCGTCTTTGTCTTTTCGGCTTCCTCTACGGGAGGCTTTGGCTCGACGGTCTCCGTCGTTCCTTTTGATACGGAAAGCGTAACGGTAGTACCCTCTTCAACTTCCGTTCCCTCAGCAATACTCTGTGCAACTACCGTTTCTGCAGGTGAAGTGGATTCAACTTCCGTAAACGTCGCTACAAGTCCGTTTTCGCCAAGTATTACAGACGCTTCATTCTTCGTTTTGCCTATGAGTGAAGGCATCATAACAGTTTTCACCTCAACACCACTGCTGACGTAGATGGTTATTCTTGTATCCTTAGTTATCTTTGAGCCTGCTTCAGGCGAGGTTCTTATAACGTATCCTTCGGGAACGGTTTCGCTTTCCTCTTCCTCTTTCATTCCCGAAAGTCCCATATTGCTGAGTTCTATAAGAGCTGCCCTGTATTCTTTATTAGAAAGATCCGGCACTCTCAAATCCTTAACACCAAGGCTGATATATACTCTCAGATCGCTGCCTTTTTTAACAGTCTTTCCGTCATCGGGATCCTGTCTGACGATAACCCCCTCGTCATACTCATCGCTGTATACTCTGCCCTCTTCTATAATGTTGAAATCGGCATATTCTTCGTTTTCGACAACATCTTCATAATAAAGTCCCACAAGTTTCGGAACTTTAACATCAACAACTTCTTCGTTACTGTTTCCAACATTAAGCGCAAGAAGCGTTATGCAGAATACGATAAATGCAGTAAGCACCGCAGCAATCGCAACCATTCCCGGTACGGAAACTCTTTTTTTCTTTTTTCTGCCTGTATTTTTCATACCTGTCTCCTCCCGCTTTGCAGTAGTTGTATCTGCAGCAGCCATATACTTCTGATAAAAGCGGATAGACGGATTACGTTTGAGTTTTTCTATGTCATCAAGGAATTCGTCAACACTCTGAAACCTGTTAACTGCTTCTTTCGATATTGCTTTCATTACAATCTCATCAAGTCCCTGGGGAATCTCAGGCACGATATTTTTAGGACTTACCGCATTATTCTGAAGTTGCATAACCGCCACCGATACAGGATTATCGTTATCAAACGGCACCCTGCCCGTGAGCATTTCATACATCATTATTCCGACAGAATAAATATCGCTTCTCTCATCAACAACTCCGCCCGACACCTGCTCAGGACTGATATAATGTACGGAGCCGATGGCTTTTTCTGTCATAGTATGAGTCTGAACATTAGTGAGTTTAGCTATACCGAAATCAGTAACTTTTATAGAACCGTCAGCTAAAAGCATTATATTTTGCGGTTTAATGTCTCTGTGAACAACACCTCTGCTGTGTGCATGCTGTAAAGCCTTGAGCACCTGGGATATAAACATCGTTGTGTTTTCCCAGCTGAGTTTACCCTCCTGCTCAATATACTCTTTAAGAGAAATTCCGTTTATATATTCCATAACGATATAGTAAAGATCATCATTGAATCCGACGTTATGTATCGTTACTATATTTTCGTGATTAAGCATCGAAATTATTTTCGATTCTGTTTCAAATCTGCGACGGAACTGCGGATCTTCAAGAAATTCTTCTTTGAGTACTTTAACCGCAACCGTAATATTTTCAGCAAGGTCATATGCCCTGTATACTACCGACATACCGCCAACGCCGACTATACTCTCAATTTTATATCTTCCGTTAATTATCTTCCCTCTGAGATCCGTCATATTAACCCTCCTCACTCATAGAGATAAGCAGAACTGTAATATTGTCACTTCCGCCTCTTTGTTTTGCCATTTCAACAAGTGTTCTCGAACACTCACCCACATCTGTAGTGACGTCAAGTTCAAAAAGTATCTCGCTATCATCAAGCATATTGGTAAGCCCGTCCGAACAGAGCATAACAATGCCGTCATCGCTTAAATCAAATTCAAAGAATTCAGCATTAACGCTGTCATATGCCCCGACAGCCCTTGTAATTATGTTTCTGTTTGGATGATTTTTAGCATCCTCGGCAGTAATTTTACCCTCATCAACCAATTCCTGTACCATCGAATGGTCATGGCTGATCTGCACCATTTTGTCTTGTGAAAAATAGTAAGCACGCGAGTCGCCAACGTTTGCAACAACACATTTACGCCCGACAACAAACGCCGCTACAGCAGTCGTGCCCATTCCTATATATGTTTCATCTTCCTTTGCTGCTTTAAGTATCATTTCATTTGCCTTTATAACAGCTGCCGAAAAGACTTCTTTAAACTTTTCACAGTCCATATCGTCAATTTTTTCAGAAACAAGAGAAAAAATGATGTCTGCAGCGTAATTGCTTGCTACTTTGCCTCCTCTGGGGCCACCCATACCGTCACAGACAATCCCGAAACCTTTATTTCCTTTGACCGTATTCCTGAACGTGTCCTGATTTTCAGTACGCACACATCCTATATCGGTAATACCGCATATTCTCACTCTATCACTTCCTTCTTTAAGCTTTGCCTTCTGAGCTGACCGCACGAAGCATTTATATCTCCACCAAGTTTTCTTCGCACGGTTGCGGATATTCCTTGATTATTTATATAGTTTACAAATTCATCTATTCTCTTTCTGTCGGGTTTTACAAACCCTCTCTCCTTGACCTCATTTACCGGAATGACATTGACATGTGCAAGCATACCCTTTAAAAGTTTACACAGTTTTGCCGCATCGGATACGCTGTCATTCACACCCGATATAACGGCATATTCAAACGATATTCTTCTGCCCGTTGTCTTTATGTAATCCTTACACGCCAAAATCAGTTCTTCTATAGGGTATTTGTGATTTATCGGCATTATCTCGTCACGCTTTTTATCATCTGTAGCATGAAGCGAAATTGATAAGGTTATCGGCAGATTAAGCTCTGCAAGTTCGTAAATCTTCGGCACAACACCGCAAGTAGAGAGTGATATGTGCCTCATACCGATATTTAAACTGTTTTTGTCATTGATATTTTTCAAAAATGTAACCACGTTATCAAAATTGTCAAGCGGTTCACCTATTCCCATAAGAACAATGCTGTCTATTCTTTTTCCCAGATCTTTCTGTGAAAAAATTATCTGATCGGCGATTTCTCCTGCCGAAAGCCTTCTAACCAAACCGCCTATCGTAGATGCGCAGAATGCGCAACCCATCTTACAGCCAACTTCAGTTGAAACGCAAATTGACGTACCGTGATTATATTCCATAACCACAGTTTCAAACATTCTCCGTCAAGCATTTCATAGAGATACTTAACCGTTCCGTCTATTTGGGATACAAGTTTATTCTTAATTCTCGGATATGAGATGTATGAAACTTGTTTAAGTTTCTCTCTCGTTGCTTTTGACAAGTTTGTCATTTCATCAAAAGACGTAACACCCCGATAAAGCCACTCAAAGATTTGTTTTGCCCTAAATGACGGCTCACCAAGTTCTTTGATATAGTTTCCGAGTTCTTCAATTGTCATTGATTTAATATCGACTTTTTCCAAAACTATATCCTTTCAATTATTGCGGCATAAAAGCCGTCATTATCATCTGTCGGCAGATACAGTTTTTCATTTACCAGCCTGTATCCGCTGTTATTTTCAAGAAATGCTTTTACACATTCTTCGTTTTCTTTTTTATTTATCGTACAAGTGGAATACAAAAGTTTTCCGCCTTTTTTAAGATACGTCGATGCATTTTTCAGAATTTTGCCTTGAACGGCATACAAGCCTTCAAAATCTGATGTCTTCTTGTAGCGTATTTCGGGCTTTCTTGCAATGACGCCAAGCCCCGAACAAGGAACATCGCAGATAACCTTATCAAACTTGTCTGCAAGATCCGGATTACACACCGTCCCATCGCCCTGAGCAGTTTTTATTATGTCTATTCCCAGTCGTTCTGCGCTTTTATTCAGTAGCGAAAGCTTATTTGCATGAAGATCAAAGGAAGCTATACTTCCCTTATTTTTCATCATAATTGCCGCCTTGAGACTCTTTCCGCCCGGTGCGGCACATATATCCGCAAGTGTATCATTTTCCTCAGGAGAGAGCATTTCAACCGCTTTTGATGAAGTGATATCCTGCACAAAAAACTCATTACTGTCATTTATCTTATCGATAACAGAACTCTTAATTTCAACCGTAGCTTCATCAACTATCACTGCATCGTGTTTTTTTGCAAACTCCTGCACAGATATCGCAAGCGTATTGACCGTTGCGTATATCTTTCTCGGCGTAAAGAAGGAATCAAGTACATTCTTTGCTACTTCTTCACCGTACTGTGAAATAAGCATTTCGCAAATACTTTCATCGCAGGAGTACATGACATCAGGTGTGTTTTCAACGTCTGCCCCGTTTCTTACAAACGAGCGCAAAATTCCGTTGACAAGGCCTGCTGCACCCCTGTTTACAAATTTCTTGCAGAGTTCAACACTTTCGTACACAGCAGCATTTTCAGGGACTTTATCCATATATTCGAGTTGATAAAGACCCATTCGCAGTATGACAAGAACACTTTTATCAAGTTTTGAAATGTTTTTGTTGTATAGTTTTGATATTATCGCATCAAGTGTGATAAGACGTGACAATACTCCGTATGTGAGATTTGTCACAAACGCCTTATCTCTGTCATCAAGATTTGCCTTCGACAAACTGCCTGACAGTTCAATATTTGAATAAGCCCCGCTCTTTTCACATTTGAGCAATACGTTATATGCCGTTATTCTGCTTTCAGTCATATCAGTCTCTTCTTCTGCTGCCGTTTACCAAAAGTATCATTCTTAAAAGATTCACAACTGCAGCGGCAAGCGCCGCAACATACGTGAGTGCCGCCGCAGTAAGAACTTTCTTAACACCCTTTACTTCATCATCATCCATAGTGCCCGACTCTGCAAGTGCAGTCACAGCACGTCTGCTTGCATTGAATTCAACAGGAAGCGTTACAAGCTGGAAAAATGCAATTGCAGAAAACGCAACAACGCCGATGTTTGCAATGGTAAGACCCAACGTTCCGTCTGAAAATGCCATAAGAAGTATTCCTATCAGTATAAGAGGAACTGATATATTGGAAGCAATATTAGTCGTCTTAACTATCGCATGTCTGAGCCTGAGAGGACCATACGCCTTTGCATCCTGCACGGCGTGTCCCGCCTCATGTGCAGCAACACCGAGTGCCGCAACGGACGATTTATCATATACGGGTTCAGAAAGATTTATTGTCTTTGTTTTCGGATCATAATGGTCGGTAAGTGAGCCTGCAGTTTTTCCGAATGCAACACCCCTTACATCATTTGATGCAAGAACCATTTCCGCTGCCTGTTTGCCTGTTTTACCGTTGCGTGCAATGACGTTACTGTACTTTTTGAAGGTGGAATTCACTTTATACTGAGCCCATACCGAAAAAATTGCTACTGCAAAAAACAGAATGTAAAATAACGTCCAATTTGAACCGTAACCGTAATAAAAATATGGCATATTTATTCCTCCGTTAATATCGTAGTTTCATTTACGGGATTTCCCATAAGATAGAGTTTTGCCTCCATCTTCTTTGCACCCTCACCCTGCACTACAGTTGCTATTACAGTTTTTCCGTCACCGCAGGCTATTTCGAGCCCGTCCTTCTTATCAGTCATCCATGCTGTGCCGGGAGATTTTTGTGTGTTATTTCCTTTTATCGCATTAAATATTTTTAACTTTTTACCCTCACGGTATGCAAAAGCAACCGGCCACGGATTAAGTCCGTGTATTAAATGCAATACATCATCGGCACTCTTGTTAAAATCAATTACTGCAATTTCCTTATTTAACATCGGTGCATATGTCGCTTCATCATCATTCTGTTTTTCAGGCGTAATATCTCCTGCAACAAGCGCTTCAAGCGTTTTAACGGTGAGTTCTGCCCCGATAGGTGCTAATCTCTCCATAAGCTCGCCGTATGTTTCGTATTCGCCGATTTTGACTTCTGCTTTTAACAGCATATCGCCCTTATCCATTTCGGCACCCATAAGCATTGTTGTTACACCTGTAACCCCATCACCGTTTATGACCGACCACTGAACAGGACCTGCACCTCTGTATTTCGGCAAAAGTGAGCCGTGGACATTGACACAGCCGTATTTGGGATATGAAAGTACGTAATCAGGAAGCAGTTTGCCGTATGCGGCCACTACTATAACGTCGGGTTTATGATTATCAAGTGCTTCTTTAAGTTCACCGTTTTTAAGTGTTTCAAACTGATATACGGGTATGCCAAGTTCCGTCGCCGTAACCTTCACAGGAGGTGCTGTAAGCACCCTTTTTCTACCCACAGGCTTATCCGTCTGTGTAACAACTGCCGACACATCGTATTCCGCCGCAAGTTTCCTTAATATCACTTCGGCAAAATCGGGCGTGCCCATATACATTACGTTAAGTTTACTCATCATCTTCTCCGTCAGACATCATTTCTCTAATTTCTTCATCGGACAAAACTCTTCCTCTTTCAAGCATCAAATGACCGTCAAGATGGTCAAGTTCATGACATATTGCTCGTGCCATAAAGTCCTCTGCTTCTATCTCAAAAGGATTTCCGTTTCTGTCAAGCGCAGTAGCTTTGACTTTAAAAGGACGCTTGGTCATAACATATACTCCGGGAACCGAAAGGCAACCCTCAAGCTCCTCCTGCAAGCCGTCACTTTCCACGATTTTCGGATTTATCATTTCAACGAGTCCGTCACCTATGTCAATAACAACAATTCTTTTAAGTATGCCTATCTGCGGTGCAGCAAGTCCCACACCGTCGGCATTATACATTGTGTCAGCCATATCATCCAAAAGCATATGAAGTCTGTCATCAAACTTATCAACTGTTCTGCACACCTTAGTAAGTGCTTCGTCACCTTTTTTTACTATTAATCTGATTGCCATAATTACCTCTCATATAATCATCTGAGGATCCATGTCACACACCAGTGTGACTGAAGAATTCTCCTTTTTAAAATTAACAACTTCTTCTCTTATTATTTTTCTTAACTGCAAAGTGTTCTTGCATTTAAGCAATATTCTGTATCTGTATTTACCCGAAATTTTAAGAAGTGCAGACGGGAGTGACGGGTATAAAATAACGTTCTTTACCCCGTTGTCAACAAAAGATTTCTGGAGCATTTTACAAAATGTCTTCGCACCTTTTGAAGTTATTTCCGCATCTGTTCCCGTTATCACAAACTGACAGATATCACAGTACGGCGGATAGGTCATCATCTTTCGGAAATCTATCTCACTTTGGTAAAAACTTTTATAATCCTGTGTAGCCGCAAGAGATATTATTCTGTTTTCGGGATTGTACGTCTGTATAATAGCTTTCCCGTTTTTCTGTGCCCTGCCTGCCCTTCCGACTACCTGCGTCAGCATCGAAAAAGCATGCTCCGAACACCTGAAATCATCAGAGAAAAGCATCATATCGGCATTGAGAACACCTACGAGTGTAACATTCTCCATATCAAGACCTTTTGTAACCATCTGGGTTCCTATCAATATGTCATATTCACCCTTTGCAAAATCACCGAGAATTTTCTCGTGTGCCATTTTGTAATTTGTAGTATCAAGATCCATTCGTACCGTGCGTGCGCCCGGGAAAAGTTTCTTTATTTCTTCATCAATTTTCTGCGTTCCTGCACCGAGATAACGAATGTTATTTCCTCCGCACGTTGCACACTCGTGTTCAATTTCACGGGTATGCCCACAATAATGGCACATCAGCAGTTTATTTGCATTGTGATAGGTCATTGATATACTGCAATTCGGACATGTGATTACAGTACCGCAGTCACCGCAGCCTATAAAAGTATTGTAGCCTCTTCTGTTGTGAAACAGAATAATCTGTTCACCTTTTGAAAGAGTATCTGTTATCGCAGCCTTAAGCTCTTCGCCGAAAAGTGACGAATTTCCGCCTTTAAGGCTTTTTGTCATATCCGACACAATAACTTGCGGCAATTTTGCGTTGCCGAATCTGTCGGGAAGTTCAAACAGTTTATAACGTCCGCTTTTTGCGGCCGAATAACTCTCAACCGACGGAGTTGCCGAGGAGAGAACCAACAGACCTTTATTATATGCCGTTCTGAATTTAGCAATATCTCTGGCATGATATCTCGGAGTCATATCTGATTTATATGTACCCTCATGCTCTTCATCCATTATTATAAGTGACGTTTCGTCAAACGGTGCAAACACAGCTGACCTTGTGCCCAAAACTATCTTTGCAAGACCTTTTTTTGCACGTTTCCACTGATCATATCTCTCACCCATAGACATACCGCTATGCAAAACCGCCACATATTCACCGAAATACGCCGTCATTCTGTCAGTCAACTGAGGGGTGAGCGATATTTCAGGTACAAGCAATATCACATTACCGCCTTTTGACAGAGCATATTCAATCAGTTTGATGTATACAAGCGTTTTGCCGCTTCCGGTTACACCGTAAAGAAGCGCACACTCAGCATTTTTATCATCATAAAGTTCTTTTAATCCGTCAAAAACACTTTTCTGACTGTGATTCAAAACGATTTCTTCTTTTTGCGCAGTATATTTTTTATTTTTATAAGGATCACGATAGACTTCTATTTCATATACAGAAACTATACCCCTTTTTTCAAGGGTATCTATCACCGATCTGCTGACACCTGCAAGATAGCAAAGTTCGTTAAAAGGCACTTTTTCAATGCCTGTAAGTATGTCGATAACCTTTTCGTGTTTACCTTTAATACTTGCTCCAAGCGACATAAGATATTGCTGAGCCTCATCGTAAGACACGCATAATGATACTGCCTTTACAAATGCATCGTTACAGTTCGTACCGCAGACATATTCTATTTTCATCGCACCACACATTTCAAGCTTTGTAACATCACTTGAAAAGTGCTTTCGAAGATCATCAAGAGAGACAGGGTTTTCTTTTAACAGATAGTCATAACACTTTTCAAGCTCAGAAGGTACCTGTACCCCCTTTACTGCATAGCAGTATTCTTCGCACTTTATCCTTGTCGCAACATGAAGCATTGTTTTTATAGCATCGTATCTCGAACAGAAATACTTGTCACTGATATATTCTGCAAGCTTCCCGAGTTCATCACTCAGCAGCAGTTCATCATCCGAAAACTGTTGTACAGTTTTAAGCGGAATATCACTTTGCTTATCCGTAACACCGACAATAATACCGTTCCTTCCCCTGTTTCCCCGTCCGAAAGGCACAACAACCCTGACCCCGACCTTTGCTTTGTCGGAGTCGCAGGGTGCTACGGCATAGTCAAATATCTTGTCTGTGCCGAGATCTAACTTGTCAAGCACTATCTGGACTGTAAGCACGGTTATACCTTACTGTTCTTTAATTACAACTCTTTCGTTGATAACGTCGTCACTTGCAAGAATTACAGGGCGTTCTGTAAGCTGAATCTTTTCTGCCTCAGCCTCCGACTGTATTTCTCTTGCTCTTTTAGCAATACCGATAACAAGTGAGTATCTTGTTATACCTGTTCCCTCGTATTTTTCAAGAAGTGATGTGAGTGTAGGTTTTTTCATTTTTGGAATCCTCCGTTGTATTTAAAATTTTAATTTATTATGTAAACGTTGCCCGTTTCAAAAACAACAAGTTTGCCGTCATCAGACGCAAGTATTTTTTCGGTTGATGCAGAAACTTCCATTTCATCTGTCAGTTCACCGTCATAGTTGTAGACCTGCAGACCTGCATCATCAACAACAAACACAAAATCATCGGTTTTATCGTAGCATTGCAGATTGCCGTCAACAGTGACGTCCCCCGTTTCCACGCCATATGCATTGAACATATGAATATTACAACTCTTTCCGACAAGTTTACCGTCAAGAATTATGACGGAATTGTCATCCTGAGTAATATCATAGAATTTGAGATAGTTATTGCCGACAGACAGTATTTCCTCAGCCTCTTTACCGTCTTTTGATACGTAGTATCCGTTCTGAGTAAGAATGTGTGTTCTTCCTCCGGCTTTCATATCAACTGACAATATAAGCCCGTCAACACCTTCTATTCGTGATTTGACTTTTTCAGAACTCATACTGTATATGTTTACCGCCGAAAGTATTTCACCGAAACCACCGTCATAAACCGCAACGGCAAGCTGTTTTCCATCGTTGCTGATATCTGCATCCATCACGTATTCGCTTGCAGAGTACACCTTATAAACCTCTTTAAAAGATGAACTGTATACCGTAACTACACCTCTGTAATTCTTCATTTTCGTAATCACAACAAGATGTCCGTCTTTGGTAAACCTTGCATTTAAGATACTGTCGTCAAACTGCTTGTAAAACACTTCTTTGTATGAATTTGTGACATATAGTTCATTACCGCCACAGTCGTAAACAAGTGTATATTTATCATAGCATTTAAGTACGGGATTGTTTAAATTCACGTCCTTCTTAAACTCTGCTTTTGCACTGCTGTTAAACATAGTTATATCCCGATTTGTCAGTATGGCAATAAAACCGTCATACCAATCAGCCGGATTTGATGCACTGCTGTCATAACTGAGTTCAATATTCTGTGCAGATATGCCTTTGCCGAAAAAAGTATCTACTGTATTGAGCCACTTTACTATCTCTATTTTGTCCCGAAACATAAATACGACTACGGCAAATATTATCACACATAACGCAAAGACTATTTTCGTCGTGCGTTTTTTCTTTCTGACATTTCGTTTTCCCTCTTTGATGTCTATTATATTGTTATTTTCTTTAGAGGTTTTATCTCTCATCTTTCGAAAAAACATCCTTTCCGTAGTCTACTTTTGCAAGAAACAGACCGTGTGCCGGTGCAGTAATTCCTGCCTTCTCTCTTATGCCCGATGCAATTATACACGGTAAGTCATTTTCATCAATCTTACCGCCACCTATTTCAACAAGCGTACCTGCTATTATGCGCACCATATTATAAAGGAATCCGTCGGCAGTAATACTTATTTGCAGGATATCGCCAAAGCGTTCCACAGAGCAATCAGAAACCGTTCTTACCGTATCTGTGACAGAACTTCCGCTTGCCATAAAACCCTTAAAGTCATGCTTACCTACAAAGCAAGCCGCTGCTTTGTTCATCTTATCGACGTCTATCGGAAATTTGCAGTGCCAGCTATATCCGCTTTCAAAGGGATTTAAAAACCTTCCTACATATACACGATAGATATAGGTTTTCGAAACAACGTCGTATCTGGGATGAAAATCCTCATCACATTCAGCAGCATCAATAACGGAAAGTTGTTTAGGAAGTACCGTTGCAAGTGCATACGGTATCTTTTCGACAGCAATATTTCCATTAAAGGTCACCTTGGCAACGTACCAAAGTGCATGCACACCCGAATCGGTACGACTGCACCCCGTTACCGTAACGGGCTGTCCGAACAATGTGACAAGTGCATCCTGCAAGGTCTGCTGAACGGTAACGTCCTCTTTCTGCACCTGAAAGCCGTGAAATGCACTTCCGTCATATTGAATTTTCAAAAGCACATTTCTCATAGTCTATCCTTAAAAAACAAATCTGAATAATATTGCCGTTGCCATAAAAACGATTGCAACAAATGCACCCGTTAAATCAACGTGTGAAAATTTAGTAACCGTCATCTTTGTTTTGCCGACACCGGAATTATAACACCTGCATTCCATTGCAAGTGCAAGATCGTCTGCCCTTCTGAATGAAGAAATAAACATAGGTACCAGTACGGGTACGAGGGCTTTTATTCTCGTAAAAATATTACCGCTGTCAAAATCAGCACCCCTTGCCCGCTGCGCATTCATTATCTTTTCGGTTTCCTCAACGAGTGTAGGAATAAAACGAAGAGCAATAGTCGTCATCATAGCAAGTTCATGCACGGGCAGTTTAATCTTTTTGAGAGGATTGAGCAATCTTTCAATCGCATCTGTCAGTTCAAGAGGAGACGTTGTGTACGTCAGCATCGACGTACCTGCGACGAGAATAATTATCCTGCAAATCATTTTAGCCGCCGCAACAAGACCTTCTTTTGTGATTTTAATCACCCATATTTTCACAAGAACTTCGCCCTGTGTGAAAAATAAATTGATAAGTCCCGTAAACGCTACTAGAAAGAGTATCGGTTTTAAGCTTTTTATTACGGGTTTGAATCCGATTCCCGACACGGCAATTACGAGCACAAGAAATGCCGTTAATATTCCAAAACCGATAAAACTGTCTGCGATAAATATCGAAACGATAAATGCAATGGCAATCAGTATCTTGGTACGTGCATCAAGCCTGTGAATAAAGGAATCACCCTGAAAATACTGACCTATCGTAATATCTTTAAGCACGCGATCCACCTCCCGACAGTTTACCGAGCACTTCAATTGCCTGATTTACGGTATATACCGAAGTAGGCACATCTACACCCCTGTTTTTAAGTTCGATAAAAACTTTTGTTATCTGCGGTAAATCAAGGCCTGCATTAAGAAGCTCCTTCGAGCGCTCGAAAACCTCGCCAACTTTTCCGTACATCATCTTCTTACCGTGACAGAGAACGAGCACCTTGGATGCATTTTTTGTAACGTCCTCCATACTGTGCGATACGAGAAGTACCGTAGCGCCCGTATCCTCTCTGTATTCACGTACTCTTGCAAGAATCTCATCCCTTCCCTTCGGGTCAAGTCCTGCGGTAGGCTCGTCAAGAATAAATATTTCGGGACGCATTGCAATAACGCCTGCAATTGCCGCCCTGCGTTTTTCACCGCCCGACAGTTCAAAAGGTGACTTTTGCAGATATTCTTCGGGAAGTCCCGTTATCTGTGCTGCATAACGCACTCTTTTATAGACTTCATCCTCGGACAGTCCGAGATTTTTCGGACCGAAAGCAATGTCCTTTTCAACCGTTTCTTCAAACAGCTGATATTCCGGATACTGAAACACAAGTCCGACTTTTTTTCTCAGACGTGCAGTAGTCTTTGCATCTGCAAACATATCCTCACCGAATATCTTAAGCGTTCCGCCTGCCGGTTTTATAAGACCGTCAATAAGTTGCATCAACGTAGATTTTCCGCTTCCTGTGTGGCCTATTATTCCTACGAAATCGCCACTGTCGATTTCTATGTCAAAATTATCAAGTGCAGTCATTTCATACGGCGTTCCCACACCGTAAACGTACTTTAATCCACTTGCTTCTATTGCTGTCAAACGTCTAACCCTTTCATCTCAATAATTCTGTCTGCACATTCACTTACGGTAAGAGGAAGATCATCCGTCTCCCCGAGTTCTGCCATAAGTTCCGCCGTCTGCGGTACTTCAAGTCCGCATGAACGTATTACTTCAAGATTTGAAAACACCTCTTTAGGTGTTCCCTGAAGGCGTATTTTACCGCCGTCCATTATCACAAGTCTGTCACTTCCGACAACCTCATTCATATAGTGAGTGATTAGTACTATCGTTATACCAAGTTTCTTGTTAAGCTGTGTTATTATTTTAATAACTTCAGCACGGCCGACAGGGTCAAGCATAGCCGTAGGCTCGTCAAGCACGATACACTTAGGTGTCATAGCAAGTATACCCGCTATTGCAAGACGCTGTTTCTGTCCGCCCGAAAGTTTATATGACGCGTGCTTGGCATATTCGGACAACCCGACCGTTGCAAGCGCACCGTTGACACGCCTGCGGATTTCATCGGAGTGCATACCAAGGTTTTCAGGACCGAATGCCACGTCCTCTTCAACAATGGTTGCCACTATCTGATTATCGGGATTTTGAAACACCATACCAACTTTTTTTCTGATGTCAAGTATCTTATCTTCGTCAGAAGTATCCATTCCGTCAACGTAAACCTTACCCTGTGTAGGAACGTATACGCCGTTTAAATGCTTTGCCAAAGTAGACTTTCCGCTTCCGTTGTGACCGAGTATGCTTACAAACTCACCCTCGGCAATCGAAAGTGAAATATCATCAAGCACTTTTGTCTCAACGTTATCCTCACTCACAAAATTGAACGATACGTTTTTACATTCAATGATATTTGCCATTATTTCTCCTTCTGCCATATTGCAGTTGCACCGCAAGGAAGATTTTCCTCATCAAGTGTTACGGGCAATCCTATCTCATCGGCAGTAACATTTCCTCCGAATTTAGGCTTCAAAACCTTTCCTACAAGATACGCCATTACAGACGCGGATAAGCCCGTTGTATACGAGTTAAGCATAAAGAATAACGGATTATCCGACATAACCCCTGCACATAACTCCACAAGTTCAAAAAGGCTTTCTTCAAGTTTCCATATCTCGCCGCCAGGACCCCTTCCGTATGAGGGCGGGTCCATAATTATCGCATCGTACTTTCTGCCACGTCTTATCTCGCGTTCGATAAACTTCTTGCAGTCGTCAACTATGTATCTTATGGGTGCTTCCGAAAGTCCCGACGTCTTCGCATTTTCTTTAGCCCAAGCCACCATACCTTTGGATGCATCAACGTGACACACGCTTGCACCTGCAGCCGCACAGGCAAGTGTTGCACCGCCCGTATATGCAAAAAGATTGAGCACGTTTATCGGCCTTCCTGCATTTGCAATCTTGTCCATACAGAAATTCCAGTTGACTGCCTGTTCAGGGAATACGCCCGTATGCTTAAAACTCATCGGCTTTATGTTGAAAACAAGTTTGCCGTAATCATTTTTGTAAGAAACCGTCCAGCGTTCAGGAAGATCAAAAAACTCCCACTTACCGCCACCACTCTTTGAACGGTGGTAATGCGCATTGGGTGAAAACCATCCCGAATGAGTCTTTTCCGTACTCCATATAATCTGTGGGTCAGGTCTCACAAGGATATACTTACCCCATCTCTCAAGCTTCTCTCCGTCGCTCGTCTCCAATATTTCAATGTCTTTCCATCCGTCGGCTAATAACATAATGCCTCCAACATATAATTTATCAGTTAATTATAGCATTATAAGTATATATAGTCAATTAAAAAGAGGTCACATTTTGCAATGTAACCTCTTAATTTTACAGTTTTTTCAAGTTGGCATAGTTAAACATCAGTTTTTTCGTTCCGACCTTATCAAATTCAACCTCTATCAAAGCATCCGAAGCCATCGGACGTACAGCCTTGACAAGACCTTGTCCGAAAACTGCATGTGACACCTTGTCGCCTTCCGACAAATCCACTGTTTTTGACGTTGTTGGCGTCGACTGCTTTATGACGGTAGACGTTGTTGCCGTATTTTGAGTCTTTTTGAAGCCACCACCGAAAGAATTGTAGTTTCTCACACGTGTTGCCGTTGTATTCTCAGGTTTAACGTTGAGTGACTGTGTCAGTTCTTTTGGTATTTCCGTCAAAAAGCGTGACTCTACGTGATAACCGGGTCCGTAATAACTTCGTCTTTGCGTTGCTCTGGTGAGATAAAGTATTTCTTTTGCTCTCGTTATTGCAACATAAGCAAGACGCCTCTCCTCTTCCGTTCCGCCGGGCTCGTCAAAACTTCTCTGCGACGGAAAAACACCGTCCTCCATACCGCTGCAGAACACAACCGGGAACTCAAGACCTTTTGCCGAATGAACGGTCATAAGTGTGACGTACTGTCCGTTTTCGGAGAGTTCATCAAGTTCGCTTGCAAGTGAAACCTCCTGCAAGAAAGAGATGACTGTTGCACCCTCATTTTGTTCCTCGTAATTTTCAATATTCGATACAAGTGTTTCTATGTTGTCAGCCCTGTCTCTACCGTCTTTTTCATCAAGTTCTTTAGAGTAGCTGAGATAGCCTGTTTCAGCAAGTAACGTTCTGACAAACGTACCGAGTGACATAGTTTCACTTTTTTTGCGAAGCCCATCTATCATTGCACTAAACGATAGCAAATTTCCTGCCGTTCTCGATAGCTGAGGATAGTCCTGTGCATGCGATATAACGTCATACAGGCTTCTGTTTTCAACACGGGCAATTTCCTCTGCCGTTTCTATTGTGGCATTACCTATTGCTCTTTTCGGTTCGTTTATAATACGCTTTAAACGAAGGGAATCATCTTTATTCGCTATCAGCCAGAGATATGCAATTATATCCTTAACTTCCTTACG
The DNA here is from genome assembly GCA_017517965.1 of Clostridia bacterium. Lineage (GTDB taxonomy): Bacteria > Bacillota > Clostridia > Oscillospirales > Feifaniaceae > RGIG6165. The sequence goes on from JAFWXR010000058.1 coordinate 73,137, forward strand.
TTCATAAAACTTCATACCTGCAAAAACTCTGTAAGGAATTGCACTTTTAAGCATTGCTTCTTCAAGTGCGGCAGATTGGGAATTCGTCCTGTACAAAACGGCAAAATCGCCGTATTGTCTGTTATTCTCCGCTATGAGTTTGAGTATTTCGGATGCTATGTATCTGCCTTCGGAATACTCGTTTTCCGCAACGTATAATTTTATTTTTTCACCGACTCCACGCTCGGTCCAGAGATTTTTCCCCTTTCTCTCACTGTTATTCTTAATAACGGCATTTGCAGCATCAAGAATATGTGATGTAGAACGGTAATTCTGTTCAAGTTTAATGACTTTTGTGTTTTTAAAACACTTTTCAAAACTTAAAATATTTTCAATCGTGGCACCTCTGAATTTGTAGATACTCTGGTCATCGTCACCTACTACAGTAAGGTTTTTATATCCGCTTGCAATCAGGCTTACAAGACGGTATTGCGCCTTATTCGTATCCTGATATTCATCAACGTAAACGTACCTGAATTTTTCCGCACAATAACACAGGACATCGTCGTCCGTTTCAAGAAGTTTTACCGTAAGCAGTATAAGATCATCAAAATCAAGTGCATTGGATTTACGCAGATTTTCTTCATATGCAAGGTATATTTTCGCTATCGTATTCAGTCTGTAATCATTTTTAACAGATAAGGCAAATTCCTCTGCAAAAGTCATATTATCCTTTGCATTACTGATGATATTTATTACGCTTCCGACCGGAAATTCCTTATCATCGATATGAAGTTCCTTCATTATGTCTTTTACAACTTTTTTCTGGTCGTCACCGTCGTAAATGGTAAAATCGTTTGCATAACCGAGCCTCTCTATGAAACGTCTGAGAATTCTTACGCATACTGAATGGAACGTTCCCGCCCAGATATCCTGCGCACAGTCGCCAAGTCTTGCAACCAATCTTTCCTTAAGTTCATTTGCCGCTTTGTTTGTAAAGGTGATCGCCATTACACTCGACGGATCAGCAGGTGAGCTCGATATAATCTCTCTCACTCTCTGTGCAAACGCCTCATCAGGCTGCTCTGCATACGCTTCAAGTAGCAACATATCCGCAGGTGATACGTCCTTGTCATTATCAAAAAAGGCATTGCCGTATTTTATGGCAAATTCAATTTTGTTTACAAGAACAGTGGTCTTGCCACTTCCCGCACCCGCAAGAATAAGAAGCGGTCCGTCAACTGTAAAAACCGCCTCTCTCTGCTGTGGATTCAAATGCTTGTATTCATTTATAAGTATTTTTCTCTTAACTTCGGAAAATGTCATTTTTCTCCCCTGTTATCCAAATTTTCTACAGAGAAATTATATCATTTTACCGTATCTACTTCAATAGCAACTTTAGTTTTTCAATAGCACCTCTTTCTATACGAGAGACCTGCACCTGTGATATGCCGAGTTTTTCAGCTGTACGGCACTGTGTTTCACACCTGAAATATCTTTGCAGAATAACCTTCTTTTCACGCGGTAAAAGCGAATTTATCGCTTCCGTAAGCGTTATCTGTTCGAGTAACGCCTCGGTATTGTCAACGCCCACAAAATCGGATAAATTTACACTGTCATCTTTAGTATCATATTTCTCGTCAAGTGAAATCACGGGCATAGTTGCATTTATCGCTTCAACCGCATCTTCCAATTCAATACCGCAATAGGAGGCAATTTCCGAAACCGTCGGTTCACGAAGAAGTTTCTTTTCGAGTTCATTCTTGGCATAATTACATTTAACCGCCGTTTCTTTTAGTTTTCTGCTCACCTTCACGCTTCCCGTGTCCCTGAAATATCTTTTCAGTTCACCCACGATGGCAGGTACTGCATATGTAGAAAAAGCAAGTCCCTTTTCGGTATCAAAATGCCTTATCGCTTTTATCAGCCCC
>JAFWXR010000059.1 GCA_017517965.1 Clostridia bacterium
AGGCAAAGAGTGACTTTGCTGACGTGGAAGACGGAAACTGGTATGCAGGTTACGTAGCGTGGGCTGCAGAGAACGGAATAGTAACGGGTGTCGGAGAAGGCAAGTTTGCACCTAACGACAACGTTACGAGAGAACAGATAGCGGCAATACTTATGAGATATGCTGCAACAAAGGGAATAGAGACGAGTGCTGACAGCACAGAAAAGTATGATTCAATGAAGGATACGGCAAATGTATCCGAGTATGCGGTGGATGCACTTAAGTGGGCAACTGCGAATGGAATCATAAACGGTGCAGAAGGCAATATCAATCCGAAAGGAAATGCTACGAGAGCAGAAGTTGCACAGATGATAATGAATTTCTGCAACACGTTCTCTATCTAACCTTCATAGAAAAAAAGCGGTATGGCGTTTAGTCATACCGCTTTTTTATAGAAAAATGTTAAAATATTAGGCAAATATCTTAAAAAATCTGTTGACGGTATGTCTATGTGTCGTGTACAATGTATAATGAAAAGTTGTAAAAATCACAGCAAAATCGTGCAAAATACGCAAAAGAAATGCTCGATTACACAACTGTGACTACGCAAAAAGGAGGAAAATTATGCGGAAATCAACAAGACTTCTGGCGATATTTCTTGCAGTTTTAATGACTGTATCTGTATTGCCGGTAAGTGCATTCGCTGTCAGCGTTGCTGAAAGCGGAGTAATCACAGCGGTTGACCCGAACAATGAATATGTTTGGGAAACCAAGTTCCCCTACAACTATGAGGGGGATAATACAACAGAGTACTGGTCGAAGAGGGAATCGTATGTTGAAACACCTACGTTCTACGATACAATTCCTGCGATGGTAGACGGTGTGGAAACAACCATTCCCGTTACGGGATGGACTCTTGTTGCTGCTACCGATAAGGATGGAAATCCTATTATGAATCCCAGCTATGACGGTAGGGCTATAGGCACAACCTATACTTTCAGCCCCGAGGTATCCAATGCATTCACTTGGGAATGTGAAGTACCTGAAATCAAAGCTAAGATCGTTGACGCAGGTTGGACCTCGAGATCTTCATACCAGGGCTTCCTTACAGGAGATGGTTCAACTGTAGGATACGTTGTAAGAGCTACAGGTTCCGGTAGTTCTGTCAATGAAATCTACGATGCAACAGGTTGCAATAAGATTGTTGATTTCTCAGTGGGTACAGGTCTTGATGCCTACGGTGGAAAGCAGAACGGTATGAATGCCAATGACGTTCAGCCCACAAAGACGGGTGCCACCGTGCCATCAACGGAAGCAACAAAATTAGTTATCTACGGCACTACGATTAAAAGAATGTATGCCGCAGGTAAGAAAACGCTTCATAACGGAGACTCGTATGCATACCTTATCAATTCAACTGCTACGGGTAACATATACGCTGCAGGTTCCGACAACGGTAACATGGTAGGTGACGCTCACATCTATCTCGTTGATTCAAAAGTTAATGGTACTGTACATGGCGGCGGTGCCAGTGCTACACTTGATGGTGATGCATACCTTGACATTACCGGTAATTCAACGGTTGGCGGCATTCAGGGCGGCGGCAGCAAAGCAACATCGGGTACTACGTTCGTAAATATTCACGGACTTACCTCAAATGCATCAATCGGTAATATTACGAGAACTAACGTAACAAAACTCGTTGTTGATCTTGATGATACAAGTAAGTATCTTCTCTCAAGCGATAAAATAGCCGGCATCACAACAGAAGGTAAAACTGATGCAAATGTAACGGTTAAGATTAATAATGAAGAATTTAAAGGCGTGGTTGCCGATGCAGACGTTGCGGGCATACCTGAAATTATACTTGTAGATGAAGCTGCTACAGTTCTTCCGACAACGTTCGGCGGTGTTTCGGGCTTTACATGGAGCGGTGATGACTCCACGGTAGGTGAAAAGAAGTTCACACTTACTGCACCAGACGGATACTTCTTCGAAAATCTTAATAAGACAAGAGAGTACACGATATACGTTAATGCGGGCGCTGTGGAAGTTGAAGGTGTATCTCTTGACAAAACAACTGCAAGCATTAGTCTTGGAGAAGAAGTGACTCTTACGGCGACGGTTGAACCTGAAAATGCGACGGATAAGACTGTTACGTGGAAGTCGGATAATGAGAGTATTGCAACGGTTGAAGACGGCGTTGTAACAGGTGTAGGCGTAGGTACGACTACTATTACGGTTTCGGCAGGTTCAGCAAGTGATACCTGTGAAGTAACTGTAAATCAGGCTACCAAGATAACGGCTGTTGATACATCGGAACTCGTTATGGAAACGAAATTCCTTTATTCAGCAGATCCGACAGACGCGGTAAACAGATGGTGGAGTAGCGGTTATTCAAACGTGACGGAGCCGAAGTTCTACGATGAACTTACGGTTTCTGTTGCAGGTGCTGAGCCGACGACACTTTCGGGCTTTACGTGGAAGTGTGATGAATATGATTCCACAGCAGTTGGAGAGACGTTTACCTTCACTGCAGTAGCACCCGCAGGCTATGTATTTGATGCGAGTGTTACCGTTCCTGCAATCACTGTAAAGATTGTACCCGGTACGGTAATACGTACAACTGACCATATCAGAGCGGTAACATCCGAGAATGAACCCATTAATCTTGTGGTTAAGGGCGATTCAGGTATCGAAGGCTTCCCTAACGTGATATATGATGCAACAGGTTGCAACAATCTGTTTATGTACACGGGCGCTGATACTGACGTAAGTGGCGGTTTCGCTTCATCTCCGACAACCGCAGTTTACGGCGGTTTAGGTAATGCGACAGAAGATCTCGGAACAGCGAATACACTTTACAATGGTGAAATTGAATACGATACCAAGATTACTTTGACGGGCGGTGCAAACGTAAGCGCTGTATACGCGTCTTCACGTGGTTATAGCCCGACAGGTGATGCATATGTTGACGTATACGGAAAAGTAACTATTAAGACAATACATGGCGGTACGTATAAAAAGAACGTACTTAACGGTACTACGTACGTTGACATTCACGACCTTGACGAAGAATCTTCAATTCAGACTATACAGTTGGCGTACGGTGACAAACTCGTTGTAAATCTTGACGATACGAGTGCTCATCTTATTGACAACATTAAAGACTGGAAAACCAATGAGAATATAGAAGTTTACGTCAACGAAAAAGAGGTTGTAGTAGTTTCTGAACTTGATATAGCAACGACGGAATATAACGTAGCATACGGTACACCTCTTGCAGACGTAAATCTCCCCACGTCATTTGAAGTTGGCGGTCAGGTGGTTGACGGATTTATGTGGGAAGGTGAATACGATGCTACAAGATCAGGCACGTATACACTTACGCTTAAAGCTCCGCAGCATATCTATCTTGACGTTGAAGTTGCAGTTACGGTAACGGTTGAACCTAAAACTGCTTCCTATTTTATAAATAGTATAACAACGCAGACGGCAACGTTAAGTGTTGACTACAAAACGTCAATTGAAGACGTTATGACACTTCTTCCGACAGAGTTTGTTGCAAATGACGGTGCGTTAACGGTACCTGCATCTGCATTCGATTGGGTGTCGGAAGACTATGACGGATATGCTCCGGGTGAATATACGTTCAAAGCGGTAATCACAGATGAAGATTACAGATATTCAGACGGCGTAGAACCCTTTAAGGCAGTTGTAACGGTAAAAACACCGACAACGCAGGGAACTGTCGTTACAAAAATTGATCTTCCCGTAAACTACACCGTATTTACTAAAGATACGGGTACGGTAACGATGAGAGACAGTGCAGGAAACGGTTATGACGAAACACGTCCGATAAAGTTCTATGATAAACTTTCTGCAGTGGCATATGAAAACGGTGTCCGTAAGGATATAGAGATAACGGGCATTGAATGGGAAGGTGTAAAAGACAGAACAGACGCCAATGGCGAATACTGGATATACACAATTAAGTCATACAGCGGCGAATTTGAAATTGCCCCTGAAATATTGGCAAACACAACGATAACAGCATACAAGACTGAGGGTACGTATAGCAGTAGTTCGGGTAACATGAAGTCCAACACTACAATTATCGTTCCTGCCGTTGTAAAACTGTCGGGACTTGAAGCATATGCAAGTGGCTACAAGGGCTATCCCGGTATGGCGGCTATGGATGCTACAGGCTTTAACAGCCTTTACAAAAACATCGGTCTTCCCAACACACTTAAATGGTTTGCAGGTAACAGTAGAGACGTTGTGTCTGACGTAACTCTCGTTATGGATGACGGCGTTTCCGCAACAATGGTATATGGCGGCGGTTACGGTGCTAAGGTAACGGGTGATTCTACCGTTACTATCAAAAAGAACGTAACTATTCTCGGCGACATATATGCAGGTTCCTACAACGATGATTTTAAAGGCTCTACTACTATCAATATCGGAAGCGGTACCAAGGTAGCGGGCAAGATTTGTGCAGGCGGTTTAGGTGCATACGACGGTGACGTAACTATCAACATTGATTCGAACGTAACGGTTGGAAGCATAGTGCTTGGTGAAACGGAAGCAAATTCTGCTGACAGCGTTGTAATCAACGTAACGTCAGACTTTGACCTGAGTGTAATTGATTGTGTTGATTCAGGTAAGGTAAAAGTATTTGTTGACGGTGTTGAAAAAGAATTCATTAAAAAGATAGACTTTGGTTCATTCAAAGTTGAAGTTGAACACGGTGCAGTCTCCGATTACAGAGATGTTCTTCCCAAGGTATATGCAACGAGAGTAGACGGTTCTACGTTTGAACTTCCTGAGAATACATATACGTGGAAGTCAGAAAATCAGTTTGACGGAAATAAGTCGGGCGATTACGTATTCACTCTCGAATTCGGTGATTCGTATACGTTTATAAACGATGCAGAGAAGAATAACACTCTTATCGTTTACGTAAAAGTTGCACCGGAAGATATTAAAACGGTAAGCAGAATTGAATCAACGATTCCGCAGATTGTTTCGGTAGCGAGCGGAACACCTGCAGAGAAAGTAAACATCCTTTCATCTGTCATCGCATACGCATACGGTGTTGGTGAAAGCGAAAGTGATGCACAGCTCGTTGAAATTTACGGTGTAAAGTGGACATCGTCTGACTATAATCCTGACGTATTGGGTGAGTACACGTTTACAATGGTACTGCCTGACGGTTACGTTACAAACTTACAGCCCGCGACGGTAACAGTCAGCGTTGTGAAGTTTGAACGTCCGACGATAACCTCAATCAAAATACCCGTAACACATACGTATTTTACAAACGGTACAGTTTCATCACCTGAGTTCTATGACACTCTTGAAGCTGACGTTCTTTACAGCAATTCTACAACTGAGACGGTTACGTTAAGAGGACTCAAATGGGTAAATAACGGCACGTACGCAGCAGCAAAGGTCGGAAACTACGATTTCACGATCGATCCGACAACGATAGATGCAAAGTACGATCTGGCTGACGGTTTACTTGAAACCTCAAAGATAACAGTTACCGTAGTTGATACGACGATTGCTCACAATACGGGCTACTACAGATCAAATACAGCAAAAATTCTTCCTATACATATGACGGATTCAGGCGAAGACACAACGTTGCTCAATGACCTGACTGGTTGCAATAAAATATTGTCAGCAGGCATATCAACGGCAGCACGTGTATTCGGTGGCGGTCCTTACCACAGAGTTGCAGAGGAAGGACAGAAAGCACATCTGGTAATGTCGTCAGGTACACTCGGACTTGTTGTTGCAGGTTCGCAGGGTAGCGCATTCACGGGTGATGCTGAAATCAATATTTTAGGAACGGCAGTTATAACTGACGTTGTTGCCGGAACGCTTAACGAAGCATTCAACGGTAATACACTTATCACTCTTGATGGTGAAGCTGAAATAAGCAGAATCATTGCGGGCGGTGACTACCGTACGGGCGCTACGACAACAGGTTCAAGCGGTATTATAGTAGGTTCACAGGATGCTGTGGCATACAACGGTACGATAACGATTAACGTAGCTGATACCTTTGAGGGTTCAGTAGGTAAGATTGAAAAGAGGTCGGAAGGTAAGCTTATAATCAACTGTCCTGCGACCTTCCCTTACACAAACTACGTTGATCTTACAGACCCCACAGTTGAAGTATACGTTGACGGTGAGCGCGTACAGTACGTAACGGAAGTGAAAATGCCCGAAACGGCTGTTTACAACGTGACACTCGGAACAGCAGTTGACACAATAGTACTTCCTTCAACCCTTACGGCAACTGTAAACGGCAGCGCTTCAACAATAAATAACGTTACATGGACGTGTGAAAACTACGATGCAAACACGGCAGGAAAGTACGCATTCAAGCCCGTTGTTTCTGATGCATACAACGTATCGGACAGCAACATAGCAGATATATTTGTTACGGTAAGAGTACTTACTGCAAATGCAGGTCAGTCTGTGATAACAGGCTTTGAACAGGTTGGTGCAGTTTCTGCATCACTTGGAACAGCACAAAAGGATCTTGCACTCCCCACAACTGTTAAGGCAACAGTAAACGGACAGACCATCTCTGTTGACGTTGACGGTTGGAAATGTGCAAACTACGACGGTTCTGTATACGGCGCAACGTATACGTTTACGGCAGTCGTGTCAGGTGAATATGCACTTGCATCAGGTGTTTCGGCGCCCACGGTTGTTGTTACTGTAACAGATGCTAAGATTGTTGAGATTTATCTCCCTGTAACAGAAACAACCTTCCCGCGCGGAACGGTTGAAAGTCCCGTATTCTACGACACACTCAAGGTAAAACTTGACAACGGAGCAGTTGTTGAAATGTCCGGATTTGAGTGGACTGTAAAGGATTACAACAAGAATACGGTAGGTACGTACACAGCAACGATAAATGCAGCACCGGCAAATTGCCAGTTTGCTTCTTCACTTAACGTACCCAGCATCAAAGTTAACGTAATACGTAAGCAGTATGACGTTATGGAAACTGATGCATATGTATATCTGTACGGTATACCGACAGTTATAGATGAAGAGAACGGAAAGACATATCTTTACGATATGACGGGCTGCAACAAGACAAGCTCAAAGGAAATTACGGGTAAATCCGTATATGCAGGTAGCCCTGCAAATTCCGCATCACTCGGTACTACAATGATTGAGATGCGCGGCGGTAAGGTAAACAGCCTCTTCGGTGCTTCAAGAAACAGCACGAGAGTTACCGGTACGGCGTACATCTATATGCTCGGTGGCTCGGCGACTGCTATCTACGGTGGCGGTAACGGAAGCACCGGTGCAACAACGAAAGCAATCGTAAACAACGTATACGTTTATGTTGAAGATGCAACCGTTACTTCGAGAATTACCGGATGTGGCTACAACGGTGCTGCAGAAGGCGACGTAACGATAATCGTAAAGAATTCAACGGTAAATACCATTTTCGGCGGTTCAAACCAGAAGAAAGATATTATGACCGTTGGCGGTAAAGTTACCATGAAGATTCTTGACGGTTCAAAGGTAAGCATAATCAACGGTGCAGGCGTAGCAGGTGCGGTAAACGAACTTGAAGTTTATCTTTCAAAGAATGCACTCGTAACAAGCAGATTGCTTCCTGTAGCAACTTCAACAGTTACGAAAACCGCAAAAATCTTCTACGAAACCGGTTTTGATTTAAGCAAGGTTTACACAGAAGGTGTCAACGTTGAACTTTACGAAGGTCATTTCCTCGAAGACAGAGAAACGTTTGTTACGGACATAGAAATTAGTATTGTCCGCAATGCAGGTCTTTTAAGAGGCGAAGTATACGTTGATCTCGGAACGACGGTTGATAACATCGGTCTTCCCACAACGGCAGAAGGTGAAATCAAAGGCGTTCTTGAAACGGTAAGCGGTATTACTTATACTCCCGTAACGTATTACGACGGAGATGCGGTTGGTACGTATGAATTTGCTGTCAATATTCCTGACGGTTACAACGTACCTCCCACGACACTTGCAAAAGCAGCAACGGTTAAGGTAGTTGTAACAGAACCCGTATCAAACGAGTACGTTACAGCGTTTGACGCACAGGATACAGCATTTACACTTGCAAACGGTACTGCAATAGAAAACGCAGGTTTACCGTCAGCATACACAGCACTTCTCACGGGTGGCAGAAGTAAAGATATTCCCGTAAAGAAGTGGAAGGTTACTGATGAAAACGGACAGACGGTGACGTATGACCGTTACACAGCAGGTACTTACGTATTCACACCTGATTTCGGCAATGCATATAAGGTGCTTGCAGCGGACGTACCTACACACACAGTAACAATTACTGCAAACAGACCTCACAGAGATGTGAATAAGCGTTATCTTGCAGGTGTACCTGCAGAGATCACCAACGTAAACGGTGTAGTTCTTGTTTTGGATAAAAACGGAAACTACCTTGAAGAAGCAGGCACGTTCACAATCGTGTACGGTGGTTCAAACCGCTATAATTCAGAGTCTGCTGACATTACGATGAACAGCGGTACCATTTATGCAATTTACGGTGGCGGTAACTTATACGAAACGGGCGACATTAAGATTACGATGAACGGCGGTTCGGTATCATACCTCTACGTAGGCGGATACAAGAGCCATTCCAAGAATATTGACGTCGTTATAAACAGCGGTACGATTACAAGCGTATGGGCAGGTAACATAAGTTCGGTTGACGGTCGTGTAACTTATGAAGTGAACGGCGGTACGATAACGAGCTTCTACGCAGGTCCCAACGGCAGTGAAGCAAGTATCGAAGGAACTCCGCAGGCGGCAGAAGAAGTACTTGCTCCTTCATCAATCCGTTATCCCGGCAAGCCTATCGTTGTAGAAGAAGGCGAAAATATTGCCGTTGAATTCGTTCAGAACGGCGGTACAATCAAGACACTTTACGGCGCAGGTAGTGCAGCAAACACCAGAGTTGAGGGTTCTGTAAAACTCTACATCAACGGTGGTAAGGTTACGACGATTTGCGGCGGCGGTGCAGTTCCGACTGCATATCTCACGAAGAACGTATATATCAAGGTCGCACCTTCTGTGGTTTGTGACACTATATATGCAAATGCGCCCGGTCAGATTTACGGTAAAGCATACGTAATCGTTCCGGAATCATTTAACCGTTACAATATCATTGGATGGAATGAAGACGGTGAAATCATCGACGGAGATACAGGCAACGATTTCGAAGACGAAGATGCAGCACTCGGTGATGCATTCGTAACAGCTGAAGTTATCGTATCAGGCGGTTACTATGAAGAAGGTATGCCGGTAAGAGTACTGTACGTCGGTGCAACCGAGACGGTATTTGCACGCGGTGTTCCGATAAGAATCATCGGTGACCTTGACAGCATCCTTGAAGATGAAGAAGTTGATGAAATTGATGCTACTGACGTAACAACTTACGTTGAGTACTTTGATGAAAACTACGATCCCGAAACAGAAACACCTGAAATCTTCTCGTATGAGACGTATGTAGATGAAGAGGGAAATCAGTTGTATCTCGAAGGTGTATGGAGAAGACTTGCTAATCCTCTTGCGGCAGGTGCCACAGCGGTAATCTACGGTGGTGGTATGCAGGGTACGACGGATAAGTATCCCTCAACCTACGTTGAATTCCTTGGCGGTTGCGTAAAGGGTATCTACGGCGGCGGTAAGAATGATACTGTCGGTGCAGCAAACCTTATAATCAACCCCGAAGGTCCTCATAACACAGGTGTCATTTATGCCGGCGGTTATCAGGATGCAAATACACTTACAAATGAAATATACGTTAAGATGCTTGGCGGCGATATCAACATTATGTATGCCGGTGGTTATAACGTCACAAACAGAAAAATACAGGTTGACATTACAGGCGGTAACGTAAATTATCTCTACATGGGTGGTTACGCGAATGCATCTATTACGTCTAACACGACAACGGTTAATCTTACCAACTGCTCTGTAAAGAATATCTACGGCGGTGGCTACGGACCGAGCTCAAAGACAATAGGTGATGCATATATCAACATAAATGAAAACGTTGATATCAACGGTTACATTTATGCAAAGGGTTCGGCTGAAGCTCATGACGGAAATACGTCAGGTCCTTTGAAGAAGAACTGTTATATCCAACTCAATGACACGTCTAAAGCATCTTCACAGTTCAAGAAGATTAAGTACACGAAGGCACAGGCTCCTTACGTCTACGTAGGCGGTGTTCCGCTTGGCGAAATGCCTGACGTTTCTACGGCAACGTATGAACATGCAGACAAAAAGGTTGAAATCACCACGGCACAGGCTTCCGACTACAGAGGTAACAGACCGCTTATATTCCTTAACGGTATACCGACTGTTGTTGCAGGTGACGGAAACGGACACTCATACGTATATCAGGCAAAGACGAAGGACGGTACGCTCAACGTATACCAGAAGAACGCAGACGGTACGTTCAAGTACGATGAAAACGGTAAGAGAATTTCCAATATCGTTCGTGACCCCGTAACAGGTCAGGCGATAAAGGGACCGAAACTTGTTGATATGGACGTTGTTGAATACATTATGTACGGCGGTGCAAACAACAAGTCTGTTGAAGATACTTATATTGAATTCCACAACGGTGGCGGTGTATGGATCGCGTACGCAGGTTGCCGTGGCGGTAACACAGGTTACGATGAACAGGGCAACGAGGTCGGTCTTTGCGAAGTAAGACAGTTTGGCGGCGGCGCATTTGACCTTATGTATATGGGTAACACCATTGGTTTCGATGCTTCAGGTAAGCAGACAGTAAACGTAAAGACAGCCAAGAACGTATTCCTCGGCATTGGCGGCGGTTCAAAGTACGTTGCAATTGCAGGTGACTGCGGTATAGTCGGAAGTGAAGAAAAGTTCATGGAAGGCTACTACAACAAGGCAGGCGAGGTTATCTCGTATACGGACGAAGATGACGGTCAGACTTACGAAATAACAGGTGCGTGGGAAGATTACAATCTCGACGTAACTAAGGAAGAGTATGAGGCTTACTATGAAGCTTCGAACGCTTACTTTAACGGCGAAGGCAATTCAGAGTTTGTAAACAGCCATTACTACGTAGACCCGTATGATGATCATTACACAATCTATGCTCTCTACGGACAGTTCGGTGCAAACCATCTGTGGGTAGGTAACTCTGGCTCGAATTACAATCTTAAACTTAACAGAATATTCGGTAACGCATACGTAAGACAGTCGGCATACGGCCTTAAGTATGATGCCGAGCTTGATATGTTCGTTGAAAATTACAACGACTATATCGGTCTTGACCAGATGCAGGCAATTGTATACGGCGGTTCAAACACCGGTATTATGTATAACGACATAAGATTTGACTGGGAAGGTGTAGAACCGGGAACGTTCTGGAATGCAGGTAAGGTAGACGCGGGCGGTATAAATAAAGGACATACATATCTGAATATGTTGGAGGATGACAGTAATCCCTTCCTTAAGAATACCTTATACAACTCACTGAAGACCAAGAGTGCGCCAAACGTTACGTTGAAGCCGAACTTCTTCCCGAGGTGGAGCTTTACAGCAGCGTGGGCACTCGGCATTGATGAAGATATGGCTCAGATTGCTATTGATCAGGGCTTTATCACGGAAGTAAGCGACCCGAAAGACGTAAGAATACATATGCTTTCAGCAGACGATGCTGCAAAACTTCTTAATTATTACTACACAGGTTCATTTGAAGAGGGTGTAACCTCCGAAAATGCACTTGAAACGGAAGGATTTAAGAACGTATTTGATGCATCGAATGACAAGGGTAAGTTTACAATCCGTCATTTCGAGCTTAGAAATCCCAATCACGAAGGTCTTAACAGATATATTGTTCGCAGTCCTTCAAGATTTGGTGACGGTCAGCTTATCGTCTTCCCGAACGGTCAAACGATGATAATTGACGTAGGTCAGTCTGAATCAGAAACGTTTATCAGAAATATCAGATACACTCTCGAAACTGCAGCTGCAGCGGGTATGGGTGATGGTAATACGATTGACTATCTCGTAATTACACACTACCACGGTGACCATCATACGAATACTACACCGATAGTAAATGCGTTTGACGTCAAGAACATAATATTCCCGCCGTTTGATATGGCAAATGGAAATAAGCCTTCTTATCATGCAACGATTGAAGCAAAGAGTGCGCAGAACATAAAAGAAGGTAAAGAACCTATCAACATCATAAGAGTTCAGCGTGGCGATCAGTTCGTTATCGGTGAAGGCGATGAAAAGGTTGTAATAGACGTTCTTAACCCGGGCGATCACTCGTATAGAACCTTCTCGCTTGCAGAAGCAATCAGACAGATAAATAACGGTAACTACAGTTCATTTGCTAACCCGTGTTCAATAGTATTTATGTTCAACTTCCAGGGTCAGAAATACTTCACCGGCGGTGACATAAGAGAAGATGCGGAAACTTCGATGCTCAGAACGTACGGAAGAGACGTTATGAAGGCAGACGTTATGAAGTTCAGCCATCACGGACACGCAACTTCAAACCTCTGGAACTTTGTAAATGCAGTTAATCCCGAAGTGGCTATTATGAACCAGGAAATACTCACTGACGCTGGTGCTCCCGTTCCGATTTATTGCCGAAACAATAATACGGGCGGTTCTGCTGAAAAGGTATTCATAACAGGTGTAGATGGTAGCATCAAGGTAACGATGGACGGAAAGAATATCATTGCCACACCTCAGTTCAGAGCACACGCTTACGACAGTTACTCGGATGAATATAAGAATCTTGAAGCTTCTTATATCGAACAGCTTGACAGAGTGGCAGAGACGATAGATTCTCTCACGGTAGTGGCAGATAATGCAACAGCACCTTACGGAACTCCGTATATCTGGAACAGCTATGCTGAATACATCAATAGCGAGTATACAGCACTTGAAAATGCAGTATATTCAGGTTCAGTTTCCTTGAAAGATCTTCAGGAATACAAAGACAGTCTCACGGCACTCGAAGAGTTTATCGAAGATGCTACGATGTACGGCGGAACGGATAATACACCTGACGTTGAAGTACCCGGAACACCCGGAACGGATGTTGGCGGAAACGATACTACAACACCCGGCACATCCGGTGGTATTATCGGCGATATCGGCGGCGGTGACGCAGGTTCAGGTATCGGCGGCGGTGCAGGCGGTGCAGCACCTGGTGGTGCAGGTCCCGTAGGTCCCGCAGGTCCGTCGGTAGATGACGGTGAAACGACAGATCCTGTAACACCCGATGACAACAGAAGGTTCATCGACGTGGCAGAAACAGACTGGTTTAACAAAGCAGTAAACTACGTAGCAGATAACAATTACTTCCAGGGCGTAAGCGAAAACGAATTCGATCCTGACGGAAAGATGACGAGAGCGATGCTCGTGACGGTAATTGGCAGAATAGCAAAGGCTGACGTATCACAGGCAAAGAGTGACTTTGCAGACGTGGAAGACGGAAGTTGGTATGCAGATTACGTAGCGTGGGCTGCAGAGAACGGAATAGTAACGGGTGTCGGAGAAGGCAAGTTTGCACCTAACGACAACGTTACGAGAGAACAGATAGCAGCAATTCTTATGAGATATGCTGCAACAAAGGGCATAGATGTAAGTGCTGACAGCACAGAAAAGTATGATTCAATGAAGGATACGGCAAATGTATCCGGATATGCGGTGGATGCACTTAAGTGGGCAACTGCAAACGGAATCATAAACGGTGCAGAAGGCAACATCAATCCGAAAGGAAATGCTACGAGAGCAGAAGTTGCACAGATGATAATGAATTTCTGCAACACGTTCTCTATCTAACTACAATAAAAAACGGTATGGCAAAACGCCATACCGTTTTTTGTCAGTTTGATTGACAATTCTGAAGGATATTATATAATATAGTGTAATGGAAGGTGATAGAATTGAAAAAAACAATTATAATTTTTACTCTTATTTTCTCTTTAGTGTTTTGCCTCGTCGGATGCGGTCCGCAAAAAGTTGAATTTACTGATATAGCAGCACTTGCAGGGGCAGGTGATGAGGATGTCGTTGCGCTTCTCGGAGAAGGTGATGTGCAGTTTATCGGGGATGCTATGCTTGCAAGAGAGTATGAATTCAATACTTTGGGCAAAAAGTGCACAGGCTCCATTCTGTATAAGGATGACTATGTAACTCAGATAGCGCTCTATTTTGAGGACGAGAATGATACATTTTCACAGCTTAACGTAGAACTCTGGAAATACTATGCTGACCCCGACAGTACTGTTGAAGGCGAAGACGGCAGTTTGAATCACATATGGATAACTGAGGAAAACAGTGCAGTTTCTTTGAGAAAAGCAGTCGAAGGTACGGTAAGGGTATCTGTTGATGCTGCGGGAAAGAAGGCCGAATAGATGAAATACAGTTACAGGTGTAAAGGTACATGCTCTTCAAAAGTTGAGTTTGAACTTGATGGTAATACTGTATATAACGTCTCATTTACAGGTGGTTGCAACGGAAATCTGAAGGGTATAGCATCGTTAGTAGAAGGTATGGATGCTGATTATGCCGTAGAAAGATTAAAGGGGATAACGTGTGGTTTCAAAAACACCTCTTGTCCCGATCAACTTGCAAGAGCTATTGAAGAAGCAAAAAAGATGTGAGGATAATCCTCACATCTTTTTATTTTGTTAAAAGTGTTTTTGTAGTACTGTCATACGTAGATGAACGAAGGTGGATAATAAGTTCCTCAATTGCTGCATAAGTTGAAACAAGTGCAAGTACGGAGCATATTGCAACACCTGATTTATACACAAGAAAATAGGGAACAGAGAAAATTACAAGACCTGTTATTTTGTTTGCATATGTGTGAAGCGAAGCGAAATGCTTATGTTTTACGGCAACCATTATGTAGGTGAAAATTCTGATTGAAACAACACAGATAGCAATACTCCATAAAAACGGAGTAAGTTGTGCGGCAAGCATAGGAAATACTTTGAGAAACATAACAAAGTAAAAGAGCAGATCGGCAAAACTGTCAAGTTTTGTACCAAACTCGCTTGTCGTACCCGTTTTTCTTGCTATATGACCGTCCAAGGCATCACTAATACCGCAGAGTGTGTATATAATAAAAAACAAAGTCGAAAGCGATTTAGTAAAAAACATGGAAACAGAGCCGACGATTCTGACGGAAGTTATGCAATTCGGAATTGTAATATACTTTTTCATTTTATATCCTTTTCATTATTTCGTACACAACCGCATGCACCGGCATAGATGCATTTATTGAGATGTGATTGTGTGCTTCGTAATTTGTTTTTCGTGATGACAGTAATTCGTGTATACGTGTCTTTGGGTCAGGCGTTTTCATAAGAGGACGCTCATCAGATTTACTTATATTTTTATACAGAAAATCTTCATCGGCATCCATATAAATGACGAGGGAGTTATCTTTTACGGCATCAAAATTCTGTGCTTTGACCATAGCACCGCCACCACTTGCGATAACCGTATCGGTGCAGGCAGATAATTCTTTTAAAACATCGGTTTCGAGCTTTCGGAAATGTTCTTCGCCGTATTTTTCAAAAATCTCATTTATGCTCATACCGGCTTTTTTTACTATCTCGGCGTCGGCATCGACAAAAGAAAATCCAAGTTTATCGGAAAGTGCTTTGCCAACGGTGCTTTTTCCGCATCCCATAAATCCCGACAGAAGAATACTGCTTTTTTTACGGTGAGCAAGTCTGTTTTTTACGACACCTGCTTCGAGTATGTCCGAGGCTGCTTTTATAGCATTCTCGGATATTTTTCTGTCAAGCCATATCTCGTCGGCACGTACGCCCTGAATAAGCAGCATATACAAACCGTTTTCACATTCTATGCTTTTTTCTGATGCTTTTTTCAAAAGTGTTGTTTCAAGTGGGGTATATATAACGTCAAAAACAAAACTACATCTTTCGGGAAGGTCGGATATGGGTGTATCTGCACAACTTGCAGTCATTCCCACGGGTGTTGTGTTTATGATGATATCAGCATCAGGCAGATTGTCAAGCGTTGTCACATTCACAGCGGGCATATTGTCCGCAAAACAAGGCGTTGTGCTGTTTTTACGTCTTGCCACGGTAATTTCAGCACCTTGGTTTAAAAGTGCGTAAACGACCGATTTTGAAGCACCGCCGCTTCCGAGTATGCATACGCTTTTACCCTTGATTTCAATATTGTTTTTTTCAAGAGTGGCAATGACCCCCAGTATATCTGTGTTATAACCGTGTAATCTGCCGTTAATAACCTTTACTGTGTTGACGCTGTTCATCATTCGTGCAGTTTCATCAACTTCATCAAGGTAGGGGATAATAGCACTCTTGTGTGGTATAGTGACGTTGAATCCGCAAAGTTTTTTTCGTGCAATATCCGTAAATTCACGCAACGTATCATCTGTTATATGCAATGATGTGTAGTCTGCATTGATACCGTCTGTTTCATAGAGTGTTTTGTGCAGAAGCGGTGATACAGAGTGTTCTATCGGGTCACCTATTACGGCAAACAAGGGAGTGTTTGAATTGTAAGCAGTTAATTCTTGTAAATTCACTTTAATGTCTCCAGGTCATTGAAAAAATCGGGATATGAAACAGCGGCAGCCTCTGCATTTGTTATTTCGCTGTCACCGTCAAGTGCAAGGGCAAGCACACCGCAGGACATTGCTATTCTGTGATCGCCGTGTGAGTCAAATACGGCTGCGTGAAGTGTCTGATGACCTTGAATACTCATTCCGTCATCAGTACATTCAACGTGTGCACCGCATTTTGCAAACTCCTCTGCAATAACCGCAATTCTGTCAGTTTCTTTTACACGGAGTTCGTGTGCATCTTTAATAACGGTCTTGCCGTCTGCAAAAAGTGCGGCAACCGCAAGAATGGGAATCTCGTCTATGAGTCTCGGAATAATGTCACCGCCTATCTCTGCACTGTGTAAAGGCGCATACCTTACCACTATATCGGCAGTAGGCTCGACGTCATCGTTATAATTTTCGTATGTGATATCGGCACCCATAAGTTTAAGGGCATCTACAATACCTGTACGTGTAGGGTTAATGCCGACGTTTTTTATCGTTATGTGACTGCCGGGAATAATAGTTGCGGCAACCATAAAGAATGCGGCAGAGGAGATATCAGAAGGAACGTTTATATCCTTCGCTTTAAGAGAATTTGCTTTACTTACTGTGACTGTCGTGCCTTCTGTGGTTATATCCGCACCAAATGCCTTAAGCATAAGTTCTGTATGGTTTCTTGAAAGCGTAGGCTCGGTTACCGAGGTTTTTCCCTCTGCATAAAGACCTGCCATAAGTATAGCCGACTTGAGTTGTGCAGATGCCACGTTTATAGTGATATCTTTACCTGTTAAGGCTGAACCCTTTACATTGAGAGGGCAGCAACCGTCCGTTGTTTTAATATCAGCACCCATCAGGGAAAGAGGCTCCGTCACACGCTTCATAGGACGCTTTCTTATAGAGAAATCTCCGTCAATAACACAGTCGAAAGGCTGTGCAGACAACAGACCGCACATTATTCTGGCAGTTGTTCCCGAATTGCCTACGTCGAGTGTTTCTTTTGGAGGTTTCAAGCCGTTTATGCCATTTCCGTAAATTGTAACGTCGGTGCCGTCAACGTCAATTCTGACCCCCATTTTACGAAAACAGGAGACCGTTGACAGACAGTCCTCACCGCACAGAAATCCGCTTATGTGAGTGATGCCCTGTGCAATAGATGCAAACATAACGGCTCTGTGTGAAATAGATTTATCTCCCGGGACTGTAACAGTACCGCAGAGTTTTTTTGCCGGTTTAATTATCATATTTATCTGTCCTTGCTGTAAAACCATTTGAATTGAGGAGTGTGCAGGCATGCTCGGCATCTGCGGCGGTTGCCACCGTAATGGTCATAATACCGCCCTCGTATTCACGACTGTCGCGAACTGCAATATTTTTAATGCTGATACCTGCCTCTGTAAGAATAGAAGATATTTTTGACGTAACGCCGACCTTGTCCTCAACCTCGACGTTGACACGGTATTTTGCAGGAATAATTCCAAGAGTACCGCCTGAGAGTGTATCACGCTCAGTTTTTGATGAGGAGAGCAGATTATTCAAAGCGACAGCATCGCCTGATGCCAGTACTTCTCGGTAGTTTTCTATCAGTTTCGTAAATGAATCAAGCGATTCTAAAAGAAGGTCTCTGTTCTTTAGAGAAATATCCGTCCACATTTCAGGTGTAGATGATGCTATCCTCGTAATATCCTTAAAACCGCCGGCTGCAAAACGATGCGCAAGACCGTCAGGGTCATTATCTTTAAGAAGATTGACAAGTGCGGAAGCAACTATATGCGGTAGATGACTTATCAACGCTGCGGCTGAATCATGTCTGTCGGGTGCAACCGTAACAGGCAAGGCACCGATGGCATTATAAAGCTCTGTCAGAGAGGTTATTGCCTCGTCATCCGACTTAGAGCATGGTGAAATTATCGTGCTGGCGTTTTCAAAAAGGAATGGGAGTGAAGTAAAATAACCTTTCTTTTCACTTCCTGCCATAGGATGTGTTGAGACATACCTTATTCCGTCTACCGAGTCAGCGTAGTCACACAGGTATTTGTTGACGCTTGCGGCATCTGAAATGACAGTGTTTCCTGAAACCAGAGTTGCGAGTTTATCAACTATACCCGGTATTGTTGAAATGGGCGTACATATCATTACAAGATCTGAATCACAGAGTTCCTTTGTAATACAGATTCCGCCTTTTTCTATCACACCGTCCTTTAACGCCGCATCAATATATTCATTGCAACCGTCAATCGCAAAAATACGAACGGAGGGAAGTTTTGTATGTATGGCCTTGGCAAGCGAACCGCCTATAAGCCCAAGTCCGATTATTGTAACTGAATTAAACATTTTTAAAGACTTCTTCCGATAATCTGAGCTATGCCTTTAAGCTGAACCATAAGATCGGAAAACTCGTTGAGATTAAGGCTCTGGTCACCGTCAGACATTGCTTTTTCGGGGGTGGGGTGAACTTCGATAATAAGACCGTCAGCACCTGCGGCTACAGCGGCCTTTGCCATTGAAGGAACGTAGATGTTCTTACCCGTGCCGTGTGAAGGGTCAACGATAACAGGAAGATGTGTCCTGTTCTTGAGCACGGGGATAGCGGAGAGATCAAGCGTATTTCTTGTTGTAGTCTCGTAAGTTCTTATACCGCGCTCACAGAGCATAACGTTTTCGTTACCCTCAGCCATAATGTATTCTGCGGCATTGAGCCACTCGTCAATAGTTGCAGAAAGACCTCTTTTAAGAAGAACAGGCTTATTTGTCTTGCCCACTGCACGAAGAAGCTTGAAGTTCTGCATATTTCGTGCACCGATTTGAAGAATGTCGGTGTAATTTAAGGCAGCTTCGAGACTCTCCTTGTCGATGACCTCAGTTACCATAAGCATACCGGCTTCTTTTTTTGCATTGTACATCAGTTTAAGACCGTCTTCCTCAAGTCCCTGGAAAGAGTAGGGGGAAGTACGGGGCTTATATGCACCGCCACGAAGAAATTCTGCACCTGCTTCGTGTACGGATTTTGCGGCTTTTGTAATCATTTCCTGATTTTCAACAGCACACGGTCCTGCCATAACGACAATTTTGTTTCCACCGATTTCAACACCGTTATCGAACTTGATAATTGTCGGTTCGGGGTGGAAAGCCTTGTTTACAAGCTTATAACTCTCTGTGATGTGAGTTATCTTATCGACACCTTCCATCTGCTCGAAACCGACGTCGGCAAGTTTTGATTTATCACCTATGACACCGATGATAGTGCGTTCTTCACCTGTTGAAAGGTGGGTATCAAATCCTCTTCCTTTGAGGAATGAACATATATTGTTAACAGATTCTTTGGCCGCATGCGGCTTCATTACTATAATCATTTTTATAAACCTCTTGTATTACTAAATTTCACGGTCGACAGCGTTTGCAACTATCTTGAGTTTCTCCATAAGCTGACCGAATTCATCAAAGTTAAGACTCTGGTCACCGTCGGACACAGCCTTCTTTGGTGTGGGATGAACTTCAATAATAAGACCGTCAGCACCTGCGGCAACGGCAGCCTTTGCCATTGAAGGAACGTAGATATTCTTACCTGTACCGTGTGAAGGGTCAACGATAATGGGGAGATGAGTCTTGCTTTTAAGAACGGGTACGGCAGAAAGGTCAAGTGTGTTTCTCGTAGCCGTTTCGTAAGTTCTTATACCGCGTTCGCAAAGCATAACTTCTTCGTTACCCTCAGCCATAATGTATTCTGCGGCATTGAGCCATTCGTCAATCGTAGAAGAAAGACCTCTCTTGAGAAGAACAGGCTTATGAAGGCGGCCAACTTCACGGAGAAGTGCAAAGTTCTGCATATTTCTTGCACCTATCTGAATGATATCAAGATAATCGTATGCCGCTTCAAGACTGCGCTCGTTGATAACTTCCGTTACCATCAGCATACCTGCTTCTTTTTTTGCGTTGTACATCAGTTTGAGACCGTCAACCTCAAGTCCCTGGAAAGAATAGGGTGAGGTGCGGGGTTTATAAGCTCCGCCTCTGAGGAATGAAGCGCCTGCACTCTTTACGTAATTTGCTGCTGCCGTAATCATTTCCTGATTTTCAACGGCACACGGACCTGCCATAACGACTATCTTCTTTCCGCCGATTTCAATACCGTTATCGAATTTGATAACTGTCGGTTCGGGGTGGAAAGCCTTGTTGACAAGCTTGTAACTTTCGGAAATGTGCGTAACCTTTTCGACACCTTCCATTACCTCGAAAGGATAGTCTACAATCTTGGTTTTATCACCAATAAGACCGATAATGGTTGTTTCAGCGCCTTTTACTATATGTGTGCCGAGTCCTTTTAATTCGACAACACTGCATATCTGTGCGATGCTCTCCTGTGAGGCATCGGGTTTCATAATAATTACCATGATGTTTGCTCCTTAATTTTGTAGTTTCCAAGCACTTTGAGTTCACTTAATTCGCTTTCAAGCTGTAAAAGCAGTGCCAGAACGTTGTGTTCGTCAAGCCTTCCGCAAAAATCAAGATAGAAAGAATATCTGAATTTTTCATTTGGGATAGGTCTTGATTCAAGTTTGTTTATGTTTATACCGAGATCCCTGAAAATGTCAAGCACGTGTGAAAGTGTACCGCTTTCGTGATCCACGGAAAATTTTATACTTATCGTATCTGCGTCTTTGTCGATAAACGGCTTCTTTGTCACCACGATAAATCGTGTCGTGTTGGACTGTTCGTCACAGATAGCCGAGTCTATAACCTTGAGGGAATATTCTTTTGATGCCCAACTGTTGCACAGTGCAGCAAAGGTAATATCATTGCTGTCACTGACAAATTTAGCGGCACCTGCCGTATTTTTGAAAGGTTCAGCTGAAAAACCGTGTTTTTCAAGATACTCCTTGCACTGTGCAAGAGACTGAACGTGTGAGTATACCTTTTTCACGGTAGACATATCTGCATTTTCCTTGCAGGCAAGGCAGTATTTTATTTCCAAGGTCAGTGCACCACTGATAAACAGGTCGTACTGCGAAAGCAGGTCGTACACTTCACGTATTGAGCCCGCCGTTGAGTTTTCAACAGGAAGAATTCCCGCAGATGCATTTCCACAAGACACTTCGTGAAAAACGTCGGAGAATTTAGTGACACCGTACATTTCGGATGTTTTTGAAAACTCTTTTGCTGCAAGATTACACCATGAGCCGATATCGCCGTAGTAACAAATTTTTTCTGTTGAAATCGGTGTGGAATCTGAAAAGGGCAAAACGCTTTTCGGAAAAG
The DNA here is from genome assembly GCA_017517965.1 of Clostridia bacterium. Taxonomy (GTDB): domain Bacteria; phylum Bacillota; class Clostridia; order Oscillospirales; family Feifaniaceae; genus RGIG6165. The sequence continues at coordinate 21,884 of JAFWXR010000059.1, forward strand.
CGCCGCCCATAATATAGGCTGAATATTGCTTTTCCCTTGAAAGCAACATAAGGGATGAGAAAAATGATTTTCCTTTTGTGGTGAGTTCATCAGACATAGCACGGGCTACGCTGTCAAGTATGTCACGTTCTCTGTCTGCACGGAATATCGGTGCAAAAGTGCTGATTTTAGTAGCAGCAACTCTGTCGGCAAGCGACATACGCTTTATAAATAACTCGGTGAGTTGTTTATCTGTTTCATCTATTTCTTGTCTTATCTGGTCGAGTGTTTCCAATTTTGATTACTCCTTGTTGTAGCCGTTTTTGAGCAGCATCATATCGAGAAAGGCAACAGCAGCTGCAGCCTCTATTACAGGAACTGCACGGGGAACGATACACGGGTCGTGTCTTCCGCCGACTGTTATATCGGTTTCGGTTCCCGTTCTGAGATTTACCGTTTTCTGCGGACGGCCGATTGATGCGGTAGGCTTGATTGCTGTTTTGAATATAACAGGCATACCCGAAGTAATACCTCCGAGAATACCGCCGTTATTATTGGAACGTGTGGCTATATCGCCATCTTCATTTATACAGAATTCATCGTTTGCCTGACTACCGAACATTGCAGACATTGAAAATCCGCTTCCGAATTCAAGACCCTTGACTGCGGGTATACCGAATATTATCTGTGAGAGTACGCTTTCAACACCGTCAAACATAGGTGAGCCAAGTCCTGCAGGAAGTCCGAGTACCGCACATTCAATGGTTCCACCCACAGAGTCAGCGCTTATACGGGCTTTTGATATGAGAGCCGTCATAAGTTCTGATGCAGTTTCATCCATAACGGGAAAAGCTTTTTCTGAAAGAAGATCAATCGTTTCAGGCGTTATATTCACCTTGTCAAAAGGAGTGTCTTTGATGTCACCGACAGAAGAAATGTGAGAGATTATATGTATCTCATACTGCTCAAGAGCAAGCTTGCAGAGCGCACCTGCGAATACGAGTGGAGCCGTGAGCCTTCCTGAAAAATGGCCACCACCCCTGACGTCATGGTTGTTGTTATAACGTATAAATGCCGTAAAATCTGCATGTGAAGGACGTGGATTAGTGCGAAGTCCCTCATAATCGGAAGAATGCTGATTGGTGTTTCTTATTATTGCCGTTATGGGTGCGCCCGTCGTACGTCCGTCAAAAACACCGCTCAAAACCTCAAATTCATCCGCTTCCTTTCGTGAAGTTGAAAAGACGTTTGATGAAGGAGCACGTCTTGCCATTTCTGATTTGATAAATTCTTCATCAAAATTAATGCCGGCAGGGAATCCGTCTATCGTAACGCCTATTGCGTTTCCGTGAGATTCACCGAATATGGAAATTTTACAACAAGTACCGAATGTAGAACCCATAAACTAACTCCTTTACTGTTAAATAACCTCTGTAAGTAATTTTTCGAGTGTATCAAAATCCGTCTGGTGCAGAAAAGCAGACCCTATGTCATTTAGCAAAACAAGTTTTATACCACTTGAATTTGCCTTTTTATCATTTTTGAGTGCACCGAATATCTCCTGTGCTGAATAAGGTGGGAGAGTAGGCAGACCGTATGCTTCAAAGGTGTTTTTTGCAAGGTCTGCAATGCCCTTTTTTGTAAGACCAAGCTTCTCACCGATTTTGCAGGCAATGACAGTGCCTATCGCAACCCCTTGTCCGTGTGAATAAGTTTTGTAATTGCCAAGTTTTTCTATGGCATGTCCAAAAGTATGTCCGAGATTGAGAATACCTCTTATACCGCTGTCAAGTTCATCTGCCTGAACTATCGTACTCTTGAAATGGACACAGCGTGTTATCATTTCCGTAAGATCAAGCTGCTTTTCGGATATCAGATCAAACATATCTTTATCTGAAAGAAGAGCAGTTTTGATAACTTCGGCCATACCGTCAGATACGGTTTCGGGTTTTAAGGTTGTTAAAAGGTCTGTATCAATAAGAACGGCTTTCGGCTGATAGAATGCACCTATTAAGTTCTTTCCGCAGGGAAGGTCATAACCGGTTTTACCGCCTACGGAAGAGTCTACGTCCGAAAGAAGTGTGGTGGGAATTTGTATAAAAGGAACGCCTCTGAGATACGTTGCGGCAGCAAAGCCACACATATCACCCGTTACACCGCCGCCTAAAGCGATAAGTGTGTCCTCTCTTGTAAAATCATTCTCGCAGAGAAAACTGTATATCGAATTGATTGTTGAAAAGTTTTTTGAAGCTTCTCCGGCAGGGAAGATAAAAGTAAATACTTGATAGGCAGACAAAGCATCTTTAAGTATGTCCGCATAAAGAGGGGCAACGTTACTGTCGGTTATGATTGCAACTTTCTTGCCCTTGATAAAACGGCTTATATATTTGTCTGCATTCTTAAGCAGATTGTTTCCGATGGTTATGTCGTATGTATTGTTTTTCTTTGCTGTTTCGCAGGTAACTCTGTTCATAATGCCTCATAGTCCTAAAAAATAATAATATTAAGTATATATCAAGTTATATTATAAAATCAATAAATAATTATGGCATTAACAAAAATTTAACTATTTACAGAACAAATGTTTTGTTATATAATGATATCGAGGTGAATAAGGTGGATCGGGATATACTGCACTGCGATTTAAATAATTTTTATGCATCTGTTGAAAAACTGTATCATCCTGAACTTGCAGGCAAGGCTATAGCGGTAGCAGGCAGGGAAGAGGACAGAAAAGGGATAGTTCTTGCAAAAAGTGAAGAGGCGAAGGCTTGCGGTGTCAAGACGGGTGATACCATATGGGAGGCGAAAATTAAGTGTCCTGATATTACGATACTTCCGCCCGACTTTGAAAAATATCAGAAATATTCAGTTCTGGCACGGTGTATATATGAGCGCTATACCGATTTGGTAGAGGCGTTTGGTCCGGATGAATGCTGGCTTGATGTCAGCGGGTCAGAGTTATCTGCAGAAGACATAGCGCAGTCTGTAAGACGGGATATGAAAAGCGAACTCGGGCTTACCGTATCTGTCGGCGTTTCGTTCAATAAGGTGTTTGCAAAACTCGGAAGTGATATGAAAAAGCCCGATGCAGTCACGGTTATAAACCGGGATAACTACAGGAATAAGGTGTGGCCGCTTCCTGTTGAAGAACTTCTTTTTGTCGGACGGGCAACTAAGAGAAAACTTAGTGAAATGGGCATATTTACAATAGGCAATCTTGCACTTGCAAGCGAGGATGTACTTGTAAAAAAATTCGGAAAAAACGGTCTTTTGCTAAGTCATTATGCAAGGGGTGAGGATACGTCGGTTGTATCAAGGTCGACGTATACTCCACCGCCAAAATCTATAGGAAACAGCAGAACTTTTCCGAAAGATCTTTGTGATGAAGGTGAGATAGCGGATGCGATAACAATGGCGGCAGAAAAGGTAGGAAAAAGGCTTCGTGATAAGGGGCTGTATGCAGGTGGAGTATCGTTATCGGTGAAGGACAGTAATCGCGTAACAAGGCAGTTTGATGAAGCAATAGAACTTACACAAAGCAGTGAGGTTATTGCAAAAAAAGGAATGGAGATTTTTTTGAAAAACCGTAAAGAAAATATTCTTGTAAGGGCAGTTGGAATAAAGGTTTACGGACTGTCGGATATACCTTATGCCGAACAACTTGATTTTGACGGTTTTATCTATCTGAGCGAAAGAGAATTACGCCGTGAAAGAGTGTATGATGCACTGAAAGAACGCTTTGGAATAGAAGCAGTTACAAGAGCTAATATACTCGGTAAAAACATTTTTGAAGGTGCGTGTGGTGCACAATTCGGAAGAATCCCACGATGAAATTTTAAGCAGACTATTGACTTGAACACTAAATTGAGTTAAAATAGTTAGGCTTGATGCTGATGTAGCTCAGTCGGTAGAGCGCATCCTTGGTAAGGATGAGGTTCACGGGTTCGATTCCCGTCATCAGCTCCAAATAAAAAAGACACCCAAACGGGTGTCTTTTTTATTTGAAACAGGTAACAGGACTGAGAACCTTTTTGCAAAGCAAAAGCGTTCGTCGAAGCAGTCGCAAAACTGCGATAAGTTTTGCTCTAAAGGGCTCCAAACATAAGGCAGAACGAAGTGCGTTGTGTTGGGATAGAGGACGAGCAAGGGAGCAGGTGGAGTTTTGCGGTCAGCAAAATGGAACTAAGCGGACTTTGTGAGGACGTAGTCTCGAGCACCGAAGATTTTTCGTAACCGTTCGGAACGGTCGAAAAATCAAGGAGTCGCAGAGTTTCCCGAAGTAGTAAAAGACACCCAAACGGGTGTCTTTTTTGTTGCCATATTTGTCTAAGTTTTCGGAATTTATTGGGTATAATTTTCGTCGAAAAAAATATTGTACATTTCAGAGGTTACAATATTTTCCCCGAATTCTAATTGAAAATAAACATGTGTACTGAACTTATCTTTTAGTGTATCTGCATCCAACAATTCAACGGTGTAGCCATCTAAAACAACTTTTGTAAGTAACAGTTCTGTCTCACTCATTGTTTCGGTACCGGTTGGTGTTGCAAACATTTTTATGTTATCTGGAGTTCCACCCTCCCACTGTATTAGAATGCTTTCGATCTGTGCTGAATTGTACCAACGAGCTTCTTCTGTAACCACATTTTTATTACAATCGTAAAAAGTAATTTTTTTAATGCTGGGAACATCTGGTGTTTCTGGGGTTTTATTATGTATCCATGTGACCAGAAATATAATTGACAAAACGATAGCAATAATCCATGCTAACAGTTCCCTTAATCTGGGTTTATTGTTTGCAGTAATTATATTTTCTTCTAATTCAATACCGAGGATTTTGCTTAACATTGTTTTATTAATACTATGGGGAAGTGAACTTCCATTTTCCCATTTTGAAACTGCTTGACGACTTACCCCTAGTTGAAATGCCAGATCCTCTTGAGATAGATTTTTCTTTTCTCTTGCGTTTTTAATTTGTTCTCCTAATGTCATGATAGATTTCCTCCATGCAATATTTTACAATTGATTATGGTCTTATTATATCCGTTACGGCAGTTGCAAACCACCAACTTAACGCAACTTGGCAGTTGCAAAACTAATTTATATAGATTTGGTGTTTTATAGGTGGTCGATTTATTTTAGCATAATAAAGGATCTCATCAAATGGTTTTAAGAAATGCTTAACACTTATAACCTAAAATTAGTTTTTGTTGCTATATCAATAGTGCTGTGCATCTTGCACAAAAAAATAATTAAATTTCGTCAATTTCGACACCTTATTTTTTGGTATTCTCATTCCCTTATATAGTGGGGGTGATTTTTTTGTTAAACCCCTGAATTTTATTTTAAAGGAGAACAAAATTATGCCAAGAAAAACAATCAAAGAACTTCGTGAGGAATCAGCAAACGCAGCAACTCTTTTTTACGAGAAATACTTTAAGAAGAATATTCTGAGGACTATTGAAAATCACATAAAAATTAAGAGAGTTGCTGATGAACGTGATGATTGTCTTATTGAATTGAGCAAACTGTATGAAAAATATCTGCAATATCTTGACTCGCTTGACAACAACGACTTTGAAGAAAACCCTGAACAAATGCAGAAATTTAAGAATTTATTAGAGTTTTTTGAGGATTGTACCTCGAAATACGACGGTGAAATCCGGAATATAGAAGCCGTGCCTAAACACGAATGTGCAGGATTTGATGTCGTATGCCGTATACTTGACTTTACCGGTGATGAAATAGAGAAATTTGCAGAACTAATCAAAGGAGCTTCGGCCATAGGAATTGACGTCTATGATAACGAATACGTGAGTATTGGCTTTACAGTACCTGACGTATTCAGACGTAAGCAGGAAAACGGTGATGATAAAAAAACAGACGGTCAATCCTGACCGTCTGTTTCTGTTTTTTCAAGACCTGTTGTGGAATCGAGTTTGATTGTCTGTGCAAGATCTTTTTTTCCATATTCATAAGTTTGTAAAATTATTGTACTTTCTCCTGAATTGTAACTTGTTTCATAGACGTTACGTACGCCATCTGTCAAAATCTCCAGAGTGCCAATGTATGTAGGATACGCAGGATACTTTGAATAAACAAGATTTGTCACGTTATCGGGAATGCCTATGTCAGAGAGATAAATATAGTCAAAATCCTGCGGTTCACCGACATTTTCGTTGCGGTTTATGGATTCAAGGTATATATCGGCATATATTTCTTCGATGTCCTTGAGAATGTCAGCGTCATCATCGGAAATATTAAGAACTCTTGAAACATACTTTTCGGGGAAGAGTTCTTTTACAGACTGTTCGTAGTTTTCATCGGCTTTAACATATTGAATGTTAAAGAAATTGTATGTTTCCGAACCGCTGATTCTGTATTTGAGTACGGCAGGTACAATAACTGCATCACTTGTTCTGACCAGATTGCTGTTTTTGAACGTATATTCGCCGTATTGTGTCAGTGCATATACGGTGAGTATTTCACCGTCATTTTCCGTACCTAATACAAGATGACCTTCGCCGTTTGTTTCTCCGGCGACACGCTTGTTTGTATCAAAAATTGCACGCGAAACTATTCTGTCCAGCGTATCGTCGGCAACGTAGATTATTTCAGAACCGTCGGCACCGCCGAAGAGAGAAAAATTTTCTTTGTCGTTGACGGTAGCGTATATAAACATTGATACCAGAAGTACAAAAATCAGTGTTGCGATAAGTACGGTTTTGCGTTTTTCTGCATTATTTATATTCGTATTCATAGGATACCTCCTTATGCAAATACTTATTTTACACTATTCCCGGAAAAAGTCAATCAAAGAAGCTTGAAAATAAATGTAAAGTGATATAACTTTACAACCGCAAAGCCTGTAACTAAGCGGATTTCAAAAGAAATGACGGAGTAGGTGATTTTTGCACCTACTCCGCTACTATTGCACCTACTGGACATAAATCTACGGCATCATGTCCTGCGTTTTCAAGATTTTTTGGAAGTTCTGTCTCCGGTGCTTCTGCCTTGTCATCGCTGTTAAATTTGAAAATTTCCGGATAAGTGTTTACACACATTCCGCAACTTATACATACTTCTTTGTCAACTGTCACTCTCATAAATTTTCTCCTCGTACGATTTATAAATTTCATATAGCTCCGTTATTTCTTCGGGAGTGTATATTTCGAAAAGTCTTTTCTTCGCCTCGTTAAAATCGGGTTTCTTTTCTTTGAGAAGCGAAGTAAAATACTTAATGTCCTGAGCGGACATTTTAGGCAAATACTTTCTGATGATTTTAGTTTTTTGTGTAAACGGTATACTTTTTATAACTTCTGTTGGTGACGGACGGAGTTTCTTTTCCGTTTCTACAGTGATATTTTCGACATCTGTACCGTCGCTGATTTCTAGATTGTATGTCGAAGTTTCTTTGGTTTTATCGGGGACAATATCTTCTTTTTCGTCAGAGGAAGAGGTGTCCTCCTTTTCGGCAACGGCGTTTTCAGAAAACGAAACACCGTTATAATTCGGCTTTGACGGCTTGAAGTTTATCTTTGACGCTTTACTGTCAACGATAACCGCTGCCACAATCGCAGCCGCACAAAATGATGCCAGGCATACTGAAATAAACATTATTATTTTGTGTATTTTATCATTCATAAAACACCTCAAATAAACGTGCTGTAAATACTTTTTCCGTTTTATGACGATTTATACTTGACATTTTAAAAATGTTTTAGTAATATAATAAGGCAATTGAATACAGGGGTATAGCTCAGCCGGTAGAGCAGCGGTCTCCAAAACCGCGTGCCGAGGGTTCGATCCCTTCTGCCCCTGCCAAACATAAAAGGTACACCAAATGCGTCGTACACTTAAGGACAGTTTCCGAAAGGTACGAGCATTGCGGGCAAGAGAATTGAGAGAAGTTACAACTTCTCTCTTTTTTCTTGCCCTTCTTTACTTATATATATCCGTACATTCGACTATCGAGCCCTCTTTAAGTACAATTATTGTAGAAACTTAAAGGAGGCTATTTTTATGGGTAAGTTTATTGAAGAATTTTATTACGGCAACCTTGATCCACAAGCACGTAGCACCAAAGAAAACAAGGCCGTGCAGAAACAAATGGAAGTCTTGATGTTAAATGAATATTACTTAACTGAGAACCTATCGGGCGAAAGCAAGAAAAAGTTTCTTGACTTTTGCAATGCTTGGAGTGTTGTGAACGGTGAATCAAACCTTGATAGTTTTATTATAGGTTTCCGTTTGGGTGCTAATTTCACTTATGATACTTTTGTAAATGATGAAGCTCCATTCAAAGACTTGCTAAAGGAGTGCTAAGATGAAAGAAAAGAAATATTATATCGCATTTGATGATTTTGAACGTCGGGTGGTTGTGAACTGTATGAATGAAATGCGAAACAAACTCATTGCTGACGGAAAGTATACCGATGCTTTGGATGAAGTTTTATTGAAAGTTATTCACTCTAAACAGAAAAAGATTAAAGTAATTTACAAGGAGGTATAATGATGGAACAATTAGCGAGATTTATCGCAGACGAAAGAACTGGGCTCAAATACGAACTGTGCGGTGATTACTATATCATCGCCGGTGAGGATGAGCCTGAACGTGAGCCAATCGGCGTATGGGGTAGGCGGCATTTAAACTATATCCAAAAGCACTGCAAACCCTTCTACAACAAAATGCTTAATGAACATACGCTTTACGATTATCTTCTCCAACTCAATCGTGATGCCGAAGATACATTCAATCGTTTGGTTAAACAAATAGCAGAACGTGAGGGTGTGACAGATAAACTAAAGGAGGACAATCAAATGGAGTGGGTTGCTCGAATGAATAATATCCGCAATAGAGCCACAGAAATCGTAAACCACGATATGATTTACCCCTAACAACGAACAGCGGCAGGGAGAATAATCACCTCTCTGTCGCTATTTTTGATATTTTTGCAAAACCAATTGACATTTAATAGCTAAAGTGATAAAATATCAAGCGATATATAACAACAACTATATTATGGAGGTGCATTATGCCGCCCAGAGTTAAAGTGACAAAAGAAGATATTGTAAAGGCCGCAGTTGATATTGTTCGAAAAAGCGGAGCACAAGCAA
>JAFWXR010000060.1 GCA_017517965.1 Clostridia bacterium
GATTGCCGAAAAAGTAAATCTTACGGGCGTAACTGTGCGCAGATATATGAACTACCTTGCCGAATCGGGTAGAGTGGTCAGTGAAATGAATTACGAAACCGGCGGCAGACCGTGTATGAAATATAAGGTTGAGTGAAAGACAATATAAATTTCCAAAGCAAGTACAGCTTAATATTAGCGGTAACGGCGTAATACAGAATTTTAACCTTAAAATCCCCTGACAGTAAAAGATTTTCAGGTATTACAAGGGACACTGTTTTCGTTTCCATCGGTATCTCCTAAGGATTAGTTATGCGTTCGATTCGCGTAGGGGGTGCCAACGAAGACGATTAATGCAATCGTCTTTGTTTCGTATTGAGGGAATATAAGAATGGAGGATGCATATATGAATAAATTAAATATATCTCTTGATATTGCATCCGAAATGGAAGACGCTCAAACGGCTGTAAGATTAAGGCAGAGGTTTTCCGATACAGACGGGCAGATGGTGTTAAGACTTGATGGCGACGGGTTGTCGCTTATCTCTGAAGGACAGGTGCTTAAAGGTGATTTTTCACGGATAGAACGCCGTATCAAGCCTTCAAATCTCAACGGTGAACTTATAGTAAAGGCGGCAAGAATTAAAAATGCATATGGTCCGCTTACCGTGATAGATGCAACCGCAGGACTTGGGGAGGACTCCTTTTTACTTGCGGCGGCAGGCTTTAACGTGAAACTTTTTGAAAGAAACCCCGTTATTTACGAACTTCTCAGAGATGCGCTTGAACGTGCAGAGAAAAATCCTGCTCTTTCCGATATTGTTGCAAGAATGGAACTTTTTAATGAGGACAGTATAGAGGCACTTAAATGTCTCACCCCGCCCGACGTGATTTTGCTTGACCCGATGTTTCCCGAAAGGCAGAAAAGTGCCCTGGTCAAGAAAAAACTTCAAATGATACAGAAGCTTGAAATACCCTGTGCGGATGAAGAAGAACTTGTGGCGGCGGCAATATCCGCTTCACCGAAAAAACTCGTTATAAAGCGTCCGCCGAAGGGGCCGTACCTTGCAGGCATCAAGCCTGATTATTCGCTTGAGGGCAAAGCGGTTCGTTTTGACTGTATTTTGAATCCTGCAAACAGAAAATAAGAGGTAGATATGTTAAAAAAGTTTATCGGTGACAAGGCATTCTACCGAAGAGTGCTTCTGGTTGCCGTTCCCATAATAATACAAAACGCCATAACAAACTTCGTGGCTCTTCTCGACAATATTATGGTCGGGCAGGTCGGAACGGTTGAAATGAGCGGCGTTTCAATCGTTAATCAGCTTATGTTTGTGTTCAATCTCTGCATTTTCGGCGCAGTATCGGGTGCAGGTATTTTTACTGCACAGTATTACGGCTCGAAGGATGACGACGGGGTGCGAAACACACTTCGTTTTAAAATTATATCCTGTGTGGTGCTTACACTTCTCGGCATCGGCGTGTTCGTCTTTGGCGGTGAATTGCTCATAAAGCAGTACCTCAAGGGTGAGGGTGACCCGCTTCAAGTGGCAAATACACTTGAAAGTGCCATGGGTTATCTTAAAATAATGCTTGTGGGGCTTTTGCCGTTTGCATTGTCAAATGCATACGCCTCCACACTCAGAGAAACAAATAACGGCACCGTTCCCATGACGGGCGGAATAATTGCTGTTGTCGTCAATCTCGTTTTCAACTATGTTCTTATTTTCGGTAAGTTTGGTGCACCGAAAATGGGTGTAAACGGTGCAGCAATAGCAACGGTGCTGTCAAGATACGTTGAACTTGCCGTTGTTGCAGGCTGGTCGCATATAAACAGAAACAAACACAGATATTTCAAGAGTGTTTACCGCTCGTTTAAGATGCCTGTAAGGCTGTTTAAGGACATTATGATAAAAGGTATGCCCCTTCTTATCAACGAGGCTTTCTGGGCAAGCGGTATGGCAATACTCAATCAGTGCTATTCGACGAGGGGTTACGATGTCGTTGCGGCACTCAATATTTCGACGACGCTATTTAATCTTGCAAGCGTGGTATTTCTTTCTATGGGCAACACGGTGGGCATCATAATAGGGCAGATGCTCGGTGCAGGCAAGTCGGAAAAAGAGGTGCGTGCAGAGGATACGCGGCTTATTGCGACGTCGGTTATGTCCTGCTTTGTATTCGGACTTCTCACACTGTCGGTGTCGGGCGTATTCCCGATGATATACAACACGACCGACAGTATACGGGCACTTGCAACGAAGCTCATATGTGTAACGGCGGTTATGATGCCTTTCAACGCATATCTCAACTCGGTATATTTTACCCTTCGTTCAGGGGGACAGACGGCAGTCACCTTCATATTCGACAGCCTTTTCGTATGGACGGCATGTGTACCTCTTGCATACTGCATAAGCGAGTTTACGGCAATAGCAATAGTGCCTATGTTCTTTATATGCCATGCGGCTGATATTTTAAAGAGTGCAATTGGCGCAGTTATGATACATCAGGGCAAGTGGCTCAAAACACTCGTTGGAGAATAATATGAAATTTGATTTTGAAACGGCACTCAAAAACACGCCTCTCTGCAAAGAACCGTGTGATGCGGTAAAATTCTGCTATCAGGCGGCATACGGACCGCATCATTTGCTCGGTGAAGATGCGGAAAGTCATTTTAATAAAGAATATGAAAGCGTTTTAGCAAGTGACGGACAGCTTACCGAACAGTTGTCCGAAGAGTATTTTCGGATAAATATTGCGGTGTGGAAGCATAAATGCCTTCCTCGTAAATGGCTGTTCAATATGTTTTACATGTCGGCAGGGCAGAGTGAAAAAACAGACCCAAAACCTTTCTTTGAAATTATGAAAAAACTTGCATCGGACGGCGAATTGCCCTTCGATGAAAAGGCGTTAAACGAATATCTCAAAACGTATGACGGAGGTGCGGTTTCCCATAGTGAAGCCGTCAGGAAAAAAGCGTCTTACAGGGTGGTGCATAAAAAGTATGCCCGTCTTATACCGCTTCTTGAAGCCTTAAACAAAAGCAAGGTTATGGCAATTGACGGCAGGGCGGCGGCAGGAAAAAGTACGCTTGCAAAGACCTTGTCCGACGTAACGGGGGCAAGTGTGATACATATGGACGACTTTTTTCTCCCCCCTCATCTGCGTAGTGAAGAAAGATTGTCGGAGGCGGGCGGCAACATCGATTATGACAGATTTGCAAAAGAGGTATTACCCCCACTTAAAGATGGCAAAGCCTTTTTCTACAACAGATTTGACTGTGCCACTATGGCGATGGGCGAAAAAATAAACGTTAAAGAGGCGGAGCATTATATTGTCGAGGGCTCGTACAGCCATCATCCGCTTTTTGAAAATTATGCAGACGTGCTGGTTTTTTGTGACGTTTTACCCAAAGAACAGCTTTCAAGAATAGCAAACAGAAACGGCAAAGAAATGCTTTCTGCCTTTAAGGAGAAATGGATTCCTATGGAGGAGGCCTATTTCAAGGCTTTTGCCATAAAGGAAAAAGCAGATATTGTGACTTGTTTGTAAAATGATGAAGAGTGTCGTCTTATCTATTGAAAGACGGCACTCTTTTTGTTAAAATAGGCTTATTGAATTGAGGTGACAGTCTATGCAGAGTAAAACGGGTGGCAAGGCGCTTGCAAGCGTCGGGCTAACGGTAATAGTAACGGAACTTGTATTTTCGGTTATATACAGAATAGTTCTTGAAATTTTAAGCGTATTTAATATAGATATGGGATTTCTCGGTACGGACACGGGGATTTTGTTTTTCACACTCGTGACCTATCTCGTGATGATGGTGCCTGCGGCGGTGCTTCTTATAAAACTGTCAAGCGCATGGCACGGAAGTGAGGCACTTTCGGCACTCATACCGTCTGAAAAAACGGGTGCAGGCAGATTTGTCTGTGCCGTGCTTACCTGCTGTTTCTTCGGCTACGTCGGAAATTACGTATCGGCAGCCTTAAATTACGTGGCAGAGGTAAACGGTATGCCCGTCCCTCAGGGGCCGACTTTTCCGTCAGGCAATATGTTCACGCTCGGTCTTACCGTTCTGATTGTTGCTGTGCTTCCCGCACTTTTGGAAGAACTTATAATCAGGGGTTCGGTATACGGTTTTTGTGCGCAAACCGGTCCCGTTTGCTGCGGTCTGATTTCGGGTATAGTTTTTGCCCTTTTCCACTGTAATTTTGCGCAGTTTCCGTCAGCGTTTATGTTTGGCTTTATGGCGGGATATCTCGTATGCGTTTACAAAAATATATGGATATCCATTACGGCACATTTTATAAATAATCTCGTTTCCTGCCTGCTAACTTACGACGGGGGTGAGGTTTATTTTGCCGTTTCGTCGTTGTTTTTTATACTTTTCTTTGCAGTGACGGTTGTGGGCTTTATCATTATGCTTGTAAAATACAATCTTTTCAGAGAGGGCAGAAAGAATTCGTTTAAAGGCTTTGCAAAGGTCTTTTCGGTGCCGATTATGTGGATTTTTATAGCGGTGTCACTCATACTTTCTGTTGTAACGCTTAATATATGAAGCACGAAGAATATATGAAAATGGCGCTTGAACTTGCCTTAAAGGCGGCAGATGAGGGAGAAATACCCGTCGGTGCGGTTATCGTCTGTGATGACAGGGTTATAGCAAAAGCGTCGAATACGAAAGAGGCGGACGGTTGTTCGGTCAGTCACGCCGAGATAAACGCTATAAAGCAGACGGGCAGAAAATATCTTGAAGACTGCACTCTCTATGTCACGCTTGAACCGTGTCCGATGTGTGCGGGGGCGATAATAAATGCCCGTGTCGGCAGGGTCGTTTTCGGGGCGTATGATGAAAAAGGCGGTGCCTGCGGAAGCGTTTGTAATCTGTTTGAAATGCCTTTTAACCACCGTCCTTACGTCACGGGTGGCGTCTGTGAACAGGAATGTGTTAATATTCTTAGGTCATTCTTTGAAGAAAAGCGAAAATAAAGCACACATACCTAAAAAAATAAAAAAATAATAAAAAAGACACAAAAAAATGTTGAATTGTGTATACACAGAGGTGTATAATATTTTCATAAATTTTTAAAGAGGAGTTTCCTTAGTCATTATGATGAATCTCGCACTTATTATCGTCATAATTAGCGGTATTATCGTGGTCCTTAGAACTGATAATAACGCCGGTTTGTCGTGCGCAAAGTGATGAAGAACGGGAACTTTCGAGTAATACGTTTTTTGTAACCTGCAACGTGACAAACGGTGCAGGTTTTTTTAATAGGCAAAACCGCCAAATCGATTTCCGATTTGTTGGTTTTATCTGAAGATGAAGAAAAATCGCCTGAAGAAAGGATATACACATATGAAAATGACAGGAGCACAGATTGTTGTTGAGACACTTATCGAGCAGGGTGCCGAGGTTGTATTCGGCTATCCCGGTGGTCAGGTACTCAACCTATATGATGAACTGTATAAGAATGCAGACAGAATAAAGCACGTCATTACCGCTCACGAGCAGGGTGCCTCACATGCTGCAGACGGTTATGCGAGGGTTACGGGTAAGGTCGGCGTATGTATGGCAACGTCGGGCCCCGGTGCAACGAATCTCGTTACGGGTATAGCAAACGCTTACCTCGACTCCGTGCCTATGGTGGCAATCACGGGTAACGTGCCCAATAATCTTATAGGAAGGGACAGTTTCCAGGAAGTTGATATTGTGGGAATTACCTATTCCATTACAAAGCACAACTATATCGTAAAGGACGTAACCAAACTTGCCGATACGATAAGAGAAGCTTTCAAAATTGCAAAGTCGGGAAGACCCGGCCCCGTGCTTATCGATATTCCGAAAGACGTGCAGGTTGCTGAAACTGAATATGAAAAGATGCCTCTCGTTGAGAAGGATGCGATAGTAAAGGCTGATGAAAACCTTCTTGCCAAGGCTGCTGAACTTATCGCTGAGAGTGAAAGACCGTTTATCTACTGCGGCGGCGGTGCGGTAACGAGTGATGCAGGCAAGGAAATTATGGAACTTGCAAAGAAAATCGATGCTCCCGTCGGCTTCTCGATGATGGGACTTACGGCGGTGCCGTCGTCGTTTGAGTATTCACTTGGCATGGTGGGAATGCACGGTCATTATGCATCATCAATGGCAATGGCTGAAAGTGACCTCATAATTGCACTCGGTGTTCGCTTCTCTGATAGAGCGACGGGTGACAAGACCAAGTATGCACAGAATAAGAAGATAATCCACATTGAAGTGGATGCATCCGAAATAAATAAAAACATAAATGCCAACGTTGGCATCACCGGTGACGTAAAAGATGCAACGGAAAGACTCGTGAAACTGGTTGAAAGCGGTAAGCATACCGCATGGCTTGAAAAACTTGAGTCATATAAAAAGTATGCAAAGGAAAACGAGGTTGCACCTCTCGGCGCAATCGGTCCGCATCAGCTTATTGACGAGGTTTGTGCAAGATGTGATGCAGATACGCCGATTGCAACAGACGTCGGTCAGCATCAGATGTGGGTAGCACAGAGATACGATTTCAAAAATCCCAGAACGTTTGCAAGCAGCGGCGGTCTCGGCACTATGGGCTTTGGTATGGGTGCCGCAATCGGTGCATGCGTGGCAACCGGAAAGAGAACGGTTCTCTTTACGGGTGACGGCAGTTTCGGTATGAACTTAAACGAAATGGCGACAGCCGTTTCACAGAAGCTTCCGCTTGTAGTTGTCGTTATGAATAACGGCGTTCTCGGTATGGTAAGACAGTGGCAGACGCTGTTCTACGGTGCGAGATATTCCGAAACTACGCTTGAGAGAAAAACACAATTTTCAGAACTTGCTAAGGCATTCGGTGCAGAGGGTTATGCCGTAACGAATATGGACGAACTTAAAGCAAGTCTTGACAAGGCGTTTGCAACAGACGGTCCCGTTCTTATCGACTGCGCAATAGATATGGACGAGCGTGTACTTCCCATGATTCCCGCAGGCCGTTCAGTTGAAGATTTGATTATTAAATAAGGAGGATAACAATGAAAAAGTTTATTATTGGATTGCTCGTTAACAACGAAGCAGGCGTACTTACTAGAATATCCTCTATGTTTGCAAGAAGAGGGTTTAATATCGACTCACTTGCAGTTGGTGAAACGGAAAATCCCGAATTGTCGAGAATAACTGTCACAATGACGGGTGAGGATTATGCAAGAGATCAGATGGTAAAACAGCTTCAGAAGCTTTACGACGTTCGTGAACTTCTGGAAATGGATCCCGAAGAATCGGTTTCAAGGGAACTTGCCATAATCAAGGTTGCGGCAAACAGAGAGTCCAGACAGGACGTTATCGATGCGGCACAGATATTCAGAAACAAGATAATCGACTATTCTCCCGAATCGGTGAGCATTGAAGTCACGGGTGAAACGGGTAAAATAGACGCATTCGTGAAACTTATGGAGCCTTACGGCATACTTGAAATTTGCAGAACAGGTCTTATTTCAATGTCAAGAGGCACGAAAACACTTAAAGAAAATTTATAATTATAAAGGAGAAATTCAAAATGGCACAGATGTATTATGAAAAGGATTGCGACATCGCATTAGTAAAAGGTATGACGGTAGCGGTAGTAGGCTACGGCAGTCAGGGACACGCTCACGCAAAGAATCTTCGTGACAGCGGTGTAAACGTTGTTATCGGTCTTTACGAAGGCTCAAAGTCAGCAGTTAAGGCAAAGGCTGACGGTTTTGAAGTTTACAACACAGGCGATGCAGTTAAGAAGGCTGACCTCGTTATGATTCTCGTTAACGACGAAAAGCAGGCAGCTATCTACAAGAGTGAAATCGCCCCCAACCTCAGAGACGGTATGACACTTGCTTTTGCACACGGCTTTAACATCCATTTCAAGCAGATCGTTCCTCCCTCAACGGTAAACGTTATCATGATTGCACCCAAGGGCCCCGGTCACACGGTTCGCAGCCAGTACCAGAAGGGTCAGGGCGTACCCTGCCTCGTAGCAGTTGAACAGAATGCAACGGGCAATGCACACGAAATCGCACTTTCATATGCTCAGGGCATCGGCGGTGCACGTGCAGGTATCCTTGATACTACTTTCCGTGAAGAAACTGAAACTGACCTCTTCGGTGAACAGGCTGTCCTCTGCGGCGGCGTTACAGCGCTGATGAAGGCAGGCTTTGAAACACTCGTAGAAGCAGGCTACAAGCCCGAAAACGCATATTTTGAATGTATCCACGAAATGAAGCTCATCGTAGACCTTATCTTCGAAAAGGGCTTCGCAGGTATGAGATACTCTATCTCTGACACGGCTGAATACGGTGACTACGTAACAGGTCCCCGCATCATAACGGAAGAAACAAAGAAGGAAATGAAGAAGGTTCTTACCGAAATTCAGGACGGTACGTTTGCACGCAACTGGATCCTTGAAAACCAGGCTAACAGACCTTTCTTCAACGCTACTAAGAAGATTCAGTCAGAAATCGAGCTTGAAAAGGTTGGCGCAGACCTCCGTAACAAGATGAACTGGGGTACAAGAGAAGAACTCCTCAACAACTAAACGGGAGAAAACAATGAGAAGCGATAATATCAAAAAAGGTGCCGAAAGGGCACCGCAGAGATCTCTGCTCAAGGCTATGGGATATACCAATGAGCAGATGAAAAGACCGGTTATCGGCATTGTAAACTCATTTAACGAGGTTATTCCCGGTCATATACATCTCCAGAATATTGCCCGTGCCGCAAAGGACGGCGTACTTATGGCAGGCGGCACACCTATGGAATTCAACGTCATAGGTGTATGCGACGGTCTTGCAATGGGACACGAGGGAATGAAATATTCTCTCGTTACGAGAGAACTTATTGCCGACAGTGTTGAATGTATGGCAAAGGCGCACTGTTTTGACGGTCTTGTATTTATACCCAACTGCGACAAGATAGTGCCCGGTATGCTTATGGCGGCGGCAAGGCTTAATATCCCGTCAATTTTCGTGTCGGGCGGCCCCATGCTTTCAAAATGCACCAAGGAACACGGCGCACTCGACTTAAACAGCGTGTTTGAGGCGGTAGGCGCATACAAAAACAATATGATAGACGATGAAGGGCTTGCATTTGTTGAAGACAATGCCTGCCCCGGATGCGGTTCTTGTTCGGGTATGTTTACGGCAAATTCGATGAACTGTCTGTGTGAAGTACTCGGTATGGCACTTAAGGGCAACGGCACTATTCCTGCTGTATATGCAGAAAGAATCCGTCTTGCGAAGACGGCAGGTATGCGTGCGGTTGAACTTGTAAAAGAAGATTTGAAACCGCTTGACATTCTCACCGAAAAGACGTTTGAAAATGCACTTACGGTTGATATGGCACTCGGCTGTTCAAGTAACTCGCTGTTGCACCTGACGGCCATTGCCCACGAAGCAGGCGTTACGCTTGATATGAAGCAGGTAAACGAAATAAGCGAAAGAACGCCCAATTTATGCCACCTCGCCCCCGCAGGCCATCATCACGTGCAGGATTTGCACGAAGAGGGCGGTGTCTATGCGGTTATGAATGAGATACAGGATATGCTTGATACGTCACTTATGACGGTTACGGGCAAAACCGTAGGCGAAAACATAAAAGGCTGTGCACCCAGATACCACGAGGTTATAAGACCTATTGATAACCCCTATACAAAAACGGGTGGTCTTGCGGTACTCTTTGGCTCACTTGCACCAAACGGTGCCGTTGTAAAGAGAAGTGCAGTTGCAAAAGAAATGCTTGTTCACAAGGGTCCTGCAAGGGTATTTAACAGCGAAGAAGAAGCAATTGATGCAATTTACAATGCAAAAATCAAAAAAGGTGACGTCGTCGTCATCAGAAATGAAGGTCCTGCAGGCGGTCCCGGTATGAGAGAAATGCTCTCACCCACGTCGGCAATCTGCGGTATGGGCCTTGATAAAGACGTTGCACTCATTACAGACGGAAGATTTTCTGGTGCGACGAGAGGTGCGTCAATCGGCCACGTTTCACCCGAGGCTGTATCGGGCGGTCCGATAGCATACGTAAAAGAGGGCGATATAATTTCAATAAATATCCCCGAGTACAGCATTGAACTTGAAGTTTCCGCAGAGGAAATGGAAAAGAGAAAAACTGAAATGAAACCCTTTGTCCGTGAAGGCGTAAAGGGATACCTTAAGAGATATTCGAAGATGGTATCCTCTGCGGATAAGGGTGCAGTAATAGAATGATTTTGGAGTTTAAATGAGAACAGAAATATTTGATTCTACCCTGCGTGACGGAACACAGGGGGAGGGAATCTCCTTCTCCGTCCAGGATAAAATGAGTATAGTTAAACTGCTCGATGAATTCGGTGTTGCCTATATTGAAGCAGGCAACCCCGGTTCAAACCCCAAGGATGTTGAGTTTTTCAACGTGCTTAAAACGTATAAGCCTAAGAATTCAAAGCTTGTGGCTTTCGGTTCAACCGCACGAAATGCGGATGCGGTGGGTGAAGACAAAAATATCTGCGATATTTTAAGTGCAGATACACCTGCTGTTGCAATTTTCGGTAAATCGTGGGATTTGCACGTTGAAAAGATACTTAAAATTCCGCTTGAAGAGAATTTGAGACTTGTAAAAAACACAATGTCTTATCTTGCATCAAAGGGTAAAGAGGTTATCTTTGATGCAGAGCATTTCTTTGACGGCTATAAGAAAAACCGTGAATATGCGCTGAGCGTTCTTAAAGCGGCGGTTGACGGCGGTGCGCAGGTGCTTTGTCTTTGCGATACAAACGGAGGCACGATGCCCCATGAAATTGGTGAAATAACCGCAAAAGTGTGTGAAATGTTCCCGTCGGTACGTGTGGGCATTCACTGTCACGACGATACGGGCTGTGCGGTAGCAAGCTCGCTTACTGCGGTGGTAAACGGTGCATGTCACGTTCAGGGCACGTTTATCGGTTTTGGTGAAAGATGCGGAAATGCCGATTTATCAACGGTTATTGCCGACCTTTCGCTTAAAATGGGCTACGATTGCGGTGTTGATTTGACTTCACTTACCAGTACGGGCATAAAGATTGCCGAAATTTCCAACGTCCGCATAAGAAACAACCACCCCTACATAGGAAAGAGTGCGTTTGCACACAAGGGCGGTATGCATATTGACGGTGTGCAGAAATGCCGTGAATCGTTTGAGCATATCGAGCCCGAACAGGTCGGAAATGAAAGAAAGTTTTTGATGAGTGAGGTTGCAGGCAGGGGAACGGTGCTTCCGAGAATTCAGAAGTTTGCACCCCACCTGACAAAGCAGTCACCCGAAATTGCGGATATAACGGCGGCACTTAAAGAGGCTGAACACTACGGTTATCAGTACGAGGCGGCGGACGCATCGTTTGAATTATTCGTAAAAAAGCATCTTGGTTTGCTTAAACCGCATTTTAACGTGCTTATGTACAAGGTTGAGGACGGTTATCCCGCACTTGACGGCAAGGAGCAGACCTATGCAATCGTTAAGGTTGAGGTTGACGGCAAGACCGAACTTACCTGCGCATGCAGTAACAACGGTCCCGTCGATGCGCTTGACTCGGCGTTCAGAAAGGCGATATCCGTATTCTATCCGTGTATAGAAAACGTAACGCTTGAGGACTACAAGGTTAGGGTTATAAGCAGCGGTACGACTACGGACAGCCGTGTCCGCGTACTCGTTGAATCGGTGAGTGAAGACAGACGCTTTACCACCGTAGGTGTGTCCTGCAACATTATTGAAGCCAGCTTCAAAGCGTTGGTGGACTCGTTTGAATATGAATTATCAATAAAGGAGAACTGATATATGGGAATGACAATGACCCAGAAGATACTTGCGGCTCACGCAGGTCTTGACAGCGTGAAGGCAGGTCAGCTTATACTCGCAAACGTGGATATGGTACTCGGTAATGACGTTACCACCCCCGTTGCTATCAGAGAGTTTAAAAAGCTTGATCTTGACAAGGTATTCAACAAAGAAAAAGTTTCAATGGTAATGGACCATTTTGCACCCAATAAGGACATCAAGGCTGCTGAGCAGTGCAAGATGTGCCGTACTTTTGCAGGCGAAATGGACATCACAAATTATTATGACGTGGGCGAAATGGGCGTAGAACACGCTCTGCTCCCCGAAAAAGGTCTTGTAGTAAGCGGTGACATCGTTATCGGTGCTGATTCACATACCTGTACATACGGCGCACTCGGCGCATTTTCGACGGGCGTAGGCTCAACGGATATGGCGTGCGGTATGGCAACGGGTAAGGCATGGTTCAAAGTGCCTTCCGCAATAAAGTTCGTACTTAAAGGCAAACTTTCACAGTACGTTTACGGTAAGGACGTTATTCTTCACATCATCGGTATGATTGGTGTTGACGGTGCACTTTACAAATCAATGGAATTTACGGGCGAAGGCGTTTCAACACTTTCCGTAAGTGACAGACTGTGTATGGCAAATATGGCTATTGAAGCAGGCGGAAAGAACGGTATTTTCGAAGTTGACGAAAAGACACTCGAATTTATCAGAGAAGCAGGCGGAAAAGACCCCGTTGTTTACAAGGCTGACGATGATGCTGAATACGATGCTGTTTACGAAATCGACCTTTCGGAAATCAAGCCTACGGTTGCTTTCCCGCATCTTCCCGAAAATACACGCACGTTTGATGAAATCGGTGACGTTCCGATTGATCAGGTTGTAATCGGCTCCTGCACTAACGGCAGACTTGAAGACCTCGTTATTGCCGCAGAGATATTAAAGGGCAAGAAGGTCAAGAAGGGCGTTCATACAATCGTAATTCCTGCAACACAGAAGATTTATATGCAGGCTATGGAAATGGGCCTTCTCAAGATATTTATTGAAGCAGGCGCAACAGTTTCAACACCTACCTGCGGTCCGTGTCTCGGCGGTCATATGGGCATTCTTGCAGAGGGTGAACGTGCAGTTGCAACGACAAACCGTAACTTCGTAGGCAGAATGGGTCATCCCAAGAGCGAAGTTTATCTTGCAAGCCCTGCAGTTGCTGCGGCAAGTGCTATAACGGGTAAGATATCACAGCCTAAGGAGGTAATGTAAAATGAAATTTGACGGAAAAGTTATAAAATACGCCGACAACGTTGATACAGACGTTATCATCCCGGCAAGATATCTCAATACGATAGACAAAAAAGAACTTGCTTCACACTGTATGGAAGACCTTGATGCAACGTTTACGTCAAGAGTACAGCAGGGTGACATTATGGTTGCAGGCTTCAACTTCGGATGCGGTTCATCAAGAGAACACGCACCCATTGCAATCAAGGAAAGCGGAATTGCTCTTGTTATTGCAAAGAGTTTTGCGAGAATTTTCTACCGTAACTCAATAAATATCGGTCTTCCGATTATCGAATGTCCCGAAGCGGTTGACGCTATCAATGAAGGCGACAAGCTTTCTGTTGATATGGATGCAGGCGTTATAAAAAATCTTACAACAGGCGAAGAATTCAAGACCTCACCGTTCCCGGAATTTATCCAGAATATAATCACGGCAGGCGGTCTTATCGAATCCATCAAATCGGGTCTTATAAAGTAGGAGGATACCATGGAATATAAAATAGCACTTCTTAAGGGTGACGGTATCGGCCCTGAAATAGTTGAGAGCGCTTGTGAAGTTCTCGACAAGGTGGGCGAAAAATTCGGTCACAAGTTCAATTACGAAGCATATCTTATGGGCGGTTGTGCGATTGATGCAACGGGCGTTCCGCTGCCCGATGAAACGGTTGCAGGCTGTAAGGCAAGCGACAGCGTTCTGCTCGGTGCGGTAGGCGGTCCCAAGTGGGATACACTTCCCGGTCATCTTCGTCCCGAAAAGGCGCTTCTCGGCATAAGACATGCACTCGGTCTTTACACAAATATCCGTCCCGCAAAGCTTTATTCTGCACTTTCAGCTGAATGTCCGCTCCGTGCCGACATAGTTGAAAAGGGCGTTGACATCGTTATGATAAGAGAACTTACGGGCGGTATCTACTTCGGTGAAAGAGGCAGACGTGACGGTCAGTTCGGTCCCGAAGCATACGACACCGAGGCATACAGCGAGTTCGAGGTTGAAAGAATTGCAAGAGCGGCGTTTGACACCGCTATGAAGCGTGACAGAAAAAAGGTCACAAGCATAGACAAGGCAAACGTTCTTGAAAGCTCACGTCTCTGGAGAGAGGTTGTGCACAAGGTTGCAAAGGACTACCCCGAGGTTGAATGTGTCGATATGCTCGTTGACAATGCTGCTATGCAGCTTATCAAGAATCCGTCACAGTTTGACGTTGTGGTAACGTCAAATATGTTCGGTGACATTCTCTCGGACGAAAGTTCACAGATTACAGGTTCTATCGGTCTTCTTCCTTCTGCATCGCTGGGTGATTCCAAGTGCGGTATGTACGAGCCTATTCACGGCTCTGCACCCGATATTGCAGGTACGGGTAAGGCAAATCCGATTGCGACCATTCTTTCAGCGGCTATGATGCTTCGCTACTCCTTCGACCTTGAAGAAGAGGCAAGATGCATCGAAAAGGCAGTAGACGACGTGCTTGCTGCAGGCTGGAGAACGGCTGACATTCTCGGCACTTCCGATGCCACACCGCTTTCATGCAAAGAAATGACAGCGAAGATTTTAGAGCAGATATAAAACAAAAAGGCTTTAGCAAAAATGCTAAAGCCTTTTTATTTTTAGAATATACGATCTGAATTGTTATTCTTATTCTTGTTCTGATTGCTGTTTTTGTTCTGATTGTTGTTCTGATTCTTATTCTGGTTGTTGTTCTGGTTTCTGTTCTGATTTTCCATAAAAAATCACCTCCGAGTCTTATTATGGACACGGAGGCTATTTTTATTCAGCAACAACTGTGGATGTTTCTTCTTCAGAAGTGTTTTCTTCGGGGCTGACACCGTTTATGGTGTAAGTAAATCCCATTTCTTCAAGAGAAAGGGCAAGATTGTTTGCATTGTCTGTATACGCTTCCTTGCAGACTATGTTGATTGCAGCTTCGCTGTTATAGTCCATCAAAAGAGTTTCTGCGAGATCGACAAGTTCGTATTCCACACCGCAGTAACTGAAAGTTTCTTCATTTACAATTATTTCGGACGGGTCATAAACCATATCGCCCGGCTCAACGTGAGGTTTTTTGTTAACGACGATTTTCTTTCCGCAAGCGGCAAGAGAAAAAATCATAACGAGAGCCATTATTATACACAAAAATTTTTTCATAATATCACCTTAAAATCAAAAGATAAAAATATTATAACATATTACGGCGTTTATGGCAAAATTATTTTCCCGATATCTCGCCCGCCTTGCTGAGTGACCATTTTGCAACCGCAGGGCCGACAAGTTCATATATAAGCGTACCGCATAATATTATGGCACGAATCTGTGCACCGTATGCAGGAACGACCTGTGTGGCAATAAGCGAAAGACCGATTGCAACACCCGCCTGAGGCACAAGTGCAGGACCGAGGTATTTTTTTACGGGTTCTGCCGAATGGCAAATTACCGAGCCTGTGTATGCACCGACGTATTTACCGATTACACGGAATATGACGTATATTGCACCGACGATGCCGACGGTGGGCAGAACGGACACGTCGAGTTCAGCACCGCTTGCCACGAAAAAGAGCAGGAAAAGCGGCGGCGTAAATCCGTCACACAACTTCGCAATGTGTACGAATTCGGTTGAAAAGTTTGCAAGCGCCGCACCCATTGCCATACACATAAGCAGGTCGGAAACGCCGATAACGTCGGCAAGACCAAGTGCAAGGAAAATAAAGCCTATTGTCAGAATGAGCCTGTTACCGTCTTTTTTAAACCAACGCAGAGGTATGGCAAAAACAAGACCGAGAATAAATCCGCATATAATACCGCCGAAAATTTCCCATACAGGTTTTAAAAGCTGCATGGCAATGCTTGAGTCACCCTGACCGGTGAGCATCTGTGCAATGGCAACGAATATACCGAAAAGCATAATTGCGGTTGCATCGTCGATTGCAACGACCGCAAGCAGAGTTTCCGTCATGGGACCTTTTGCCTTGTACTGCTTTATTACCATAATAGTTGCCGCAGGTGCGGTCGCCGCTGCAATTGCGGAAAGCACGAGCATGGCAGGTAAATCCAGCGTCAAACCGAAAATTAAATCGGCAACAACGAGTGCAATAAGCACACATAATACCGCGAAAAGAGATTCAAGACACGCTATAACGATAGGTGCTTTACCCACTCTTTTAAAAAATGAAATTTTAAATTCGTTTCCTATCGAAAAGGCTATAAATCCGAGAGAAACGGTTGCAATTATACCAAGATGCTCCACCGAATTTGCACTTATAAGATTGAGCATACAGGGGCCGAGTATAAGGCCTGCAACAATATAACCCGTAACGTTGGGAAGGTGGCAGAACTTAGCGAGTCTGCCGAAAAGAACACCGCCACCTATCATAAGGGCGATGGTCAGAAGAACTGTGGTCTCACTCATCTTTCTTTCTCAGCCCCTCCGCATATGAAACAGGCAGAGTAAAGAGGATGCCCGTATTGGGTGCATCGAATCCGCCGAGAACTTCCTTAACTGCAGTTTTTGCCGCCTGAAGCTTATCCTCTTCAATTACTGCAAATATAGTTTTGCTTTTTGCCCTTTCAGGATTGAGCAGTTCGTAAAGTGAAGCGAGAATTTTGTGTTCACCGACTTCACCCATAACCTTAGCCATACCGGTGCTGTCGATAATCGTAGCACCCATTATGCCGTGGTCCGAAAAGGATGAAAGCAGGTCTTCAAGTTTTTCCGTGCGGTTAAGCACGATAACCAAAAGTTGCATAATAACACCTCTTATTTAAATATTACCTTAAAGAGTATAATCCTAAAAAAACAGAAATGCAACAAAAAAAGCAGGTAAAAACCTGCTTTTTACTATATTTCTGTGTTTTCTGAATGTATCTGGTCGACGGATTCTGCCGCCGCATCCTGCCTCATACGCATTTCGTAAAGCTGAGTTTTCGTGATGCGCACTTCACGGGGCTTTGAACCCTGTGACGGGCCGACTATACCGCGTTCTTCCATCTGGTCAACGATTCTTGCCGCCCTCGCATAGCCGAGTTTCAAGCGCCTCTGCAAAAGTGAGGTTGACGCCTGTCCGCATTCCACGACAACGTCTATTGCAGCATCGAGCATTGAGTCCTCATCAGAATCACCGTCAGATGAAGCAGAAGAGCCTTTTTTGCCCTTCGTGTCGCTTTCACGGACACATCTGTCGATTTCTTCCATTACGCTGTCGTCATATTTTACTTCGCCCTGCTTTTTGATGAAGTTTACGACGCCTTCAATTTCTTTATCACTTATAAAGCAACCCTGCAGACGAATGGGTTTTGGTGCACCGATGGGGCAGTAGAGCATATCGCCTCTGCCTATGAGCTTTTCAGCACCGCCCATATCAAGAATAGTTCTTGAATCGACCTGCGATGATACGGAGAAGGCAATTCTCGTGGGGATATTCGCCTTGATAACACCCGTAATAACGTCAACTGACGGACGCTGTGTTGCAACGACGAGGTGCATTCCTGCCGCCCTGGCAAGTGCGGCAAGACGGTTTATCGAATCTTCAACCTCGTGGGGCGAAACCATCATAAGTTCTGCAAGTTCGTCGATAATGATGACTATCTGCGGGAGTTTTACCATGTCATCCGTACTCTCGCAGAGTGCATTATAGCCAGCAAGATTGCGGACGTTGTTTTCAGCAAAAAGCTGGTATCTCTTTGTCATTTCACCGACTGCCCACGCAAGTGTGCCCGATGCTTTTTTCGGGTCTGTCACAACGGGCAGCATAAGATGCGGAATACCGTTGTATACGCCGAGCTCGACAACCTTGGGGTCAATCATAATGAGTTTTACGTCTTCGGGAGATGCGTTGTAGAGAATACTTACAATAAGCGAGTTGATACACACCGATTTACCGCTGCCAGTTGAGCCTGCTATAAGCATATGGGGCATTTTGGCAATATCAGCAATTATCTTTTCACCGCCAAGGTCTTTACCGAGGCAGAAAGAAACCTTGCTTTTTGCATTCTTAAACGTGTCACTTTCGATAAGTGAACGCAGATAAACCGTTTTTACGTTTTTATTGGGCACTTCTATACCGACAGCTGCTTTACCCGGAATGGGGGCTTCAATTCGAACGCCCGATGCCGCAAGTGAAAGGGCAATATCGTCGGCAAGTCCCGTTATTTTGCTTATCTTTACACCTGCTTTGGGTGCAAGCTCATAACGAGTTACCGTCGGCCCCTGAGCAACGTCGGTAAGTTGTGTTTCAACACCGAAGGATTTGAGGGTTGAGACGATTTTTTCTGCCGTCACCTGAAGCTCCGACGTACCGCCCGATGTACCCTGTCTGTCGGGTGTGAGAAGTGAAAGGGGAGGGAATACGTATTTTTTTACGGGTGCTTCCGCTTCGCTTTCTATTTGTTCTTTTACCTTTTTCTCTTCGAGAGCAAGCTCCTGCTTTGTCATTTTCGGAGGCTCGAGTGAAGAGGTCAGCGGTTCTGCGGGTACGTCCTCAAAACTGTCAGTTCCCTTGAACACCTGCTTTGAACCGTCCGTTTTAAACTTGTCCTTTGCAAAAATTGCATCAAGGTCGTTTTCACTCGGCTTGTCCGAGTCAATATCAAAGTCAATCTGACGTCTTCTGCGTGGCGTTTTCGGGAAAGCAGTCTCATAATCCTTAAGGTCGTTTGCTTCGTATGTAAATGAGGGGTCGGTCTCGTGACTTTCTTCATATTCATCGTCCTGCTCTCTGTGGAAAAGACCCTTTACGGCCTCCACCATTCTGTCAACGGTCGTGTCGAAAAGCAGAATGACCGAGATTATAAGAACTGCGCCGAATATTATCGCAATACCCGCTTTGCCGAGAGGCTTGTTAAGACACGCCGTAATAAGACCGCCTATGCAGCCACCTGACAAAATATGCTTGTATGAGTAATTGAAAAGTTCAATTACGTTCTTTGACGGGAAAGAATCCACCACGAAAAGATGCAGGATAACGCCGACAAAAATCATGGCGAGGAAAAGTGCAATATTCGTTCTCAAATATTTCTTGTTTTCTGCCGTCATACCCATATGTACGCCTATGTAAAAGAGGACGAAGGGCATAGTGTAGCCTATTCCGCCGAAGAGACCGAGGGTTAACTGTTTAAAAAATCCCCCCACGGTGCCCGTCAGCGACGAAAAAAGGCTGAGTGCCAGAAAAACGGCGTATGCACATATGAGCACGCCGTATATCTGGATAAAGAGAGCGTGGTTTTTCTGATAGAAGGTCTGCTCCTTTACGGGCGCCTTCTTACTTTGTGTGGTTGTTTTTTTGGATGCGGGCTTTTTTGCCGCCGTCCTTTTCTTTGTCTGAGCCATGTTAACTCCTTAAAATGCTTCGGATGATTACGAATGCACCCATTCCAAAGCAGTAATATGCAAAATATTTGAATTTATCGTGTTTTAAAATCATACGCAGAAAGCGTATTGACAGATAGCCTGATACGGCTGAGGTGACTATGCCTGCAACGTACATACCGACAGTTGCATCGGGCACCGTGTTTCCCTTTATCACGTCAAAAAATGAGAGAAGGCTTGCCCCGAGCACTGCGGGTATTGACATTATAAACGAAAATTTAACCGCATACTCCCGCTCAAAACCCGAAAGCAGACCGCCCGTTATGGTTGCACCGCTTCTTGAAATGCCGGGCAGGGTGCCAAGCACCTGAAACAGACCAACAGTGAGTGCATTAGTGCAGGTGGTATTATTCTCTCTGCGGTTTCCCCTTATAATACTGTCTGACAAGAGCAGTAAAAATCCCGTTGCAAGAAGGAAAATGCCGACAAGCCACAGCGTGTTTGCCACTTTTTCAATGCCGTCGTTAAACGGCAATATAAGCACGAGAGGAAGCGTCGCAAGTATTATCATAAAAAGAAATCTGCGAGAGGGGGACATCCTTTTAAAAGAAAATTGCCCCGTAAATATATCTTTAACAGAGAGGAAAAATTCTTTTATAACGTCAAGTATATCACCGTAATATGCGATAAAAACGGCGATAAGTGTGCCGAGGTGGAGCATTATATCAAAAAGCAAATCGTGTTCACCGGGGGGAGAAAAGCCAAACACCTGCGAAAATATTGCAAGATGCCCCGAACTTGAAACGGGCAGAAATTCCGTAATCCCCTGGAGTATGCCCATAATACATGCACCGACGTATGTCATTATAACCCTCCAATATATAAATATATCATATTTTATTATCTAAATAAAGTAGTTTATGACATCATTTCTTTTAAAGCCTCTATAGCCTCTGAAAGTGAACCCAGTCTGTCTATAAGTCCGTCGTCGACCGCCTGCTTGCCGTCAACCACGGTTCCGACGTCGTTTGCAAGCACTTCGGTGGAAAAGAGATATTTTTCGAGTTTATCTCTGTCTATGCTTGAATGACGCACTATAAAATCGTTTATTCTGTGCTGAATTTCTTTTATATAGTCAAATGCCTGCGAAACGCCTATCACGGTGCCCGATGTGCGAACGGGGTGAATCGTCATTGTCGCAGACGGCACGATAAATGAAACGTCAGCCGATACGGCAAGGGGTACACCTATTGAATGACCGCCGCCGAGAACGAGGGAAACCGTCGGCTTTTTCATACCGCTGATAAGCTCTGCAATGGCAAGACCTGCCTCAACGTCACCGCCGACGGTATTTAAAAGAATCAGCACACCTTCAATGTCGGGGTTTTCCTCTGCCCATACGAGAGAGGGAAGAAGCTTTTCGTATTTCGTTGCCTTTGTGTCCTGCGGAAGACGGATATGTCCCTCCACCTGACCTGCAATGGTTATGCAATGAATTTTGCCTATTGTCGCCCCACAGGGTTCAAAACCGTTTTTGTCTTTATTTTCTGACATAAAAAACACCTATCCTTTCTAAAGATAAGTGTTTCCGTTTTTTCGTTATTTAAGCCTTGCAACGAGACGGTTTATTTTGATACCTGCCTCGGAAAAGCGTGTTTCGTATTCCGTCATAATGTTTGGAATGTCGGTTTTATGAAGGTCGGTCGAAAGTTCTTCGATTACAAAGCCGTTTTTTGAAAGTTCGCATACCGAAAACTCGAAAAGCGGTACGTTGTCCGTCTTTTGAATAATCTCGCCGTCCTTTTTAAGAAACTGCTTGTATACGTCAAGCTGACGCTGATGCGTAAGCCTTCTTTTCCATTGCTTTTTGGGCGGCCACGGGTCAGAAAAGTTAAGATAAATTCTGTCTATTTCATCCGTATCAAAGACTTCACCCAAAAGTGCCGCATCATAGCTTAAAAAGAGAAGGTTGTCAGGCTTTGCCGCAACCGCTTTTTCAAGTGCAAGAAGCAGTACACTCGGTATTTTTTCTATTGCAATATAAAGCGTATCGGGATTCTGCAGGGCAAGCTCGTTAATAAACTTACCTTTTCCGCAGCCTATTTCAACGTGAAGCGGTGCATCAGCCTTGCCGAATTTCTCACGCCACTTGCCTTTGAGTGCTTCGGGGTTTTCGGGAAGGTATGCCTTGCATGCTTCCATACGTTTATCAAGATTTTTTCTCGGTCTTGCACGCATATTATCAATCCTTTCTCATACATATCGGATAAATTTCGTTTCTGGTTCTGCCAAATTCCGTCGCAGTCTGCTTCATGGCATCGGCTTTGCCCATACCCTCCGCTATAAGCGATAAGTATCTTTCACGAATGGCGTCTGCCGCATCTTCAAGTGAAATTTCGGGTGTATTCTCGGTCTGCTTACCCTCTACGACGAGGACAAATTCGCCTCTCGGCTCGGTATTCTTATATAAATCGTATGCACCTGCACAGGTTGTCCGTATCACCTCTTCGTGAAGTTTGGTAAGTTCACGGCAGATGGAGATTTTACGTTCATCCCCGAAGGTCTGCGCAAAATCACGCAGGGTTTTGCGGAGTTTGTGGGGTGCCTCGTAGAACACCATAGTGCGATACTCGTCTTTTATAAGGCTCAGATGCTCCATACGGGATTTTTTGTTGACACTTAAAAAACCCTCAAAGGTAAACCGTGAGGTCGAAAGCCCCGACATTGCAAGTGCAGTTACCACGGCACTCGGACCGGGTACGGAGTGAACGGGAATATCATTTTCCGCACACAGCTTTACAAGCGCTTCACCGGGGTCACTGATTGCAGGCATACCTGCATCGGTAACGAGTGCACAGCACTGACCTAATTTTAACTTTTCTATTATTTCGGGACCCCTCTGTGCTGCATTGTGCTCAAAATAGGATACCGACGGCTTGTGAATATCAAAAACCGACATAAGTTTTGCCGCAACCCTCGTATCCTCAGCCGCCACAAAATCACATTCCGACAGTATTTCTACGGCACGGGGCGAAAAATCGTCAAGATTTCCTATGGGCGTTCCTACAAGATATAATGCAGGTCTTTCTATTATCATATCTGAGTTCTCCTGTATATCCTTTTTGTTTCTTCGGTTTCACTGCCGTCATCATTATACAATATAAGTTCGGGCAGGACAAGCATATCGCTTTTCACGTACTGTTTTGCTTCTAAAAGAAGCAGAACGGGTGTATCACCCTTTTTAGATGCGACGAAACGCAGTTTTTTTATGTAAAACTTATATTTTTCAAGTGTAAGGATTATGTCCGTCAGCCTTTGCGGACGGTGTACCATAACGAGTTTACCGCCGTTTTTTATGAGAAGGGAGGCAGCTTTTACAACGTCGTCAAGCGTTGCGCATAACTCACTTCTTGAGCAGGCACGGTCATACTGTGCACAGTTTTCACCCGCATCAAGTTTTTTGTAAGGCGGATTGGTCACGACACAGTCGTACTGACAGGGGGAGAGTACAGAGGTTGCATTTTTCATATCACAGCAGTAAATTTTTACTCTGTCCTCAAGGTTATTCCCCTCAACGCTTCGGCTTGCCATATCGGCATATTCGGGCATTATCTCGAGTGCATCCACCCTTGCATTGTAGTGGTGGGCACACAGAATTGAGACGATACCGCTTCCGCTGCCGAGTTCACATACCTTGTCACCCCTTTTACAAGAGGCAAAATCGGCAAGTAAAACGGCGTCGACACCGAATTTAAAGCCTTTTTTCTTTTGTATGAGTTTAAGACCACCAAGCATGAGGTCGTCAATTGTTTCGTCAGAAAGTATATCCATATAAATTATCCTTGTTAAAAAAATCAGGCGGTACTGTATGTACCGCCTGTAAGAAACAGGGTGGTTTCTTTTACTTTTCTACGGGTGCACCAACGGGGCATACGCCTGCGCAAGCACCACAGTCAAGGCATTCAGCCTCATCAATTGTGT
This sequence comes from Clostridia bacterium, assembly GCA_017517965.1. GTDB lineage: Bacteria > Bacillota > Clostridia > Oscillospirales > Feifaniaceae > RGIG6165. The sequence goes on from JAFWXR010000060.1 coordinate 23,352, forward strand.
AGATGGGATCGCCTTCTTTTACAGCACCAACGGGACAAGCGTCAACACAAGCACCGCATGCTAAGCAACTGTCGTTAATTACAAAAGCCATAGTTATTTCCTCCTGTGATATATTTCTATTGTTATAATAATACATTGATGCCTAAAAATCAACATTATTTTGATATAATGTCCATTGCTTTTATCATAGCATCGTCTTTATATTCGCCAAACAGTTTTACAAGATTTACCGTATCGGTTATGCTTACGAGTGTTTCAAGTGTAAGCGTTGCGGTACATTCGAGATTATTTCTCTCCTGATAATTCCACAATGCGTTTACCGTATCCTTGTCAAACACTCTGTCGGCAGTTTTGAGGTAGCCGAGTAAAACGAGCCTCTGCTCAAGTGCGTAGACGACGTCGTTTTCGGCGTAATTCTTAGCCTCTTTGTAGTTTGAGGTGTTGAGGTATTCAAACGACCTTGTAACCTCCTGCGTATAGGGTGCGACAGCCTCGATATCGGGGATAACGCCTATTCCGTTATAGTGAGTGCCCTTGGGGGAGAGCACCTCGAAATCGGAAAGCGAGATAACGCTTCCGTCCTCCTGCTGATACTGGGTCTGACCGATTGCCTTGCCGAAGGTGGTCGAGCCGATTATCGTGGCATAGCCGTTGTCCTGCAAAGACTTTGCAAAAAGTTCTGAAGCAGATGCCGACGATTCGTTTACGAGCACGCAGATATTATCAAATTTAAGACCTCTGCCCGTTGAACTGTATACCGTGCGCTCACCTGTTTTGGGAACGGTTATTATGCAAAGAGGCTTACTTTTTGCAGGGGTGAGCCAGTTTATCATATCAAGACAAACCGAAAGGCTGCCGCCGAGATTGCCACGCAGGTCGATTATAAGGTCAGAAACGCCCATTTCAACAGCGTTTTCAAGGAAGTTAACGAAATGGAAGTATACGAGATAACTCTTGAAATTTCTTAACTCTGCCACACCGATTGTCTTTCCGTTTTCGTCGGTTGTAAAGTAGCAGGAGAGGGAATCACTCGTAATCTTTGCACGGGTTATATCAACCTCGTATACGTAGCCGCCGTCACCGTCGTTACGGTAGAAGCCCATTCTTACGGTGGTGCCCTCGTCACCCCTTATCATAGCGGTAACGTCTTCGTATACCATACTGGCAACCTTTTTGCCGTCGACAGAGTAAATATAGTCGCCCACATTTACACCTGCCTGTGCCGCAGGGCTCGATGAATCAAGCTCGTCCACCCATATGTAGCCGTCGGCGTATTCAACCGTTATACCGATACCGTAATAGGTGGTGGGCGACATAAATTCTTCGTATTGCTCTGCCGAAAAATATTGGCTGTACGGGTCTGCGCTTTTCATAAGATAATAAATTATCTCTTCAAGCACTTCGGGGTGATTGTTAATGAGATTTATTATAATCGTCCTTAAAACGTCTGCCTCACCCGGCTGAAAAACGTGGTGTTCAAGATAGAAATCAAGCAGATATTCAAACAGTTCGTAGCCTTCGTATGAAGATGCATCGGGAGTTTCCAAAGTATCCTCTGCAAAAGCCGTCACCGTAAAGGACAAAAGCATAATTACTGCAAGTAATACGGAAATGAATTTTTTCATTATATTCTCCTACATCTTTTCGGGGGCATCAATATTTATGATGTCAAGTGAGTTTCTGATGACCTGCTTTGCGGCAAGGCAAAGTGCAAGTCTTGCCTGCATAAGCGCCTCATTTTCGTTTCTTACGTAGCAAGCACCGTAGAATTTGTGGAATGCCGCACCTACCGACGTACAGTAACGTGAAATACGTGTGGGTTCAAGCATTTCTGCCGCAGTGAGAATCTCATCGGGGAAGGAGGCGATAAGTTTGATAAGTTCTCTCTCCTCGTTTGCACTTAAAAGAGATAAGTCAACGTCGGAAATATCCTTTGCCACGACACCCTCTGCCTCAAGATTTTTGATTATACTGCATATTCTCGCATGAGCGTACTGAACGTAGTAAACAGGGTTTTCGCTGTTCTGCTTGACTGCAAGGTCAAGGTCAAAATCCATTGCGCTGTCGGCAACCTTGTAATCGAAGAAGAAACGTGCCGCATCAACGGGAATTTCGTCAAGAAGGTCGGCAAGAGATATGACTTTACCCGTTCTTTTTGACATTCTCACAACCTCACCGCCCTGCATAAGACGCACGAGCTGAATGAGCACGAAGCGAAGCTTGCTCTTATCAATGCCGAGTGCATCAAGCACGGCAGGGAAACGAAGTGTATGACCGTGATGGTCTGCACCAAGCACGTCGATTACCATATCAAAGCCTCTCGTTTCAAACTTGTTGCGGTGATATGCGATGTCAACGGCGTAGTAGGTGTAAAAACCGTTTGCCTTGACTAAAACTTCGTCCTTATCACAACCGAAATCGGTTGCCTTAAACCAGAGTGCGCCCTCTTTCTCGTAAAGTGCGCCTTTCTGACGGAGAAATTCTACCGTGTCGGCAACGAAACCGCTTACGTGAAGCGTTGATTCATAGAACCAGTTGTCGTAAACTATCTTGTATTTTTTAAGGTCGGACTGCATTTTTGCAATATTACGGTTTAAAGCATAGGTCACAAGTTCTTTTGCCATAACCTCTGCATCCGCTTCGAGCAGGCTGTCACCGTGCTCTGCGGCGTAATCGGCGGCAATTACCTTAACGTCGTTGCCGTGATAACCGTCTTCGGGAAATTCTGCTGCATCCTCACCCTTGAAGTGCTGTATGTAACGAACGGAAAGGCATTTGCCGAGAATGTCAACCTGATTTCCCGCATCGTTTACGTAGAATTCACGGGTAACGTCGTATCCGCTGTAGGAAAGTACGGTTGAAAGCGTATCGCCTACGATACCGCCTCTCGCATTGCCCATATGCATGGGGCCCGTGGGGTTTGCCGAAACAAATTCCACCATAACCTTTTTGCCTGCACCCGTATCATTCTTACCGTAGTCGGCACCCTCTGTAACGGCAGCCTTTACAACGTCAGAATAGTACTTGTCCGACAGGAAAAAGTTAATAAAGCCGGGGCCTGCAATTTCCACCTTGCTTACATAACTGTCCTCAATGTCGAGATTTTCGCAAAGCGCCGATGCTATTTCACGGGGGTTTTTGCCAAGCTTTTTCGAAGCCTTCATCGCCACGTTTGAAGCAAAATCACCGTGGGTGGCATCCTTCGTGGGTGATACCTCGATATCACCGTCAGGCAGTTCAAAACCGCATTTTACGAATGCATTTTCAAGCATTTTTGATATAGTTTCTTTGGATTGTGCAACAGGATTGGTATACAAAATCTTATCCTCCTAAAATTCTATCTTAAGTTCCATTGTGTTCTGACTTATGAGATTGCCGTTTACTTCGAGGTTATAATCGAGATACAGCACTTCACCGTTGTCTATGGGCGTTCTGTCAAGCTGTTTTGTCACCACGCAGAAGGAAATCGTCCCTTCGGGTGACTGCATAAGCGCATGGTGGCGTACACCTTTCTGGAAAACCATGTCCGCACCTGCACCGCCTGAGCGCCACATCGTTATTTTTTCAGAATCTATGTTCAGGTGAGTCGTGACACCCTGATAGCCCGTGAGTTCACCCTCTTTGTAGGTTATGGCGCAACCGTCCTCCGTGCGCTCATAATCACCGTCGGTGATAAAGGTTATCTCCGCAGGCTGAGGGTCCCCCTCATATTTCTGAGTACTTTTAATACTTATTACTGCATTGGTCATTACTTAACTCCCTATTGTTTCTACATAATTCAAAGGTGTTTTGCCTGCCGTTATCCGTGTGACACCGTTCGTGCTGTCAAGCAACGAGTCGTATATCGAGGTGGAAAGTGACGTGGGCGTAAGCTCCACACACATATCCCACGTGATGAAAGGCTGTATATTCTGCCACATTTTTGTGGCGTTATTTGCAGATACGTTTGATGAAAAATCGTCAGGCAGCACGAGTGAGGCGCACCAGAGCGACATACCGAGTGATTTCACGTCGTCTGCAAGTGTGGCGCACTTATCGTTATATTTGCTTTTAAGGGCGCAGACCTGAGCGTAAGAACGGGTAAGCCGATAAAGCATTTCGTTTATACGGGCAATTTCATTTGCTATCTGTGCGTCGGTGGGCGACTTTGCCATAAACGAATCCGACGGGTATATGCCGATGTCTGCCCCCGATGCAATCAGTGAACACACGCTCATCGGTGCATCAAGTATATCCTTGTCCGAGATAAACACCGTCAGATGTGAGTTGTGAGACGATGCAAGATTTAACTGCTTTTGCGTCTGATTTCCCACACCGAAAGCGACAAAATAATATTTTGGCGTTTTGCCCCTTAGTGATGCCGATGACGGCATCGTGATGAGAAGTCTGTTAAAATCGGCATCAAGCACCGTGTTTGCGGTGGTCTTCAACCTGTAAATACCGCCCGAAAGGGTGGTAAATATCCTCGCATCCTCCCTTGCGATAAGCGACATTGAAATATAGTACCGCCCGTCCTTATAGGGAAGCGATTCGTAGAGGTTTCTGTTATCGCTTGTAAGTGCAATTCCCGAAGACGTATCAAATGCAATTGAAACGTTGCGGAAAAACACGTTTACAACGTGACTTTCCTCCTCGATAACGTAGGAGGTGTTTATAAGCGGCAAAATAAAGTCGAGCGGGAAATACACGTTCGTCTTTTCGGCAAACGGTGCATTTTTGCTGTCCGCAAAAATAATTTCATCACCTAAAACGAAAAGAAAACCGTCATCCTCCGCCTGTACGGAAAACGTGGGGCAGACGAGAATTATTGCAAGACAAAGCATAAGGCATATATATCTTTTCATGCGCAGTCTCCTTCCGATAATTAGACATCTTATTATATCATTTTTATTATATTATTACAATAATAAAGACACAGAAAAAATAAGGTATATTTTTGCAAAGTGGGGCAAACAATAATGCTGAAAGCTTTTTTGAAAGGAAATCCGATTATGAAAAAACTTATAATCATTACACTCGTTCTTGCGCTTGCACTCTCTTTTGCGGCGTGCGGTAAGGAGGATATGACAGGCGAGAGCGATATGCTCGGCGAGACACCCGTTACCGATATGGTCGACAATATGGCTATGGGGCTCGGTGTTACGGTAAAGCACGAGGGCTACTCTGCAAGTGCAGAGGCGTCAGGGCAGACCGCCCTTGAAAGTTACATCGCAGCGGTTACGTTTGACAAAGACGGAAAGGTGCATAAAGCACGTCTTGACTGTGTTGAGTCAACGGGGACGTTTGATACGGCAGGTGCATTTTCCTCCGATGAAAGCAGTGCTTACTCAAAGCGTGAACTCGGTGACGATTACGGTATGAGGCAGGCTTCGGGCATAGGCAAGGAGTGGTATGAGCAGGTAGACGCCCTCGAAACATGGATGGAGGGTAAGACGGTAGAAGAAATACAGAAAATCGATGAGAATGAGACGGAAATACGCTCCTCCTGCACGATTTCAACCGACGGCTTTATTGAAGCCGTCAAAAAAGCCCACAAATCAATGAAATAATCAAAACAACCTCGGTTTACGAGGTTGTTTTCTTTTGCGGGGAATGGTAAAATTGAGGTACAGGAAAGGAGTTATGCTATGAATATAAAGAATATATCTTTACAAGATTCAAGAAGTATAACAATGTTAGTTGACAGTGAAAAAAACGTTGTAATATTTCCTTATAGTCAAACGAAAGAACCTGTGAAATTACCACATGGAACTGTTGAAAGAACGTGGAATACTGCCTATTTCCCGATTGAACTGAAATATCCTTACACTAACGTTGATCTTGCTCAAAAAATAGAATACGGAATTGAACAGTGGGATAAACACGAGTGTTATAAGAATTTCTCCGGAAGAAATACGTTTGAGGAGAAATATTATGGAGTTAAAGGTTTTAAAAATGCAGTAAAGGGAGTAAAACACTTCAGTATAGGATGGAATGAAATAAGCGGAAAGTACATTTACGTATCACTTCCGTTTAAAAGAGGGTATACGTATTTCGGAGTAGGCAGGACGTTTCTGCCTTCTGATGCGGATTGGATAGATTTTGCAAATGAAGTTATAAAATTTATAAATATGGATTATAGCGAATTTGGAGCATTTAAAACGTATAAGAACAGATTTAATATTTAACTGACAACCCCGTAAATTGAGGCGTGGAGATGCTTTGAAAGGAGTGACTACATAGGATGAAAGAGAAAAATATAAAGAAGAATTATGAAGCAATAATCTACATAATTATTTTGATTGTCATACTTTCATGTGTGTTTGCATTTATTCGTTTCAGAGCGAATTTAACTGAAAAGTATCTCATAGATTACAAATATGTGTTTTTTGACGAAGGAACAGCCAATATTATCAATCTTAAAACAGGAAATACAACAAGCGTTGAAATAGAACAGTTTTGTAAGCAGGAACAGCAATCTGTTATATGGCTTCAAACGACTGACCGAAGGTATGGAGATGAAGAAAGAAAGGTCAAAGAAGTATGTTTGACCAATGAGTCGGGCGAAACAGAAGTCATTTTTGACACTGAACTTCTTTGGGACAAAGCAGGGGTTAATTATATTTATGACATAGCATATACCGAAAACGGCAGAGTTATATTTACTGCCGGTGATATCTATTTAAAGGATTTTTTCGAGGATTTATATTTGTTTGAGTATACGGATAATCAAGAGTTTGTTAAACTGTACGACGGTAACGTAGAGACCTATTTTTCGGTAAATGCAAATGAACTCATATTTACAACGTGTCCTGAAAACCGTGATGAAATCGGAGAAATAATAGCGTTAAATCTTTTTGAGGATATACCGCCGGAACATAGAGGATACGGAGATTACTTGGTGTATCTCAATGATGAGGAAGCATTGCGTTTTAATCGGAAACATAAAATGTCGGTCAAAGAAACTGAAAATTCTCCAACGTTAATATATATGGATTTTGATCCTGAGTCTTTGGAAGAAGGGTGCATTGTTCCTAAACGCACACCGATTGTTTCTAAAGACGGGGATATAGTTTTGATTTATTATGTAAATTCTTCGTGGGACACCGGTTTAGAGGGTTGGACTATAGGAATATATTACGTAGAAGAAAACAAACTTATCGATATCTATGACTATTTCAGGTGGATACATTTGAAAAAACCTGATTTTGACGTAGAATGGCATAATGATATATCGGCAACACTAATTCCGGCAGACTAAAAGCCTTTTTTGTGATGAAAACGGTAAAATTGAAGTGTAAAGATGCTTTGAAAGGAGCGACTATATAGGATGAAAGAGAAAAATATAAAGAAGAATTATGAAGCAATAATCTTCATAATTGTTTTGATTGTCATACTTTCATGTGTGTTTGCATTTATTCGTTTCAGAACGAATTTTAATGAAAAGTATCTCATTGATTACAAATATGTGTTTTTTTCAAACGGTGAAGCAAACATTGTTGATTTTAAAACGGGAAACACCAATAAAATACCGATTGAGCAATACTGTAAGGAGCAGGAAAAAGATGTTCTTTGGCTATCAAAAGAAATACCCGGATTTGAAGATACCCATGAGAATAATTTAGGTAAAGTGTATCTCACTGATAAACAAGGGAATACAGAGTTTTTGTTTGATACAGAATTTTTAGGAGAAAAGATTGGAACAACGTATATTAAAGATATAGCCTATACTGAAAACGGCAGAATTTTTCTTACGGTTTCCTATGTACTAGATGATTTAGGAACGGTTTTATTCGAGTATAAAAACGGAGAATTTATCAAACTTTCTTACGTAGAGAACTTAAGGGATTACTTTTGGGTTGTTGATGATAAGCTTATATGCAGGACCTGGGATGATGAGTTGTGGGCATTAAACGTATATGATGACACACCATTGGAATACATAGGTAAAGGCAGTTGTGTGGCAATGCTAAATGAGGAAGAAATATTGTATTTTAACGTAGATGAAAGGGTGTCGGCAAAAAAGTCACTTGTAACAGGAGAAATGATACCAATGGATTTTGACCTTACAGGTGTTGGTGATTATATCAGACCTGAGGAAGCCCCAGTGGTCTCTGAGGATGGAAAGATAGCTATAGTTTATTACTATAAAGTCACCAGCGCTTATTCTGTTCCTGTAATGGGCATATACTATGTAGAAGAAAATAAACTTATTAGTATCTATGATTATTTCAGATGGATACATTTGAAAAATCCTGATTTTGACGTAGAATGGCATACTAAAATATCGGCAACACTAATTCCGGCAGACTAAAAGCCTTTGCTTAAAATGAAAAATCCTCACGGTATACCGTGAGGATTTTTTTAGTTGTATTTTGAAATCTGCAGGATTTCTTCTGCTTTTTTTACTTGTTCTTCGGTCGGCGACTTAATACCCTCCAAGGGATATTTGATGCCGAGTTTTTCCCACTTGAACAGGCCGAGTGTGTGGTAGGGAAGAACTTCAACACGTTCTACGGTTTTAAGACTGCCGATAAAATCTGCCATTTCTTTAAGACCGTTTTCATCATCCGTGACACCGGGCACGAGCACGTGACGTATCCACATCGGCTTACCCTTGTCGGACAGATATTTTGCAAGTTTCAGGATATTTTCATTGGTATATCCCGTAAGAGAGCGATGTTTTTTATCATCCATCTCTTTCAAATCGAGCATAACGAGGTCGGTATACGAGAGAAGCTTATCAAATTTTTCCAAAAACTCGGGCTCTTCGCAAAAAGGCTGACCTGCGGTATCTATCGTCGTATGAACGCCTTTAAGTTTTGCCTGACGGAAAAATTCTGTCACAAAGTCTATCTGAAGCAGAGGCTCACCACCGCTTACGGTCACGCCACCACCGTTACCCCAATAGCTTTTGTAATGGTAGACGTGCTCAAAAAGTTCGCCCGCCTCTCTGTCCTGAGCGCCGTCAAACGACCACGTTTCAGGGTTGTGACAGTATTTACAGCGCATCTTACAGCCTTGCAGAAACACGACGAAGCGAACGCCGGGTCCGTCAACAAGACCAAACGTCTCCAAAGAATGAATTTTTCCGATAACTTTTTCCATTTTTACTCCTATTAAAAATGCTGATTCCCACGGTAGTATGCCGCGAAAATCAGCATTTATTTCAATTAAAAATTACTTAGTAAGTGTGGTGTGGCATGTTCTTGCAAGAACGTCCTCCTGCTGTTCACGTGTAAGGTCGATAAACTTAACTGCGTAGCCTGATACACGGATTGTGAAGTTTGCATATTCTTCCTTCTCCGGATGTTCCATAGCGTCGATAAGCTTTTCTTTACCGAATACGTTTACGTTGAGGTGGTGTGAACCCTGTGAGAAGTAACCGTCAAGAACGTTAACGAGGTTATCAACTCTTTCGTCATCACTGTGACCGAGTGCATCGGGGTTGATTGTCTGCGTATTTGAAATACCGTCAAGCGCCCAGTGATAGGGAAGCTTTGCAACTGAGTTGAGTGATGCGAGAAGACCGTTCTGCTCTGCACCGTAACTCGGTGTGCCGCCGGGAGCAAATGAAGCCGATGCGAGACGGCCGTCAGGTGTAGCACCCGTTGCCTTACCGTAAACAACGTTTGACGTGATTGTAAGAATTGACGTTGAAGGTTCTGAATCACGGTATGTGTGATGCTTCTTAATCTTTTCGATGAATGTCTTGAGAAGCCATACTGCAATATCGTCTGCACGGTTATCGTCGTTACCGTATTTGGGGAAGTCACCCTCAACGATGTAATCCGTAACCATACCTGTTTCGTCACGAACAGTCTTAACCTTAGCGTACTTGATAGCGCTGAGTGAGTCTACAACGTGTGAGAAGCCTGCAATACCCGTTGCGAATGAACGTCTAACGTCTGTATCGATAAGAGCCATTTCAGCTTCTTCATAGTAGTACTTGTCGTGCATGTACTGAATGAGGTTGAGTATATTTACGTAAAGTCCTGCGAGCCATTCCATCATCGTGTCGAACTTAGCAATTACCTTGTCGTAATCGAGATATTCGTCTGTGATAGGTGCGTAAGCAGGTCCTATCTGCTCACGGAGCATTTCGTCAACACCGCCGTTGATAGCGTAGAGAAGACACTTAGCGAGGTTTGCACGAGCGCCGAAGAACTGCATTTCCTTACCCGTCTGTGTTGCAGATACGCAGCAGCAGATTGAGTAATCGTCACCCCAGTAGGGCTTCATAACGTCATCATTCTCGTACTGAACTGAGCTTGTGAGAATAGAAATCTTTGAAGCGTACTTCTTGAATGTTTCAGGAAGGTTGGGTGAATAGAGAATAGTAAGGTTCGGCTCAGGTGAGGGACCCATGTTCTCAAGTGTGCGGAGGAAACGGTAGTCGTTCTTTGTAACCATTGAACGTCCGTCAATACCTGTACCGCCGACAACAACTGTTGCCCAAACGGGGTCGCCTGAGAAGAGTGCATTGTATGAAGGAATACGAGCGAACTTAACCATACGGAGTTTCATAACGAGATGGTCGATAAGTTCCTGCGCTTCTTTTTCTGTGATGATACCTGCATCAAGGTCACGCTGGAGATAGATGTCAAGGAATGTTGAGATACGGCCAACGCTCATTGCGGCACCGTTCTGTGTCTTAACAGCAGCAAGGTAACCGAAGTACGTCCACTGAACTGCTTCCTTAGCGTCCTTAGCGGGAAGTGAAATGTCAAAGCCGTAGAGGGCAGCCATTTCCTTCATACCCTTAAGAGCACCGATCTGACGTGCAATTTCTTCACGCTGACGGATAACGTCATCAATCATAGTGCCGTCACCACAGTTAGCAAGGTCTTCCTGCTTGAACTTGATGAGCTGATCGATACCGTAAAGTGCAACACGTCTGTAGTCGCCTACGATACGGCCACGACCGTAAGTATCCGGCAGACCTGTGATGATGTGGCTGCGACGAGCAAGTCTCATTTCGGGAGTATATGCATCAAAAACAGCCTGGTTGTGTGTACGGCAATATTCCGTAAATATCTTGTGAAGTTCGGGATCGGGTGTGTAACCGTAGGTTTCGCAAGCCTGTTCAGCCATTCTGATACCGCCGTAGGGCATAAATGCACGCTTTAAGGGCTTATCTGTCTGCAGACCGACAACCTTTTCCTCATCCTTGAGAGATTCGTCGATGTAAGCAGGACCGTAAGCCGTAAGGCTTGTTACGACCTTAGTTTCACATTCAAGAACGCCGCCTTTTGCACGTTCTTCCTTCTGGAGCTTCTGTAAAGCACCCCATAACTTATTAGTTGCTTCTGTAGGACCTTCAAGGAAGGACTCATCACCGTCGTAAGGACGGTAGTTCTTCTGAATAAAGTCTCTTACATTAACTTCTTCTTTCCACATACGGCCTTCAAAGCCGTTCCACTGTTCGAAATTAACCATATTGTGCCTCCTTGTATATTATAAAATTTAATCACTTTAACCGTATATGAGAGCCGCATTAAAAAATATAACTCTCCAAATGTCATAATATCACATTTTTCGTAAAAATCAATATATAAAAATTAGTATTTAAATAGCCATTTTTTTATTTTTTTAGGCATGCGGTAAAAAATGGTATGTTATACCTGCAAAAAAATCGGTAATACTTGTATATTTTTGCGTACAACGGTATAATTGACTTAATAAAATTAGGGAGGCGTTAAGGTGAAAATTGTTGTCACGGACGCAAAAACAATTACAAACGGGGATATTTCGCTGGATTATCTTAAGAAGTACGGAGATGTGGAGATATACGACCTTACCGATGCTTCACAGACGGCAGGACGTATTGCCGATGCTGATATGGTTATAGTCAACAAGACCGTGCTTGACAGAGAAAATATGAAAGAGGCAAAAAACTTAAAATATATCGGCCTTTTCGCAACGGGCTACAACAATATAGATATCGAATATGCGAAAGAACGTGGTATCGCCGTATGCAATGCGGGAAGTTATTCGACGAGTGCGGTGGCACAGCAGGTATTTTCGTATATTCTTGCACACAGTAACCGCACTGCAGAGTACGATGCTTTCGTGCGTGAAGGCGGCTGGAAAAGGAGTGATACTTTTTCACCCTTCGTATTCCCGCTGTGTGAACTTGACGGTAAGACACTCGGCATTGTCGGCTACGGCAATATCGGCAAAAAGGTTGCTGAAATTGCAAGGGCATTCGGTATGAAGGTGCTTGCGCATACACGTACTCCGAAAGAGAATGAAAACGTGCAGTTCTGCGGTTTTGATACACTTCTTGAAAACAGTGATTATATAACGGTACACTGTCCTTTAAACGAGGCTTCAAAGGGGCTGTTCGGTGAAAAAGAGTTTTCAAAAATGAAAAAAACGGCATACTTTATCAACACGGCGAGAGGCGGTGTTATGGATGAAGAGGCACTTGTCCGTGCAATCAAAAACGGCACGATAGCAGGTGCGGCAATCGACGTGCTTACGACCGAGCCGATGAGTGAAAACTGTCCTTTATTCAACGTAAAAAACATCACCGTTACACCTCATATAGCGTGGGCACCGATCGAGACAAGACTGAGGCTTATGGGGATAGTTGAGGACAATATTAAGGCTTTTCTTGACGGAAATACCCGTAATAACGTCGCAAAATAATTTTACTAAAATCTGATTGACTTTTACTTAAACTGCTATATAATAAAATACGTAAGTAAAAAATTAGAGGTTGGTTTTTATGAAAAACGTCAGAAAAAGTAGCAGCGGTAAAAACATCGGACAGAATATAAAAAAGATAAGGGCGTCAAAGAAGATGACGCTCAAAGCACTTGCGGAGGAAACGGGGCTTTCGATAGGCTATCTTTCTCAGCTTGAAAGAGGGCTTACCACGGTTTCGAAAGGAACGTGTGCAAAACTTGCGGCGGCACTCGGTGTCAGTACGGACGAACTCAGTTACAATGAGAGGCTGTCGGGCAAAAAGGATATATGCATAATCGGCGGCGGAAATATGGGCAGCGCCATTGCTACGGGTATAGTCACAAACGGTATTGCAGAGGCGGCAAACGTAACGGTTTCGGACGTCAGTGAAGCGGTGCTTCGTCCTTTAAAATCAAAGCTCAAAATCAATACCGTTACAGACAATAAAGAGGCGGCAACAAAGGCAAACGTGCTTATTCTTGCCGTAAAACCCGCATATCTTGACGGTGTACTTGAAGAGATAAGCGGTCTTGTTGCAGACGATACGCTGGTAGTTTCGATAGTTGCAGGAAGAAAAATTTCTTATCTTGCAGAAAAACTCGGTGAAAAACAGAAGATAGTACGAGTTATGCCTAATACTCCTGCACTTGTCAACGCAGGTATGTCGGCGCTTTGTCCGTCAAAGAACGTGACGGCGAGGGAGCTTAAGAGTATTACCGAGATATTCTCGGGTCTTGGCAAGGCTGTCGTTCTGGAGGAGCGTATGTTTGACGCCGTGACGGCGGTTTCAGGCTCGGGACCTGCATATGTATATATGTTCATACAGTCGCTTGCAGATGCAGGTGTTCGTGAAGGGCTGCCGAGAGATGTTGCACTTGAACTTGCGGCACAGACGGTGCTCGGCTCAGCAAAAATGGTGATTGAAACGGCAAAGCATCCGGAACAGCTTAAAGATGAGGTTTGTTCACCCGGCGGTACTACCATTGAAGCGGTTGCCACACTTGAAGAGGCAGGCTTCAGAAATGCGATTATGCAGGCTGTAAAGGCATGTGCAGATAAGTCAAGGAATATGTAAATAAAAACAGTCGTGAACTTCACGACTGTTTTTTATTTTACCATATTGGAATAAGTCCGAAAATCAGACCGAGTATGACGCCCGATACAAAAAGCGTTAACGTCAGCATTAAATTTTCTTTAATATTTTTATTAGTGCGGAAAAGCACCGCAAGTCCTACGCCTGCACCGACGAAAAGTCCTGACAGCATTGCACCTGCACTCATTGCACCGCTGAGATACAGCTCGGTTATCACGACCGACGCCGCACAGTTGGGGATAAGGCCGATTAAGGCGGCAAGCAGATTGCCTATAACAGGTTTATTTAATATGAAGCCTGCAAGCGCATCTTCACCGATGTGGTGTATCACGGCGGTGAGTATGAAGGTGACCGCAAATATAAATACCGCCACTTTTGCCGTGTGTATCAGGGCAGGAATGACCACACCCTCGTGTTCTTCGCAGTGACAACCGCTTTCGTGACAGAGGTCGTGGATACTTTTCTCTTTTTTGCGTTTGTATAACAGGTCGATAAGATAACCCGTTATCACGGCACCTGCGAATTTAAAGATAAGAACCTTTATTATCATAGGCACGGGTGCTTGCTTTGCTATAAGTATGGGCAGCATCTCGTCCGACGTTGCAAGAAATACCGCAACGAGTGTACCCGGTGTTATAAGACCGCCCGAAAAAAGCCCTGCCGCCGATGCCGAAAATCCGCATTGCGGAATTATTCCGAAAAGTGAGCCTACAAGCGTGGCAACACGGGATTTTTTTATAAAATCACTCAGATTTTCTGCCTTGTGTTCGATATACTCCATTACGAGATATGCCAAAAACAAAAAGGGCAGAGTTATAAGTGTATCTTTGAGTGTGTGAGTTAGAATTTCAATCATCTGATATCGTCTACCGAACCGAAGATGATATCGGGCTTCATTGAATCGTCAAGCTTTTCAACATCTTCCATCGTGCCTTCGCCCGAAAGAACGAAAGCGGCAGTAATGCCGTGCTTTTTGCCCGTTGCAATATCGGTGTAAAGTCTGTCACCTATCATAACGGTGTCTTTACGTGCTATTCCCGAATAATCTTCGATGTATTCAGCGGTTTCGGCATTAGGTTTGCCGAAGTATCTGGGTTCAACACCCGTTGAAAGCGTTACGAGAGCGCATATTGCACCGCTGTCGGGCATAAAGCCGTTTTCAATGGGGCAGTTGATGTCGGGATGTGTTGAAAGGAATTCCGCACCGTTTCTTATAAGTGCGCAGGCATTGTCGAGTTTTTCGTAAGTAAGAGTGGTGTCAAAGCTTACTACGACTATATCTGCAGGCTCGCCCTCTTTAACGGGGTGGATGCCTGCTTTTTCAAACGTTTCGTGAAGTGCGGGAGTACCCATAAGATATACCGTTTTGCCTGCTCTGTGCTTGTTCAAAAAGCCTACGGTTACGTCACCCGAAGTTACGATTTCTTCACGGTGTGCCGTAAAGCCGAGACGGTGTAATTTTTCAAGATAGAGGTCGGGGTTTTTTGATGCGTTGTTTGTAAAATACATTACCTTTGCATTGTTATCACGTACACGCTGTATGAATTCGGGAGCCCCCTTAATGACTTTGTCACCAAGATAAATGGTGCCGTCCATATCCATAACAAACAATTTCTTTTCTCTTAATAAATCCATAATACAATACTCCTTTTATATATTCGCTGAGCGATAAATATTTATAACGTCCTCGTAGCCGAGAGGAATGTGTCCGATTGTTTTAGTCCCGCCGTCTGTAACGCGGTCTGCCATCAACATAAGTTCTTCTTCCGATAAAATGCCGATACCAAGTTCCGAGAAGGAAAGAGGCATACCTAACTGACGGAAGAAAGTCTCTGTCTTTTCTATACCGTCAAGCGCAAGCGTGGGGCTCGCCTCGTCACACGCCCATACATTTACGGCGTACTGGGCAAAGCGTTCCCAATCCTTTTCGTAGACGTATCTTGCCCATTTGCACCATAATACTGCAAGTGAGGCACCGTGTGTTGCATTATATATTCCCGATAACGGATGTGCAAGCGGATGCACGACAAAAGCTTGTGAACTACCAAGCCCCGTAAGGCCGTTGTGGGAGAGTGAGCCTGCCCACATTATCTCACTTCTTGCCTTGTAATCGTCAGGCTTGTCCATTGCGATTTTGCCGTAGACGATGACGTTTGAAAGAAGCTGTTCGGCAATTCTGTCCGACATCTCATTGCCTCTGCCTGAAGCAAAATATCTGCCGATAGTGTGCATCATTATATCGACGATACCGCACGCCGTCTGATAAGGGGGAAGCGAATAGGTAAGACACGGGTCCATACAAGCAAAGCGGGGTCTGTTCAAATCGCTGCCAAAGCCCTTTTTGATACCCGTTTCATCCTCCGTTATAACGGCACTTGCACTCGTTTCGCTGCCTGCCGCCGCAATGGTAAGAATAACGCCGACGGGTGTTGATGCCGTTGGGGCAACCTTTCTTGCATATATATCGTCCCATATATCAAGGTCGGGATTGGCAATACCGAGCGCTATTGCCTTTGCCGAGTCTATAACGCTTCCGCCGCCGACCGCTATAATAAAGTCGATTTTTTCACGTTTACAGATGTCTATACCCTCACGCACGAGAGACAAGACGGGATTGGGCCTTGCACCGCCGAGCGTAATATAAAAGAGACCCTGCTCACTGACGTATTTTTCAACCGCACAGAGAAGCCCGTTTTTCACACAGGTCTGTCCACCGTAGTGGATGAGAACACGGGTTGCACCAAATTCCTTCGCCGCCTGACCGCACATCTTAACACAGTCTCTCCCGAAAAAGACTTTCGTGGGAGCGTAATACGTAAATCCGTTCAAATAATCACCCCGTAAAAATTATGTTCTTATTATAACAGTAAATAATGCTGTTGTAAAACCATTTTTTATGATATAATAAGACAAAATATTGCAAAGGGGAATGGCAATGATAAGAAACGAATACGAAACAAAGTTCAACGAAAATATGAGGGGCGGTGACGGCACCGTTAAAATAGAGAATTTTCTCACTAAAGAAGAACTCTATGACAAGGGCAGGCTTTTCGGCAAGATAACGCTTGAAAAGGGTTGCTCAATAGGTGCTCACGTTCACGAGAATGAGATGGAGGCTTTCCACATTCTGTCGGGTACGGTTGAATTCAACGATAACGGTGAAAAACGCATCTTAAAAGCAGGCGAAACTACACTTACGACAAGCGGTCAGGAACATTCGATTAAAAATATCGGTGAAGAAACTGTCGAAATAATCGCACTTATTATATTTAAATAAGGAAAACGGTCAAATCATTTGGTTTGACCGTTATTTATATTTATGGTAAAATATTCCTGATTCTTGGGGAGGGTTACCATGAAGAAAAAGATATTATACGCCGTATCGGCGGTGCTGTTAATAATTGCAGTTTCCGTAACCGTGTATTTCGTCGGGGCTGACCGTTATAAAGTGTACGATGAAGAAAATACCGTGACCGTGTTTTCATACAGCTCGCATGAGGACGTAATTCTTAAAAAAAGCGGGATAAAACTCAGCGAAAACGATGCGTTTCTGCCCGTGGAGGACGGTTATAAGGTGCTTCGTGCCAAGGACGTGACCGTTTTGTACGGCGATACGGAAAAAACGCTGTCCATCGCCTGCGAAACGGTGGGCGAGGTGCTTGAAAAGTGCGGTATCACTTTTGGTGAAGAGGATTTCTGTGACCTTGAGGACTCTGCACCCGTGACCGACGAAATGACGGTAAGGGTGCATAAAGTCACGCACGACACTACGCAGGTTGACACCGAAATTCCGTTTGAGACGGTGACGAAGGACAGTATATACGTCAAAAAAGGCAAAACCAAAACGACGAAAAAAGGCGAAAAGGGTATCCGCAGGGAAGAGAGAAGCAACACCTACGTTGACGGACAACTTACAGAATCCGTGGTGACGTCGGATACGGTTGTGAAAAACCCCGTAAATGAAGTCGTAGAAAAGGGTGTCGGCGGCACGGTTGGCGGATATGAATTTTCATATTGTATGGATATGAATTCGTCGGCTTATACCTATTTTGAAAATAAAAGAAACGTCACGGCAACGGGTGTGCCCGTGGGCTACGGCAAGGTGGCGGTTGACAGAAAGGTTATACCGCTCGGCACGAAAATGTATATAACTTCTGCAAACGGAAAATACGTCTACGGCTATGCCGTTGCGGCGGATACGGGCGTTAAAGGCAACACCATAGACCTTTTTTATGAAACGTATGACGAGTGTATAAGCTGGGGCAGAAGAAAAATCAAGGTGTATATTCTGGAGTAATTATGGAAATTGAAAGAAAATGGCTTATAGACGCTTTTCCCGAAGGGTTGACGCCCTGTGAGGAAAAGGTGACGTATTCGTGGTATATTTCGACCGCACCCGTCGTGCGACTCAGGCATAGCAGGGGAAGATACATTCTCACGTTCAAGGGGGAGGGGCACCTTTCCCGTGAGGAAATCGAAAGCGAGATACCCGAAAGTTTTGCTAAAGAAATCATACGCTTTGTCGGCAAAGAACCGATTGTAAAAACGATGAAGGTGTACGATTTAGAGGGCGGTCTTAAACTCGAATGTTCGGCGGTGGATGACACTTTTATGTATGCCGAGGTTGAGTTCGACAGCGAAGACGAGGCGAATGGCTTCGAAGCGCCGTCATATCTCGGTAAAGAGGTCACATACGACCCGCAGATGAAAATGAATAACTACTGGAAACAGAAAAACGGCATCAAGTGATGCCGTTTTTTATTTGTTTAATCGATAAAGATTTGTTCTCCGTCTGAATTGAATATTGCCGTTTTTCCGTGTGAGTTATAAGAGTTATCGCTTCCTGTTACAACGATATAGCCGTCATCATACGGTTTTATGTTGGTTATGTATTTGATGTCTACGTCAGATTCGCAGTTGACAACATAATCTCCTCTCTCATTTATAACGCCCCACTTGTAGTCAATTTCAACACGGGCAAGACCGCATTGTAAAAAATCTTCCGCATAATCAAATTGAGGCTCTATAACAAAATCCCCTTTTTTATTGATATACCCATATTTGCCATTGTCGGCGCGGGCGGCGCGGGCAAGACCGTTTTCTGTAAAATCACCTGCACCCATAAATAGAGGTTCAATGACAAACTCACCTTTTTCGTCAATAAAACCGAGTTTATTGTCTGCTCTGACACGGGCAAGGCCGTTTTTAGCAAATTTTTCTGCAGTGTCAAACTGGGGCTCTATGACGAAATTGCCATTCGTATTAATGTAGCCCCATTCGTAGTTAAATGACACGGGTGCAAGACCGTTTTCTGAAAAGCTCAATACCATGTCAAACTGAGGTTCTATGATAAGATCACCTTGCTCGTTAATGTATCCCCACTTGTCGTCTACACAGACTGGGGTAAGCCCTTGAGAGAAAAGGTTATTTGAATCTGAGTTCTGTAAATCGTCTTTTTCAGAAAACGGATATAGAATTATAAAAGCGGCAACAGCCACTACGATACAAAGTAACGAGGCAAGCCATTTTTTAGATTTTTTCTGCGATGTTTGTACAGTGGGTTCTGTGTTTTGTGTTAGATTGGTGTTCTCCATATTTCTGTCCCTGCTATATTTACCTGTTAAATAATGAATAGAACGCCTTGTAGGTGCTGTAAACGTCGAGCTTTGCCACAAGTTCCCACGGGGCGTGCATACACAGCATGGGGACACCCATATCAACCGTGGGGATGCCAAGCTGGGCAACGTACATTGCAATCGTTCCGCCGCCGCCAAGGTCAACCTTGCCGAGTTCACCCGTCTGCCAGAGTGCTTTACCGTCAAGTGTATCTGCCACGAATGCCATAACTTCTGCCGAAGCGTCTGACGTTGAACTCTTACCTCTTGCACCGTGGTATTTGCCTACCGACACACCGCAGTTTAAGAACGAACAGTTTCGTAAATCCATAACCTCGGGATAATTGGGGTCGAGTGCCGCCGTAACGTCTGCCGAGAAGCATACGGAATGACGGTACATATCACGGTAGGATACGCCCTGATTCTCTGCAATCTCCTCAAAGAAATACTGCATAAAGTGCGACTTCATACCCGTAAGACCGTCTGAGCCCGTTTCCTCTTTATCAAGAAGCATTGTCATAATGCCGTGCTCGGGTGCTTGTGTATCAAGAAGTGCGGTCAGTGCAGGGTATGAGCATACTCTGTCGTCATGACCGTAAGCACCAATCATACTGCGGTCGAGACCAACGTCACGTGCCTTTGCCACAGGAACAATTTCAAGTTCAGCCGAAAGGAAATCCTTTTCGGTGATACCGTATTTTTCATTGAGTGCAGATAAAACCGCAAGTTTTACCTTTTCACTTGCCTTGTCGTCCTTAAACGGCCTGCTGCCGACGAGGATATTCATATTTTCACCCTTGATTGCCTCTGACATCTTTGCAGAAACCTGGTCCTGCGCAAGATGGGGCAGAAGGTCGGTCAGTACAAAAACGGGGTCGTTTTCATCCTCACCGATGCAGATTTTGACCGTTTCACCGCCCGGCTTGCAAACTACACCGTGAAGGGCAAGCGGAATCGTCGTCCACTGATACTTTTTGATACCGCCGTAATAGTGCGTCTTGAAAAGTGCAAGGTCATGGTCCTGATAAAGCGGTCTCGGCTTTAAGTCAAGACGGGGCGAGTCTATATGACTGCCTGCAATGTAAATGCCGTTATCAACCGTTTTTTTACCGAATACAAAGAAGAAGGCTGCCTTGCCGTTGTTTACGGTGTATACCTTATCACCCGGCTTGTACGATTTGCTTCTGTCAAAAAGAGTAAAGCCCTTTTCTTTTGCAAGTGTAACTGCCTTTTCAACACATTCTCTTTCGGTTTTACATTCGTCTATAAAAGCCTTGTAGCCTTCGCAGTAGGCATAAGCCTTTTCTATCTCGCTGTCATCAAAAACGTCGTATCCGTTTTTTGGCTTGTAGAATAACTCTTCTGCAAGCATTTCGCCCTTTGTTTTGTTTTCCAAAGTCATCATCTCCTAAAATTCGTATATCAGGTCGTATATTTTTTCGTAAAAATTTATTTTTCTCATATATCTGTTGGTTTCACCGTAGGGGGTGGAATCTATACTCTTCCCGTCCTTACTGTAGCGTGAGTCAATCAGCCATTTGTCCACGTTTCCGCTGCCTGCATTGTATGCGGCAAGGGCGGTGTCTGTATCACCGTAGGTGGCGTAAAGTTTTGAAAAATAAAAAGTGCCGTATTTTATATTCGTTTTGGGGTCGAATATATCTTCGTCTTCGTTTGCTATCCATTCAAACGTGGTGTCGGACAACTGCATAAGCCCTTTTGCCTGTGCGGAGGATACCGCATCCGTCTGCCAGTTACTCTCTGCTTTTATTATTGCCGCAACAAGTGTGGGTGAAACGTCGTATTCTTCGGAATAATAAACGATAATTTCCTTATACTCAAGCGGAAAAAGCCTTGCAACAGCACATATGCCGAATGCCGATATGACGAGTAAGAATATTATCAGCCTAAATAGCTTTTTCATATATCTCCTTTAAAATAGGTGTAATGTCTCTGCCGTCATTTACTATGACATAGTCTGCGTTTTGGGTATAAAAATCATCTTTTTTCTGGGCAGAGAGACGGGATGAGGCATCTTCCTTTGAAATGTTATCCCGATTCATAATACGCTCTGTGCATATATCATCGTTTGACAAAACGGCAACGAGTATGTCACATTTATACCCACTTTCAATGAGTGCCGCCGCATCTATCACGGCAAAGGGGGCATCACTTTCTGCAATAAGCCTGTCAAATTCACGGCATATATGGGCGTGTGATATTTTGTTGAGCGTTTCAAGCTTTGTCGGGTCGGAAAAAACGATTTTCCCGAGTTTTTTGCGGTCAATGCCGTTTTCACAGAGGATATCCTTGCCGAAAGCATCGGCAAGTTCATTTACAAGCGGACCCTCTTTCATAAGAGCGTGCGCAATTTTGTCACCGTCAATGACAAGTGCACCTTTTTCTTTAAAAAAGGCGCTTATATACGATTTTCCCGTACCGCTTCTTCCGACGATGCCGATTATTTTCATATTATACCTCTATTACAGTAAAACCTGCCGCTTTGATAAGTCTGTTCAAGACTGCCATTTCTATGCCGTTGCCGTCAGCAACACGTGCGTATATCACAGAAACGGGTGTTGAATCAAAAAATCTTAATGCATCAAAAAGATTGTGTGCAAGCGTCCTCGGCTCTGACGGGATTCCGTAAGAACGTGTTACCGCTTCACAGAAAAACTCCTCCTCACCGTCGAAACAGAGTACACCGCAACCTTCATTTGAGCGTATTTTGCTTTTGATAAAAGAACGCACTTCGGAATCATAGCCTTTTACAAGCACCACCTTTGCTTTTGGGGCATAGTGGCGGTATTTCATACCGGGGGATGCTGCAGAGCCGTCATACTCCGCAAATATGGAGCGGGACAACTCCACTCTGCCCAGCACGTCTTCAAGCTGACGCAGAGTTATTGCACCGGGACGGAGTAAAATCGGCTCGTCCCCCGCAAGAGAAACCACCGTCGATTCCAGTCCTATATCGCTTTCACCACCGTCAATTATCATATCCACTCTGCCGTCCATCTCGTCTTTGACATGGGCGTAGCAGGTGGGGGAGGGCCTTCCCGAAAGGTTGGCAGAGGGTGCCGCAATCGGACAGCCCGAAAGTTTAATAAGTGAGTTTGCAACAGGGTGCGAGGGAATTCTCACCGCAACTGTATCAAGCCCTGCCGATATTTCGGCAGGGATAGTGTCTTTTCTCTTTAATACCACGGTCAGCGGACCGGGTGAGTATCGCCTGAAAAGTTCGTACGCCGTTTTGGGCACGTCCCTTGCAACGTTTTCAAGCTGTGAAACGTCGGCGATATGTACGATAAGCGGATTGTCGGCAGGTCTGCCCTTTGCCTTGTAAATCTTGGTAACTGCCGTTTTGTCCAGAGCATTTGCGCCGAGACCGTAAACCGTCTCAGTCGGGAAAATAACCGTGCCGCCCGATGCAATTATATCAGCCGCTTCCTGCAAACTATCGGGTTTTATGTGTTTTGTTATCATTCTTCGCTGCCTTTAAGTTTTTCACTCTGATCTGCCGTGATAAGAGCGTCTATCATCTCGTCAAGGTCACCATCCATAAAAGATTCTATCTTATAGAGGGTGAGGCCTATTCTGTGGTCTGAAACTCTTCCCTGCGGGAAGTTGTAGGTTCTTATTCTTTCGCTTCGGTCACCCGTACCTACCTGACTCTTTCTCTCACTTGCGATTTTGGCGTTTCTTTCAGCCGCTTCTCTCTCGTAAAGACGTGAACGAAGCACCTTCATAGCCTTATCCTTGTTCTTGTGCTGACTTCTCTCGTCCTGACATTCAACTACAAGACCTGTCGGAAGGTGAGTTATTCTTATTGCCGATTCCGTCTTATTTACGTGCTGACCGCCTGCACCGCCTGCACGGTAGGTATCTATCTGCAGGTCAGCAGGATTGATGGAAACGTCAACCTCCTCCGCTTCGGGAAGAACGGCAACCGTTGCCGTTGAGGTGTGAACTCTGCCCTGTGACTCGGTTTCGGGCACACGCTGAACACGGTGAACACCGCTTTCAAACTTGAGTCTGCCGTAGGCGTTTTCACCCGATATGGAGAAACTTATTTCCTTGATACCGCCAAGCTCCGTTTCGTTTAAGCTGAGAACTTCCGTCTTCCAGCGCTTTGATTCGGCATACATGGAGTACATACGGTAGAGCGAATGTGCAAAAAGTGCCGATTCCTCACCGCCTGCACCGCCACGGATTTCCATAATGACGTTCTTGTCATCATCGGGGTCCTTGGGGATGAGAAGGATTTTAAGTTCTTCGGTAATTTCGGGAAGGCGTGCCTTGTTGTCAAGATACTCCTGCTCGACCATTTCTTTGAAATCCTTATCGTCAATTTTCTCGTCGAGCATTGCCTTAGCCTCGTTCATGGCACTTTCGGCAGCCTTGTACTCTTTATATTTTTCGATTATGGGAGTTAAGTTCTTATGCTCCTTCATAAGACCTCTGTACTGCTTCTGGTCCGACACTATGTCGGGCTGCATAAGTTTTTCCGAAACCTCGTTATAACGGATTTCAACCTGCGCAAGTTTTTCTATCATTTCTTGATAACCTCTCTGACTTTAGTTGTTATGTCTGCACGGGAAATGAATACTACCCTGTCACAACCGAGACAACGCAGACCGATGTCTGCCCCCGTCCGTATGACTTCCCATTCAAATGAGCCGCAGGGATGCTTCTTTTTCATACGCAGAATATCTGCAATATTAATCTCCATACTTACCTCATATTATAACACAATTATATAATATTATAATCTATGACAGGACTTATTGCAATATTAAAAAGGACAACCGTTGGTTGCCCTTAGGGTGTATTCACTTGGGGATTGTTCGCCCAAAAAGCATTGTTCTTCATCAAAAACAATGCTTTTTGTGGTGCTTTGCAGTTTTGGGTTAGAAATTTTTCGATTAAGACAAAATAATAAAAATTCCGCAATACTTTGTGTATTACGGAATTTTTTTATGCAGTATTAACGGAAAATATCAAGCCAAAACCGATTCATCTCCAAGCGAATACGCCCTATTATTTTACTTTTACTCTCCAGCCGAACGGATCTTCTGACCTGCCCCACTGAATGTCCGTAATCGTCTTGTAAAGCTTTGCACTCAGTTCGCCTATATTTCCGTCACCGATTGTCCAAACGTCGTCTTTATAACGAAGCTTGCCTACGGGGGATATTACAGCGGCTGTACCCGTGCCGAAAACTTCTTCAAGCTTGCCGTTTTTCTGCGCCTGTACAAGATCGTCAACAGAAATCTTACGCTCCTCAACCTCGTAGCCGAGTGATTTGCAGACCTCGATAACCGAATTTCTCGTGATACCAGGCAGGATAGAGCCGTTGAGCATGGGTGTTACCACCTTGCCGTCTATCTTGAAGAATATGTTCATCGCACCGACTTCTTCGATGTATTTACGCTCAACACCGTCAAGCCAGAGCACCTGTGAATAGCCGTCGTTATGCGCTTTTACCTGTGCCGCAAGACTTGCTGTATAGTTACCGCCCGTCTTTGCAAAGCCCATACCGCCTCTTACCGCACGCACGTATTCATCCTCTATCCAGATGCCTACGGGTGAAAGACCGCTTGCATAGTATGCACCCGAGGGTGAGAGGATTATCATAAAGAGATACGTCTTTGACGGTGCAACGCCGAGGAAGGGGTCTGTCGCAATAACGAACGGACGTATGTAAAGGCTTGTATCGGGCTGTGAGGGCACCCAGTCACTGTCAACGTCGACGAGTGTTTTGACAGCCTCAACAAAAAGGTCCTCATCAATTTTCGGAATACAGAGTCTGTCGTTTGAATTGTTGGCACGCTTTGCGTTCATTTCGGGACGGAAAAGATAAATACTTCCGTCATCACCCCTGTACGCCTTCATACCTTCAAACATCTCCTGACCGTAGTGGAAGACCATTGCAGCAGGAGAGAGTGTTATATCGTTAAACGGCTCAATTCTCGGATTGAACCAGCCCTTACCCTCTTCGTAGTTCATAACGAACATATGGTCCGTAAAAATGTGACCGAAGCCTAAAGGCTTTGAAGCATCGGGTTTTGCTTTGGGGGCAGTTGTTTTGTTGATTTTAATTTCCATTACCTTGTCTCTCCTTGAAAATATATAGATATATTATAGACTCACACGGCAGTCCATTTCAAGAGTTTATTTACATAAAAAAGGACCGATTTTCATAAAATTTATATATGATTGAGAGGTGAGTGTGTGAGAATAACGGGAAAAAGCGTGGTTTTTATATGCCTTTTTACATTCTGCACTATGCTTATTTTCTTTCTCGCCCCTCACAGAGAAGAAAAAAACGAAGCGTTAAAGGGAATGTGGGTTGCAACCGTTCACAATATAGATTTTCCGTCTGCCCCGAACTTAAGTGAGGCGGCACTTAAAAGTGAACTTTTTGAGATAGTGCAAAGTGCGAAAAACGGCGGATACAACGCCATATTTTTTCAGGTGCGTCCCGCAGGTGATGCTTTGTATAAATCTGAAATTTTCCCGCTTTCCGCCTATCTCGGAACGGATTTTGATGCTCTCAAATACCTGTGCGAACTCGGAAACAAATATGACGTTGTTATACACGCATGGATAAATCCCTACCGTGTCACCGCATCGGAGGGGCAGGAGCCGTTTATCAAAGAAAACACCGTGCTTTGCGGCGGAAAATACTATCTTGACCCGGGTGAGCCCGCAAACATTTCACTCGTGTGCAGGGGTGTTGAAGAAATTGTAAAAAACTATGACGTTGCAGGCATACATTTTGACGATTATTTTTACCCATCCTCCGATTTTGACGATGCCGTGACTTATGCAAAATACGGCAAGGGAATGAATATTGAGGACTGGCGAAGGCAGAACACCTATACACTTATCGAGGCTGTGTCAAAAACAGTAAAGAAAAGCGGTGACGCCGTATTCGGCGTGTCGCCTGTGGGAATATGGCGCAACATATCAAATGATGAAAGAGGCTCACAGACCAACGGATATTCAGGCTATGACGACATATACGCCGATGCACTGGCGTGGGCACAAAACTCGCTCGTTGACTACCTTGCACCGCAGATATACTGGGAAAGAGGCAACAAGGCAGCCGATTTTACGGTTTTGCATGAATGGTGGCAGAATGCCTTGAAAAATACGGGCACAAAACTCTATATCGGCATTGCGGTATACAAGAAAAACGACTTTCCGCCCGGTGAGATAGAGGCGCAGACCGATATGGCTATATCAAGCGGAGGATATATTCATTACAACTATTCAAACATAGAATTTCCCCACTCCGAAAACGGAAAACTTACGGTTGCAATGCCCGAGAATAATGCCGTTATTGCGAGTAGTCATACCTACGTCATAGGTTATGCCGAAGCAGGTCTTGACGTAAAGGTAAACGGTGTTACGCCTTACCGCACCATGACGGGTTATTATGCTGCTTACATAGAACTTGAAAACGGCAAAAACGAAATAACCGTAACGGCAGGAAAAGAAAGCAGGAAAATCACGGTTACCGTAAAACCTTCAGCGGAAAGCACGCCCGAAAAACAGGAGGACGTGGTCAAAAAAGACGGGCTTATCGGCAGGGTGAAAGCAGACAATACGATACTGCGATTTTCGCCCTCCTCGTCGGGCACTCGGCTTGGTACGTTATGTGAGGGTGTAACCTCCGAAATAAGTGCACAGAGCGGTAACTATTCAAAACTCGGCTCGGCAGGCTGGGTACTGACCTCGGCGCTTGACGTGTCGAAAGGCACTCTTTCGGGGAGCAGTGTATCCGCCGTAAATAAGACGCAGGGGGAGGATAAAACGACCTTTCAACTGTTGATGAACAGGGTGAGCCCTTACACCGTAAATGTATCGGATAACGGGCTGTTGCTTAAGTTTTCCGACCCCGTGAGTGAGCACGAATTGCCCATCGAAAATATGGGCGGTTACAGTATAAAAGCAAACGAAAAAGGGCTTGAAGTGACGGCAAGTCACAAAAAGAAAACGGCAGGTGCGATTTTTCCGCTTGAGGGCATAAAAATAGTCGTTGATGCAGGTCACGGCGGCACAGACGGCGGAGCATCCTCGCCCGGTCAGCACGATGAGGCAGACCTTAATTTATCGGTTGCAAAACTGCTCGAAAGGAAACTGAAAAAATACGGAGCCGAGGTTATAATGACGAGGACGGAGGATACATATCTTTCTTTGGAGGACCGTGCAGACATAATAAGAAAATCGGGGGCGGATTTTGCAGTTTCGGTGCACCATAACTCGACCGACTATTCTACCGACGTGACCACCGTAAAGGGTGCAATGACGCTTTACAGCGAAAACACCTCCAAAAAAGCGGCAGAGTGTGTCCAGAGGGGCATAACCTCAACTTCGGGAAGAATTGACAAGGGTGTGAAATGGCAGGGGCTTGCCGTCTGCCGTGTGACAGAATGTCCGTCGGTGCTTGCTGAGCTTGGCTTTATATGCAATCCTTTCGAGTATGAAGAAATATCGGGTGAGGGCATGATGCTTGCCGAAGCACAGGGTATAGCAAACGGAATAATAGAATATTTTAGCTAAAATACTTGATTATGTGCTAAAATAAGGTAAAATATAATGATAGATATTAAAAAAAGGATGGGCATACCATGAAAAAAAGTTTTATTCCCGAAGGCTATCGTCCCGTGCTTGATGAGTATGACACGCAACGTGCCATTGCCTACATCAAACGCACTTTTCAGGATGAGTTTGCATCAGCACTTGATTTAAAGCGTGTTTCTGCACCTCTGTTCGTTACGGAGGAGTCGGGTTTGAATGACAATTTGAACGGTTATGAACGCCCCGTTTCGTTTGATATACCGTCGGTGGGCACCGATGCTCAGGTCGTACATTCTCTTGCAAAATGGAAGCGTCTTGCTCTCAAAAGATATAATTTTGTGACGGGCAACGGTCTTTACACCGATATGAATGCTATCCGCAGGGATGAGGAACTTGACAACATTCATTCAATATACGTTGACCAGTGGGACTGGGAGAAGATAATTACGAGAGAGAACAGAAATCTCGATTATTTCAAACTTATAGTACGCTCAATCGTCAAGGCGATATGCGATACGAATGACCGTCTGCACGTCAGATACCCTCAGCTTCGTGTTGATATTGACAGAGAGGTGTCCTTTATCACAACGCAGGAGCTTGAGGATATGTATCCCGACCTTTCGGGCTCTGAAAGGGAGAATGCATACGTTAAGGAGCATAAGACGGCTTGTATTATGCAGATAGGCGGTGCACTCCGCTCGGGCAAACCGCATGACGGCAGGGCACCCGACTATGACGATTGGCAGCTTAACGGGGACATTCTGTTCTGGAACGACGTTCTGGGCAGGGCGTTTGAAATTTCCTCAATGGGTATCCGCGTTGATGCAGAGTCGCTTGACCGTCAGCTCAGAATATCGGGCTGTGACGACAGAAGGGAACTGCCCTTCCACAAGATGCTCTTAAACGACGAGCTTCCGCTTACAATCGGCGGCGGTATAGGACAGAGCCGTCTTTGTATGCTTATGATGGGCTGCGCTCATATAGGTGAGGTTCAGTCAAGCGTATGGGATGCTCATACGGTTGAAGTGTGCGAAAAAGCAGGGGTTAAATTACTGTAAAAATGAAAGAATTATTACAACTTTTCTGGGCATTTTTTAAAATAGGCTCACTTACCTTCGGCGGCGGATATGCGATGCTTCCCATGCTTGAAAGGGAACTTGCCGACAGGTACAAATGGGTGACGCTTGAGGAAATTGTTGACTATTTTGCCATAGGTCAGTGCACCCCCGGTGTCATTGCGGTAAACACGGCGACCTTTGTCGGACATAAAAAGAGGGGTGTTATCGGCGGTATAGTGGCAACACTCGGCGTTATTGCGCCGTCGCTCATAATAATAACCGCAATAGCAAGTGTGCTTGAACTCGTTATGGGTAACGCCGTGGTACAGCACGCCTTCTCGGGAATATCCGTGGCAGTCTGCGCACTTATGGTGCAGTCGGTTATCAAAATGGGAAAATCCGGTATCAAAAACATTTTCGGCATTGTTGTTGCATTGGCATCCTTCTGTGCCTCGATGTTTCTCAAAGTATCTCCTATAATTATAGTGCTGTGTGCAGGCGTATGCGGTGCGGTATATAAAGCCGTGAAAGGAGAGAAATAGAATGATTTTTTTAAAACTCTTCTTTGAGTTTTTCAAAACAGGCCTCTTTTCTATCGGCGGCGGTCTTGCAACACTTCCGTTTCTTTTTAAAATGGCGGAAAAGTACGGCTGGTTTACGGCAAATGAACTTACGGCGATGATAGCCGTTGCGGAATCCACACCCGGTCCGATAGGTGTAAACGTTGCCACCTATGCAGGTTTTAAAACGGCAGGTATTTTAGGCGGTATAACGGCAACGCTTTCACTTGTTCTGCCAAGTTTGATAGTAATTCTCATAATTGCGGGATTTCTGGACAAGTTCCGTTCAAACAAGATTGTCGACAGCGTGTTTTTCGGTCTGCGGCCTGCGGTCGTGGGGCTTATATCGGTGTCGGTTATGACACTTTTTGAAACGACGTTTGTAAATAAACTTTCGACGGTCTGGTATCAGTTTATCGACGTAAAAAAAGCCGTTTTATTCGCAATAATCACTTTTCTTGTGTTCAGATTTAAAAAGCATCCGATTCTTTATATTGCACTCGGCGCAGTTGTAGGAATCTGTTTGTCATTATAAAAAACACCTGTTCGGAAAGAACAGGTATTTTTTTACTGTAAACACAAAAACAGTTGAATAGTTGAGAAATTTTTATATAATATAATTACACAATTATATGGAGGAAAATGATGTTTATTTCGGACAGTATCAGATATGTAGGGGTTAATGACCGTGATATAGATTTATTTGAAGGTCAGTATGACGTTCCTAACGGAATGGCATACAATTCCTACGTCATCATAGATGAAAAAATTGCAGTTATGGACACGGTGGACGCAAGATTTGAGGACGAATGGCTTGGCAATATAAAAACCGTTCTCGGTGAGAGAATGCCCGATTATCTTGTCGTTCATCATATGGAGCCGGATCATTCGGCAAACATAGTAAACTTCGTTAAGGCGTACCCCGATGCGAAAATTGTTTCATCAGCAAAGTCGTTTGTTATGATGAAGCAGTTTTTCGGGGACGATTTTGCAGACAGACAGGTCGTTGTCGGCGAGGGGGACAAGCTTTGCCTCGGTGGACGTGAACTTACGTTTTTCACCGCACCCATGGTGCACTGGCCCGAGGTAATCGTTTCGTACGATTCTGTCGATAAGGTTCTCTTCTCGGCAGACGGTTTTGGCAAATTCGGTGCGCTTGATACTGAGGAAGACTGGGCTTGTGAAGCAAGAAGATATTATATCGGTATCGTCGGAAAATACGGTGCGCAGGTGCAGAGCCTGCTCAAAAAAGCAGCGGCTCTTGATATTAAGATTATATGTCCTCTGCACGGCCCCGTACTTAAAGAAAATTTAGGGTATTATCTCGATTTATATGACACCTGGTCAAGTTACAGAGCAGAGACAGAGGGTGTGCTCATTGCGTATACTTCGGTTTACGGCAACACGAAAAAGGCGGCACTCCTTCTTGCTGACAAGCTTGAAAAAATGGGCTGTAAAGTGGCGGTAAACGACCTTGCAAGATGCGATATGGCGGAGGCGGTTGAGGATGCTTTCCGTTACAGCAAAACCGTTTTTGCAACGACTACGTATAATATGGAGATATTCCCGTTTATGAGGGAGTTTATAAATCACCTCGTTGAGCGTAATTACAGCAACAAAGCGGTTGCGTTTATCGAAAACGGAAGCTGGGCACCCGTTGCAACTAAAGTGATGAAGGGTATGCTTGAAAAGTGTAAGAACTTAACCTATCTTGACACTACCGTAAAAATTATGTCTGCGATGAGCAAAGAAAATGAGGAAGATATTGATAATCTTGCCAAAGAGTTATATAATATATAGCGGAGGTGAATTAACGTGAAATACGTTTGTAATATTTGCGGTTGGGAATATGATGAAGATGAACAGGGAACTAAGTTTGAAGAACTTCCCGATGATTTTGTATGTCCTCTCTGCGGAGTTGGAAAAGATAATTTCAGTAAAGAATAAAGGACGGTAAAGAACTATGACAGAAAATTATATGGTTTGCAATTGCAAAAAAGTAAGTTATTGGGACATTGCTGACGAGCTCAACAAGCACAGCAAGTTTGACGACGTTATGCAGGCTTTTGAAGACGTAAAGGCAGTTACACACTGCTCTACGGGTTGCGGCGGTTGTCACGACAAGGTGCTTGACGTTATATCGGAAATTCTGATGGGACACAAGAAAGTATAATGAATAGTGGGTATCTTCCGATACCCACTATTTTTGAAAGGGGACGTTTTTATAAAACTTGTACTTATAACGGCACTCGGTGTCGGAGGTGCGACGCTGATAGGCTCGCTGATAGGTTTTTTATTTAAAAAGGTATCGGAAAAGTTTTCCGACATAATACTCTCTTTTGCCGCAGGCGTTATGCTTGCCGCAGCTGTGATTGGGCTTGTACTTCCGTCACTCGAATACGGCGGAAAGTGGGGGATTTTAGTCACGGTTGCAGGCATATTTGCAGGGGCACTCTGCCTTAATATCATTGATAAACTTGTACCGCATCTGCATAAACTCGTTGGGCCCGATATTGAGGCTCACAACAATTCGGATTTAAGCAAGGTGCTGCTCTTTGTCACTGCCATCGCAATACATAATCTCCCCGAAGGCATTGCGGCAGGCGTGGGATTTGGCTCGGGTGACGTGTCGCAGGCACTCATCATAGCGGGCGGTATCGCTTTGCAGAATATTCCCGAGGGTATGGTCATAATCGGGCCTATGCTCGCTTCGGGCGTCACACCCGGCAAGACGTTTGTATGTGCGCTTATAACGGGTCTCGTTGAAGTGGTCGGAACGCTGATAGGTTATTTTTCGGTCAGCGTGGCGTCTGCAATTCTGCCTTTTGCACTTGCTTTTGCGGGCGGTACGATGCTCTACGTCATAAGCGATGAAATGATACCTGAAACCCATTCTCACGGCAATCAGCGGGGGGCGACCTATGCACTTCTTGCAGGCTTCTGCCTTATGCTTGTGACAGACGTATTGCTCGGCTGATTCGGGGTATAAAAACGATAATTAAAGGGGTATTATATGATTCCTGCAAATTTTTTATTCCTGACTTGAAAAAATCATATAAAGAGCGTCGAATATTGTCGAAAGGAGAAAGATATGAATTCTGGTAATTTGTATAAAATTTTATGGGATATAAAAAATCTTGTTTTAGAATTAGGACAACTAAGCTGGATTGATTATGTTCAACTGTTTCTAACAATTTTGTCAGGATTTATGGATGCTATTTTGTTTGGCATCGCAATATATACTTTCTATTTAACATTCATCTCTGATAAAATTTCTATTATTACTTTTGGTGAATCGTTTGGTATGTGGGAAAGTGACAAGATTAATTTCATTATAAAAAACCACTCACTCAAAAGTCAAATTATCAAAGATGTTCATGTTGTTTTTGACAATAAATATAGGTTACATTTACGAAAATATGATTTGCCGTTTGTTTTAGAACCATTGCGAACTATGAAGATAGAGATGGAACCATATACTTATATGGATAAATTCACATTATCAGAGCTGTGCAGTGACTATACTTCTCCTATTAAAATTCATCTCGAGATAACAACCGATGAACAAAAAAAGATATATTCTAAATTTAAAGATGTGAAGAAATATAATATTAACAAAAAGGCAATTTTAGAAGATATATTCGTAAGTAAGAAAATTGTTAACGGTATTGTTGTAAGAGATGACTATAAATATGTTCTATACTATAAACTTGGTGAAGACGGACAAATGCAAACAGCATTTATAAATAACTTTGGATTTATTAGTACTGATGTCTTTGGATTCAATCATATACCAGCTGAGTATTTGAAAGATGAGAAGAAAGTGAGTGACTGTTTTAAAGAAAGTTGTGAAAGAAACAATATTGGGTTAGTCCTTTATGATATAACTAAAAAAATGACATTCAAATAAGTTTTAGTTCTAACTTGACACGAGGTTGTTGCCTAAAAGGTTTGCATCTAACCCTTATGCATCGCAATTATTTAAAAAGACTGGCATCTAAATTATACAGTCTTTATAATAAAAACATCGGAACAATTGTTCCGATGTTTTTTTCTACCTGACGTATTTAAGTGTGATAATCTCAAAGTTTTTGACCTTGAACGTGACTTCTCTGCCGTCATTTTCAAGCTTTTCAAGGTTGTTTTCCATAAGGTCGCACAGGTAAACCTCTTTAAAATCAAAGCCTGCCGTGACGGTGACTTTTGATTTCTCGTTGTAGGCTTCGTAAAGACGTACTATGACGGAATCGTCGTTTTCAGCCTTTTTGATTGCTTCAACCACTACGTTTTCTTTGTTGCTCTCTATAAGTGAAAAACTTTCGCCGATACTGCCGTTTTGAGCAGAAATTCTGCATATTTCAAGGGGGACGTTGAGTGCGTAACCCTCCTGTACGACGTTTCCCTGTCGGAAATCGCCTTCGTGGGGGAAGAGGGAATAGGTGAACGAATGGAAACCTCTGTCTGCCTTGTCGTAGGGCATCGTGGCAGATTTGAGAAGGGATATCTTCATAACGTTCTCTTCTACGTTATAGCCGTATTTACAGTCGTTTAAGATACTTACACCGTATCCGCCTTCCGAAAGGTCTGCCCATTTGTGAGCACACACTTCAAATTTTGCCGCATCCCAGCTTGTGTTTGCATAGGTCGGCCTCTCAAGATTACCGAATTGTATGTCATAGGTTGCAACCGTGTTGTGAACGTCTACGGGAAAGGCCGCCTTCATAAGAATATGGTCTTCCTGCCAGTCAACGCCCGTTATAAAATCAACCCTTTTTGAACCCTTACGGAGTATAATCTCCTGCGTGATTTCGGACTTCTGATATTTTCTCTTTATACGGATACCGTTTTTGAGAAGTTCTACGGATGAAACGTCGTCTGCTATCCATTTTTTCTGCTTGTAGTATTCTGAAATTTCCCAGGCATCGTAGTTGCGGGGATAGTCTTCAAACATTTCAAGAACGTTTGCCTCACAATTTTGGGCAATAACCTCCCGCTCCTGCGTTTTATCATAAAGCGAAACGATGTGATACCTGTCGTTGAAAACAAGACGTATAACGTCGTTTTCAAGCACCTTGTCGGAAACGCTTATACCGCAATCTACCTGCTTTTCGGAAACCACTTTAAAGCCGTGCGGAGGAACGTTTTCTACGTAAACGGTCCTTCCTTCAAATTCTATGAAGTCGCTTACTTCAAACGGTGACGGGTTGTATACGAACAGACCGCCGTCCGTTTTAAGCGAAGAAATCATCGCTTCTTTTTTGTTTTCCACCACGTCTCTGCCGTTTTTCAAAATCTCTGCATACTCGCCGTCAGTCACGTCGTACACTGCACCGATTGATGAGCCGGGGATAATATCGTGGAACTGATTTAATAGTATTGTTGTCTGATTTTTATCAAGGACTTCCTTTGGATATTTTCCGCCGTTTAAAACCATATCCGCAACGGAAATGCTTTCTGCATTGAGATAGAGAAGCTCGGCTTTTCTGTTGTTTTTCTTGTTTTTCGCTATGGAAGTGTACGTGCCTCTGTGAAATTCAAAATACAATTCGCCTTTCCACTTGGGTGTGGACTTAAGTTCAGCCGTGTTCTTTTCAAAATTCTTAATCGAATTCTTAAAGATTTCGGCTGCCGTGCTCATTTTTACGGCAGGCATACCGGGTATGCCGTGGCGAAGACGTCTGTAATTTTCCATCATTTCATAGGTCGGACCGCCGCCCCCGTCACCGTGACCGAAGGTGAGCAGAGTTTCATCGTTGAGTTTTTTGTCCTTGTAGCTGTTCCACGTTAAAGCGACACCGTAGGGGTTTAGCAGACCTACGTAGCTTGGATTGAATTTTGCATACACCTGTGAACCGTCAATACCCTCCCAGATAAAATCATCGTGGGGTATTTTGTTATATTCGTTCCAGTTGAGCTTTGAAGTGTAGAATTTATCAACACCGCTTTTTCTGAGTATCTGGGGCAGTGCACCGCTGTAGCCGAATACGTCGGGAAGCCACATGATTTCACTTTCTACACCGAACTCATCCTTCATAAATTTCTTGCCGAAAAGAAGTTGACGTACCATGCTTTCGCCGCTGATAAGGTTCGTGTCCGCTTCAAGCCACATTGCACCCTCAACTTCCCATCTGCCTTCTTTTACACGCTTTTTGATTTCTTCGTAAAGCGACGGGTCATCCTCCTTGACGTATTGGTAAAGTTGCGGCTGACTCGACATAAAGTTGTATTCGTCATAATGTTTCATCATATTTATGACGGTTGAAAAGCTTCGCTGTGCTTTTTCACGGGTCTGGGCAACCGTCCACAGCCACGCAACGTCAATGTGTGTGTGACCTATACAGTTTACCGTTCCGCGACTGTTACCGCATTCTTTTTCGTAGAATTCCGTTTTCAGATATTCTGACGCTTTGTCAATGCCTGCATAGAAATCGTCCGAATAAACGTGCCTCAAATCGAGCAGCATGGTCGCTTTGTCGAGGTGATTGCGGATTATGACGTAATCGTAGGATTCCTCATTTAGTTCTGCCAGGCAGTCGTAGGGAACTTTTAAATCGTAATAAAGCGACTCTATTCTTTTGTCGATAATCTTTATTGATAGACCGAGTGAAAATTTTATCGGAACGTATACCACGGGTCTGTTTCTCATGCCTGTGTAAAGATACAGGTATATGTCGTATTCCTTGTCCGATTCGAGAGGAAACCATACGTGATTCATATCCATCGCCTGCGTGGTGACACCGTTTACGTATACGGTAAACTGGGGATTAGTTGCATCCTTGGAGGAGTGTAACCCCGTTTTTGAATAAAAACGCAGCTGCTTATCTGCTGAAATCTTCGGTGTCCTGAATTTAGTATGTAACCAGTAATGCTGATCTTCACCCTCAAAACAGGTGTCATCTTCAAGAGGCTTCCACGCAGCCGTTTCGTCCGGCGGAGTGTTGGTTGTTTTGTAATTGCATTCTACGTATTCTGCTTCGACGGGAATGGAAGAAAGTGTGCAATGAAGAGCCAACTTGTCACACATTACCCTGATTTTTTCTTTTATCATATCCATAAAATCACATCCAATTTCGTGTGCTGATATTATGATAGAATATTTCCCGGAAAAAATCTACCGTTGACGTGAATTTTATGACAGCGAGGGCTCAAAGCGACAGCCCCCTACAAACAGAAAAAGACACCACAAGGTGTCTTTTTTGTTTGGCGGAGACGGTGGGATACTCTGTGCCACTTGTTTTTTTGACCATTGCGGATGGTACCCGAAAAAACTGCGTTGCTCGAGACTTCGCAGTTTCAAAAAGCTAACGCGCATTTTGAACTGCTCCGACGAACGCTCGTCCTCACAAACTTCGCTTTGTTCCGTTTTGCTATCCGCAAAACTTCACCTGCTTCGTTGCTCGTCCTCTTTCCCAACACAACGCACTTCGTTCTGCCTTGTGTCGGGAGCCCTAATAGGCA
>JAFWXR010000006.1 GCA_017517965.1 Clostridia bacterium
CAATAAAACGGACATAAAAAAAGACACCCGTGTGGGTGTCTTTGTAGTAGAGGAAACTCTGTGCTGTTTGTTTTTTCGACCGTTGCGGACGGTGCCCGAAAAAACTACACTGCTCGAGACTACGTCCTCACAAAGTCCGCTTAGTTCCATTTTGCTGACCGCAAAACTCCACCTGCTCCCTTGCTCGTCCTCTATCCCAACACAACGCACTTCGTTCTGCCTTATGTTGGGAGCCCTTTAGAGCAAAACTTATCGCAGTTTTGCACCTGCGTCGACGAACGCTTTTGCTTCGCAAAAAGGTTCTCATCCAATTATCTATACCAAAAATAAAGACACCCACTTGGGTGTCTTTATTTTTGGTGCGGATAACAGGAATCGAACCTGCACCGAGTTGCCCCGACTAGAACCTGAATCTAGCGCGTCTGCCAGTTCCGCCATATCCGCGTCTTTTAAGTTAAAAACCCTGCTAAACTTATAATTTAGCAGGGTCTGCATGGTGCGAAAGACGGGACTTGAACCCGTACGGTGTTAACCACACGCCCCTCAAACGTGCGCGTCTGCCAGTTCCGCCACTCTCGCAAGTGCAAGATATATTATAGCAACGTGATATGCGTTTGTCAATAGTAAATTTTAAATATTTGCAAGTAAATTTAAAGTTTTTTCAGGTGCTTTATGTTAAACAACAAAATCACCGTTATCGGTTGTGGCGATCATATAATAAATACTGCGTATCTGCACGTTACTATGTGTAAAATTCATAAAAATAAGTAGCGAAAATATAAGCTCATAGCGATTTTTTATATTTATATATCTGATAAAAATAGCTGCAATGATGTTGAGAGGAAATGTTTGTTGAAAACATTTACAGATATAAGCGCATCGCATATTTAGCTTGTTTTAAATATGATAGATACATAACTTTAATTAATCGTAATATAGTTTTCAAAAGACAAAATATAGTTATTGAGAAAAAATAACTAAAATGACATAATATTTGTTGAATAAGGTGAAAATCGTATGTATCACAAAAGGTTTATTACTAGAATTGAAATAAACTAACGACTGGTTTTTTTAGGAGGAAGAATTTATGAAAAAATCAATAAGAGTATGGGCGATACTTCTTGCAGTCTTAATGGCTGTATCGGCGTTTCCGGTAAGCATATTTGCTTCTGCAAACGTGATTTCAGAAGTAGACCCCGACGGTGAACTTGTATGGGAAACCATAATCCCGTACAACGATGCATCAGCAACATCGACGTGGTCA
This sequence comes from Clostridia bacterium, assembly GCA_017517965.1. Lineage (GTDB taxonomy): Bacteria > Bacillota > Clostridia > Oscillospirales > Feifaniaceae > RGIG6165. The sequence goes on from JAFWXR010000006.1 coordinate 1,265, forward strand.
ACCACGACAGATATTCAGATGACGGAGCTTGACTTCTATTCTGAAATACCTGCAGTGGTGGATGGAACAAAAACAATGGTTCCCGTTACATGGACATCGGATAACTATAAGTACAATGTACCGGGTACATACTACTATACGGCAACAGCAAACGGATATACGTTTGCTGAGGGCATTGAAGCCAAAATTGCCGTTAAGGTAGTTGACGGTGTATTTAATGCAAAGGATACAATAGCGAAGTATCTGCAGTGGGGCTCCAACTCGGCAGAAGGAAACTCTTTCAACGTTGTGGTGAAGGGTACGGATGTTTACGATGCAACAGGCTGCAACGTACTTACTTCATTCGCATCTTCGTCACAGAATAAATTCATAGTTACCGGCACAAGTAATGTCTACAGCGCCGGTAAGGGTACTCCGGAAGGAATGTCGAGTGACAAAGTTCTTCCTGCCTCAACAAGCGGATTACAGTCAATTAAGGTTATAAACGGTGTGGCAACAGGCGTTATCGCCGGTAACGGAATGGTACCTCATAACGGCGACAGATACGTATATATTGACGGATTTACGGGTAAGTATATCTTTGGTGGCAGCCTTGCATACGGAAAAGCAATCACCGAAAGCGGAAATACAACGCTTGATATAACCGGTAAAATTGCTATGACAACAGGTGGCGGTATATACAGCGGCGGTTTCCAACTTAACAGTGCAGCAAAGGTAAACAATTCTGTAGGCACAGCCACAATAAACATATTTGATCTTGATGCAGGTTCGACTATCATTAAGATAGCAAGAGGAAACAATAGTGGTGCGCTTGATAAACGTCCTCTTGAGCTCAATCTTGACGACACGAGTAAATATCTTCTTTCTGACGGTATAATCAAAGGCGTAACGTTGGCAGGTTATACGGATGAATTGACAACGGTTAAAATCAACGGCGAAGAATTCGTCGGTGTGATTGAGGAAAGTACAATCACGGATATACCAAATGTGATTACAAAAGGTGAAGCAAATAAGGTACTTCCGACGAGTTTCGGCAGCCTTTCAGGCTTTACGTGGGAAGGCGAAGACATAGCAGGTCAGCAGACATTTACACTTACGGCACCCGAAGGATATTTCTTTGACGGTCTTGTAAAGACGAAAGAATATACCATAACGGTAAATGCTGGTGTAGTTGCAGTAGAAGAGGTTAAGCTTGATAAGACAGAGGTAACTATTGCAAAAGGCACTTCGACTGAACTTACGGCAACGGTTATTCCTGATAATGCAACAGATGCTACTGTTACGTGGTCGGCAAGCGGAAATGTAACACTCAATCAGACAACAGGTAGCACGGTCAAGGTAACAGGTCTTAACGTAGGTGAAGGTACGGTTACGGCAACAGCAGGTGGCGTTTCTTCTACTTGTGTGGTGACAGTTGAAGAATCTTCTACAGTCACGGCAGTTGACCCTGACAATGAACTTGTATGGGAAACAAAGATTCCTTACAATGATATAACAAATTCAAGGTGGTCTTCTACGGCAGACATTCAGATGACCGAACTTGACTTCTATTCTGAAATCCCTGTAGTAATAAACGGTGAAAAGCAGATGGTTGCCGTTACCGAG
>JAFWXR010000007.1 GCA_017517965.1 Clostridia bacterium
AACGGGTATTGCGACTAACATAGGCAATCTTTATACCTTCACCAGTCAGACTAAGCGTTACTTCTATGAAGACGGTGAAGTTGTATTCAACCAATACTATTCTTATGAGGATGCACTTGAGGAATACGTTACCGTAGATGAGTTTCTTGCGGCTCAGATTATTGATGCAAACGGAAGCTCGGTAGGCTATTATTCTACCGTTGACGCAGCACTGAAGGCGGCATTTAATTATACGGGCAGTACGGTAAAGGTGCTGACTGACCATTATTTCTACGGATCTGTTTACAGTGATCCCGGTGAAGTTACTCTTGATCTGAACGGTAAAACCATCAAAATTGATGCAGGCTATTACGGTATATGGTTAAACAATAAGGATATGATTTTTAACATCAAAGACTCCGTAGGCGGAGGTATGATTCTCAGCGATTCTACCGCAACTGCTTTTTGTAATTTCCCATATCCCGTATATGCTCATCTTGCAAAAGAACTCAATATTTACAGCGGTACCATTATGAGATATTACGACAGCGGTCAATATCCCAACTCTATATATGCACTTTATATAGACGGTCCGATCACAGGCAACGCGGGCGTGGTCAATATTTACGGCGGCAGAATTGCCGTAGAATCCAGTAAAACAGACAAAAAGCAATATGCAATTTACTGTAATGAAAGGCTTAATATTTACGGCGGTCAGATTGACAGCAACTCAGGCACGGCAATATACGTAGACGGCCGTGCTGCCGTAAACGTTTACGGCGGTACAATAACAAGTGCCAACGGTTACGCCTTCTATGACGGCGGCTCCCGTGATGAAATTAATATCTACGGCGGAACTGTTTCAGGTGCCGTTACGTTCAGCAGAGCTTATGACAGTTATACGCTTTACAGCGGTTATTTCCCGAGAGGCATCTTAATTGAAAACAGACTTGAATCGAACGTTCTTTATCTTAACGACCTTCTTGCAGAGGGCGTGAATTACTACGACACTTATTCTGAAAAAGTCGACGTAGCCGACGATCAGCTTTCAATTGCAGAATACGTTGAAGTAAGAGAGGCTTTTGCCGCAAGAGTCACGGACGGCAAAACGGGAGAAACAACGCACTACAAAACCTTTGAGGAGGCTTTGACGGCAGCTCAGCAGGAGGGCAACAAGACAGTCCTCACTCTCCTTGAGGATGTTACTCTTGAAAGTCCCATTGAATTTACTTCAGGTACAGTCACTCTCGACCTGAACGGAAAGACAATTCTGCAGCCTGATGATGACCATGCCGTTATCGTCAGTGAAAACGCAAACGTAATCATAATTGATTCTATCGGCACAGGTGAGATTATCACCGAAGCGGAAGATACCTCCGAGACAATTGTTAATTCCGGATGGCTTAATATTGACGGCGGTAAAATTCAGGGTAGCCATACTGCCGTTAAAAACAACGGAACACTCAACATTAACGGCGGTGAATTTGTAGCTTCAGATGTAAGTCTTCATAATTACAGCGGTGATGCAAAAATTAACGGCGGTATCTTTAAGGCAGATGTTGTAACAGACGTTTATATGTTGATAAACGGCGGTAATTTCCAATGCGAAACAATCAAGGTTAAC
>JAFWXR010000008.1 GCA_017517965.1 Clostridia bacterium
GCTACATAGAAGTAGAAAACGTATCAAAGAACCTCCTTGGCAGACACGTAATCGTAGAAGGCAAGGGCGTAAGATTCTACAACCCCGTATACGATATCGGAACGGCAACAGTAAATGTGAAGAATGCGGCAGGTGAAACGGTAAGAACGTACAACGTGACAATCGACTTCACACTTGCAACAGACTACACGGTAGTATTGCCGACATCACTGAGATGTACGTACGAAGTAGACGGTGACACAATCACTGTAAATGCAAATGCAGGCGTATCAAATGTACAGATCAACTTTGGTAAGTACTATTCAGAAACACTTAGCGCAAACGTAAATAACGAATTCGTAAAGAAGACGGGCGCAAGAAGCTGGATTGTATACAAATCAGAGACACCTGTAGAATTTGACGTAACGTTCGATGCATCGGCATACAATAGTGACGTAATAGTAAGACACGTTACAGTGAATTTCTAAACAACTTAAAAGAGAGGTCCAAAGGACCTCTCTTTTTTAATTCGTAATTCGTAATTCGGAATTATGGTGGAAATTCCGTCGGAATTTCATTTAAATCACGATCCCTCCGTCAGCTTCGCTGACACCTCCCTTTACACAAGGGAGGTATAGGGGGGCGGTCTTTTGACCTCTCTTTTTTATTTTATAAGGGTTTCCTGTAAATAACATTGAAAGTTGTAAACTTATTATGATATAATGAAAAAAATACCGTTAATGGAGTTTTTGTATGAAAAAACTTTTTGTCAGCAAACGGCGCAAACAATTACTTATATTTGCGGACATATTTATCTATGCGATTGTATGTCTTTTGTTTTCATTTGCAATGATGAAAATAACACTCGGTAATTTTATGGGTGTATTTTTGATAATTGCACCGGTATATGTGGTTGTATTTTACGTTTGCGGTCTCTATAACAGTCTCTGGGAGTATGCAGAGGGCGAAGAAATGCGAATGTGCATTCTCGGCACGTTTGTCGCCACGATATTGTCTGCAATTTTACTTTTTGTTGAATTCAAATTGTTACGCACACCGCTTGGTGTTGCGTCGGCGGTATTTTTACCGTTGGTCTGCGGTTTTGTTTCGACCGTGCTTCGAACAAGTTACAGATATTTTCGTTTTGTTATGAACAGAAACGTAAGCATTACGAAACAGAACGTGATGATAGTGGGTGCAGGCGTTTCAGGTCACCTGTTGATAAAGAATATAGCGGAAGATCCTGAAAGCAGATTTAAAACCGTTTGCCTTGTGGATGATGACCCTGCCAAGCATGGAATGAAGGTGCGCGGCATAAAAATATCGGGTGATTGCAGTAAAATCCCCGAACTTTGTGAAAAGCACAAAATAGACACGATAATTCTTGCAATACCAACGGCAACGAGTGCGCAGATAAATAAGATACTCGATTATTGTAAAGAAACCTCGTGCAAAATAGAAAGACTGCCCCCCAATATGGGCATCGGCATAAAAGGCTCACTTCAGAAATCCTTGCAGACGATGAAAATCGAGGATTTGCTTTCGCGTGACACAATCGGTTTCGATAACAGTGACGTGTCGGCACTCTGCAACGGAAGAACGGTTCTTGTAACGGGTGCAGGCGGCTCAATAGGCAGCGAACTTTGCAGGCAGATAGCACATTTTTCGCCCAAAAAACTTATTCTTCTCGATATTGCTGAAAACAGCACCTATGAACTTCAGCAGGAGTTTCTTGAAAAGATAAGAGAGGGGCTCAAACTTGATTTCTGCATTGAAATAGCCTCGGTTCGTGACCTTGAAAAACTCGATATGATATTTGAGGCGTATAAGCCTGAACTCGTATTTCATGCGGCGGCACATAAGCACGTACCGCTTATGGAAACGAATCCCGAAGAAGCCGTTAAAAATAACGTTTTCGGCACCTTTAACACCGCTGCAATGGCTGACAAGCACGGTGTATTGAAATTTATTCTTATCTCTACCGACAAAGCGGTAAATCCCACGAACATTATGGGAAGCACGAAACAACTTGCCGAAATGGTGACACACTGGCACGGTCTGCACAGCAAAACCGTGTTTGCAGAGGTTCGTTTCGGAAACGTGCTGGGCAGTAACGGCAGTGTCGTTCCGATCTTTAAAAAGCAGATTGAAAAGGGTGGACCGGTAACGGTAACACATCCTGACATAATACGTTATTTTATGACGATAAACGAGGCGGTAGAACTCGTACTTCGTGCCGCTGCACTTGCCAATGACAATGAGGTTTTCGTTCTCGATATGGGCAAACCCGTTAAAATAAAGGGTCTTGCCGAACGTATGATAAGACTTGCAGGATACCGCCCGTACGAAGATATCGACATCGAATTTACAGGACTTCGTCCCGGTGAAAAATTGTATGAAGAACTTCTTATGGAGGAGGAGGGACTGAAAAAGACCTCTGACGAGAGAATATTCATCGGTAAGCAACGTAAACTTGACGAAGAAGAATTTTTGAAAAATCTTGAACTCTTGCGTAAAAAAGCAGAGGAAAATGATCAGCACGGTGTAATTGATATGATTAAGATTATGGTTCCGACGTATCATCAGGAACTTGCGCCAAACGCTGTGCTTGCACAGGACAGAATTAAAATATAAAAAAGAGGCGAAAGCCTCTTTTTTTATACCTTGATATATTTCCATTTTTCAAGATTGAATCTGTGCTTTAAGAAGAAGTAGCGGAATACCATATCAAGTACCATAAGACTCCAAAGAAGTACCAGATTGTCAAAAATAAGTACGGAAACAACAGCTGAAACCGGTCTTATCAAACCGATACCTATGACGTTTGATATTGCAACGCTTCTGGTATCGCCTGCACCTCGTAGTGTTGAGGCAAATATGACCTGATGTTGCTGGAAGAACTGCATTACTGAGAGGGGAATCAACCCTGTGGCAACCAGTTGTATGACGTATGCTTCGTCTGAAAAGAATGTCGGAATAAAGTATCGGCAGGAAATTATTACTGCCATTGTAAGTGATGCCGACACAAATGCACATCGTTGTGAAAGTTTGCAGTACATCTCGGAAATATCGCTTCTTTTTTTGCCGAGATTTTGTCCTACGAGCGTTGTAGTTGCAACACCAAGACCGTCACCGATGTTGTATGTAAATGAGATTACCTGTTGGAGTATAGTGTGTGCCGAAAAACCGTCAGTGCCGAGCTTTGCAGCAAGTTTTGCAACGACAAAAAAGCCTATTCGTATAAATAACTGCTCTATAAGTGAATTTGAACTTATGCGAAGTATAGGTGCAAAGGTTTCTTTCGTGGGCACAAAGGACGTGTGAAAGGATATACGAAGAAAACTGCCTTTTCGCATAATTGAGCGAAGTGCGATGAGAAAGCCTACGACAAAGCCTATTCCCGATGCGAGTGCGGCACCTGTTACACCCATTGCGGGGAATCCGAAATGCCCTTCTATGAGAAGATAGTTGAGAATAATGTTAACAAGGTTTGCACACACGTTTGTCACAAGCGTCGTTCTCGTTTCGCCGACACCGCGGAGGGCTGCATTTATGGTCAGCATAAGGGCACGGAACACCAGGAAAGAGGAGAGTATCTTAAAATACGACGTTGCAGGGTCAAGTGTTTCACCCGGTATGGCCCCGGCAAATTTAATGAGAGGTCTTCCTGCAAGAAGCAGTAATGCCGTAAAGAAAAGTGAAATAAAAAAACCGACAAAAAGGGTTTGCTTTAAGGCTTTGACAGCACCGTCCCTGTCACCTTGCCCTTTACGGCGTGCTACGGTTGCAGTGACACCCGTGTTGAGTGCAAAGAAGAAGCAGAGTGCCAGAAAAGTAGGCTGTGTACAAAGGCCGACGGATGAAGTTGCATAACTTCCCAGGTTACCGACCATCATCAGATCTATGGCACTGATGAGGGAAGCAAAACACAGTTCAATTATGCTTGGTATAGCCAGGCGAAAAAAATTCCTCAGCGCATCTTTTGTGTCGGGAAATTCGCCCAGACGCTTATTTTGAGATATTAAAAATGAAGTGTTATTATATTTTTGCATTACGACCATTTTTTCATCTCCGTACAAATTTTGTCAACAAGCAAATTATAGCACTCGTGAAATTAAAAGCAATATCAAATTCATATAAAATTAACTTGTTAATTATATATTGGGATTGTATAATAATTTACAGAGGTGAACTTTATGCTTGTAGGGGTAACCGAGTTTTTGTCAAATGCACTTCCCGATTTTGCAGTACGCTTTTTTGAGCTCTTCACTATGTTGGGTGAACAGTATGCACTTATTGCATTTATGGGGCTGTTTTACTGGTGCATAGATAAAAAAAGAGGGCAGTTTATCGCGCTTAGTGCCGTTTCATCGCTCTGCCTTAATAACTTTGTAAAAAACGTTTTCAGGGTAAGACGACCCTTTGAGGTATCCGACAAGGTCAGGGTAACGAGGGGGAATACGGCAACGGGACACTCTTTCCCCAGCGGACATACTCAGAATGCAGCAACTGCCGCCTTTTCGGCAGTAAAAGGCACAAAAAATACGATTGCATTAGTTATTGCCGTCGTATATGTTCTGCTTATAGCAATGTCACGGCTTGTTCTCGGCGTGCACTATATTACGGACGTTGTCGGCGGAATTGTGTTTGCATTTGTCGGAATTTATATAGCAGAGTGGGTCGAAAACCTTGCAAATAAGAGGGGGCAGGCATATCTGCTTGTCTTATGTGTGTTGCCCGTTTTGTCGATATTGTCCGTGTTTATAAACGGGGCACAGAGCAAGGATGCGCTTACCTCGGCAGGTATTGCACTTGGTGCAATAATCGGCATCGTTATCGAAAGAAAGTATATAAATTTTGACGTTCAGGGCAAAAAAATCACAAAAATAATCCGATTTGTGTCGGGTATTTTAATTGTTGTATTTCTTATGTATCTGCTTAAATTGCTTTTGCCGGAAGGTGCTGTTTTCCGTGTAATAAGATATGCCGTAATAGGTTTCACTGCATCGGCTGCAGTGCCGTATTTATTTAAAAAAATCAGACTGTGAGGATAAAAATGTCAAAGAAAACCAATTTTACTTCGATAGGCGGACAGGCGCTTATCGAAGGCGTTATGATGAAGGGTCCCGATAAAATCGGAATCGCCGTGCGTAAAAGCGACGGTGAAATAGTCACCAAAGTTGATGAATATACTCCTGTAACGAAAAAGCATAAGATTCTCTCACTTCCCATAATCAGAGGTGTTGTGAACTTTTTTGCCATGATGAAGCTCGGCTATTCTACTATGATGTATTCTGCCGAAGTTGCAGGTGATGAGATTATGGAGCAGGAGGAGCCCTCGAAATTTGAAAAATGGATATCCGAAAAGTTTAAGATAGACATAATGGACGTTGTAATGGTTGTGGGCGTATTGCTCGGCGTTGCACTTGCGCTGTTTCTGTTTATGTTTTTGCCGACCTTCCTGACGGGACTTTTAGGCAAATTGCTTCCGCTTTCAGACGGGGTAAAAACCGTTATCGAATCCTTTGTGAAAATGGCAATTTTCATAGGTTATATGGCAGGAATTGCATACGTGCCCGATATAAAGAGGGTATTTTCGTATCATGGGGCGGAGCATAAGACGATATTCTGTTACGAGCAGGGCGGTGAACTTACGCCTGAGAATGCTAAGAAGTACAGCCGTTTCCATCCTCGTTGCGGAACGAATTTTATGACGATTACGCTTCTTCTCTCAATACTTGTGTTTATGTTTGTGGGCTGGGGCAATATCTTTGTGAGAATACTGCTCAAGCTTTGTTGCTTACCGCTTATAATGGGCATATCTTACGAACTTATAAAACTTGCGGGAAAATACGATAATATCGTAACGAGGATTATAAGTTTCCCGGGTATGATGATACAGAGAATAACGACTAAAGAGCCTGATGAAGAGATGCTCGAGGTCGCAATAACTGCATTTAAACTCGTTGCCCCGGAATATCAGCCGGGTGGCGAAAAGTATGAGGGAAAAGTTGAAAACGAGTGAACTTGTAAAGAAAATGCTTGCAATGGGGCTTACCCGACAGCAGAGTTTTGAATTGGTGTCACGTTTTTGCGGTATTTCAAAAAACGAGGTGCTTCTCGACCGTGAGGTGCAAGAGGATAACTGCCTTGATGCCGCAATGCAGGTGGCAAATGGTAAACCGCTTCAGTACGTTCTCGGTGAGTGGGATTTCTGCGGACACAGAATACTCTGTAAAGAGGGTGTGTTAATTCCCAGAGAGGACACCGAAACACTTGTCGAAGTTGCAAAAAAGCACCTTAAAGCAGGTGACAGTGTGCTTGATTTGTGTTGCGGAAGCGGTTGTATATCCGTTGCGCTTGCAAAGGCGGGTGCGAAGGTGTCAGCCGTTGACATCAACGATAAAGCAATAGAACTGACTAAGGAAAACGCTTTGTTGTGGGGTGTTTCGGTAGACGCTCAAAAAATGGATATACTGTCCGAAAAAACGGACAAGGTGTTTGATATGATAGTATCAAATCCACCGTACATAAGAACGTCGGAGATACGTAAACTCGACACGTCGGTAAAGAAATACGAGCCGAGGAATGCGCTTGACGGCGGTGATGACGGGCTTTTGTTCTACCGTGAGATAACAAAGAGGTTTTTTGAAAATCTTGCAGACGGGGGAATGCTGATTTATGAAATCGGTTTTGACCAGCGTGAGCAGGTTATGAATCTGCTTGAGCAGGCAGGCTTTAAAAACGTCACGGCGGAAAAGGATTTAAACGGCAACGACAGAGTGGTTTACGGAGTAAAATAATTTCCGAACAAATGTTGCTATTTTTAAAAACTTGTGGTATAGTAAAATAAAAAAGCGGAGGGGATAACTATGGCAGATAAAAAGACGGCACTTGATACGGCGTTATCACAGATAGAAAAACAGTTTGGTAAGGGCTCGGTTATGAAACTGGGCGAAACGGCGGATATGAACGTTGAGTCTATTTCAACGGGCTCACTTTCACTTGATATTGCACTTGGAATCGGCGGTGTGCCGAGAGGCAGAATTATAGAGATATACGGACCTGAATCTTCGGGTAAAACGACGGTGGCACTTTCCGTTATTGCCGAGGCGCAGAAAACGGGCGGTACGGCGGCATTCATTGATGCCGAGCATGCACTTGACCCCGATTATGCACAGGCACTCGGTGTTGACATTGCTTCACTTTTGGTTTCACAGCCCGACACGGGTGAGCAGGCACTTGAAATAACAGAGGCGCTTGTTCGCAGTAATGCGATTGACGTTATCGTTATCGACTCGGTTGCGGCACTCGTTCCCAAGGCTGAAATCGAGGGCGAAATGGGCGATTCACACGTCGGACTTCAGGCGAGACTTATGTCGCAGGCGCTTCGTAAGCTTGCAGGCGTTATTGCCAAGAGCAATACGGTGGCAATATTTATAAATCAGCTTCGTGAAAAAGTGGGCGTTATGTACGGCAATCCCGAAGTGACGACGGGCGGTCGTGCGCTCAAATTCTATTCATCGGTAAGAATAGACATAAGAAAGTCGGAAACTCTCAAAAACGGCACTGAAATATACGGTAACCGCGTTCGTGCAAAGGTTGTGAAGAACAAGGTTGCACCTCCGTTCAAAGAGGGTGAATTTGAGATAATTTACGGTAAAGGTATATCCAAAGACGGCGAAATTATAGATATGGCAGTAAAGTTTGACATCGTGCAGAAGAGTGGTGCATGGTTCTACTACGGCGATATGCGACTCGGTCAGGGCCGTGACAATGCAAAGAATTATCTTCTTGAACACGATGATATTGCAAAAGAAATTGAAACAAAACTTTACGATGCCATAAAAAATACCGGCGGTAAAGACGTTAAAACGGCAAAGACGGAAACAAAAGAAGTAACTAAGCCCGAAACAAAGTCAAAGGGTCTTGACGTTATGGCAGACGATTTTGAATAATGATAATAGATAGCATTAAATACGTAAAGGACAACGGAGCACAAATCATAACAGGCAATGATTTGTGCTTTGTCATAGATGATACGCTGGTGGTATCCCTTTCGCTTGAAAAGGGCAGGGAGATAGATGATAATCTGCTTGAAACGCTTGATCTGGCTTCCAAACTGCATTTTGCAAAGGTGAAGGCATACGGCTCGCTGTCGAGGGGTGACTTTTCGAAAAAAGGTCTTGCCAGACGGCTGTGTGAAAAAGGTGCAGATAAAGAGGCGGCGGAAGAAATAGCGCAGTTTATGGCAGACAAAGGGTATATAAATGACCTTGAGTATGCAAAAAGGCTCTGCCGTACGTATAGTCTTGAAAAGCATTACGGCAAAAGGCGTGTGATGCAGGAACTTTTTGTAAGGGGCATCGACGGTGATACCGCAAGGCAGGCGACAGAGGAAATCGCACTTCCCGACAGAGATAATATAATGTTGCTTTTTGAGGCAAAATATGCTCGTATGGATGTTTCTGAGCCTAAGTGCAGAAATAAGGTTTCAAATGCACTTGCTCGTGCAGGCTACGACTGGGAGGATATAAGAATATGCTTGAGCGATTTTTAAGCGATTTAAAAAGGCTTGTCGCAGTACGCAGTGTCAGAGGTGAGGCTACCGACACGGCACCTTACGGTGAGGGGCCGAGAAAGGCGCTTGACGTTGCATCAGAAATTATAAAAGAACACGGGTTTGAGCCACGTATTACAGACGACGTTGCCCTTGATTTCGACTATAACGGTGAGGAAACCGTGCTTGCCATTCTTGCCCATCTTGACGTGGTGCACGAGGGCGAGGGTTGGGACAGCGACCCCTATGAAGTCGTTGAAAAAGACGGCAGGTATTACGGCAGGGGTGTGTCCGACGATAAAGGACCTGCGCTTTGTGCGCTTTACGCCTTGTCACAACTTAAAGATGAGGGCGTTAAACTTAAAAATAACGTCCGTGTCATTTTCGGAAGTGACGAGGAATGCGGAAGTGACGATTTAGAGCGTTATTTTGCAAAAAATAAACCACCGAAATATCTTTTTTCACCTGATGCACAGTATCCCGTGGTAAATACCGAAAAGGGCAGAATGCATATTGAGGCTTATGCCGAAAAGTGTTCCGATATCATTGAAATCAAAGGGGGTACGGCGGTAAATATTGTCGCAAACAGGGCGTATGCTGTAATAAAAGGCGCCCGTGCCCACGACATAAAAACAAAGGCTGACGATTGTGAAAGAATCACGGGAGTAAAGTTTGAACTTACGGCGGTTACGGAAGGTGTACGCATAACGGCACTTGGCAGGTCTGCGCACGCCTCGACTCCAAACGAGGGAAACAATGCGATAACGGCGCTTTTGTTTCTTTTGTCAAAAATGGGGATACTTACAGAACTTTCTAAAGTTTTCCCTCATGGAAAAACTGACGGGGAAACACTTGGAATTAAGTGTGAGGATGAACTGTCGGGTGAACTCACGCTGTCCCCCGATATAATTGACGGAAATGAAGACTATGTGAAAGTCACCTGCGACGTCAGGGTGCCTGTGAGCAGGGATGATATGTATAAAAATGTAAGGGACGTCGGAAAAATAAAAGTGAGCGTGGTATCACACACAGACGGGCATCACGTGTCTGCCGATTCGCCTCTTGTCAGGGCGCTGAGTGACGCTTATGAAAAAGTAAGCGGCCGAAAGGGCGGCACGGTCTCACTCGGCGGCGGAACGTACGTGCATGATATGGAAAAATACGGCTGTGAAGGGGTTGCCTTCGGGGCATGCCTGCCCGAGACGGATACCCGTATGCACGGCGCAAACGAGTTTGCCGTCAGGGACGAACTTGTGATGTCGGTGGAGATTTTTAAAGAGGCAATAAAAAATATTTGCGGAGTGATATGATGGAAAAGAAAACATTTAACGTTGTTTCGGATGACGGCAGAGTGACTGAATGTACGGTTCTTGCGGCATTCAAATCACCCGAAAACGGAAAGCATTATCTTATTTATACTGACGGCTCACTTGATGCCTCGGGCAAGACGAGGGTTTTTGCATCAAGATACAGTCCCGAGCAGAAGGACAGCGGGGCACTTCTGCCTGTAACTACGGCAGAAGAATGGAGAATGATAGAAACCGTTCTGGCAAATACTGCCGGTAATTGACATTATAAGTAAATATGTTAAAATTTAATTATAGAAGTGTTCAATTAAGGAGGAATATGTCTATGAGAAAGAGGATAACGGCGGTATTACTTGCATTTATTATGATTTTTACCGCTATGGTAATGCCCTCAGCCGCACTCGATACGTGGGACGGAAGTGCCGATTCGTCGTTTGGTGGCGGAAAAGGTACGGAGGAAGAGCCGTATATAATTGCAACGGCTAAGCAGTTTGCCCGTCTTACACTCAACGTGGCAAACGGAAACAGCTATGCGGGCAAATATTTTAAACTCACAAGTGACATCGACCTTGCTTCGAGGCAGTGGACGCCTGTGGGAAGTGCGTCAACTCCTTTTGCGGGTACGTTTGACGGACAGTTCCACAAAATAAGCAACCTTTACATATCGCAGAATGCCACAACGTATATGGGCCTTTTCGGCTACAATACGGGCACGATTAAGAATCTTATAATCGCAAGCGGAAGCGTAACGGGCTACAGATATACGGGCGCGGTAACGGCTTTCAACAGCGGCACCGTAAGAAACTGTGAAAATGCGGCTACGGTAAACGGCAACGCATTTACCGCTGGTATTGTCGGACATAATACGGGAACGGTGTCGGGCTGTTCAAACAGCGCCAACATTTTCGGTACGGAATACACATCGGGTATAGTTGCGTACAACTATACGGGAACTGCAACGGACATTGAATACAAGGGCGACGTTGTCGACTGTTACAATACGGGATATATATCGGGCGTAAGTTATTCGGGTGGTATCGTCGGTGCTCTTATGGGTGAGGGCGGCAACCTTAAAAACACTTATAACAGCGGTACGGTAGTCGGAAGAACGAACAGCGGTGCAATTGCGGGATATAACAACCGTGCAACCGTGTCAAACTGTCACTATCTTGAAGGCAGTGCGGTTGACGGTATAGGCAATTCAAAGGACGGCACAGAAAGTAAGACGGCTATAATGCTTAAGTCTGAATACATTGTGACACTTCTCGATAACGACAGACTCTGGTCGAGAAACGCCACAGTTAACGGCGGTTACCCCTGCTTTAAGTGGCAGAATCCGAATGAAGAATATGATGATACCGAAATAAAGACGGTAACTTACATAAAACCCTCCGAAGGCTTTGCAGTGGGCAACGGCTCTGCACAGAATCCCTATCTCATATCGAGTGCAGGCGAACTTGAATATCTTGCAAGAAGCGTAAATGCGGGAAACTCTTATGACGGAAAATATTTTGTGCTGGATGCAAACATTCAGCTCAATGCTGACGGAACGGAACACGTTTCTACACCGATAGGTGATGCCAATAATGCTTTCAAGGGCGACCTTGACGGTGCAGGACATTATATCAAAGGGCTGTATCAGCCTTTTGAAGACCGGAACGGTGACCTTGCCGAAGCAAACGGCGAGAGATATATGCATATCGGTCTTTTCGGAAATAATGCGGGCACTATATATGACCTTGCGGTAGTGGATGCGTCCGTCAGCGGATTTTATTACGTCGGCATAATTGCGGCACAGAACTCGGGAATCATCGAAAGGTGTTATACCACGGGTGAAATGTCGGGCAATATGTCAACGGGCGGTATAGCAGGTCAGAACAGCGGTAAGATAAACAACTGCTACAACACCGCTAAAATAAAGGGTATGTACGATGCAGGCGGTATTGCCGGAGAGAACTCGGGCGGTACGATATACAGTTGTTACAACACGGGCACGATAACGGGCACGAGCAATGATTCAAACGGAATTTCTGCCATTGCAGGAAGAAGCGTAAACGGCAACGTCGAAAACTGTTATTATTACAGAAATACTGCACAGCAGGGTGTTACGGGTGATCGTGATGATACCGTGATGCGTACGGCGGCGCAGTTCTTGTCATCAAAGATGGTAAAACTTCTCAACGACGAGGATGAAATGACGGGTATCGGAAACGACGTCTGGACGGTGGTTGACGGTGTCAACATCAATTATCCCACGTTGCCCTGGGCAGTAAACAGACCCGAATACGTAACAGACGTGGAAACGGATGACGGTATGGCAGAGGTTGAACAGCCTAAAGAGGAAGAACCTCCCGTAACAGAGGATAAGGACTACTACAAATGGGACGATGAGGCAACGGACGTACCTGACAGACAGTCGATTGCACTCCCCTCAACACACCGTGTGCTTGTAAACGGACAGGAAATCAAGTTTGACATTTACAATATCGGCGGAAACAACTATTTCAAGCTTCGTGACGTGGCACACGTAATAAACGGTACGGAAAAACAGTTTGAAGTGAAGTGGCAGGCTTCCGACAATTCGATACATCTGACGACGGGTACGGCGTATACTCCCGACGGATATGAAATGATAGGAAAGGGCGACCAGCCGATACTTGCGACACCTACGCTTTCAACTGTTTACCTCAACGGAAGAGAAACGTCTATGGTGGCGTATTTTATCTCCGACAATAACTACTTCAAAATCCGTGATCTTGCAAAGAGACTCGGCTTTGACGTGTCGTGGGACGGAGAGAACAGCACCGTTGTAATTGATACATCCATAACCTATATAGATGATGAAAACAACTAAAAAAAATGCTCAAATTTCCATATATTGAAATGAATTGCTCAACTTTTGAACATAATGGAAAAAAACACAAAAAAACACTTGAAAATGCGAGGGATTTTGTTAAAATAAGACAAAAGAAAGAAATGACTTTCCAAACTTATTTAAAAAGGAGAAAGATATGAAAAGAGTATTAGCAGTTCTCATGGCACTCGTAATGCTTTTCTCGTGCGCCGCATGTACAGGCTCGAGTGGTGGCAATGATGGCGTAAAGACGTATGAGTATACTACGGGTTATGATGAAACGAAGTACAATGCACCCGGCACGTTACCGGTATTCAAGGAGAAGCAGACTATTTCGGTTACGCTTCCCGACAACCAGTACGTAATTGACTGGGATACAAACAGACAGACGGAAATCTTTGAGGAAGACCTCAATGCAGATCTCGTGCTCAACGTTCTTCCTTCAGGTGAGTACAATACGAAGATAAATCTTATGGCTGCTTCGGGTGGCGAAGATTTCACCGACGTTGTTCTCGGTAAATTCTCTGACGGTATGGTTCAGAATCTTGCAGACAACGAAGTTGCAATAGCAATTACTGAGTATATGTACAACACAGACATCGCATGGAATATGATGGAAGCAAAGGAAAGACTCGGTTGGGACTTCTATCCTTACATAACGATGCCTGACGGCGAAATTTATGCTATTCCGAGAATCAACGACTCTATTTCAAACCCGTATTCCGACAGAATGTTTGTATACAAGCCCTGGTTTGATGCAGCGGGAATTGACGTTGACAGCATTAAGACGATGGAAGATCTGAAGAATGCGTTTAACACGATAGTAAAGAGCGATCCTAACGGCAACGGTAAGGCAGACGAAGTTGGTCTTGTAAGCTACGGTTCATCAAGAAGCTGGTTCAAGTTTCTTATGAATCCCTACGTATATGCCGGTGATGAATACTATATGGTTGTTGAAGACGGTGAGGTAAGTTTCGCTTATCAGAAAGACGAGTGGAAGGAAGGTCTCAAGGCTATTAAGGAATTCTATGACCTCGGTCTTATCGACCCGCTTAGCTTCTCGCAGGATTCAACAGGCTATAAGGCTATGCTTAACTACAACGAGACAATTGCTACGGCTTTCGTAACACTTGGCGTAGGAAGTTATATTTCGGAAGGCGATCCCAGACGTCAGGAATATTATGCGCTTACTCCTCTTAACAGTGACTGGAATGACGGCAAGCCGCTTGCTTCATATGAGGCTACGGCACCTGATCCGAGCTTCTTTGTAACTTGCAATGCAGTAAATCCCGAAGCGTCATTCAGATTCGGCGATTATATGATAAGTGAAAAGATGTCGATTCATCAGCGTTGGGGCGAAAAGGGTATCGACTGGATAGAACCCGGTCCGAATGCGATGACTAAGTATGAAGGATATGAGCCCTGGCTTGTTCAGGTTCTTCCCTGGTCATCAAAGCAGAATAAGCACTGGTATCAGACAGGTCCGTACATTCGTCAGGTGGCAATCTCGGCAGGTGCTTTGACGCAGGCAGAGAACGAAGGAAATGCTGAGGCTGATACAGCTACGAAGCGTTACAGGGGTAATGAACCTGATGAATACATCGTTAAGCTTATCTACACTGAAGAAGAAAACGAAATTACGACGGAAGGTCTTAAGAACCTCAACACTTACGTTAACGAAATGATCAGTAAGTACGTAACGGGCATCGAGGATATTGATGGAGATTGGGACAACTTCCAGAATCAGCTTGAACTTATGAATATCGATGAAATTCTTGAATGTGCACAGGCTGCATATGACAGAATCCAGGCGGTAACAGAATGATAATTTAAAAGAAAACGGGCACGATGTGCCCGTTTTTTGTTTCGTTAAAAAACTTAAGGTAACTCCATAAATTATTCCGTTGACGGCGTCTTTCTTTAAGATATAATTAAATTATAGAGGGTTAAATAATATTATAAGGAGAAAAATATGAAAAGAATAATCACAGTTCTTATGGCACTCGTAATGCTTTTCTCGGTGGCAGCTTGCACGCCTACGGGAGATGACGGTGATACGTCAAAGGCGTATGAGTATACTACGGGTTATGATGAAACAAAGTACAATGCCCCGGGCACGTTGCCCGTTTTCAAGGAGAAGCAGACGATTGAAGTTATGCTTCCCGACAGCCAGTACGTAATAGACTGGGATACCAACACCGAGACGCTTATGCTTGAAGAAGATCTTAATGCGGACCTTGTATTCGAGGTTCTTCCCTCGGGCGAGTACAACACGAAGATAAACCTTATGGCTGCTTCGGGTGGCGAAGAATTAAAGGGCGTTGTACTTGGCAGTTTTTCTGACGGTATGGTAATAAATCTTGCTGAGTCGGAAGTTATAATTCCTGTTACGGAGTATATGTACAACACCGACATCGCATATTACAGCAATGAGGCTAAGGAAAGACTCGACTGGAACTACTATCCGTACATAACGATGGCTGACGGTGAGATATATGGCTTCCCCAAAATCACACAGTCACTTGCCGACACCAATTTTGCTAAGTTTTACGTGTATGAACCCTGGTTTGATGCTGCAGGTATTGAAATCAAAGACATTCATACCACGGAAGAACTCAAAGAAGCTCTTCTCACAGTCGTTAAGAGCGACCCCAACGGCAACGGCAAGGCAGATGAGGTTGGTTTAACCGGTCAGGCTTCGAGTCTGAAATGGTTCCAGTACCTGATGAATCCGTTTGTGTATGCGGGTGAAGATAACTATATCTACGTCAAAGACGGAAAACTCGGGCTTTCCTATCAGAGAGAAGAGTGGAGAGAAGGCCTTAAATTCATAAAGGAACTTTATGACCTCGGTCTTATCGACCCGCTTATATTATCTCAGGATGCGACGAGTTATAAGGCAATGCTTAACTACAACGAAACTATCGTTACGGCTTTTTCGGACCTTGGCGCAGGCGGCATTGCCGAGGATGACGTAAGACGTGTTGAATATGCGGCACTTCCTCCCCTCAACAGTGGATGGAATGACGGAAAACCGCTTGCTTCACAGAATCTTACGAGCACGACTGTCAGATTTATTATAAGCAAAAACGTAAAGGATGCTGAAACGGCATTCCGTTTTGGTGACCTTATGATGAATGAAAAGTATTCTGTTCACGGCCGTTATGGTGAAAAGGGTGTTGACTGGCTCATTCCTGATGAAGACGACGTATCACTCTATTCTCCGCTCGGATACGACGCTTATATGGTAAGTGTACTGCCCTGGTCTACGGTACAGAACAAGCATTGGGCAGGAACGGGTCCCTGGGCACTTACGAAGAACGTTACCGCAGGTGCTGCTTGGTCGGGCAATCCTCTTGACCATAACGTAAAGGTTGCAGAAGCACAGATTCTTTATGAGGGAACGGGTCCGAAAGAGGATATTACAAAACTTATTTATACGACTGAAGAAGATGAAATCGTATCGGACGGTTTTTCGGCACTTACGTCTTACGTTGAAGAAATGATAGCTAAGTTTATTACGGGCGCAAAAGACCTGGATAACGATTGGGATGAATTCCAGAGTCAGATTGAGTCGATGAATGCCAAAGGCGTTCTTGAATGTGCACAGACGGCGTACGACAGAATGCAGGCAATAGCAGAATAATGTAAAACGGGTATGTTTATCATACCCGTTTTTTCTGTTGGAAGAAGGTTATAGGTTTAATATATAAGGAAATATCAAAAAACACTTGAAAATATGTGCACTTTTGGTAAAATATAAGTTGAAAGATACGACTTTCTAATCAAATTAAAGGAGAAATTTTATGAAAAGAGTATTGGCAGTTCTCATGGCACTCGTTATGCTTTTCTCATTTGCCGCATGTACCGGTTCAGGTGATGATGAAATGGAAATTAAGCACTATGAGTATACTACAGGCTATGATGAAACAAAGTACAACGCACCCGGCACGTATCCCGTTTTCAAGGAAAAGCAGACGATTACAGTTATGATTGCTGACAACGAGTACGTAGAAGACTGGGAAACCAACACACAGACGCTGATGGCAGAAGAAAACCTTAATGCAGATCTTGTATTTACAGTTCTTCCTTCAGCAGAGTACAACACGAAGATAAATCTTATGGCTGCTTCGGGCGGTAAGGAGTATACGGACGTAATCTTCGGAAGCTTCTCAAGCGGAATGGTTATTCAGCTTGCAGAATCCGATATGATTCAGCCTATTTCCGAGTATATGTATAACACAGACATAATGTGGAATACTAAGGACGCGGTAGACAGAATGGGCTTTGACTTCTTCCCCCTTATCACGATGCCTAACGGTGAAATTTACACCGTTCCCAACGTGGCAGACTCAGTATCTAACTGTAACAACGCAAAAATGTTCGTGTACAAGCCCTGGTTTGACGCAGCAGGCGTTGATTTTGCCAACGTAAAGACGACGGAAGATTTCAAGAACGCGCTTCTCGCAGTTGCAGGTAAGGACCCCAACGGCAACGGCAAGAACGATGAAGTTCTTATCACAAGCTACGCATCGTCAGTTAAATGGTTTGAATACCTTATGAACGCCTTCATTTATTCGGGCGGCGACAACTATATGTATGTTCGTGACGGACAGCTCGGTTTCGCATTCCAGAGAGAAGAGTGGAAAGAGGGTCTCAAGTACATAAAGGAACTTTATGACCTCGGTCTTATCGACCCGCTTGCATTCTCACAGGATAGTGCAAGCTTTAAGGCAATGCTTAACTACGACGAAACAATCGTCGGCTGTATTGCAGGTCTCGGTGCAGGCTCTGTTGCAGATGATGACCCGAGACGTATGGAATACGAAGGTATCGCACCGCTCAACAGTGCATGGAATGACGGTAAGCCGCTTTCATCATACAACCTTCCCTCTGCAACTGCAGTATTCCTTGTAAGCTGCAATGCAGAAAACGTTGAAAATGCAGCTCGTTTCGGTGATGTATGTATGTCAAAGGAACACTCCATTCACAGACGTTGGGGTGAAAAGGGCGTTGACTGGCTTGAACCCGGTGAAAATGACAAGTCTATGTACGAAGTACTCGGATATGCACCTTCACTTATAGAAGTTCTTCCTTACTCAACGGTACAGAACAAGCATTGGCACGGTGCAGGTCCTGCTGCAAACGCAAAGGAAATTTCTGCAGGTGTTGTATGGTCGGGCAACCCGCTTGATCACAATATAAAGATTGCTGAAGCACAGATTCTTTATGAAAACACGGCTCCCGCTGAGGACTTCCAGGATCTCATTTACACTCTTGAAGAAAATGAAATCGTTGCAGAAGCAGTAGCAAGCATCAAGACCTACGTAAATGAAACGACGGCTAAGTTCATAACGGGCACTCTCGATATCGACAAGGATTGGGATGCTTTCGTGAATCAGACAAAGTCTATGAATTCTGATGAAATTCTCGAAGTTTCACAGACGGCATACGACAGAATGCAGTCATTCGTTAACTGGTAAAATTTATAAAAAATCCGTAATACTCAATGTATTACGGATTTTTTGTCTCTACGGGGTTATATGGGTACTCGCTGAGCGTGTTCCTGAATAAAATATCCAAAAAAGAGGATAGAATTTTTAAAAAGCAGAACTGCTGATTGTATTGCAATATCATCTGTTTATGATATAATTAACAGTAGTTACATAAACAATAGAGTGGAATTTGTGCAAAGTGTAACAAATACTGTTTTAAGGAGACAAATATGAAAAGAGTAATAGCAATTCTTATGGCACTCGTAATGCTGTTTTCAATGACTGCGTGCACCGGCTCTGACGATGACGACGGCTCGATGAAGTTATACGAGTATACCACCGGTTATGACGAAACTAAGTACAATGCGCCCGGTACGTTACCTGTGTTCAAGGAGAAGCAGACGATTGAAGTTATGCTTCCCGACAGCCAGTACGTTACGGATTGGGATACAAACACACAGACGCTGTTTTATGAACAGGACCTTAATGCAGACCTTGTTTTTGACGTTCTGCCTTCATCAGAATACAAAACAAAGATAAACCTTATGGCTGCATCGGGCGGTGAAGAGTATAAAGACGTTATTCTCGGCAGCTTCTCAAATGCAATGCTGATTACACTTGCTGACTCTGAGGTTATTGTTCCTATTACGGAATATATGTATAATACGGACGTTGCATATTACAGCAATGAAGCGAAGGAAAGACTCGGATGGGATTACTATCCGTTCATAACGATGCCTGACGGTGAAATATACGCTATTCCGAGACTTAATGAGGCTATTTCCAACGTAAGCGATGAAAAAATGTGGTTCTACAAGCCCTGGTTTGATAAGGCAGGTATTGAACTTACGGATATTAAGACACCTGAAGATTTCAAAAATGCACTTCTCACCGTTGTGAAGAGTGACCCCAACGGTAACGGAAAAAATGATGAAATCGGCATAACTTCTTCTGCATCAAGTCACGAATGGCGCAACTACATTATGAACGCGTTTGTATATGCGGGCGGTCCCAACTTTATGTACGTTGAAGACGGTGAGGTAGGCTTCGCTTACCAGACGGAAGAGTGGAAGGAAGGTCTTACCTTCATAAAGGAACTCTATGATCTGGGACTTATCGACCCCCTTGCCTTCTCGCAGGATTCTGCAGGCTTTAAGTCAATGCAGAACTACAATGAAACAATCGTTACGGCATTTGCAGGTCTGGGTGCAGGCGGTATTGCCGATTCAGACGTAAGACGTGTTGAGTATGAATGCGTTCCGCCTCTCAACAGTAAGTGGAATGACGGTAAACCGCTTTCATCAGAAACACTTCCCGCTCCCGCACCGAGATTTGTCGTAAGTCTTAACTGTGATGACGTTGAAACGGCATTCCGTTTCGGTGATTATATGGTAAGTGAAAAGATGTCAATTCACACACGCTGGGGTGAAAAGGGCGTTGACTGGCTTCTTCCCGATGAAGACGACAAGTCGATGTACGAATCACTCGGCTACGAGCCGTATCTTATAGAGGTTACGCCCTTCTCAATAGTACAGAATCAGCACTGGTATCAGACAGGTCCGTACATTCGTCAGAAGGCAATTTCTGCAGGTGTTGTATGGTCGGGCAACCCGCTTGACTACAACGTAAAGATTGCCGAAGGTCAGCTTCTTTATGAGGGAACAGGTCCTGAAGAAAACATTGTTATTCTTAACTATACCGAAGCTGAAAATGAAATCACTTCAGAAGGTCTTTCAAATCTCAATACCTACGTAAACGAGATGGCAAGTAAGTTTATAACAGGAACGGAAGATATTGCGACAGGCTGGGATGCTTTCCAGAACCAGCTCAAGACAATGAATGTTGAGGAAGTTCTTGAATGTGCACAGGCTGCATATGACAGAATGCTTGCGGTTTCCGGAAAATAATTTAAATTGGGTGCCGTCAGCGGCACCCGATTTCTTTTGTGGGTTTAATTTGCAAAAACTTACTATTTTTGCACATTATTACTGAATACATCTTAAACTCAAACATATTACACGGAAAATGCTTGAAAATATAAATGTTTTTGTTAAAATGTAATAAGAAAGATGAAACTTTCAAATTAAAATCAAGGAGAAAAAATATGAAAAGAGTATTGGCAATTCTTATGGCACTCGTAATGCTGTTTTCAATGGTTGCATGTACCGGCTCAGGTGATGACGGTGCTGTAGAAAAGAAGACGTATGAATTTACGACGGGCTATGACGAGACAAAGTACAACGAACCCGGCACGTTCCCGATATTCAAGGAGAAGCAGACTATTTCAGTTATGCTCCCTGACAACGAGTACGTTGAAGACTGGGATACCAACACACAGACACTTATGTATGAAGAACAGCTTAATGCAGACCTCGTTCTGACAGTTATGCCTTCAGGTGAGTATAAAACGAAGATCAACCTTATGGCTGCTTCGGGCGGTGAAGAGTATACGGACGTTATTCTCGGTAGTTTTGCAAGTGCAATGGTTATACAGCTTGCCGATTCCGAAATGCTTACACCTATAACGGAGTATATGTATAATACGGACATTACGTACTATACTCAGGATGCTCTCGACAGAATGGGATTTGACTTCTATCCGCTTATCACAATGCCTGACGGTGAGATATACGCTGTCCCCAGTGTAAGTGATTCTGTTTCAAACTGTAACAATGCAAAGATGTGGGTTTACAAGCCCTGGTTTGACGCTGCAGGCGTTGATATTAAAGACATTCATACAACTGAAGATTTCAAGAATGCATTCCTTACAGTTGTGAAGAATGACCCCAACGGCAACGGTAAGAATGATGAAGTGGGTGTTACAAGCTATGCAACTTCGGTTAAATGGTTTGAGTACCTTATGAACGCATTCATATATGCAGGCGGCGACGACTATATGTACGTTAAAGACGGCACACTCGGTCTCGCTTATCAGAGAGAGGAATGGAAAGAAGGCCTTAAGTTCATGAAGGAACTTTATGACCTCGGTCTTATCGATCCCCTTGCATTCTCACAGGACAGCGCAAGCTACAAGTCGATGCTCAACTACAGCGATACGATAGTAACTGCATTCTCTTCACTGGGTGCAGACTATATCGGTGAGGATGATGTAAGACGTGTGCAGTACGAGTGTATAGCACCGCTCAACAGTGGCTGGAATGACGGCAAACCGCTTTCATCATACAACCTTCCTTCTGCAACGGCAGCATTCCTTGTAAGCTGTAACGTGACAGATGCTGAAAATGCAGTTCGTTTCGGCGACCTTATGATGAAAAAGGAAAACTCCATTCATAAGCGTTGGGGCGAAAAGGGTGTTGACTGGCTCGAAGCCGGTGAAAACGATAAGTCGATGTATGAAGCACTTGGCTATCCTGCAACACTTATAGAAGTTCTGCCCTGGTCTACGGTACAGAACAAGCACTGGCACGGCACCGCTGCCGGCGCAAATGCAAAGGAAATTTCTGCAGGTGTAGTATGGTCGGGTAACCCGCTTGATCATAACATAAAGATTGCTGAAGGTCAGATTCTCTATGAAAACACAGCTCCCGCAGAGGATTTCCAGGATCTTATTTACACTCTTGAAGAGAATGAAATCGTAGCTGAAGCTACGGCAAATCTCAAGACCTACGTAAATGAAATGACGGCTAAATTCATAACCGGAACTATCGATATTGACGAGGGATGGGAAGCATTCCAGAATCAGACGAAGGCTATGAATTCAGAAGAAGTTCTTAAGCTTGCGCAGACTGCATTTGACAGAATGTACAAGTAATTTGCAAATTAAAACCGCAACACTTCAGGGTGTTGCGGTTTTTGTTTTATCGTCAACAAAAACAGAACCCTATTGAAATTGTAGTTTTTTTTGATAAAATATAATAAGAAAGATACACTTTCAAATCAAAATTAAGGAGAAAAAATATGAAAAGAGTACTCACAATTCTCATGGCACTCGTAATGCTGTTTTCAATGGCTGCTTGTACCGGTTCAGGTAACGGCGGCGGCGAAAAGAAGGCGTATGAGTTTACGACGGGCTATGACGAAGCAAAGTACAACACACCCGGCACGTTCCCGATATTTAAGGAGAAGCAGACAATTTCCGTAATGCTTCCCGACAATCAGTACGTAGAAGACTGGGATACCAATAAGCAGACACTTATGCTCGAAGAGGATCTCAATGCAGATCTCGTGCTTGAAGTTCTTCCTTCAGGCGAGTACAACACCAAGATAAATCTTATGGCTGCATCGGGCGGTGAAGAATTTAAGGACGTTGTAATCGGCAACTTCTCTGACGGTATGATACTTAACCTTGCTGATTCAGAGGTTGTAGTACCTATTACAGAGTATTTCTACAACAAGGATATTGCGTATTACAGCATTGAAGCGATTGACAGAATCGGTTGGGATTACTATCCCTACATAACGATGCCTGACGGCGAAATCTATGCGTTCCCCAGAGTAAACGATTCTATTACAAACCCCTATGCAGACAGAATGTTCGTTTACACACCCTGGTTTGACGCTGCAGGAATCGACTTTACGGAGATTCACACAACAGAAGATTTCAAAAATGCATTCAATACGATTGTTAAGAGCGACCCCAACGGCAACGGCAAGGCTGACGAAGTCGGTCTTACAAGCTACGGCAGCTCAAGAAGCTGGTTCAAGTATCTTATGAATCCGTTCGTTTATGCAGGCGAAGATAACTATATGTATGTTCGTGACGGTGAGGTTGGCTTTGCTTATCAGACAGATGAGTGGAGAGAAGGTCTTGAATGGATTAAGGACCTCTATGACAACGGTCTTATCGACCCCCTTACTTTCTCACAGGACAGCACGAGCTATAAGTCAATGCTCAACTACAATGAAACTATTGCTACCGCTTTTGTAACGATGGGTACCGGCTATATCAAGGAAGGCGACCCCAGACGTTATGAATACAAGGCGCTCAACCCGCTCAACAGTAAGTGGAACGACGGTAAGCCTCTTGCAACGGAAGAACTTACTGCTCCCGTTCCGAGAATGTTTATAAGCTGCAATGCCACAGACGTTGAATCTGCATTCAGCTTTGGCGACTACCTTGTAAGCGAAAAGGTTTCTATATGGACTCGTTGGGGTGAAGAAGGTGTTGACTGGATTGCTCCCGAAAACGAGATGTCTGCACTTGAAGGTTATCCGGTAATTCTTAAAGAAACGGAAAATGCTGTTAAGTGGTCAGCACCGCAGAACGTTCACTGGGAACAGACAGGTCCGTTCATCCGTCAGGTAGGATTATCTGCAGGTTCATTCGTTAAGGAAGAAGAGGCGGATCAGTTACGTCGCTATCTCGGCACAGGCCCCGAAGAGAATATCGTTAAGCTTATCTATACGGAAGATGAAAACGAAATCACGACGGAAGGTCTTGCAAATCTTGAAGCTTATGTTGACGAAATGTCGGCTAAGTTTATAACAGGCATCGAAACTCTTGACGATGCAGGCTGGGAAAAGTTCCAGAATCAGCTTGAAGTTATGAATGCATCAGGCGTTCTTGAATGTGCACAGGCTGCATATGACAGAATGATGGCAGTTGCAGGCTAATCAACCAAATATTAAAAATCGGGTCGTATGGCCCGATTTTTTTGTTTTCCTAAATAAAATGTGAACGGTTTGTTAACAATGTGGCATAATGCACAAAAAAAATAGTGCTTTTAATGTATAAATTTGATAAAAACACTTGCTTTTTTCACAAAAGTTTGAGAAAATATATGTACAGTTATTACAATAGGGAGGATGAACTCCTAATTTAATCCAAAGGGGGAAATGTAATGGGCAACAAAACTGCTGTAGTAGACAGTCTGCAGGCAGAAAAGGATGCTATCAAAGCAGCTAAAAAAGCTAAAAAGATAGAAAAGAACCGTCCTAAAGCTGAAAAAATACAGGCCCAGATTGATGCTCAGATTGCGGCACTCGAAGCAAAGAGAGATGCTAAGATTGCTGAAATTGAAGCACAGCTTGAAACTGCGGAAGGCAAAAAGCGCAGAAGTCTTTTCAACAAGATTGAAATTCTTAAGAGAGACTGCAAATTAGCCTGCAACAAAATCCGCGAAACAAAAGGTGTCAAGGTTGACAGACTTCTCGGAAAGAAGAGTCTTGCAAAAGACCTTAAGAGACACTGGCAGTTGTATCTGTTCCTTATTTTACCGGTAGTATGGGTAATCATATTTAAGTACGTTCCGATGCCCGGTATCATCATCGCATTTGAAAAGTATAAGTTTAAAGACGGTATCTTCGGTAGTAGGTGGATAGGCTTTGATAACTTTATCAGATTCTTTAACGACTATCAGTTTACCCGTGTTATCAAGAATACACTTGTTCTTTCAATGTACAGCTTGTTTGCGGGATTCCCGATTCCGGTTATCTTCGCTCTCATTCTTAACTCTCTCAGAGCTGAAAAGTTCAAGAAGGTAACTACGACCATTACATATATGCCGCACTTTATCTCCACGGTCATTCTTGTAGGTATGCTTATGCAGATCCTCAACGTACGTGTAGGTCTTTACGGTACTATATACACGTTCTTCACAGGCACTTATGCCCAGGACCCGCTGTCAAACGTTAAGGCGTTCAAGCATCTGTACGTGTGGAGTGGTGTATGGCAGACATTCGGTTGGAACTCTATCATCTACACAGCGGCACTTTCCGCAGTTAGCCCTGACCTTCATGAAGCGGCTGAAATCGACGGTGCTACAAGATGGCAGAGAGTTTTACATATCGACCTTCCGACGATTATGCCTACGATCACAATTATGCTTATCTTGCGAATGGGCAAGGTAATGTCACTTGGTTACGAAAAGGTTTATCTTATGCAGAACAACCTTAACCTTGAAGCATCCGAAGTTATTTCGACACTCGTTTATAAAGTCGGTCTTGCGAGTCAGACACCTAACTACTCGTATTCAACATCAATCAGTTTGTTTAACTCTATAATCAACCTTATTCTTATCAACTCTGTAAACTGGATTGCACGTAAGGTTGGCGACACAAGTCTTTGGTAATAGGAGGGATAGTAAATGGCTAAAACGAAAGAAGCTACGCAGCAGGTCAATCTTGAAAAAGAAGCTGCTAAAAAGGCTGCACAGGAAGCTAAGCGTCAAAAGAAACTTGCTGTCCTTCAGAAGCATGTCGACGTAATCGAACAGAAGCATGCTGCCAAAGTTGCAAAGCTCGAGGCTAAAAAAGCAGGTCTTGACGAAATTGCAGCTTCGGATATCGATCACAAGATCGGTGCACTCGAAAGAAAAAGACTTGCAGATATCAACGCTGCATACGAAAAGTACGGTCCCAAGAAGAAGGTTAAACTGCCTCTTGCAGACAAGATTTACTATACGGCAATCTATATAATTCTTGCAATTCTCCTTCTTGTTATTCTCTATCCCGTTATTTACATCGTATCTTCATCATTCTCGTCACCCCTTTCAGTTGCAACAGGTAAGGTCGTTCTCTGGCCGGTAGATCTGAGTGTTAAGGGTTACGTAGAGGTGTTTAAGAATCCTGACGTGTGGTTAGGTTACAGAAATACCATTCTCTACACAGTAGGTGGTACGATTGTTAATATCGTTATGACACTTATGTGTGCATATCCTCTTGCAAGAAAGAGTATGCCTTTCAAGGGTGCGTTTACATTCCTCTTCACATTCACAATGCTTTTCGGCGGCGGTATGATTCCTACGTACATCGTTATGAAGCATCTCGGAATGATAAACAATCCTCTTATAATGATTCTTCCCGGTGCGATAGGTGTACACAACCTTATCATTTCAAGAACTTATATGCAGTCGAGTATCCCCGGTGACCTGCTTGAAGCGGCACAGATTGACGGATGTTCTGACATAAAGTATTTCTTCTCATGTGTTCTTCCGCTTGCTACGTCAAATATTGCGGTTATCACGCTTTACTATGCGGTTGGTCACTGGAATGCATACTTCACCGCTTTCATTTACCTGACTTCAAGAGAATACTTCCCGTTACAGGTGTTCCTGCGTGAAGTTCTTCTTCTCTCACAGGTTGACCTTGAACAGTCTATGGAAGAAGGTTCAACTCAGGTTTACGGCTTGTCAGACGTACTTAAGTATGCCTTGATAGTAGTTGCAACAGCACCTATACTTGCACTTTACCCGTTTGTACAGAAGTTCTTTGTCAAAGGCGTAATGGTAGGTTCACTTAAAGGTTAAAATTGTAATTCGGGTTGAGGGCATATTTTATGCCCTCAACTTTTTTATCCATATGTTTAGGGAGGACAAATTTTATGAAAAAGTGTATTTTGTCGGTAGATGCAGGCGGAACGTATCTTAAAGCGGCACTTGTAACGCCTGAAGGCGAAATTATTGCCGATACGTTTATGAAAGTGCCCGTCAACAGTGACGGAGAGCTTGATAAAATCGTTGAGTCGTATAAAACGCTTGCAACGACAGCAAAAGAAAAGGCTGAGGGGATTGGCAGCGAAATCACGGCAGTGGGTGTATGCATTCCCGGCCCGTTTGACTATGAAAACGGTATCTGCCGTATGACGCATAAATACGTGTCGATTTTCGGCATACCCATGCGCCCCTGGTTTGAAGAGGTTCTGGGCAACGTTCCGATTACTTTCGTACACGATTCCGCAGGTTTTATTCTTGGTGCTACACGCAATCCCAAATACGCTCAGTACAAAAAAATCGGAGGCGTTATGCTGGGTACGGGTCTTGGCTTTGCAACTATGGAAAACGGCAAAGTTATGAAAAATGAGACGGGCGGTCCCGCTGTGTCCATTTATAACGTGCCTTACAATGGCTCTACCGCTGAGGAATTTGCTTCACGCCGTGCGGTAAAGCGTATGTTTTACGAGCTTTCACCCGATGCACCCGAAGGCCTTGACGCGTATGAAATATGCTGTCTTGCTACGGAGGGGGATAAAAATGCCTACCGTGCATACGAAATGATGGGTGAGCATCTGGCAAATATTCTTCACGACGTGCTTCGTGACGGCGGATATGACTGTCTGCTTCTCGGCGGTGCGATTTCAAAAGAGCCCAACTATTCACTTGATGCAATCAAAAAAGGTCTTGCTGACCTTGAAGGGCTCAAACTCATTGAAATAGTTGACGATATTGACAATACACCGATTTACGGTGCAGCGAAAGGAGCACTTTAATGAAAAGAATTATCAGTGTTTTACTTGCAGTTTTAATGCTGTTTTCACTTGCGGGATGTCAGAAGGCATCACCGCAGAAGGATCTTGACGCTATGCTTATGGCGCTCAAAAGCGGTGATATGGAATCACTTGCGGCTTTAAACGATGAAGAGGTTTTTGACTTTGAGGGTCAGGAACAGATGATGAGCATTTTTTCATCAATATCGTGGAAATTCGGTGAAACCGTAGAGGTTGATGAAGACGATGCAAAGGTAAACGTCCAGATAACGACCAAGGATATGAAAGACGTATTTTCTGAGTTTATGACACAGGCATTATCAAAAGCACTTCAGGGCGAAGAAATGTCTGAAGAAGCCGTATCGCAGATGCTCATTGACATTATCAATGCGACCGAGAAGACGGCAAGCTTTGACGTGGCTGTTGAAATGAGTCTTGAAGACGGTAAATGGGTTATTGATGATGGCAATGAAGAATTTTTCAATGCAATCACGGGCGGACTTATGAACGTTATGGCAGAATACGAAAATATGCTTAAATAAAAAGAAAAACCACGATGAAATTCATCGTGGTTTTTTTACACAAAAAAAGCGAGACTTCTTTTTGAGAAGTCTCGCAAATCATTTTTGCTTATGTATTAGTCTTCAAAGGGGAAGTGGTACTGTGTAAGACCGAGCTCGTCACGAATAGCAAGCATTTCCTTCTGAACTGATTCGTTTATCGGAACACCGTCTACACGAGCAAGACGTACGTCATGCTCCTTCTCACCTGCAGAGTAGATTCTGTCAGCACCGGGAGCCTTCTGAGCACCGCGAACTTCACGGATGATGTCGCCTGCCTTCTTTCTGCAAACGTCTTCACCGAGGAAGTGGTCTGTATCAATAGCGATGAAGAAGTGACCGAGATGGAAGGGAACCTTCTCACCGTTTGCACCGATACCGCTGAGTGCCTTACCGTATGAACCGTCCTGAAGAGCAGCTGAAAGAAGTTCTACGAACATAGCGTAGCCGTAGCCCTTGTAGCCTGCGCCTTCTTCGCCGGGACCGCCGAGTGTGCAAAGAGCAGCCTCGCCGCGAGCCATAGCCTTGAGAGCGTCAGCAGACTTACCAACATATGCTTTACCTTCGAGGTTAACGAGTGCGCCTGCAGGAGCATCCTTGTCAAGACGAGCGTAGTATTCGAGCTTACCGTTCTGGTAAGTTGAAGTAGCACCGTCAAAGTTGAAGTCGAAATCTTCGTCTGTAGGAACGCCGAGTGTAAGGGGGTTAGTACCGAACATACCCTCAACACCGAATGTAGGAGCAACTGTGGGACGTGCGTTTGTACCTGTAAGACCGATGCAGCCAGCCTTGGTAGCCATTGATGTGTAGTAACCTGCAATACCGTAGTGGCAGGAGTTACGTACAACAACCATACCCATACCGTACTTCTTAGCCTTTTCGATAGCCATCTTCATTGCCTTGTAGCCGATAACCTGACCCATACCGTCATGACCGTCAACAACAGCTGTTGTCTCAGTTTCCTTGATTATTTCAAAGTTAGTAACGGGATTCTGGATACCTGCTTTGATTCTGTCAAGATAAACGGGCTTGAAACGGTTGCAACCGTGTGATTCAATACCTCTCTTATCAGATTCAAGAAGAACGTCTGCACATATTTCAGCATCTTCTCTGGGAATACCGTAACCAACGAATGAATCGATTACGAAGTTTGTGATTGTCTTCCAATCAACGATGTTGTTTTTTGCCATCTTTACATCTTCCTCTCTTAAAAATATATTTAATAGCGATAACATTGTATCATATTAAACGGATTTTTCAATAAATTATTTGATTTTTGTGAAAATAAATTCGTCTTCACCGTAATTGAGTGTGTTTCCTTTGAGTGTTATGTTGATGGGAAGCACCAACGTTTCGTCGGTTTCCTCTATCACGACGAGCGTAGATCCGTCATCACGGGGAGTTACCGAGAGAATTTTATAGGTCGTCTGCATAGAATACTCTTCGTTGAAGTATTCGGACTTAACGCCGTCAGCAAATTCGAATTCAAGCGTATAATGCTCGTTTTCGTGACGCCATTTACCTTCAAGAAGGTCGTCTGATGAAGCCGAGGGTTTTTCAACCGGCTTGTCATTTTCAACCTTGACTTCGGGGACGCTTTCTTCCTTTGCCGTATCTTCTTCTATGGGCTTTCCTGTTTCGGGGTTTACCTGCACCATTTCATTTTCGCTGAAAAGTATATCCTGAATTTCCTCTTCCGTGAAGGTGAAATCAACCTCTTCATCCTCTGCAAGACGGCGGTATTCCATACCCTCCCATACGAGAGCGTCGCCCGTTACCACAATTTCCGTATCGTACGTAAAACCGCCTTCCGTGACGGAAAGAGCGTAAGTGTGAGTTTCGTTATCAACGGTTGTGGAATTTATCTTGTAGTCGATATTTTCGGGCTCGAAAGTCATATACTGTCTCTCAATTGTATCGTCTGTTATAGTCAACACCTGTATAAACGCATGTGCCCTGTAAAGCCATCTTCCGTTTATGGGCTCGTCCTGCGCGTTGTCTGTCTTCGAACAGGCAAAGAGTGAAAATACAAGTATGATGCACAGTGCCAGAGAGAGAAATTTTTTCATAACAGTTCTCCTTATCGCTTTTTGTAAATTGTACCCGCCATAGTCATCTCGTCACCGTCTGTTTTTACGTTGATGCTCTGTTTACGGCCTTCGCTGTCACTGAGTGTGAGCACGTAATGACACACGTCGCCGTTTTCATCGGCTTTGTCAACAACAAACGTGCCGTTTGCAGAATCACCGTCCCAGAAATTCAGGATGAAAGTGCCTTCGGCATCAAATATAACTGTGTTACCCTCCTCCGCCGAAACCCATTCACCGCAAAGTTCATTGTCCGAACATGCACAAAACGTGACTGTGATCAGAAGGATGAAAAATAAAACGGTTACTTTTCTCATATGGCTCTCCAAACATTATATCATACTTTTTCATTATGTTCAATTGTGTTATAATGACAGTAATAATATATGTTTGCGAGGTAAAAATGAGTATTGTAATACGGAAAAATAATAACCGTGAAGTTTTTGAGCGTCTTTACCAGCTTTTCTGCTATGAAACGGGGGAGGGGGTAATGGGTGCAGATGCACTCTATACGGTGCCCGATAAGATTGCCTATACCGTGGAAAAAGGCGGTATCCCCTGCGGTTTTGCGATTTTTTCAGAAGAACGGTGTCTTGACATCCTGTTTTTGCTGAAAGAACACCGTAAAATGACCGGTGAAATACTGACGACGCTTTTTGATGAAAATAAGGGAAAGTGGTCTGTGCCCTGCGAGTTTGAAAACGTTGTCAGGGAATATACTATGGGCGATTACAGGAGAGAAACGGGCCTTGTTTTTGACAATTCAGCCTGCACTAAAGCGGAGGTTGTTGATTACAGCGACGTTTCGTCAGTTGTGAATGCGTATGAAGCAACTGCTCTCAAACACGGTGAATGTATCACACAGAGGTGTTTTGCCGATGCGGCGAAGTATTCTGCACTTCTTTTTTCAATGAGGGAGAAGATAATGGAAAACGGCATTGTTTCCGACGTCGTGACGGCGCTTGTTGACAAAGGTGATAACGTGACGGTGTGGACGGCAGGTCTTGCATTTTCTGCAGGCGTTGTAAGTGACGAAGTGATACGGGCGTTGAAAAAAGTTGCAGATGACGGGGCATTTTCTGCATCGGCACGTCTTTTGCTTGAAGAATACGGCATCTAAAGCATACTCAAAAAGGTTTATGTAGCACTACGACGGACACTTGTAGATTTTAGAGGGACAAATTCGATTAAGTTTGTTGACTTTTTTCTATATATATGTATAATAGAATTTAACGGAGTTAATCCGTATCAAACAATTGCCATACAGAAGGGCAATACGGAGGTTTTTTATGAAAAGGATAATTGCATTGGCACTTGCGTGCCTCATGGTACTTGCTTGCTTCGCAGGCTGCGGAAGCAAGAAGGCTGACGATGTTATTTACATCGGTATTTACGAACCCGCTTCAGGCGACAACGGTGCCGGCGGTAAGCAGGAGACACTTGGTATCCAGTATGCCAACACTCTTGTAAACACAGTTACACTCGGCGGTAAAGAGTACAAGATTGAACTTGTTGAAGTTGATAACCAGTCATCAACGGATAAGGCTATCTCGGCTGCTTCACAGCTCGTTTCAAAGGGCTGTTCAATAGTTCTCGGTTCATACGGCTCAGGCGTATCAATCGCAGCTGCTGATACTTTTGCAAACGCAAAGATTCCTGCAATCGGTTGCTCATGCACAAACCCTGCAGTTACAGACGGTAACGAATACTACTACAGAATCTGCTACCTCGATCCTTTCCAGGGCACAGTTCTTGCTAACTACGCTTTCGAAGAAAAGGGCGAAACTGCATACGTTCTTGCACAGCTTGGCGACGACTATTCAGTAGGTCTTGCAACTTCATTCCAGAGCGCATATGAAGCTCTCGGCGGCAAGGTTGTTTACGAAACGTTCCCCGAAGGTACGAGTGACTTTACTGCATACATCACAAGTGCAAAGAATGCAGGCGCAGACGTTATGTTTGCTCCCACATCAACAACATCAGCTTCACTCATCATCTCACAGGCTGCTTCAAACGGTGCTGAATATGCACTTATGGCAGGTGACACATGGGAAAGCTCAGTAATTCTTGATGCTGCAAAGGGCACAAACCTTGACGTATCAGTTTCAACGTTCTTCGATGAAAACGACGATACAGCAGCAGGTAAGGAATTCGTTACAGGCTTCAAGGCATGGCTCAACGCTAACCCCGACAAGCTTACAA
Source organism: Clostridia bacterium (assembly GCA_017517965.1). Taxonomy (GTDB): domain Bacteria; phylum Bacillota; class Clostridia; order Oscillospirales; family Feifaniaceae; genus RGIG6165. The sequence continues at coordinate 32,208 of JAFWXR010000008.1, forward strand.
ACAACGGCGGTAACGATATTGTTGCAGCAGTTTCAGCACTCGGTTTTGACGGCTATATGACAGCTGTTGAAGCTATCAAGGCTGCTGATTCAGCAGACTCACAGGCAGTTGCTGACGCTCTCGGCGGTGTTGTATACACAGGCGTTACGGGCGAAATCAAGTTTGACGAAATCGGCGATGCTGTAAGAAATCTCGCATACATCAAGACTGTTGACACGGTTAACGGTGCATTTGTATTCGGCAAGATTCAGACTATTGCTGACTAATTAACAATCGCTATTCCGCGTGGCGGGTGCATCTTGCCCGCCACGCATCTTGTTTTGTTACGGAGGTTCCTTGAATGGATTTTATTGCTAAATACCTGCCGTATCTGCTTGCGGGAATTTCGGTCGGCGGTCAGTATGCCCTTATCGCCATAGGCTACACTATGGTTTACGGTATACTTCGTCTTATCAACTTTGCCCATGCAGATATATTTATGGTTGCAGGTTTTATTATGGTGTATGCTTCGGCGTCAATGCCCATATACCTCTCTATTCCGCTTGTTATAGTGCTTACGGTGGTACTCGGCTTCGTGGTTGAACGTGTTGCCTACAAGCCTTTAAGAAGCGCACCGAGAATGTCGGTTATGATATCGGCTATCGGCGTTTCGTATCTTTTGCAGAACACCGCATGGTACGTAACGGGCGGTCTCGCAAAGGTGTATCCCACTATTCCGTGGATAAGTGATACCGTGACGTTTATGGGTTGTACCACTAAGCGTGTTACGTTTATCACACCCGTTCTCACTATTTTACTTGTAGTTATCCTTGTTCTTCTCATAAAATATACAAAAATCGGTATCGCAATGCGTGCCGTTTCAAAGGACTTTGAGACATCGCAGTTAATGGGCATCAAGATAAATACGGTTATCAGTATGACTTTTATTATCGGCTCATTCCTTGCAGCTGTCGGCTCACTTTTGTATTTCTCAAATTATGCAACCGTTACACCCACCATCGGCGCTATGCCCGGTCTTAAGGCATTCGTTGCGGCGGTATTCGGCGGTATCGGCTCGATTCCCGGTGCGGTAATCGGTGCATTCATAATCGGTATATGCGAAAACTTCATCAAGGCGGCAGGTCTTACAACCTTCTCCGATGCGTTTACTTTCGCACTTCTCATCGTTGTCCTCATCGTTAAGCCTAACGGCATCTTCGGTGAATCGACTTCCGAAAAGGTATAAGGAGGCAGTATGAAAAAGACTACGAAAAATATCATTTATATTGCCCTTCTCCTTTTGATATTTGCACTCAGCTATGTGGTTGATATAATTGCACCCTATTCGATGCTCGTTACGGTGCTTCGTAAAGGTGCTGTTTATGCACTCGTTGCAGTTTCAATGAATCTCTTAAACGGCTTTACGGGCCTCTTTTCGCTCGGTCAGGCAGGCTTTATGCTTCTTGGTGCTTACACCTATGCCATATTCACAATTCCGACTGCAGTGAGAGAATCGGTTTACTATTACTATGAGGGCGGTATCATCAACTTCCAGATGAATATGATTCTGGCAATGCTTCTTGCAGGCGTTGTTGCGGCGATATTTGCATACCTTATCGGTCTGCCCGTACTGAAACTGAAAAGTGACTATCTTGCAATTGCAACCCTCGGCTTTGCCGAAATAGTAAGGGCACTTGCACAGTGGGACGGTTTTGGCAAGATAACAAACGGCTCAAACCTTCTCAAGAAGTTCCCTGTTTTAGATAATACGACACAGTATTTCCTTATCGTTGCGATATGCATAGCGGTTATTGCCATGCTTATTCATTCTACTTACGGACGTGCCTTCAAGGCTATCCGTGACGATGAAATTGCGGCACAGGCAATGGGCATCAACCTTGCAAGACACGAGCAGTTGTCCTTCGTTATATCCGCATTCTTTGCAGGTATCGGCGGTGCGCTCCTCGCAATTTTCCAGACGACCGTTCAGGCAAACGCTTTCAAGAGTGCGATGACTTACGAGATACTTCTTATCGTCGTTATCGGCGGTATCGGCTCTATTACGGGCTCTATTTTAGGCTCCTTCTTATTCATTGCCTGCAGTGAATGGTGGCTCAGGTTTCTTGATGAACCGATGTTTATCGGTACATTCCAGGTGCCCCTGCTCCGCACGGGATTTCGAATGGTTGTATTCTCGGTAATCATTATGATTGTCGTTCTTTTCTTCCGCAGAGGTATCATGGGGGATAAGGAATTTTCACTTGACAGAATAGCAAAACTATTCAGGAAAAAGGCGAAAGGAGATAAAAAATGAGAAATGTACTTTCGCTTAAAGACGTAACGATGCAGTTTGGCGGTGTCGTTGCGGTAAACAATCTTTCAATGGACGTAAACGAGGGTGAAATCGTTTCGCTTATCGGACCCAACGGTGCAGGTAAGACGACGGTATTCAACGTAATCACGGGCGTTTACGAGGCTACCAACGGCAGAATTCTGTTTAACGAAGAAGTAATGCTTGAAAATTACCCCAAGGGCAAGATGAAGAAGCTCTATAAGGGTGAGAATGCAGGCGTTTACAAAAAATCGGTAGTTAAACTGCCCGATAAAATTACAAAAATGGGCATTGCAAGAACGTTCCAGAATATCCGACTTTTTAAGTCGATGACGGTGTTTGAAAACGTGCTTGTTGCAATGCATCTCCGCCGTAAGAGCAACGTGTTTACGGCAACCTTCAAGCTCAATATGAAAGAAGAAAAGGCTATGCGTGAAAAAGCGCTTGAACTTCTTTGTGAAGTCGGCCTTGAGGACGTTAAGGACGAACTTGCAACCTCTCTTCCCTACGGTAAGCAGAGAAGGCTTGAAATCGCAAGGGCACTTGCAACACAGCCGACACTTCTTCTTCTTGACGAGCCTGCAGCAGGTATGAATCCGCAGGAAACGGATGAACTTACGGCGTTTATCAAGCATATAAGAGATAAATTTAATCTCACGGTGCTTCTCATTGAGCATCATATGAATCTCGTTATGGACATTTCTGACCGTATATACGTAATTGACTTCGGTAAACTCATTTCAAGCGGTACACCTGAGGTCGTTCAGGCGGATCAGCGTGTTATTGATGCATATCTGGGGGTGACTGAAGATGAGTAATATTCTTGAAATCAGGGACCTTACGGTATCCTACGGCGGTATTGAAGCCGTAAAGGGCATTTCACTTGACGTGCCCGAGGGTGAAATTGTTACGCTTATCGGTGCAAACGGTGCGGGTAAGAGTACGACACTTAAAACGATAGCAGGTCTTGTTAAATCAAAGACGGCGTCTATCAAATTTATGGGCAATGAAATTTCAGGAATGACACCCGATAAGATAGTTACGAGCGGTATCACGCTTGTTCCCGAGGGAAGAAGGGTTTTCCCAAACCTTACGGTAAAGGAAAATCTTCGTATCGGTGCATATCTGAGAAAAGACAGCCTGGAGGCTGACTTTGAATATGTTTACGGCCTTTTCCCCCGACTTAAAGAGAGGGAATGGCAGCTTGCAGGCACACTCTCAGGCGGTGAACAGCAGATGCTTGCCGTTGCAAGAGCGCTTATGAGCAAGCCAAAACTCATTATGATGGATGAACCGTCACTCGGTCTTGCACCGCTGGTGGTTAAGAGCATTTTTGATATTATCAAGACCATAAACGAACAGGGTATAACTGTACTTCTTATCGAGCAGAATGCAAATATGGCGCTTCAGGCGGCAAATACTGCATACGTGCTTGAAACAGGAAGAATCACAATGACGGGCGCGGGCAGTGAACTGCTTCGTGACGAACGTATTAAAGAGGCATATCTCGGAAAGAGCAAAAAGGAGAAATAAATGAAAAGAAATCTTATTCGTGATTTTTATTCGGATATGGAAAGCTACGGCGGAAAGACCGTCGTTGTCGGCGGATGGGCACGTTCTATCCGTGACTCTAAGGCTTTCGGATTTATTGACTTGAATGACGGTAGTTATTTCAAGGGCGTTCAGATAGTTTTTGAACGTGAAAATATCACAAACTACGATGAAATTGCATCTCTCAACGTGGGAAGTGCGGTTGTCGTAACGGGCACGCTGGTACTAACCCCCGAAAACAAACAGCCTTTTGAAATCAAGGCGCAGAGCATTGAGGTTGAGGGTGAATCCACCCCCGATTATCCGCTTCAGAAGAAGCGTCACACGGTGGAGTATCTGCGTGAGCAGGCGTATCTCCGTCCGAGGACGAATCTTTTCTCTGCGGTTTTCCGTGTGAGAAGTGAAGTTGCATATGCAATTCATACCTTCTTCCACGACAGAGGCTTTGTGTACGTTCATACACCGCTTCTGACGGCGTCTGACTGTGAGGGTGCAGGCGAAATGTTCCGTGTTACCACGCTTGACGTAAACAATCCTCCGAGGAATGAGGACGGAAGCATCGACTGGTCGCAGGACTTTTTCGGAAAGAGTGCAAATCTCACCGTTTCAGGTCAGCTTGAGGGTGAAACGTATGCTATGGCATTCGGTAACATCTATACCTTCGGTCCGACCTTCAGGGCAGAAAATTCAAACACTGCACGACATGCGGCAGAGTTCTGGATGATAGAGCCTGAAATTGCATTTGCTGATCTTGATGACAATATGCAGCTTGCATGGGATATGATTCAGTATATAATTAAGCACGTTCTTGATAAGTGTAAGCCTGAACTTGAATTCTTCAACAGTTTCGTTGATAAGGGCCTTCTTGACAGACTTAATACACTTGCAAAGAGTGAGTACCGCAAGGTAACTTATACCGAAGCGGTTGACCTTCTCTTAAAGAGCGGTGCGGAATTCAAGTACCCTGTATCGTGGGGCTGTGACCTGCAGACAGAGCATGAGAGATATCTTACAGAGCAGATATACAAGATGCCCGTATTCGTTATCGACTATCCGAAAGAAATTAAGTCGTTCTATATGCGTCTTAACGATGACGGTAAGACGGTTGCGGCAATGGACCTTCTTGTTCCGGGTGTAGGCGAAATCATCGGCGGCAGCCAGCGTGAAGAAAGACTTGACGTTCTGCTTGACCGTATGAAAGAATGTAATCTTAATGAGGAAGATTACTGGTGGTACGTAAATCTTCGTCGCTACGGCGGTACGAAGCATGCAGGCTACGGTCTCGGCTTTGAACGTATTATCATGTATCTCACGGGTGTTTCAAATATCAGGGACGTAATTCCCTATCCGAGAACAGTCGGCAACTGTGAATATTGATGAAACTTGAAGTTATAGCAAAAATAAGAACTGATTTTCCGACAAAGTTCGGTCTGCCGAGGCAGAGCGGTCTTGTCCCCGGGCTTTGCGGAAAAATAGTTTTCGAGAAAAAGTACAGAAACCCACAGGCGCTACGAGGGCTTGAGGGTTTCTCGCATATTTGGCTGATATGGGGCTTTAATCTGGCAAAAAAAGAGGATTGGTCGCCGACCGTGCGACCGCCACGACTTGGCGGTAATACCCGTATGGGCGTTTTTGCGACACGTTCACCGTTTCGCCCAAACAGTATTGGGCTTTCGTGTGTGAAGCTTGAAAAAATAGAGGGGGATACCCTCTACGTGTCGGGCATTGACCTTGCGGATAACACGCCGATATATGACATCAAGCCTTATCTGCCCTATGCAGATGCGAAAATTGATGCAACGGGCGGTTTTGCCGAAAACGTCGAGCCGTATATGCTGGAAGTTGAGTTTGATGAGGAATTACTTTCGCTTCTCCCCGAAGATAAGAGGGAGGGGGCAATCGGTATGCTCTCGCAGGACCCGAGGCCGTCGTATAACGACGACGAAGACCGCATTTTCGGCGTGGAATACGCAGGATATGACGTACGTTTTAAGGTGAAAAATAAAACCCTCACAGTATGTGAAGTGATAAAGAGATAATCCGTGACGAAAATGATTATCGGGAAATATGGGAATATATAGACACCAACGCATACAAATGGGAAGAAGACTGTTTTTACAATAAAAAAGAGATTGTCAATAGGAGTTGTACTCTTAATTAGATTAAGTGATTTGAAGACTAAACGTAATCCCCACCGATCTATCGGTGGGGATTATACATTTGAGTATATTATTTTCTATAAATATCTATTGGGTTGCCGTCTGCATCTTTCCAAACAGTCCAGCCATTGTTAGAATGCCCCAGTGCAATCCAACCAGCATTTGTGGGAGAGTTTGCATCCGTAGTTGCGAGAAGAACATTATCCTTAATCGGAGCATTTTTTCGAGCCTCGGGGACCCAACCTTCTTTGGTTGGAGCGCAAATGCTATCTTTTTCGACAGATAGTTTGCCATCTACTACAAGCATAGTTGCAGTAACTTTACCAAAGCCTTTAACATTTTGAGAGAGATAATATTTGCCGTCGGGAATAAGAGCCCAATCGTTTTTTATTTTGTGTTCTTCGGTAGCAGCAATAAAGACTTCTTCTTTCGTTAATGTTTCTGGGAAAATCTGTTTTCCCTCAAAAGATGATAGCAATTGAACAACTAAATCTGCATCTAATGAAAATAGTTCGGATCCTTGAACATTACTTTTTCCGAAAATTTCATCAAGGAGTTTTTCTTTTTCGTCGTAATCTTCAACTTCAATTGCAAACTTTCTTTTAAGTCCTACAACATTAAAGTATCCGTTACGTTCTAATTGGTACATTCTACTTTCGTAGTTTTCGGTTCCGGTTTTGCCTATTTTAATAAGCCCAGGCACGACGGTTGTCATTACATAAATGATTCCTTTTGCCACAATGTTATCTCCTTAATGTTTTATCTGTGTACCGTATTTTATCATAATTACAAAGAACTTTCAATTATTTTCCATTTCTTTATTTGTAATGCATGCAACAAAAAAGAGATTGTCGGGTGACAATCTCTTTTTTATTTGGTTTAAATTAGTTCTGGCGGAGCTGTGTCTTATGAATGATAGCTGTTGTATCCTTCTTAAGATTGATAACTTCGTATTCGCCCATATCTGCAGGTACGCAGATAACGTCAAGATAGTTTGCAATGTAGAACTTTGAAGGATCCTTCTTTGAAACGATCTTAACCTGCTCGCCGTCAACAACTGAAAGAACGTGGAATACGCCGTTTGTATCATCGTCGTACTTCGTTACGAACTTAACGTTTCTGAGGTTGAAGTAGAGCATCGGGTTGTTACCAACGTAGTATTCTTCCCAGTCCTCGCCGCCACGGATGTGTTCGGGCTCTGTGTGAGCAACCTTTTCAACCCAGTCTGCGTTACGGTCTCTTACGAGAACCTTGTCGCCGTGGTATGTGTGAATCGGTCTCGGCTTGCCGTCGAAGTCCTTACGGAGATAGTCATACATCTTGTATGTGTATGAACCAACTGTAAGTGAACCGATTTCAAGGATAAGCTGGTTTCTACCTGAAGCGTGGATTGTACCTGCAGGAATTGTTACCTGAGTACCGGGCTTACTCTCAACTGAGTAAACGTACTTCTGATAGTCGATAGGAGTAGCGTTCTTTTCAGATTCCTTAGCAGCTGCAACGAAGTCGTCAACAGAAATGCCGTTGTTGAAGCCGAGGTATGTGCGAGCGCCGTTACCTGCTTCGATAATGTAGTAAGATTCGTCCTGACGGCCAAGCTCGTTGTTGTTCTTAACAACGTAGTCTTCGTCGGGATGGCACTGAATCGACATGTTACCTGAAGCATGGATTGTATCGTCGTAGTTGAAACGAATCGGGAAGTAATCGCCGAATGTATCAACAGACTGCTTGCCCATAAGTGAAAGGGGCTTTGACTGAACGAGTGTATAGAAGGGGAATTCGTATCTTACACCGTCAACTACGTATACGATAGAAACTTCCATCGGAATCATATCGAAGATCCATGCACAGTTCTTCATTTCCTTGGGAAGATTTCTTCTCGTCATGATGGAGTAACCGCCCCATACACCTTCAAGGTAAACGGGCTTTGTACGGAAGGGGTACTTAAGACCCTTTTCGAAGATCTGCATCATTGTCTTGAAGGGCATCATCTTAAGGTTAGTTGAATCTACACCGATTATGTAGTAGTCCATAGCCTTTGTCTTCATAAGCTGATGACGGAGTTCAAGACCGAGTTCATAGTCTACATAGTAGCAACGACGGCATGTAGCCTTGAAGCCAAGTGCTGACTTGCGGCCGATGTTCTTGTAGTGACCGTTCTTAACGTTGAGAACAGTGTGAAGAGGAGTCTGGTCAACGTAAATGTTCTTGTCGTTGAGAACACGGAGTGTTTCGCAGAGTGCGCCGTAACCGCAAACGATTGTTACGCCTTCGCCGCTTCTTCTGAATGAACGGATCTTCTTGAGGAAGTTTGCAAGTTTCTTTTCATCAAAGAGATCTTCATACTTACCTTCAAATCTTCTACCGTAAAGAAGAACGGGATCCTGTTCCTTGTCCATGGGGAGACATTTTTCTTCGATCATCTTATCAAGAACTTCTTCGTCCTTGTAAAGATCTTCTACGTTAAGGATTGTGCACTTAACGCCACGGAGGTTTAACTGCTGTGAAACAAGTGTTGCAACCTGATCGATAGGAGCAGTAGCATAACCGTCCATACCGAATATAACTGTCTTTCTCTTTGCAAGACCTTTAACAGCAAGGTCAGCAAGTGCTTCAGCAACTGCAGCGTTGCCGTTTACGATTGACTTTGTGTCGATACCCTTAGAATCGATCGCATTAAACGCATTAGGATCGTCATAAGGATAGGGGTTGAACATAAAACTCATTTTCTATTCCTTTCTCCCGTGCCGGAAGATATTTTTATTTTCAGTCTGCCCGATTGGCACGGTTTATCGGGCAGAATTATGAAAATACTGATTTATACAGGCTCTTAGCCTACAAAATGATATTCGAAACCGAGCATATCAGCAAGCTGCTCAACTTCCTTGGTGTAGTCACCCGGAACGATGCCGTAGTGCTGGTTTACACCGATCTTGATAAGTTCGTTCCATACTTCTTCGGGTGAAAGTGTTTCGTGAACGAAGTCAGCATGTGAATAACTTGCGAGATAGTGCTTTGTGGGGATTGCAGTAAGCTTTAAGCATACCATCTTCATCTTGCCGTTGTTTTCTGACATATGAAGAACCGTATATTCTCCTTCGGGGAATACGTACCATGCAAAAGGTGCACCTGCATATTTCCACTTTGATTTAGCAAATCTTTCATCGCGTGCAACGATTGTACCGTTAGCATCGCCTCTGTAATCGTTGGGACCTGCGTGACCGCATGCAATGCAGTTACGGTTCTTAACGATGTAGAAGGGTTCGATAAAGTTCGCTCTCTTTCCGCCTGAAAGGAGACGGAGAATGTATGTAGCAAGGCCGTTGCCTATGTCACCTTCGGGAACACAGGTAAGCTTTGATTCTGCAGTTGTGGGCATAAAGCCGGGACGCAGACCTACGTGACCGAAGAGAACGGTGTCGATATCGTTGAGTACCGTAAGGTCAAGACCGTATTTTGCTGAAAGCTTTTCAACGGCGATTGAAGCCTTGACGGAAGCATCAAACTTTTCATAGTCAACGTTGGGGTAGAACTTGAAGGAAGCCTTGATTTCGTCTGTAACCTTCTTGAGTTCTTCATCCGTAACCTGCTCAATCTCGTCGCAGAGTTCTGCAACTGAGAGGAAGTGAAGTTCGGGACCGACCTTCTGGAATATGTTGTACGGATCGAGATACGTGCTCCACATTGCTTCGTTGAAGCAAGCGAGGAGACCTACCGTTGAGTCACGCAGAACGCTTCTTGCCTTGGCAGCGGCGATGAACACCTTTGCCTTTTCCATAACAACGTCCATCGTGCCGAGAATTGTGTCCTTCATGGGACGGTTGAAACGTGCGAAGTCACCTGAAGATTCCTGCACGCCTACAAGTGCGCCGGCTGAAAGGAAGTCGAGGAACTGATCTTCGTCGTTAGTGTCCGTTACGTATACGCCTTCACGTACGAAGCTTGCGAGAAGTACGGGCATTTCGGGCATATTGCGCAGGAAGCGAATCCATGCAAAGTCTTCCGCCCATGAAAGATATGATGCGATAACGCAGTCAACCTTCTCGTTGAAGAAAGCGGAAATTGCCTTGTCAACGTCTTCTCTCTCGTAGGTGATGCCGGTGTAAACGACTTCACCCATTTTTTCTAAGTTTTTGATGATTTCTTTTTCTTCGATAAGTTTTCTTTCACCGTAAGTACCGTGTTCGGTACCTTCGCCAAGCTGTTTAAAGCGGGGTGAACCGATGAGAAGAAGACCAATCTTGGCAGGTCTTTCATTTACCATAGTCTTAATCTCCTTTATATAGTTTTGAATTTACCGTTGTAGAGTATTACAAAGCCGCCCGTTGTGATTTCGGGGAGGCGGATTGTACCGTCCTTACCGATTTTGAGCTTATGCTCGTCCTGATTTGTTACGAACTTTGCATACTTGCAGGATGCCGCAACTTCGGGAGAAATGTGAAGAACAGCGTCTTTTACACTTCTTTCAAAATCGTCATAGTTTGTAAGACAGAAATTGTAATATACACCGTCAGCATCTGTGCCCGTGATGGTACTGCACGCAATAGTGTCGTATTCGCAGGTAACCTTTGCAAAGGGCTTTTTGCCGAGTATGCTGAGCGTTGTTTTGAGGTTGTGTGATCTTAAGGGAAGACCTACACCGTGCTTGACGTTGGGATCCATAAATCCGTATTTTTCGATAAGGTCAACACAGTTTTCATGAATCTTGTAACCGAGCTCGGCACGGTCATAGAAGAATACGGGATGCGTCTTTGCAAATTCAGCAATCTGAGTAAGTTCTTCCTCTGAGAGACCGTCCTTCGTCGGAATGAGAAGCATATCAAGACCGAGAGGATTCTTTTCAAGGTCGCACGCCCTTGTGATGTCGGGTGTGTAACCGAGTTCTCTGAGCTGTTTGTAAACTGCCCTCATATCAAATATGGTAGAGTTTTTAAGTTTTGAAACAGCAAGCTCGTCACCGTTCTCAAGAGCATCTGCATATGCTATCGAATGCTGTGAATAGAGAATGCCTATTCCACTGCGCTGTTTGTGCGCTTCTGCTATGTAGGGTGAGAGCGAATCGATAAGATGATTCATATGAACGGCATCGTCATACTTCTTTGTCTTTCTGCCGTCGTTGTAAATCATACCGAAAAGTTCAGGTTCGGGCGAGTCGGGCAGCGGAACGTCTGCACGCCACTCGTAGTAGAAGATACCCTTGAAGGCAGCACCGATTGCCGTATAGGTTTCTCTTTCCCATTCTTTAGGATCGAGGTCGGTTCTTGCGTTGTATTCGATAAGCCAAGCGTTCTTGCCGAAGGTTGCCGCAGCACTTTCGGCACCGTCAAGAATGAGCATTGACTGGAATATATCCGTCTTGAATGAGCAACTGTAGTGTGTGATACCGCAGATGTCCATACCCTCGGAAATATCGAAGTAATCTTCACCCTGAATGGGAGCGCTTACTCTGAAAGGACAGGGCTTGTGGCAGGTTACCGTTTCTGCATCTGCAAAACCTTCTTTGGCAACTTCAGCACACTTGTTGAGGAAGCCACTCATAACTTCGGTCTGGAACATACGCCAGTTTACCCAGTCTTCAGGAGACTCGTTGTAGAACGGACGTCTTCTCGGCGGATCGTAATCCTTTGCCTGTTCTTCCGTAAGGAAGCCCTTTTTCACAGCCCATTTTCTGTATGCCGCAATCGTATCGGGATGATAGTCGTAAAGACCCGATGACGGATAACTTGCTTCATTATATATCTGATAACTTACGACGTTGTCAAACTGACCGAAGTGCTTTGCTTCAGCGAGTGTGCCCTGCACGTTATCCTCAAGGATTCCCTCGTGATTCAAGCAGGCACGAACGAACCATGACCATTTGAAAGGCATTTCATTACCGTCACGGTCAAGCATCGTAACGTTTTCGTGGTTTCTCAGATTCATGGCATAGCCCTGAAGTCTGATACATGATGCAAGGTCGTTTTCCGTAGCTTCTTTTATGAGAGCGTCAATAAGCGGAAAATCGTATTTAACGTCGGATTTTCCGTCCCATTCAATATCACCGAGTGCGGCATAACGTACAACGTTAAAGCCTGCTTCACGCATCATCCTCATATCCTCTTTTGCGAGGGCAAGCCTGTCACCTTCGCCTTCAAGCATAGGAACCTTCTGCGGATGGTATGACGGGTAGTACGACTGGCCGATTGCAATGTGTGCAACGCCGTCTTTATATAAAATTCCGTTTTTTACTGAATACATTGATTGCCTCCTGTAAGTTATTTGCCATATCTTGCTAATATACAGTCTAATACATTTATATTGTAAAGTCAATACGAAAACGCCGTTTATCACGAAAATTTAAAGAAAAAAATTAAAAAAATCGAGTTGAGGTGGGTAAAAATACCCCTTGAAGCAAAAAAATGCTGAAATTCACAAGGCGTTGCCTTTACGGTCTTGAAAAATGATCACGGGAATGGTATTATAATGGTTAACGGAGGTGTGTTTATGGTAGAAATATATGCACACAGAGGGTTTACGGGGTCTTTCCCGGAAAACACCATGATTGCCTTTAAGGAGGCTGTCAAAATCGGGGCTGACGGCATTGAAACCGACGTTCACATCACAAAAGACGGGGTGCTCTGTCTTATTCACGATGAAACGGTAAACCGCACGTCAAACTCAAAGGGATATATCAGGGATATGACGTGGGAAGAGGTAAAGAAGATTGACGTTTCCTGCAAGGTGCTTGACGGACGTTACGGCTTTTGCGGAATTCCGTCGGCGGAGGAATTTCTCGACCTGATAAAAACAAGCGGTATTAAAGCCAACATCGAACTTAAAAACGGGAAGATATATTATCCGAAACTTGCTGACAAACTTGTTGATATGATAAGGTCTTTCGGTATAGAAGACAGGGTGATGATTTCTTCGTTCAATAATGCATCTCTCGTAAGACTTAAAAAAATCGCCCCCGAAATCAAATGCGGTTTTCTCAAGGGCTCTCCGGGCGTTGAAAATGCAGGTCTTTACTGCAGTGAAATGGGTGTTGACTATTATCATCCCGATTTCAAAACGGTTACTCCCGAAGTCAAGAGGGAATGTGATGATTACGGCATCGGTCTCAACGTGTGGACGGTAAATGACAAGCCTGCACTCAGAAATATGATGACACTGGGGGTTAATTCAGTTATAACGAATTATCCCGACTATGCTATTGAAGTAAGAAATGAGGTAATAAAATGAGAAAACCGATATTATTGAAGGCGCCTCTTAAGGACTATCTTTGGGGCGGTACACTTCTTAAAGAGGAGTACGGAAAAGAAAGCGATCTTGCAATTGTTGCGGAAAGCTGGGAGCTTTCGGCACACAAAGACGGGCTTTCCGTTATTGCAAGCGGTGAATATACGGGCAAAACGCTTGATGAATACATTGCTGCCGAGGGCAGAGAGGTTATCGGAACGAATTGTAAGGATAACGAAGGCTTTCCGATACTTGTTAAACTTATCGATGCGGCGCAGAGTCTGTCTGTTCAGGTGCATCCCGACAACGAATACGCGCGTATTCACGAGGGTGAGCCGGGTAAGACAGAAATGTGGTACATAGTTGACTGTAAAGAGGGGGCAAAACTTCTCTACGGTTTTAAAAAGAACGTAAGTAAAGAGGAATTCGTTTCAAGAATCAAGGACAATACTTTGCTTGAAATTACAAATGACGTTCCCGTTAAAAAGGGAGACGTGTTCTTTATAGAAGCGGGTACTCTCCATGCGATAGGTGAGGGAATTCTTATTGCCGAGGTTCAGCAGAGCAGTAATTCAACCTACAGAATCTACGATTTCGGCAGAGTCGGTGCAGACGGCAAGCCGAGAGAACTGCATATAGACAAGGCTGTTGACGTTACGAAACTTGAACCGCCCACGAGGGATACCAAGCCCTTCGGCAAACCCGAAAAGAAGGAGGATGCAACCGTTACACTTCTTGCAGAGTGCGATTACTTCACGACGGAGGACGTAAAACTTGACGGTAAAGTTTCATTCGTTGCAGACGAAACCTCGTTTAACGGAATTCTCTGTCTTGACGGTGAGGCAGTTCTTGAAGCAAACGGTGAAAAACTCACTCTCAAAAAGGGTATGAGCGCTTTCGTGCCTGCAGGAACGGGCGAATACACTCTTAACGGCAAAGCAGATTTACTCAGAACAAGAATATAAAGAATAAGACTCCCTTTGCAGAGGGAGTCTTATTCTTTATTGTGGCGTTTGCATATTGAGTTGTATATTATGAGGCCCGTGACACTTATCAGGAATGCCGCAGCAAAGATTACTACTGCAAAAAGATAGCTTTTCGTACCGAGTGCATCACCGCCGATTGTCGAGGTTACTACCGACGGTATTCTGCCTACCGAACAGATAATGAATAAAACGGGAAGTTTTATATCCGTAAGTCCGATGAAATAGCACAGCAGGTCTTTGGGTGTGCCGGGTATCATAAAAACAAGCAGGAAAAGAAGCGTTCTTTTCGGGGATGACTGCAAAAAACGTAAATTCTGCAGTTTGCTCTGCGGAAAAAATGCCGTGACGAGTCGCATACCGAATCTTCTTACAAGGTATAGCACGATGATACTGCCGACCGATGATGCAAGAAGGCAGAGAAGCGTGCCGTTTACGGCGCCGAAAGCGTAACCGCCTGCGATTTCGAGAGGTTCACCGGGGATGACTGCTGCAATCACCTGCAAAATGACCATTCCGATATATGCAATCGGCCCGAAAATACCGCATTCTTTTACCCAGATGCGAAACTTTTCAGGCTCGGAAGCAAAGCGTACCATAGGTACGCCTATAACCGTGCATATAAACAGAAACAGAGTTGCAAATAAGGCAATCGGCACTATGGCAAAAATTTTCTGCTGTTTTTGCGTAAGTTCATCTTTTTTCTTCATATTTGTCATTATATCACTGTTTTGGCATTTTTCCAATATTTACAAGATACTCATTGAAAAAAATAATAATTGTGTTATAATAATTTTTAAATCAAAAATATTAGGAGGTATCACTGTTGATTTTTCATGACAAATCGACCGATGATGTTCTGACACAGCTCGGTACAGACGTAAAAACAGGTCTGTCATCTGCGCAGGTGTCGGAAAAGAAAGCTCAGTTTGGTGAAAACAAACTTCGCGAAAAGAAGAAAAAGACCATGTTCCAGCGCTTTATGGATCAGTTTAAGGATGCGATGATCCTTATTCTTATCGCTGCGGCAGTAATTTCATTCGTAATTGCCTGTGTTGAAGGTAATCCGAATGAATTTATTGAATCGGGCCTTATTGTTCTTATTGTTATCATAAATGCCGTAATGGGCGTTATGCAGGAGAGTAAGGCGGAAAAAGCACTTGATGCGCTTAAAAGCCTTTCTGCACCCCATGCACGTGTTATACGTGACGGTGAGGAAAAGATTGTGGATGCCGTTGACCTTGTTCCCGGCGACATAATTCTTCTTGAAGCAGGCGACTTTATTCCTGCCGATGCAAGACTTATCAGAAGTGTCAGCCTCAAGAGTGAGGAATCTGCACTTACCGGTGAATCCGTTCCTTCCGAAAAGGATGCTGCTGCGGTAGTTGCAGAAAATGCAGGTGTGGGTGACCGTACCAATATGGTATTTTCAGGTTGTTCGGTTACTTACGGTACTGCAACTGCAGTTGTTACGGGTACGGGTATGGACACCGAAATGGGTAAGATTGCAAACCTTCTCGACAATGAAAGTGAAGGTCAGACACCTCTTCAGGAAAAGCTTACTCAGCTTGGTAAATATCTCGGCGTTATCGCACTCGTTGCGTGTGCAATCGTATTCGTTGAGGGTATTATAAACGACATTCCGCCTCTTGAAATATTCATGACAGCGGTTTCACTTGCGGTTTCGGCTATCCCCGAGGGTCTGCCTGCAATCGTTACAATCATTCTTTCAATCGGCGTTCAGCGTATGGTTAAAAAGAATGCGATTATCCGCCGTCTGCCTGCGGTTGAAACGCTCGGAAGCGCTTCGGTAATCTGCTCGGATAAGACGGGTACGCTTACACAGAACCGTATGACACTCGTTAAGGCTTACCTTGACAACGGCGAAAGAGAAGATATTTCAACCGACAACGGTGAAAATATCAAGGGTCTTCTTAAGTATGCAACGCTCTGCTGTGACGGTTCAGTCGTGTTCCACGGCAAGGAAGAACAGCATATCGGTGACCCCACTGAAACGGCTATCGTGCTTGCCGCACATAAGAACGGTATGCCCAAGGATGACCTTAACAAGTCTTATCCCAGACTTGCTGAAATCCCCTTTGACTCTGACCGTAAACTTATGTCAACGGTCAATAAGATAGACGGTAAGAACATCGTTATCGTAAAGGGTGCGTTTGACGTTATGGCATCACGCTGCATTGCAGGTGACATCGAAGCGGCAAAGGCTGTAAACGATGAAATGAGTTCATCTGCACTCCGTGTACTTGCGGTTGCATACAAGGAAATTGATGAAGTTCCTGCAGAACCCACGTCGGAAGAACTTGAAAAAGATCTTATCTTTATGGGTCTTGTAGGTATGATAGATCCGCCCCGTCCCGAAGCAAAGGATGCCGTTGCAATATGCCGTAAGGCTGGCATCAAGCCCGTTATGATTACGGGTGACCACGTTGTTACTGCTTCAGCCATTGCCAAGGAAATCGGCATTCTCGAAGAGGGTGACAAGGCTATCACGGGTGCTCAGCTTGACGCTATGACGGATTCCGAGCTTGATGCACAGGTTGAGGATATTTCCGTATATGCGAGAGTATCGCCCGAAAATAAAATCCGTATCGTCAAGGCTTGGCAGAGAAAAGAAAAGGTTGTATCCATGACGGGTGACGGTGTTAACGACGCACCTGCACTCAAGGCTGCCGACATCGGTTGTGCAATGGGTATCACGGGTACTGACGTTGCCAAGGGTGCAGCGGATATGACGCTTACTGACGATAACTTTGCAACGATAGTTGATGCTGTACGTGAAGGACGTGGCATCTACGCAAACATCAAAAAGGTTGTCGGCTTCTTGCTCGGTACAAATATCGGTGAAATCATCACCGTTTTTGTTGCCATGCTTCTGTGGCATAAATCACCGCTCGTTTCAATGCAGCTTCTGTGGATTAACCTTGTAACAGATAGTTTACCTGCTATCGCACTCGGCATGGAAGACGTTGAAAACGACGTTATGGACAAAAATCCCAAGCCCAAGAAGGAAGGTCTTTTTGCAAACGGTTACGGTATTCAGATTGCACTTCAGGGCGTAATGTTCGGCTCACTTTCACTTATTGCTTATGCAATCGGTTCGACTTTCTCACATCCGTGGGGCGGTCAGACGCTTACGTTTATGGTGCTTGCACTTTCACAGATAGTTCAGGCATACAATATGAGAAGTGAACATTCACTCTTTAAAATAGGCATATTCACGAACAAGAAGCTCAACGGTGCGGCATTCTTATCCGTTGCACTCGTTGCACTGCTTCTCTTCGTTCCGCCTCTTGCAAAGATATTTGAACTTACGCTTCTCCCCTGGAAGTACTATCTTGCAGGTGTTGGCCTTATTCTCGTACCGTTTGTTGTGATGGAAATATCAAAACTTTTCGGCCTTATCAAAAAACACCACTAAGACATAAAAAGAACCTGTTTTTACAGGTTCTTTTTTGTTGTCGTTTGCTTAGAATTATGGTATATTGAATTTAACGTATTTGAAAGAAGGTAATAAATATGTCAAATATATGGCACGATATTGACCCGAAAAGAATTACACCCGAAGATTTTATCTGCGTTGTGGAAATATCAAAGGGCAGTAAGAAAAAGTATGAACTTGATAAGGAAACGGGTTTTATAATTCTTGACAGAATATTATATACGTCAACGCACTATCCTGCCAATTACGGCTTTATTCCCCGTACCTACGGCGATGATAACGACCCGCTTGACGTGCTTTTAATATGCTCGGAGGATCTTGAACCGCTCACGCTTGCACGTGCATATCCGATAGGCGTTATCTCGATGGTTGACAACGGCAGAAATGACGAGAAGATAGTTGCAATTCCCTTTAACGACCCCAACTATAACACTTATACGAATATTGACCAGCTTCCCACACATCTTTTTGAGGAGATGCGTCACTTCTTCAAGGTGTATAAGAATCTTGAGAACAAGACGACTGCCGTCAAGGAAGTCGGCGACAGGGAAGATGCAATAAAAATTATCTCGCAGGCAATAGACAACTACAAAAAAGAATTCCCCGATAAATAAAGGTTCTTATTATATAATAAAATACTTGACTTTTAAGAGGGATTGTGGTCTATAATACGTGTATAGTGTACAGAGAGGATGATAAATATGATACGAATTGGCATTTTCGGATACGGAAATCTCGCAAAAGGCGTTGAGCTTGCGGTAAATGCGGCAAAGGATATGGAGCTTGTCGCCGTGTTTACGAGGCGTGATCCGTCATCGGTTAAAATAAATTCCGTCGGCGTTCCCGTCGTCAGTGCGGATGACGCTGCGGCGTGGGCTGATAAAATTGACGTTATGGTGATTTGCGGAGGCAGTGCGACAGACCTTCCCAAGCAGACCCCCGAACTTGCAAAGTATTTTAACGTGGTAGACAGTTTTGACAATCACGCTAATATACCCGTACATTTTAAAAACGTAAACGAGTCGGCTTTAAAATCGGGCAAGGTTGCCGTTATATCGGTAGGCTGGGACCCCGGTATGTTCTCAGTAAGCAGAATGTACGCTTCTGCCATTCTGCCTGACGGTAAGGATTATACCTTCTGGGGCAAGGGCGTAAGTCAGGGACATTCCGATGCGATACGCAGAATAGAGGGCGTTCTTGACGCAAAACAGTACACGATTCCCGTTGAAGAGGCGCTTGAAGCCGTACGAAGCGGTAAAGAGCCTGAGCTGACCGTAAGGCAGAAGCATACGAGAGAGTGTTTTGTAGTAGCAAAAGAAGGTGCAGATAAGGCAAAAATTGAAAATGAAATCGTGACGATGCCCAACTATTTTGCCGATTACGACACGACGGTGCATTTTATAAGTGCTGAAGAAATGAAGGCAAATCACTCACGAATTCCTCACGGCGGTTTTGTAATCAGAAGCGGCAGAACGGGTGTTAACGCTGAAAATCAGCATATTATAGAGTATCGCCTGAAGCTTGATTCAAATCCCGAATTTACCGCATCCGTACTTGCGGCGTATGCGAGGGCGGCGTGGAAGTTGTCACAGAAAGGCGAAAGCGGTTGTATGACGGCGTTTGACATAGCACCCAAGTACTTGAGTGAAAAAAGCTTTGATGAACTGATTTCAACAATGTTATAACAAAAAACCCGATGATTTCCATCGGGTTTTTTACCGTTTACTTTGAAAAAATGACCGAAGGGTGTTAATCGATTGAAAATGCACCGATAGGGTGATATGATGTGCTCGAAGGGAGGTGCCGTAGTGAAATGTACGGTTATAATCGGCAAAGAACGTGACGAGGAAGTTATAATCTACGCCCGAGAAAAGACGGACTTGGTGACACAAATTGAACGGCTTGTCGAAGAAAATGCCTTTGACCTTGTCGGCTATGTTGATAAAAGTGCTGTGAGGCTGAATCTGGGCGAGGTGCAGTGTTTTGTTGTTGACAACAAAGTGTATGCTATCACACAAAATGAAAAATATGAGCTTAAAATGAGGCTCTGGCAGGTGGAGGAGAGGCTTCCCGGAAATTTTGTGAAGATAAATCAGTCGTGCATAGCCAATATAAAGCACGTAAAGCAGTTTGATGCTTCGTTTTCGGGTACGCTCAGGGTGATTTTCGACAACGGATACAGCGATTACGTTTCAAGAAGACGGATGAAAAATGTCAAAGAAAGGATGGGCTTGTAATGAATAAGCATTTGAAGAATTTTTTACACAGAGGTTTAATTTTCGGTGGCTTCGGACCGATAGTTGTAGCAATAATCGCACTTTTTGTTCCGCCTATGAGTGCAAAGCAGATGTTTACGGCAATCATATCAACGTATCTGCTGGCGTTTTTACATGCGGGGGCATCGGTTTTCAACCAGATAGAAGAGTGGTCGATGCTTAAATCGCTGACCTGCCATTTCGGTTTGTTGTATTTTGCCTACGTGATATGCTATCTCGTAAATACGTGGATTGCTTTTGATGTAAAAACAATTCTGATTTTCACACTCATTTTTGCGGTCATTTATTTTACGGTGTGGATTACAGTCGTTACGACAATCAAATTGACAAGCAGAAAACTCAATTCAAAATTAAATGTGATGAACAAATAAAAAAAGCAGGTCTGTAAGACCTGCTTTTTTATATTTCACCTTCGATTATTTCACAGTTTTTTACAATATCAAAAAGATAGTTTTCGGATATTTCCTGCCCTGCAATATAATATTTTACAGCAGGGGAGAGGCCGCCGTGAGCCGTTATCAGCACACTTTTGTCTTTGTATTTTTCTTTTATATCGTCAAGAAAATCATACACTCTTTTTACGACCGAGGCAATCGGCTCCATATCGTCAAACTTTCCGTCTCCCTCAAGATTCCACATTGTTTTTCTGTATTCCTCTGTGCCTGTATAGAAGGCGGTTGAACCCTCGTAACTGCCGAAAGAACGCTCTATAATACGCTCATCGGTAATTATCGGCACGTCTCTGCCCTCGAGTATTATTTCTGCCGTTTCACGTGCTCTGGACAAGGGCGACGAAATACATATATCTATATGTTTATCGGAGAGGAGTTTTGCTGTCTCCCGTGCCTGCTCTCTGCCGATATCGCAAAGTGGTATGTCGCTTCGACCCTGCATATAACCGTCAATATTCCACTGTGTCAGTCCGTGACGGACAAAATATAACTTCATAACCAAAGTCCCCTGTATAAATATAATAAAATCAACTGCACCGCAATTATAACGGGCAGACCTATCATAAAACGCTTGTGAAGCGTCTTGTGGTGAAAAAGTTTCATTGAAACGTATTCACCCACAGCACCTCCTGCAAGAGCAAATGTAAAAAGTGTACTCTCGGAAATGCGTCTTTTGTTTTTCTTTGCAAGGTATTTGTCAATACCCGCCGTGACAAAAGCCACGGCATTTATAATTAAAATCCAGTACAGCATCTTCGTTATTTAACGGCATCGTTCTTATTCCATCTGAAATTGCCCCATACACCGTTAGCATCACCGAAATAGAGGAAGGTGTTGTCGTATTTCTTGGAAATCTTTACAAGCTCGCTCATCTGATGAAGATTGATGAGGGTAACAATCATAGTCTTTTCATTTCCTGTGTACATACCGCTACACTTAATGGTGGTTGCACCGTGCTTGAGGTTGACAAGAATCTCTTCCCTAAGCTTTTCAGGCTGATCGGTGATGATTTTAACCTCAACGGCGGATCTTGTTGTCTTTAAGATGTAGTTCATTGCAATGTTAAAAATCAACATCTGCACAACTGACATAATTACACTTTCAATATTGCGATAAACAAAGAAAGATACGCCGATAATTATGTAGCAGAACAATGATATGAGCGATTCTATGTTAAGGTACGGCTTTTTCTTCTGAAAAATGCTGGCAATAATGTCAATACCGCCTGTTGAACCGCCTATTTTAAGCATCATTGCAGTTCTCACACCAAGCATAATACCGGAAGCAAACACGGCAATCCACGTGTTTGTAGGAGATACGTACTCGTACATATTAATCTTTTCCATTACAACAAGCATTACTGATGACAGTACGGTGAAAAAGAAGGTGTAGGTTACATATTTTTTGCTTATGAAAAACCACGCTATAACAAGAAGCGGAATGTTTATAATGAGGGAAACGTAACCCATGTTGATTCCGAAAAGTTCTTGTGTCATCATGGCAATGCCGTCAATTCCGCTGGGCGCAAAGTTTGCAGGGTTTACGAAGGTGTAAAGTCCTATTGCGGATAAAATCGCAGCTACTATTGTGATTAATATGTCGGTTGCTATTCTTAAGGCTTTCATTGTTTTTCTTCTTTCCGTTTTACTGTTCGTGGTGAGAATGTTTTTGTTTACAATCCGAACACGATTGCTAAAATCTATACTACCACAAAACAAGATTTATGACAATAAAAATACACCCCGTAGGGTGTATTTTTGATTATATTGATGTCAGAGGTTCGGTTGTGTATACGGCTGCGGCGGCGTCAAGCCCTTTAGCCATTCTTTCGAGTGTCTGCAGGTACGCCCACGTCTCCGTAAAGGATTCGTCTACAAGACAGTGGACTGAATTGTTATAGTCGTTAAAATAAATGTATATTCTATACAAGTTTTTGTATTCTTCATAATCATAGGTTTCGTATCCCGTTTCAAAATTCAGTTTTGCACCGCCGTTTATATCGTTTATAAGCGCTTTGACAAGTGCATCACCGTTTGCATACGAGTTTACGTCAATGTAGTCGTGGTCTCTGTAGATGTTAAAGTCGTGAACCTCACTCTCTTCAAGCATGTCTGCTACGGCGTTATTCGTAGCAGGTGCTTCAAGCAGGTCAACTATCGCCCCCGAAATAAGCTTGTCGTCACGGTTATAGCGGTATCTTCTCTTTAACAGATTTCCGCTTTCAAGACGGTATTCAACCTCAAACGATGCTCCGTATTCTTCCGTTTCTGAACTTGCAATCAGAGTATGTGTACTGCGTACGAGCTTTATGAAATCCACGTCGTCGCTCTCTAACCGCTGTGAGTAATCTATGTTTACCCTGACGCTTTCAACGTCACTGATGTCGGGAATTCTCGTGGAATAGCCAAACAGGTCGAAGAAGGTGAATAAACTGATTAAAATCACCGCAATGACAAGCGGTAAAACACCTTTGAGCGAGCCTTTGAAAACCTTGAACTTCTTGAGTGCAAACATTTCAAAGACGTAGTAGAGAAGCAGGGCACCGAAAAGCGTCGTCAGCATAAAGAGGATAAAACCGCCCATACTCTTGCGCTGTGTCAGGAATATGTTTTCGAATATGTAGAAGAGCAGAAGACCAACCGTGTAAGCACCGATTCCGCCGAGTAAGTATCTGAAAACGTATCTTATCGGCTTGAATGAGGCGATATCGCCTGCAGATTCGCTTTTCTTTATGCGGTAGAGCAGATATGCACAGATTGCCAGCACTATACCAACAATGGCGTAAGCACTCATTTTGCTCAGATACACCATATTTATATCGTACTCGTCAAATATATACATATTGACTATCGGGGTGAGTATTCTCGATGCGGGGATAAGTGCCGCTTCATAGCCCTTGAGGAACATTGAGCCGAGCAGGCTTACAATACCGTTTATGCCGACGGCAAGGAAGTTTATCGCAAGATAAACCATGGGCATTGCCACCGCATTTCCACAAATCATCGCACAGAAAACGGCAAGGCCGTAGTAAAATACCGTCATAAGCGTTATTGCAACGAATATTTTGAAAATAACTGCGCAATTTACACCGTTAAGCCCCATAAGAACTATCATAACGGCAGAAATTATGAGGTTGGGAACAAGCGAAAAGCATAGTCCCGATATGTAATTGGTTACAAAAAGTGAACTTCTTTTTATCGGAAGCGAGTGGGTAAAGTCAACCCTGTTGCTTTTGAAAAGGTAAGAGAATACAGCCATTACCGAAAGGCCGCTCATAAACATGGCAACCGTCGGCATAAGCATGATTGCGGCATCTTCGATGTCTCTTGCATAGTATTTAAGTGCGTGCACACCGACACTTTTGCAAATAAGAAAGGTCAGCGGTGCCGCAAGCACAAGACAGAAGAGGTAAGCGCCCCATATCGGCCAGAAACGTGTCACATTCTTTTTGAAAGTGGCGTAGTTAAAGAATGATGTTCTTGACTTCATAGTTCTCACCTCCGAGTTCGTAGATAAATATTTCTTCAAGCGTTAAGGGAATTGATTCGAGGACAAGCGGATTTGTCTTTGCAAGTGTTTCGAGCACTTCATCCTGCTTTCCTCTTATGATGAGTGTTTTTATTCTGCCTACACTGCTCTGTGATACGATGTCAAGACCTTCGGGCAGTTCATCGCTGTCGGAGGCGTACTGCACCTTGACGGTATTATCCTGCAATGCGGAAAGCGACTGCTCGAGCAGTATTTTACCGCCGTTCATAATGCCTACGTAGTCACAGACGTCTTCAAGCTCACGCAGGTTGTGGGAAGAAACGAGCACCGTAGTGCCTCTTTCCGCAACGTCCGCAAGAACAAGGCTCCACACCTGACGGCGCATTACGGGGTCAAGCCCGTCAACAGGCTCATCAAGGATGAGATATTTCGGCATACAGCAGAGTGCCAGCCAGAATGCCGCCTGCTTTTTCATACCCTTTGACATACGGCGTATGAGGGCTTTTTCGCTTAAGTCGAATACGCCTTTGAGTTTTTCATAACGTTCCATCGAGAACTGCGGATATATACCACGAAGATAATGCATCATATCACGTATGCTTGCCTGCGGAAAGTGATACCAGTCATCCGAGATGCCGATTATCTCCTGCTTTAAAGCATCGTTCTCCCATACGGGCTGTCCGTCTACAAGCACCTCACCCGAGTCCTGCCTGTATATGCCCAGTATGTGCCTGATTATTGTTGATTTTCCTGCACCGTTGGGGCCTACAAGACCGTATACACAGCCGTCCCCGACCGTCATATTCAAGCCGTCAAGCGCGGCAAAACCGTCAAATTTCTTGACAGCATTTTTTATTTCAATCATTCGTTATCACCCTTTCTTATACGGTCTGCTATCTCCTTTGCCGACACGCCGAGAAGTTCAAGTTCTCTGCACAACGCATCGAGTTTTTCGTAACAGGCCTCTATCTTTTTTTCGTCACGGTTTATCCCGGCTACAAACGAGCCTTTTCCGGGCGAAGAGTAAATAAATCCCTCTGCCTCAAGCTCGGCATATGCGCGCTGTATCGTATTCGGATTTATCGCAAGTTGCGAAGCAAGAATACGAACGGAAGGCAATTTGTCGTTTTCACCGAGTACTCCGCTGAGAATAAGTTTCTTAAAACCGTCCCGCACCTGCTCGTAAACGGGTCTCGGGTCACGGTAGTTGATACTTATCATCTGCGCACCTCCTAACTGTACCAATACACTTAGTACAGTTTTAATATAGCATGCTTTGATTAGGGTGTCAACACTTTTTTGTTTGACAATAACGGGAGTTTCATTTATAATAAGATACGTTGCTGAAAACAGAATAATATATCGAGGTGTGGCGCAATTGGGGACGTTTCCGAGTGCTGCCTGTGGCAGATGAAACGAGGAAAAAGGAGTGGCAGCAACTTGGCGATTGGCGAGTGAGTGTGCGAGCGAAGACAGAGCCTTAGTTGCAACAGGAAGCGCGCGGACAAATGCGTTGCTGAAAATACAATAATATATCGAGGTGTGGCGCAATTGGTAGCGCGCTTGCTTTGGGAGCAAGATGCTGTAGGTTCGAGTCCTATCACTTCGACCAAAAAAAGCAGTTATGACTGAGTCATAACTGCTTTTTTATATTTTTACTTGATACGAAAGATGTTGATTCGTTCTTTTTTCAACAAGAACACGTATGCCGCAAGGGAAACGACACTATCAAAGGCGTTGCCGATGCCAAACAGCAGAGCGATGCCTATAAGTGACGGGGTCCACACGCCCGTTGTGTAGAGGGTAAATGCGATGCCGTAATAGATCGTGTTCGTCACTACCGATTCGAACAGCATATAGTTCGTCTTGCCGAGTCCGTAGAAGGTCGAGTCAAAAACGTTTTGAATGGCGTACAGAACGTAGAATCCGACGAGTATCAGCACCAGTTCAAAGAGTTTATCCACGTCGGTAAAGCCGAGTACGTGTGACATAAACGGTTTCCACACGGGGATACTCAAAAACCACAGCATCGAAATGATTGCAGTAATCCCCAAATAGCCGAGGGAGTTCTTACGGACGTTATCTTTGTCGGTTGCGACATCTTGTTTAATTAGTTCACCCAGTTGGAGTACGGGCAGAAGAAGCCAGCCCCAAATGAAATTGTTTGCAACCCAGTAGGTACCCTGCTCTCCCACGACGTTGACCATCCGCACAATCATCAACATATAGGCGATGTTGCGAACGAAAGATTCCACGCCTGAGATACCGCCGACCTTAATGAATTCTTTTGTCCACGAAAAATGCAGTTTTTCCTTAGCGAACACCTTGATTTCTTCTTTGCTAAGAAGCGCAAGCGACACGGCAAGAAGAAGTGCATTGACGATGATGTTGGAATAGCCGATGCCGTTGACCCCGAGGTTTGCCGACACGGGCAGCCTCGACACGAGAAAGGTATCCAAAACAAGACACAGAATAAGCCGTGCACCTGTCAGTGAATAAAGATATTTGCTCTTATTGACTGTCACCAGAGCAACGAGGACAAACTGTGTGAGAATAGAAAAAATATTGGCAACGCTCTCGATGCGTATGTAAGATGCAGAGGCTTCAATAATATTGGTATCGGTCGCCATCAGTTTCAGCATCGGCTCTGCGAAGGTGATTATCGCAGCAGAAAGTACGGCGTATACACTAAGCGAGATAAGAATGCCCGTTCGTACACGGTTGGCAAATTCTATTTTATTATTTTTTACCTTACCGACAAAATAGAACAGCGGTAATATGATGGCTTCGTTTAAAATTTCGTAGAGCAGTTTCACCCACGCTAGTTGACCTGCAATTGAGAAGGAATATTCGCCCGGTAACTGACCGAGGAAGAAAACACGAACCGTGGTGTAAACGGTCGGCACAAGTCCGAGGACAAGTAGTGCGAAAAAGAGCTTGTAATTGATTCTGCTAAGCGACAGTTTGAATTTGGAAAACATAGTTGTTTCCTCCCGTTCATTATTAGAAAAAGGACAAAAGAAAAGCATCTGCACGTATAGTTGCAGATGCCGAAAAAGCGACAATACTCCCGTTTTGACGAGTCTGCGACCGTAAGTGCATTTTGCCGGAAGTTACCGCAAGTCTGTCAGGTTTGCGGTAAGTTTCCCAATTGCCAAAGCAACCGCCTAAAGTCACTGTTTACTTGCGTTTATTATATCGTTTTTGATTGGTGGAGTCAATCATTGCTTGTGGTGCGACGTGTTTTGGCAGAGGGGGTGAATATCTGTTGTTGAATTGGTAAGAATATCTACTATCTGATAAACGGAGGTAGTGAAATGTTCAAACACGAAAAGATGCTTTTTCATCCCGTGGCGGTGGAGAGGCCCAATCCGCAGTACGCAGCACTTTTACAGGAACAACTCGGCGGAGGCAACGGCGAGCTCAAGGCGGCAATGCAGTATATGTCCCAGAGTTTTCGAATCAAAGATCCCGAAATCAAGGATCTGTTCCTTGACATTGCGGCTGAGGAACTTAGTCATATGGAAATGGTGGCGCAGACCATCACTCTCTTAAACGGGCACGACGTTGATGCCGAAAAGGTGCCCAGCGGTGAGATTCAGTCCCACGTACTTCTCGGCTTAAATCCCGGCCTTATCAATGCCTCGGGTTACTCGTGGACGGCTGATTACGTAACGGTTACGGGGGATCTGTGTGCAGACCTGCTCAGCAATATTGCATCCGAACAGCGTGCGAAGGTGGTTTACGAATACCTTTACCGACAGATTGACGACGTAAAGGTGCGTGAGACCATTGATTTTCTCCTCAACCGCGAGGAAGCGCACAATCAAATGTTCCGCGATGCCTTTAATAAGGTGCAGAATTCGGGCTCCAACCGCGATTTCGGCACGACTAAGGCTGCAAAAATGTATTTTTCTATGTCGGACCCCGGCCCAAACGCATTTGCAACGGGTGATACAAAACCTGTTTCCTTTGACTAAAAAACCGATGGGAAATCGCAAGATTTCCCATCGGTTTTTCTTTGTCTGCTGTGGAGCGATAATTTATATGCGCAGATTGAAATATCGTCAGATTTGTGGTACAATTTCCATACGGTAAAAGCCGAATTTATTTTTTGGAGTATGCTGTTTGAAAAGAAACAACACCTTGGAGATTGTATTGTAAACGAGAGGTTTGCAAATACATCTCGCAATCCTCTCGTATTCCCGTCGTCAACGAATTATGAAAGGATTTAAAAAATGGAAAATTTGACGATACGTTTAGAGACAGAAAAAGACTACAGAGCAGTAGAAGAACTGACCCGTGAGGCGTTTTGGAACGTCTACAAACCCGGTGCGGACGAGCACTACTTCGTACATATGATGCGAAATCACCCCGATTTTATCCCCGAGCTTGCTTTTGTGCTTGAGAAGGACGGAGAGATCGTGGGCAACATTATGTACACCAAAGCTTGGCTTGAGGATAACGAAGGAAACCGCAAGGAGATTCTTTCCTTCGGTCCGCTTTGCGTTGCGCCGAAATATCAAAGGCAGAAACTCGGAAAGCTTTTGATCGAGCATTCCTTTGAGGTAGCACGAAAGATGGGCTACGACGTGA
>JAFWXR010000009.1 GCA_017517965.1 Clostridia bacterium
CTACCTTAAAGTCGGCCACAGATGAAGCCGTCACCTTATGCGTTACCCTCATCCAGGAAAGGAACATCGTTTCTCTGACATTGCCCGTATCGGGTTCGTCATCCGACAGGACATAGGCCAGATTAGGATTGTTCAGATAAACCTTGTTGACCTTTCCAAGCAGTTTATAACCCTCCGTATCATCGTGCAGGACATTGATCAAATCGGCCTTGTCCAGCCACACCATCAAATCGGACACTGCATTACGGTGCATATATAATCAATCTGCCAAAATAAAACAGCAATTTTATGCAAAAACTGCCAAAAACAAACAGCAATTTTGCAAACAAACAAATATCCTGTTGATTTTAAGCACGATAGTACCCAATCTTTTTCTCTTCTTTCGTCCTATATCAGCGTCCGTCCCATCGGATATACTTATCCGATGATGTTGAGGTCGGGGAACTATTAGTTAAGAGTTAAAAGGGGAGAGTTATAGCTCCGCGATGTATGCACTTTTCCCTCTTCTTTCTTCCCTCTTCCCTCAAGAGCCCCTGTGGGCTCGTTAACGGTAAACTGAAAGGTGATTGCCACTTTTCCGTTTTCACTTTTAATGTCCGCCGCGACGGGACGTTACTGTAATGCTTTACATTCGTCGCACTCGCTATTCTCGCCGGTGTGGGTCAAAGTGATGCTCTTGAATTCGTTTTCAAACTTGAACTTCCAAATGTTTGTCGTAAGATCGGGTGCAGGTACACTATTTTCCTTCATCTGTCCGCAGTTGATAAACAAATTACAGCCGTCTACCTCTTTACCGACCTGAGCAAACATAACTCCGCCCGTCTCATTTACTTCTGTAAGTACAGATTCAAATGTGATTGTTTTTAAGAACCAAGTTCGGTGAAAAGCCTCATCCCCAATTTTGATAACTTTGGGAAGAGTAATGCTGTTAAGTGCCCATGCACTATAAAACTCTTGATCTACGATTTCCGTAACATCCGGAAGGATCAAATCAATCTTGCCGTTATAAGGATTATTCTCGTCGTAATCATCCGACCCCGACAAACGATAAATCGCTTCGCCAATAGCAGTATTAGTCCACGAAACCATATCTATCATAGCCGGGTTGCTACCCGTTACGATAACCGTGGTGATTCCGTTATCCACGTAAACTTTAAGCTGTTCCACCAAGGCATTTACTTCTTCCTCGGTAGCTGTGGTCTTGCCGCCCAAGGTGCCGTCGATGACAGGCACTGCATACAGCACGTAGCTCTTGCCGGGCTGTGTGCCACCGGGATGCTTATTTGCGGTGAAGGCATATTCTTTAAGAACCACATCGCCCTGCTTCACACTTATCGTTGCTCCCTCTGCGAAAGTGCCGTAGAGGAAGGCATTTCCGTTTTCGTCAGTGGTAAGAGTGTACGGCGCGGTTGCCGCCGAGGTTGCGCCCGCAGGAGTGAATTCCGTGGTGGTCACGGTCAGCGTTTTATTCGGCAGGCCCACGATGCGCAGACGGCTGTAATTGCGGGTGGCGCTCTCAAGCTTGACGGTGAGTTCTGCGCCGTTCA
>JAFWXR010000010.1 GCA_017517965.1 Clostridia bacterium
CAAGAAGCAAAATAACCGACTACGCAACCGTAAAGTTTAGGCGGGGTGCAGGGTGCCCTTTTCAAAGGGCGGCACTGCTGGGGGGTTATCCGCAGATAACGGGGCAACGCCTCACTCCCCCTCGGAGAGTCCACTGACATCTTTGCACGGAGTATCCGTGAAAGTGTCATAGTGGGTTACACACTTTGAAAAGGTGTGTAACAAAGATAACGCTATCTCAGATAAATCTATCTCAAAAATGAAAGGAAGTGATAAAAGTGTCAAGACAGAATTACAGCGTTGCAAGGGTAAAAACAAGAACACAGGACTCGGTGGGCAAGTTTGAACGGCATATTGAAAGAAAAAACGAACACTATGCCAATATGAACGTGGATTTGGAAAGAACGCCTATGAATATCCAATACCGTAGTTGCGGCGAACTCACCTACAACGAAATGCTTCAGAAGTTGGTGGATGAAGGCAAGGTGTCTATGCGAGGTCTAAAAAAAGATGCCAAAGTTTACGATGAGCTTATCTTTGATATTAACTCGGAATATTTTGAGGAACACGGCGGCTATGAATTTGCTAAGGCGTTTTACGAAGAAGCGTATTACTTTGCCGAAAAACTATATGGTAAGGATAATATCCTCTCCGCCGTAATGCACGCCGATGAAATCAACCTCAGTTTATCCGATAGATACGGCTATCCCGTTTATCACTACCATATGCACGTTATGGCTTTGCCCGTTGTGGAAAAGAAAGTGTTATGGTCAAAACGGTGCAAGGATAAAGCGTTAGTCGGTACGGTGAAAGAAATCGTGCAGCAGATCAGCCACTCAAAGAAATGGAAATCTCCTCAAAAACTCAATGAACACGGAGAGCCTGAGTTTAACGAAAAAGGAAAGCCGGTGCTTGTGCCGTCTTACAGCATCCTGCAAGATCAGTTTTACGAGCATATGCAAGCGGCGGGATTTAAGGACTTTGACAGAGGTGTGCGTGGCAGTACCGCAGAGAATAAAACCAATGCAAGGTTTCAAGCCGAGCAGGACAAAAAGCGGCTTGCGGCGATCCAAGAAAAAATTGAGCAAGCAAACGAGGAACTGTCCACTATTCTCCCCGTCAAAGCAAGTGCTGAACTCATAGACAATATGGGCAAGAAAACGCTGATGGGTAAAGTTCAGATGTCGGGTGAAGATTACACCTATCTCACAAACTTAGCAAAAGAGTGTCTTGTGAATAGACGGACAATCTCTATTCTTGAAAGCACCATACAGGCATATAAAAATAAACTTGCTGAGGTTAAGAATGAACTTGCCGAAATGAAAACAAAGTGCAAACCGTTCTTAGAAGCGTTGGCACTTGCACCAAAGAAGGTTATGGAGTTTATTGAGAAAATCATTACACCGAGATATAAGCCCGTTGAGCCGAAAGCAGAGCCTGTAAAACTTAAGTCAAGTAATTGGGATTTCGTTGTGGATGATAAATCTGCTCCGAAAGCACCCGAACGAAAACCGAAACCCAAGAACAAAGGAGGTTGGGAACGATGACAAATACCGATAGAAACGATGATATTTACAAGGTCATAGATGAGATTACAGACCATCTCGCAACGCTTACCAAAGAGGAACGTATTGCTTGGTTTAAGAGGAATATGTACCTTGAACCGCTGAACTTCGTAAAAGAGATTGACGGTACTCTTTATGCGGTCAGAACTTTCTTTAAGGAAGATGCAACGGAAAATATCACCGAAAAGGTAGAACGCATAATTTTGAAAAAACAATGAAAAACTTTTAATTTACCGCATTAAAGTGTTGAAGCATAGCAGAAGATATGATACAATATGTATGTCCTACAATTCGTATCATATCTGGCTGTGGAAAGGAGAACTATGAACAAACAGTCAGAAAAGATCACTGCTCTGTACTGCCGCTTATCTCGTGATGACGAGCAGGAAGGCACATCGGGCAGTATTAAGAATCAGCAATCTATACTTGAGAAGTATGCTAAGGACAATGGCTTTAAGAATACCCGTGTATTCGTGGATGACGGTTGGTCGGGAACGACTTTCGCAAGACCTGCCTTCACCGAGATAATGGAACTTGCCGAAAAAGGAATGATTGGTACACTTATCGTAAAAGACCATTCC
>JAFWXR010000011.1 GCA_017517965.1 Clostridia bacterium
AGTGACTTTGCTGACGTGGAAGACGGAAACTGGTATGCAGGTTACGTAGCGTGGGCTGCAGAGAACGGAATAGTAACGGGTGTCGGAGAAGGCAAGTTTGCACCTAACGACAACGTTACAAGAGAACAGATAGCGGCAATACTTATGAGATATGCTGCAACCAAGGGAATAGAGACGAGTGTCGAAAGCACAGAAAAGTATGATTCAATGAAGGATACGGCAAATGTATCCGGATATGCGGTAGATGCACTTAAGTGGGCAACTGCAAACGGAATCATAAACGGTGCAGAAGGCAACATCAATCCGAAAGGAAATGCTACGAGAGCAGAAGTAGCACAGATGATAATGAATTTCTGCAACACGTTCTCTATCTAACTACAATAAAAAACGGTATGGCAAAACGCCATACCGTTTTTTTTTGTTTGCAAAATGATAGAATTGTTAAAAAACTTGATAGAATATTTAAAGAAGGATTGATTGAAATGCGGGGTGCGTATGGTATAATTAACAGTAGTTACACATGTTTTAACTTTGGTATTGTGCAATATGCAACGAGTATATAATTTACAAAAATTGACAGTATTATTCTTTGGAGGAGAGTTTTATGCGCAAATCAACAAGACTACTGGCTATATTTCTTTCGGTTTTGATGACCGTATCGGTATTTCCGATGGATGTGTTTGCGGTGCGGTTAATTGAAAGGGTAGACACAAAAATTGTTACAGAAACCGTGTTTCCTGATACGGTTTCCGTTGCACAACCTGTTTTTTATCCCGAACTTACGGTGAACGGGGGCGAAACAGTTGCTGTTGATTGGGTATGTATTGATGACGGTGGATATAAAAACAAGGTTAAAGGCACTTATCATTTTCAGGCAGTGCCAACAGATCCCGATTATGAATTTGCAGACGGTGTCGCACCTGTAATTACGGTTAAAGTCGCTGCGGCGACTCTTAAAAATACCTCCGCCAACATTGGCTTTGCACCGACTGCGGATAACTCCCCTGTGCCGTACGTTGTAAAGGGCGTGTCGGGCAAAAACGTAGCCTACGATGCAACAGGATTTAATGCATTGGATACAGCAAGAAGTTCAGCGGCTATGTATTTTGCAGGTTCGCATAAAGATGTCAGCGGTGCCAAGGCTACGGTAGGCGCTACAAGTATAACCGTAACAGACGGTGCTAACGTCAGCCGTGTCTTTGGCGGTGGTTACGGCGGCACTATGACACATACGGGTGATACCAATATATATATCAACAATGCAAAAGTAGGCGAAGTGTACGGTGGCGGCTCGGGTGCCAATGCCACTGTAAACGGCAATCCGTATATAGATATTTCAGGCTACGTTGATATTGGAACAATCTACGGTAGTGGCTTAAATAAGGCTAAAGTTGGTGTTATAACACTAAATATTCACGATCTTGATTCGACATCGACAATAGATGTTATCAAAAGGGTTTCCACAAGCACTACCGCAGGCAAACTTATGGTAAAACTTGATGATACCAGTAAGCGTCTTTTGACGGGTGGAATTATTGTAACAGACGCTTCTACAGAGATTTATATCAATAATGAACGATACAAGGCAACAGTCGCGGAAACTTCTGTTACGGACATATCCGATTATATTGAAAAAGGTAAGGCATCGAGTGTGCTTCCGACAACGTTTGGGGGAGTTTCGGGTTTTGTCTGGACGGGAAATGATTCTGTTTTGGGAGAGCAGACTTTTATTCTTACCGCCCCGACAGGTTATTTCTTTGACGGTCTGGTAAAGACAAAAGAATACACCGTAAGAATTGTTGAAGAAGTGGTAAGAACAACGGGCGTGGATATTGAAGAAGAAAGCGTGACGTTAATGGAACAACGTAATCTTCAGCTTACGGCAAAGGTTCTTCCTGACGATGCAGGGAATAAGCACGTTACGTGGTCGTCAGATGCAGAAAACATTGCAACGGTTGACGCAAACGGCGTTGTAACGGCAATAAATGCAGGCGAGGCAACTGTTACCGTAACAACGGAAGACGGCGGTTTCACAGATACGTGTGTGGTAACGGTAACTCCCGCAATTGCGATTACCGACGTAAACGTAAACGGTCTTGTTTTTGACACGGTGTTCCCGATAAATACAGTGGAAATCCCCATGTTCTATTCAAATCTTACAGTTACGACAGATGGAGTGACTGCAAAGCTTTCGGGATTTACGTGGGTGTGTGAAAATTATAACTTTGAAACAGCGGGAGAATATGTTTTTAAAGCGGTTGCACCTTACGGATATAAGTGGGCAGACGGTGTTGAAGTTCCTGCAATTACGGTTAACGTAGTTAAGGCGGCATTCGGAAGAAGCAGTGCTAACCTGGGATTTGCACCTACTGAAGATACTGCCCCCCTACCGTATGTTGTCAAGGGCGACTCGGGTATCAACGGTTTTCCCAACGTAGCATATGATGCAACGGGTTGTAATGCTCTGGATGCAGAAAGAACGGCAGGCGCTTATTATTTTGGCGGTTCACACAAGGATGTTGCAGGTGCCAAAGCAACGGTAGGTACGGTAAATCTTACCGTTACAGACGGTGCAAATGTCACCCGTGTCTTTGGTGGCGGTTACGGTGGCACCATGACACATACAGGTGACATAAACGTATATGTCAACAATGCAACGATAAGTGAATGTATATACAGTGGCGGTTCAGGCGCCAACACTACAGTAAAAGGTAATCCGACCATCGATATTTCGGGATACGTTACTATCGGCACAATTTACGGCGGCGGTCTGAATGGCTCAAAAGTTAACGGTACGACAACCGTAAATATCCATAATCTCGAAGCAGGTTCGTCAATCGATAAGATTGTCAGAGGAAGTGCAACGAAACTTGTTGTAAATATCACGAGCTCGGATGCGGTAAATGCAGAAACAATTGTTTCCAAGATAGAAAACTATGTTACCGATGCCAATACGTCGGTTTACGTTGACGGTAAACTCGTTTTGAAAGTAACGGATTTTGAAATGCCGTTGAAGACGGTTTACAACACGGCTCTCGGTACTGAAACGGATAATATTGGTCTTCCGACACAGCTCAAGGCGAGTGTAAACGGTCAGACATCAACTGTGAATAATATTACGTGGGTAAGTGAAAATTACGATGCAACTACCCCCGGCAAGTATATCTTTACTCCCGTAGTTTCGGATACGGAAAATATTTCGTACGATATGTCTGAAAGTAATCTGGATGAGATATCGGTTATAGTAAGAGTTCTTACGGGAAATCCGATTTTACAGATAACGGAGTTTGCACCGATAGAGGCGTTGTCCGTATCGCTTGGAACAACACGTGAACAACTTCCTCTGCCTTCGACCGTTAAGGCAACGGCAGACGGTCAGCAGGTATCGGTCGAAGTAGATCAGTGGTCCTGTACTACGGCTTATGACGGCACGGCTTACGGAGCGGAATATACGTTTACTGCGACTGTGTCAGGTGAATACTCGCATCAGGTTTCAGCCCCCACGGTTGTTGTAAAGATAACGAGTGCTAAAATAACTGAAATCTATCTGCCTGTTACTGAAACTACCCTCCCGCGCGGCTTGGTAGATACACCCGTATTCTACGATACTCTCAAGGTCAAACTTGATAACGGAACTGTTACTGAGTTATCGGGCTTTAAGTGGACGGTAGAAGATTATAATAAAAACAGTCTGGGAACGTATAAGGCTGGCATCACTACGATACCGACAAATTATGAATTTGCGGCAACGCTAAACGTCCCCACTATTACAGTAAAAGTAGTAAACACGAAGTATGACGTGGGAACGACTGACGGATATATTTATCTGTACGGTATTCCTACGGTTATTGACGGTAATAATAACGAAACGTATTTGTACGATATAACGGGATGCAACAAATTATCTTCAACCAACATCAAGGGGAAGACGATATTTGGCGGCGGTCCTGCGGGTACGGCATCAATCAAGACCGTGACGATAGAAATGCGTGGCGGTAACGTATCTGCTATCCATGGCGGTTCAAGAAACCGCTCCCGAATTACAGATACGGCGTATATCTACATACTTGGAGGAACGGTAGCATCAGTATACGGCAGCGGTTCAGGCGGTTCGAGTCTGGCTGAGCGTGCAGTTACGCAGAATACGTATATGTACGTTGAAAATGCAAACGTTTCGGGCAGACTTACGGCGGCGAGCACTTACGGACATATACCGGGCAATGGCACGATAATCGTCAAGAATTCAAAAGTTGCATCACTTTTCTGCGGTTCATACGGAATTACAGACGATATGTCGGTTGACGGAACGGTGACGTTAAAACTCCTTGACGGTGCACAGGTTACGTCACTTTACGGCTCCGGCAGAGCAGCTTCGGTAAATGAAGTGGAAATGTATTTTTCAAAGAATGCAACCGTAAGCGGTTTTGTTAATCCGACGGGTCTGGCGGTAGTAAACGGCGTTGCAAAAATCTTCTATGAAAAGGGATTTGACTTAAGCACGGTTCACACGGAGGAAGAAAACGTAAAGCTTTACGAAGGTCATTTCCTTGCGGACAGAGAAACGTTTGTTACCGATAGAGAAATAAAGGTAATCCGTCAGGCAGGTCTTGTGAGAAGCGACTTCTACGTAGATTACGGCACAAAATTTGAGGATATAGGACTTCCGACAAGCGTTGAAGGCTATATTGACGGTGTTTGCGAGACTGTAGAAGGAATAACCTATACACCTGTAAAAGATTACGACGGAAATGTGTCGGGCAGATACGAGTTCAAGCTCAGTATTCCTGACGGCTACAACGTTCCGCCCACGATAATGGCAAATGCTCAGAGAGTAACGGTGGTCGTGGCGGATGCAAATCAAAGCGGAACGATTACGGCGATTCAGGCAGAAAATACGACCAATATGTTTGCAAACGGCACGGCGATGGAAAATATCGGCTTACCTTCGGCATACACGGCAACGGTTTCGGGACAAACAAAGAAAGTCCCTGTTAAAAACTGGATGGTTACGGATGAAAACGGAAGAACAGTTGAATTTGACCGCAGTAAAGCAGGTACTTACGTATTTACACCCGAATTTGCTCAGACCTATCAGGTTTCTGCACAGGTGCCGACATACACGGTGAGAATTTCGGAGCATAAACCCGTAAATCTCTTTAACGTGCGTTATCTTAATGGAATTCCGGCAGAGATAAGCAGACAGAACAACGAAACTCTTATAACGGATAAGAACGGCAACTACCTTACGTATGCGGGTCAGAATATCGTCGTATACGCAGGTTCGGATTCCTCAACTCTTGATTTTACGGACGTTACGTTAAACGGTGGCTCAATCAAGGCACTGTACGGCGGTTCAAAACAGAAAGACGTAACGGGCAATACGAAGGTTACGGTAAACGGCGGTACGGTTACAACCATTTATGCGGCAGGTGCAGGTGGCTCGGTCGAAGGTGCTGACGTTACAATAAACGGAGGTACTGTCACGGCAGTTTACGGTAGTTATACAGGTTCTGTAAAGGGACGTGTAAACTACGAGGTTAACGGTGGCACGATTGCTAAACTCATAATCGGAACGCATGGCGGAAATACCGACGTAAAAGGTAGCGCACAGACTGAAGATGAACTGCTTGCGGTTTCCTCTGTAAGATATCCCGATAAGCCGATTGTTGTTAAAGAGGGAGAAGTTGTATCTGCTGTGTTCGTACAGAACGGCGGTACGATAAAATCACTCTACGGTGGAGGTAATTCGGATAAGAGCAGAATGAACGGTTCTGTTAAGATTTATCTTAACGGTGGTACTGCATCTACCGTATGCGGCAGCGGTTACGTTGCAAATGCGACAGTGCTTGGTAACGTTTATATCAAGGTTTCCGAGGAGGCGGCAGCAAACGTTGAGTCGATTGTTGCAAATGCACCCGGCTCAGTATACGGAAAAGCATACGTAATACTTCCCGAAGGAGATCTGTTTAACCGCTACGACATCGTAGGCTGGAATGAATACGGTGAAGCATCTGATGATTCTATGTCAGGCGGCAATATTGATGATGGCGAAATCGAAGAAGACGAAGGCGCAACCGGTACGGAGTACACTTCAGCTGAGGTGGTAGTTTCAGGAGGTTATTATAAAGAAGGCGTACCTGTAAGAGTGCTTTATATGGGAGCAGCTCAGACGGTATATGCGTACGGTGTACCTGTCAGAATAACGGGTGAGACCGAACTTAATGACGAAGAAGAAACTTATGAAACCAATACGTACGTCTGGTATTTTGAAGAAAGTGAAACCGGTACGGAAACGTTCTCTTACGAAACCTACGTTGATGAGGCAGGAAACCCCATAACACTCACGGGCAACTGGAAGAGAATAGACACACCGCTCGTGGCAGATAATGAACCGGTAGTTTACGGCGGCGGTATGCAGGGTACAACGGACAAATACCCCTCGACGTACGTTGAATTTAACGGCGGGCGTATCAACGGCATTTACGGTGGCGGAAGAAACGATACGATGGGCACGGCAAACGTCATACTTAATGCGGATAATACTGCAACGGTAAATCATATTTACGGCGGCGGTAACGTCGGAACGCGCGTAACAACCAATAAAGCATACGTAAAGGTGCTTGGCGGTTCGTATAATACGATCATAGCAGGCGGAAACCTGATAAAGACCAAGAGTGTGCACGTTGACGTTTGCGGCGGCAACATAAAAAATATTTTCTTGGGTGCCAGAGATGCTTCGGGTATAGTAGGCGGTGAAGCAACGCTTAACCTTGAAAACTGTACGGTTGAAAATATATATGGCGGCGGTTACGATTCTGCCACAAGGGTTGTCGGTGCAGTTTATATCAACGTAAACGATAACGTTAATATAACGGGAACTATGTACCCGATGGGCGGCGCGAAGATTTCGAACGATTTGACCTCAGGGTTGGTACGTACGAAAGCTTACGTAACACTTAATGATAAAGACAGCACGTCAGCGCAGTTTAAACTTATCAAGTATACCAAGTCACAGGCACCGAATGTCTATGTAAACGGTGTTGCAATGGCTGAAAAACCCGAAACAACCATTGCTCCGTTTGAAACGGCGGAAAAAAAGGTAGAGGTCGTAACCGGCGACCCTGCGGCAAAGGTAACCGGAAGAATGGCAGTATATCTCAACGGTATACCAACGGTTATTGCAGGTGACGGTAACGGTCACTCATATCTCTATCAGGCAAAAACCAAGGACGGAACGCTTAACGTATATCAGAAGAATGAAGACGGTACGTTCAAGTACGATGAAGACGGCAAGAGAATATCCAATATCATTCGTGACTCTGTTACAGGTCAGGCGATAAAGGGCTCGAAACTCATTGACCTTGATGTTGCAGACTATGTAGTATACGGAGGTGCAGTCGGTAAATCTGTTGAAGATACTTACGTTGAGTTCCATCACGGTGGCGGTGTGAATATGTTCTATGCAGGTTGCCGAGGCGGTAATGCAGGATATGATGCACAGGGTAACGAGGTCGGACTTGTTGAAGCAAGAATGTTTGATGCCGGACCGTTCTTTGATGCGTATATCGGAAACACTTTGGGATATGACATTGAAGGTAACCAGTCAGTCAATACAATGTGTTCGAAAACTGTATTTATCGGTGTGGAAGCACAGCCTTTGCGTATATCTATGGCAGGTGCAGGCGGTATATACGGAAGTGAAGAAAAGTTCCTTGACGGCTATTACAATAAAGCAGGTGAAGTTGTTGAGTACACGGACGTCGTAGACGGCACGCAACATACCGTAACGGGTACGTGGGAAGAACATAATGCTGATGTTAGCAAGGAAGATTACGAGGCTTACTATGAATCTTACAATGCATACTTTAACGGTGATAAAAACAGTACGGATTTTGTAAATAGCAAATATTACGTAGACCCGTATGATGACCACTATACAGCCTACTGTTTGCTTGGTGCAGTATCAACTTTCCATTTGTATATGGGTTCATATATAACACTGTATGATCTGGAAATGAACAGAGTATTCGGCAACAGATACGTAAGGCAGACTGCATACGGACTTAAGTATGACGCCGGGCTTGATATGTTTGTCGAAGATTATAACGATTATCTCGGACATCAGGATGCCTTCGAGTCAACGGTGGTTGACGGTTGTCGAACAGGTGTGATGTACAACGACGTAAGACATGACTGGGAAGCAGTCAAACCTGCAAATGCTGTTTTACCGCTTGGTTACGAATCGAAGGGCTCGCAGAACTTCGGCCATACGTATATGAATTTGTATGAAACGGACGATAATGCTTACCTCAGTGATGAAAACTACAATATGCTTTACACGAAGCAATCGCCGAAACTGACGATAAATAAGGATTTCTTCCCGAGATGGAGCTTTACGTCTGCATGGGCGCTCGGTATTGATGAATGTATGCCGAAACTTGCTATCGATATGGGTTATATTACGGAGGTTTCTGACCCGAAAGACGTAAGAATTCATATGCTTTCTGCAGATGATGCCGCAGAATTGCTTAATTATTATTACACGGGTCAGACTGATGAATTTGTGACGCTCGATAATATGCATCTGACAAGAGGTTACAGGGAAGTGTTTGATGCATCTGAGGACAGAGGTAAGTTTACTACGCGTATGTTTGAAGTCCGAAACGGCGTAAGTTACGGAAAAAACAGATTTGTTTCTTTGGTACAGCCTAAGAACGGTGACGGTCAGCTTATTACGTTCCCCAACGGTGAAACGATGCTTATCGACTCGTGCCGAAGCTATCCTGATACACTGATACAACACATCAAATACTACCTTGAATCTGCCAAGGAAGCAGGCATCGGTGACGGCAAGACGATTGACTATATTATGGTTTCGCATTATCACAATGACCATGACGGCAATATGTCTGCCATAATGAAAGCGTTTGATTTCAAGAACGTAATATTACCTCCGTACGATTATGGTGTCGGCAGACCTTATTACACGCTTATTGAAGCAAAGAGTGAACAGAATATAACTGAAGGTAAGGAACCGATTAACATTATAAGAGTGAAGCGTGGAGATAAACTCGTTATAGGCGAAGGCGATGAGGCAGTTGTGATGAATGTACTCAATCCCGGCGATAATACCTATAAGACGTGGACTCTGGAACAACTTATAAGAAAACTTGAAAATGGCACATCAGACTCAGCATCGCAGAACGAATCGTCAATTGCAGTTAAGTTTGAATACAAAGGACAGTCATATTTCACGGGTGGAGACATTATGGAGTATGCTGAAGTATCAATGCTGAGAAGCTATGGGGCAGATTATCTGAAATCAGATGTTATGAAGTTCAGCCACCACGGTTTCAGTACGTCTAATATATGGGGATTTATGAATGCCGTAAATCCTGACGTAATTCTTCAGCCGGCAGCACCTGTCTTATATGCAGCTGCATCACCTGCTGTATACTGTATGAACAATAATACGGGCGGATATGCCGAAGACGTCTTTATGGTAGGCGTTGCAGGCAACGTAAAGGTGAGTCTTGACGGTGAAAAGGTCACATCAGTTACACAGTATCAGAATCGTGCCTTTGAACGTGATACTGACGAGTATAAAGATCTCACATCAAACTACACAGAAATTCTTGACAGGGTAGAGGATACAAGAGAAGCACTTACGGTAGTTGCTGACAATGCAACGGCACCTTACGGAACACCGCATATCTGGAACAGTTATGCAAATTATATTGACGCTCAGCTTGAAGAACTTTCCAAGAGATATTATTCAGGCACAATGACAATTGATATGCTTGAAGATTACACTGAAATGATGCTTGACCTTGAAGATTTCATTGACGATGCTACGATGTACGGCGGAACGGATAATACACCCGACGTTGAAGTACCCGGAACACCCGGAACGGACGTTGGCGGAAACGATACGACAACACCCGGCACATCAGGTGGTATTATCGGCGATATCGGTGGCGGTGACGCAGGTTCAGGTATCGGCGGCGGTGCAGCACCCGGTGGTGCAGTCGTAGGTCCCGCAGGCCCGTCGGTAGATGACGGTGAAACTGAAGATAACAGACGCTTCATCGACGTGGCAGAAACAGACTGGTTCAATAAAGCAGTAAACTACGTAGCAGATAACAATTACTTCCAGGGCGTAAGCGAAAACGAATTCGATCCTGACGGAAAGATGACGAGAGCGATGCTCGTGACAGTAATTGGCAGAATAGCAAAGGCTGACGTAACACAGGCAAAGAGTGACTTTGCTGACGTGGCAGACGGAAGTTGGTATGCAGATTACGTAGCGTGGGCTGCAGAGAAAGGAATAGTACCTACGGCAAAAACCTC
>JAFWXR010000012.1 GCA_017517965.1 Clostridia bacterium
CTGATATATTTTCTCGCCTTCGGACAACGTAAAGCCACTACCTGTGTACTCTGCATTGCCGGTTGTTGACCAAAAAGCGCCTCCGTAACTGAAATCGCCTTCTTTTACAAGGTCACCACCGGGAATATATCCATAAGTAGCAGAGGACAAAGTAAGATTATGCTTTTTATTTTCAATCCCACTATACTTATAGCTTGCACCGTTTCCTTCTTCATCATAAACCGAAACGGGTTGACCGTACACATCAAAAAGATATGTCATTTTATTATTATCTGCAGTTGTGAGAATATTTCCGTCAAGACCGCAATCCTCAACCACCGTACGGTTGCCGTTTTTATAACTAAAGGTCATAGTCTGACCGTTTATGTAATTTTCTCCTTCAAGTGCGCTTTCGGTTACGCTTTTTACTTGACTAACCGTTCCGTTTTGGTCGTAAGCATAAGTGATACGGTATCCGTCCGAATCCGTAGCGCTTGTAAGCAGATTTCCGCTATACGTATAGGTATAGGTGTCTGCAGTATTGCTGTTCCAATTCTGTGTTATTGAAATAAGATTACCTGAAGTATCGTAAGAATAACTTGTAGTACGGCTTGTCTTATTGTTTGTCAAGGAAGACAGCTTACCGCCCGAATAGGCAAGTATTATTATAGTATTGTTGCCGATTTTAACCGTTTCCAAGCCGCAATCACCGTAAGTAAATTCTACACAATTAGAATTACTGTCGGTAATGCTATACAGCCTTCCATCTGCATCAAATTTTATTGTTTCATGGCTTTTGGTTGTCATCTCTCCGCGAAGAGTTCCATTGTTTTCAGGTATATAAACGTAACCAAGTCCATCCTCGTCCTTATACTTATCGTCATCCTTATAAAAATAATGCTCTGTACCGTCACCGTCGATGTAGTAACGATAATCTACATTCTCTATTTCCTCACAGCCTACTTCGCCTATATTAAGTCTCCAACCGTTACCATAAGGCTGTTCATCGGTACTTGCTAAATTATCCGCAATATTAACGTTATATACGTGAGCTATAGACACGTTATATCTTTCGTTAACATAGCTTGTATCGTTATGAATGAATGTAAGATTTCCGCCGAAATCGTTAACGTAGCCTGTTCCGGCATTTCCGACAGAGGCACTGTGATATGACCAATAATCCTCAAGACCCGATGTATCTCTGAAGTTATATACAAATATGGGACGGTTAGTAACTCCGCCTATGTTATAATCGCTGGAAAAGAATGACATTAAATAATTCGAGCTTAATGAATATTCATCCATTCTCAGCATTATTCCGTAGTTATTACCACTACTATGCCATTCCTGTGCCGCCTTAGTTACATCAAAATCGTGATAATTTTGAATACCTTCGTATAAGTACCTATAATCTATTGCTTCCGTATCGGTAGTTGGTATAGTATATCCATTTGTATTAGGTGTATTAAATAATATGCTTTCTTCGTTTATATCGCCCGTATTCCAATCACTCGTTATCTTAAACGCATCAAAACGCACGTC
This sequence comes from Clostridia bacterium, assembly GCA_017517965.1. Lineage (GTDB taxonomy): Bacteria > Bacillota > Clostridia > Oscillospirales > Feifaniaceae > RGIG6165. The sequence continues at coordinate 1,522 of JAFWXR010000012.1, forward strand.
ATTTACATAAACGTTAGTTTCAGCATACGACGAAGCGACACCTAAAGTAGCTTTAACAATTCTTGCGGTATCCGGAATTCCCTCGGGTATATCAGCATAAATGCAATATCCCACTTCAACCGAAGAATTTGGATATTTACCGGCAACCAAATGGTCATAAAAGATACCCGTATGGTAGCGCATAGCCCAATCTTCCATCGTGGCATTATAGTTTGTGAACATCACCGTAGCATCTTTAATTTCAGTTGCATTAAGCTTCGGTGTAACCGTTGGGTC
>JAFWXR010000013.1 GCA_017517965.1 Clostridia bacterium
CGTTGGAATCATAAACTATGCTATAAGCATTGGTTTCGCTTCCATTATACGATACTTTTACCAATCTGTCAAGAGTATCGTAAGAATATTCCTCATATTCTCCGTTTCCGTAGGTAAGCTTCTGCAGTTTACCATTACCCGAAGCATAGGTGTAGGTTGCAAGCACGTTGCCCCCCGCGGAAACGGATACCATATTACCGAAAGTATCGTACGTAATGGTATACGCCGTTGTGGCGGTATTTATGCCGGAGAGTCTGCCGGATGCATAGAGGTAAGCCACACTGCTCTCGGTGGTATCGGCGGTTTCGTCCTTGTCTGCATCCAAGTAAACGGTGGTAACTCTGTCACGGTTATCGTAAGAGTACGCGGTACGGTTATTGTTTGCATCCTGAATATACTTTAACAGCTTTGTTACGCTGTCATAACCGTATGACGTTGTGCCGCCGAGAGAATCGGTGGAGGATGCCAGGAAGTTACCGTTATCGGTATAGGTTGCGGAGGAATAGAACTGTTCCGTTGTTCCGCTTGCTTCGAGGGTATTGCTTATTACGTTACCGTAAACATCGTAATCGTAAGTTAATGTTTGGGTAATATTGTTTACGGTACGAATGACTTTCTCTACATCGTGGGTGTTGACACTGCCGACGTAATGATACTCATAAGTATACGTACCGTTGTTTACGGAAGTATACTGATTCAGATCAACACCATTGGTTGTATATTGCAAAGTTTCGTTCTGACCGTAAATATCCGTAGCAGATTTTAGGTTGCCGTTATCGTCATAAGCATAGGTCTGCGCGGGCTCGATGGTGAAGGAAATATCATCGAAATATGCCGTGTTGCAGTTGTAATCATAGACAAAAGCAACCTTTGCGGAGGTTACGGTAACACCGTCAGCCTTTTCCTCGGGTACAACGGCAAGGGCAGTGTACTGCCACGAGGTGTTGTCGGGATTAAAAGATGCGTGGTGTGTACTCGTAGTTCCATCGCTGTACGTCAGCGTAGCGGTCAAACCGAAGGTACGATTATCTTCGGGCAACACTTCTTTGCTCGGGTCGTCGGGGATGTGCTTTATCAGATCGATAGAATTAGCCTTCGCCCAACCGGAAAGCATAAAGGTAGTGTTTGTAGAAACCTTAAGCGGGATAGTCTGGTAAACACTTGCTTCACTTGCGGCAGAGCCGGTAAAAGTACCTACAGAACCTTTGCCTGTAACGGTTGCAAGAGAATATGTTCCTGTCCAAGTATTTTTGGCGCGGAAGGAACCATTTTGTACAAAGTTGTAATCGGATTCGATATTTGCTTTCTCAAGCTGGACGTTATCAAAGTACGCAGTGCCTGTTGCGGAATCCAGATACAGATATATAGCGTTTGTTCCTGCGGAAAGAGAGGTTGTAACACTTATCCGTTTCCATCCGTTTTGAATAGTAGTATCTGTGGTTCCGGTCACATATTCGCTCTTTGTATTTTTTAATTGAATATATGCACCGCCGGAGATAGAAGTTACACCCGATGTTTTAACGTAAGCGGAAAGGGTGTATATTCCGCTGGTAGGAACTGTTACATTCTGGGTTTTGCAAACGTAACCCGTTGCCGAAGTGCGGAAAAGCTTTAATGAGTAGTTACCAAAAAGCTTTTCGGTACTCGAAATAGTAGCCGTATTTCCTGAACCAGACGAGCCCGTGTTCCAGTCGGATGTAGATTCACAGTTTCCGTTTTTAACAAAGTTTTCTGCGGTTATACCTTTTACGGCTTCGACTTCGATTTTGTTATTCTTCTTTGATCCTTTTACAGTAGGCGTATACGCTGCATACGATGCACCGTGTACGTTGCCGTTGCTATCCTCGGTATATGAGCATATCGCTCTGCCGAAGTTATCAAACAAGGTTACGGTGAACAGATCGTCATCGGTACTGTATACGTCATCGTTTCCGCTTGAACGAACAGTGAAGGATTTATCACCATAAGAAAGTCCTATTGTTTGACCGGTAGTTGTTACAGAAGATTTTGTTACAGATTCAGCAATAGATGTTACGCTAAATCCGGTATTTCCTGAGTCAGTTGTATACCCGTATGTTATTGTATATCCAGTGTCGCTGTCAAAAGTGGATTTCAGCTTGCCGTCAGAGTAATACTCGTATGTGCAGTATTCTTCGGTA
>JAFWXR010000014.1 GCA_017517965.1 Clostridia bacterium
ACCCACAAAAGTAAGCGTTTACGAGTTTCAACGGCTTGACTACATAATATTGATTATGTACTCAGGCTAATATGTAAATATCAAGAAATCCCCTTTAAAACGGAGAAACGAACTCTGTTTTGAAGGGGATTTTTCTATTTGCTCTCCGTTATAGGTTTAAAAATCAAGCATTTTCGTCACGATTTGACTACATAATCAATATTATGTAGTCAAGCCGTTGAAACTCGTAAACGCTTACTTTTGTGTGTCTTTTCTGCAACAATCCAGAAGACGTTCCATACTTGCGTCGGTAATCTGTAGTTCAGGATCTTCACCTGTCCTTCGGTAACAAGTGAAGCATAACTGACCGCATCCGACAACGTAGAAGTCTCTTTCATTTATAGGTGTTTCGCGAAGCACCTCTGTCAGTTCTCCGCAAATGACACAGCGTTCATATATCTCTTCAACGTTTTCATTCTTGCTCGGTTTTCTAAACCATTTCAAATAGTTCCTCCCGTCTCTTCTGTATCGGGTGCGCCTGTAGTCTCTGCAGGCTGGGATTCTTGTTCTGATGCAGTTCCCGTAGTATCCTCAGGATTGCTCTGCTCCGTTGAATCGGAAGGCTCCTGAGTCGATTGTGACTCCGTCGTTCCCTCTGTTTCATTCTGAGTTGTTTCCGGAGGAGTTGTGGTCTCAGGTGTTGTTGTGGTTTCCGGGGTGGTCTCTATAGGAACCACATAATCTGCAGGAGGAATGGTTATCTTCTGTCCGGTCACAATCGCGTTTGGATTAGATATGCCGTTATACGCAGCGATCTTTGTAACCGTCGTATTATACTGCTTTGCAATACCGGATAAAGTATCACCGGACTGCACGGTATAAACCACCTCGGTTGGTGTCGTGGTAGATTCAGTGGTTTCTCCGGTAGTTGTCTCTTGAGAGGTTGTCTCTCCGGATGGTTCGTCGCTTTCGCCTGTCTCTTCCTTCTTTTCGGTGTCCGAATTACTTGTGCTCTTATCGGGAACACGCAGATCCAACGTATCACCATCACTTATGTACTTCGATACGTTATCAACATCACCATAGCCATATTTAGACGATGTGCCCCAATGGGAAAGAATCTTAATGTTTGTGTCGGTCGACACCTTCAAAGTAAAGGTAACACTTGCACCGTCAACGCTTCTCGCAACATCCTCACCGATCTGACCTGTGTGATACACCGTATCTCCAATGGTCACAACACAAAATCCTGTATCGGCTGTGCTCGAACCGCGTTCAAACTTTATACTGTAATCACCTGCAGGCAACAATGCAGTTTGATATTTTCCATCTTTCGTAAGTGTAACGTCGTTCGTGCCGTTATTCACTGTGATTTGGGCATCGAAATATGCCGCTTTGATAATATTGGAGCCGGAAGTAACGTTATGAGAAAAGTATGCATAAGCCGTTAAGCTCATCGCAAACAAGCACACAACCATAATCACAACGGTCAGTGCAGTACGCATCAGCATCACTTTTTCTTTTACTTTCCCGTATTTTGGAACGTAGAAGAACTCGTTATAAAGCTTC
>JAFWXR010000015.1 GCA_017517965.1 Clostridia bacterium
CTGCATTTCCACCATACTTTCTTATTGCTATTAGGCAATACATCCGTAGGTGTTAAATTCTCATTTTTTTCATAGTTCCATTCCTGTGCTAAAGTGGGACTAACCGTTTGCAAATCGTTTTCGCCACTAATTACATATTTATTTGAACAATATGGGCATCCTCTACCGCTTTTTCTGCTATTTATCGTCGCTTGCCATTCGTGTCCTTTGTTACATCGCCACCATACTTTTTGTCTACTACTAGCAGTCACATCTATAGGTGTTAAACCGTTATTCTTATCGTAATGCCATTCTGTAGCTAGTGCCGGATTAATTGTTTGCAAATCATTATATCCTTTTAATGCTTTTTTTCCTGCACAGTATGGACATCCTCGTCCGATGTTTCTACTTCCTATAGGTGCTTGCCATTCGTGCCCTTTGCTACATTTCCACCATACTTTCTTTTTGCTATTTGCTGTAAAATATTCAGGTTTTAGCTTGCCGTTCTTTTCGTCATTCCATTCGCTTACTAGAACTTGGTTAGAGAACAAAAATGAGTTTTCTTTTTCCATATGTTCTCGTAGATGTTCTATAGCTATAGTATCTCTTTCGATATCAATATCTACTAAAACTCCAATTATCTCGCATAAAACAACTTTAAGTACTTTTGATAAGTCTTCTCCATTTCTTTGAACGATATAATCTATAGAACTGTCATTTAATGACGATAATCCTTCCCTAATCCGATATAATTTAATTCCTTCTTTTTGACACGCTAAATTTTTTTCTAAATCTTTTTCGGATTTATTTTTATGCCAATAATAGCCATCATACTCAATAGCAATTTTTTTAATAGGAATATAAACATCTAATTCAAAACCTTTTTCTTTGTACAAATGTATTGCTTCTATGCCATACTTTTTGAGATAAAAAATAATCGCATATTCAGGGAAAGAAGTAGTTTGTTCGGAATTGCAAACAGGACATCCTCTACCATTAGTTCGATTCGCAATTACAGCTTGCCATTCGTGTCCTTTTTTGCATTTCCACCAGACTTTTCTGCCACTTTTAGGCATTACATCTGAAGGCGTTAATCCATTATTTTTTTCATAGTACCATTCTTTTGATAGAGTTGGATTAATCGTTTGCAAATCATTATATCCTTTTAATACTTTTTTGCCTGCACAATATGGACATCCAATTCCATTATTTCTGCTGTTTATCGTCGCTTGCCATTCGTGCCCTTTTTTACATTTCCACCATGCTTTTTTATTGCTGTTTGGCATTACTTCCGCAGGTGTTAACCCGTTGTTTTTTTCATAGTTCCACTCACTAGCTACGGTTGGATTAACTGTTTGTAAATCATTACAACCTTTTAAAACTTTTCTACTTGCACAATATGGGCATCCATTTCCCTTGTTTCTATTGGCTATCATTGCTTCCCATTCGTGACCTTTGCTACATTTCCACCATGTCTTTTTTTCGCTACCAAGTGTTAAAGTTTCGGGATCAAATCCTAATTCATTATTCTTTTCCCAATTCCATTCTGCCATCAGTTCGGCATTATCAATTACATATTTCTTTACTGCCATAACCTTGGCACCTCGCTTTTTGTTAAAGTATCATTTATGACATTATACCACAAATTTCTTTGTTAATAAACATATGCTGTTTAACGAGTATAAATCAGCAAAAAATGACTGAAGAATGTGAAAACAGTTTATAAAAAGAAAAAGCCTTTCTGAAAATTCAGAAAGGCTTTTATGGTCGAGGTGACAGGATTTGAACCTGCGGCCCCTTCGTCCCGAACGAAGTACTCTACCAAACTGAGCCACACCTCGATTTAACGCTTATTTATTATACCAAGCAGAATTCATACTGTCAAGAAAAAGTCTGCGTAATTTGAAAATATTTTGTTGACAAACTTAAAAATGATGGTATAATAAATAATGTTCTCAACAGAATATAGCGGAATTGTGTAAGGGTAGCACGACAGACTCTGACTCTGTTTGTCTGGGTTCGAATCCTAGTTCCGCTACCACATAAAAGACTTCAACCGTTTGGTTGAAGTCTTTTTTATTTTATCTCGGAACTATTACGCCACAGGCAATTTTTGCACCTGAATTTCCCGAAGGCTGTGTAGTGAAGTCGTCAGGATTTTCGTGAATAACTACGGTTTTACCCAAAACCTCGGCTACGGTAAATCGGTTTGTCAAAAATATCTCGAAAGCATAGCCGTTATTGCCGAAAAGAGGTGGCATATCACCTGCGTGGTGAGGATGCTGACATCCGTCGGGATTGTAGTGGGAAAGCGTGTCGGAAAAGTCGTTTCCCGTACAACTGTTTCCGTCGTGTATGTGAACGGCAAAAATGGGGGCTTTGCAGGGGTCTGCAAAATTCGGGAGATTGGAGGCTTCAAGCGAAATAAGTATACCGTAAGGCGTTTGATAAAATCGTGCCTGACCGTTTAAGTTCGGGTGGGCATCATCGCCGTATATGTTTGCAATTGCCTGAGGCGGTCTGTAAAGTGCGAAGATGTAACTTGAAAGGCGACCGCTCATAAATCTGTTATCGTCGGGCATAGTAACACTCCTTTTACGTTCTACATACATAATATGCAAAACATAGATACAGTTGAACTATTTTTGTATAAACGGTATTGTAATTATCCAAAATAAGTTTAAATAAACCAAAGGAAGTGGCTTTTTGGATAAGAACGAGTATAAAAAGTATGCTAAAAAAACTGCGGCTAAATCGCCCGTACTGAAAGACTGCGTCATTGCATTTCTGGTAGGAGGCGGAATATGTTGCATAGGGCAGGCATTTTCAAGCCTCTACAGTTACGTTGGACTTGGGGATGATACGGTAACTACGTTTGTTCCGATAACAATGATATTTCTGGGAGGTCTGTTTACTGTGCTCGGTCTATACGAAAAACTTGCAAAATATGCAGGTGCCGGCACTATAATTCCTATAACAGGCTTTGCAAATTCGATAGTGTCGCCTGCGATTGAGTATAAAACAGAAGGTTTGATTCTCGGTGTAGGTGCCAAAATGTTCGTTATCGCAGGGCCCGTTATTGTTTACGGAACACTTGCTTCTGTAATATACGGTCTTATCTACTACTTTTTTGGGGGTGCCGTATGAGAAGAATTTTTAAATTTTCCAACGTTAAAGTCATGGTAGGTGCCGCAATAGCAGGCACAAAGGAGGGGGAAGGACCTCTGTCAGCCAATTTTGACGTAATTGAACACGATGCATACTTCGGACAAAAAAGCTGGGAACTTGCCGAAGGTGAACTTCAAAGTCAAACGGCATCTCTTGCTTTGCAAAAAGCCTCTCTTAACAGCGAAGACGTCGATATAGTGATATGCGGTGATCTTGAAGATCAATGCTTTGCAAGTTCGAAAGGAGCGATGAGAAGTGCATCGTCTATGCTTGGAATATACGGTGCCTGCTCTACGATGTCGGAGGCACTTTTGGTTAGTTCTATGGCAATATCGGGTGGATTTGCAAAGCGTGTTATGTCGCTTACGTCATCCCATTTCTGTGCTGCAGAAAAACAGTTTCGGTTTCCTCTTGAATACGGTGCACAAAGACCGCAGACGTCACAGTGGACGGTGACTGCATCAGGAGCAATAATTCTCGAACACGGTGAAGAGGAAAACGGCGTATATATTACCCGTGGTATGATAGGAAAACCTATTGAAATGGGCATCACCGATGCAAACAATATGAGTGCCGCAATGGCACCTGCGGCAAAGGACACAATATGCGAGTTTCTTAAACTTTCGGGAGAATCACCGGAAAATTATGACCTCATTTTAACAGGTGACCTCGGTAAAGAGGGGAGCCGTCTTATGAAAGAACTTGCCACGGAAGAGGGCGTTGATTTAAGCGGTGTTCATAATGACTGCGGTCTTATGATATATGATACAGAGCGTCAGGACGTTCATTCGGGTGGAAGCGGTTGCGGATGTAGCGCAAGCGTGGTTGCATCTCATATTTTAAATGAAATGAAATCGGGGCGCCTCAAGAGGATTCTTTATGTCGCAACAGGTGCATTACTTAGTGCAACCTCTGCACTTCAGGGGCAGCCCATAACGGGTATTGCGCATCTTGTTGAAATGGAGGTAAGATAATGGAGTTTGTGAGAGCGTTTATAACGGGTGGAATAATATGTGTGCTTGCCCAACTGCTCATTGACTATACAAGACTGACGCCTGCAAGAATAGTCGTTCTTTTCGTATCACTCGGTGTATTGCTTACTGCACTCGGCGTTTATCCGAAGATAGTTGATTTCGGCGGTGCAGGGGCAACCGTACCAATCAGCGGATTCGGGTATTCTCTTGCCAGGGGTGTTCAACAGGCTGTAAAAGAGAAGGGCTTTACAGGCGTATTTACGGGAGGCATAACGGCGGCGTCGGGCGGAATAAGCGCAGCGATAGTAATCGGATATATATTTGCACTTTTAGGCAAATCTAAAGAAAAATAAATATACAACTGTTATATGGTTGTGATATAATGAGTTCAATATTCGTTGAACTCATTATTTTTTTATGCAGACAACTGAAATTGGAGTGAATTTTTATGGTATATAATAATATTTTGGAAGCAATCGGAAACACACCGATGATAAAGCTTCAAAATATTGTTCCGAAAGGCTGTGCAGACATTCTTGTAAAGTTTGAGGGGCTGAACGTAGGCGGCTCAATCAAAACAAGAACTGCTTACAATATGATTAAGGATGCAATCAGTCGCGGAAAGATAAATAAGGACACCGTTATAGTGGAACCGACGAGCGGAAATCAAGGCATAGGTCTTGCTTTGGTCGGTGCAGTAATGGGATTTAAAACTAAAATCATTATGCCCGATTCGGTAAGTGAAGAACGCAGAAAACTGGTCCGTCACTACGGTGCAGAGGTTATTCTGGTGCATGATGACGGTGATATAGGGGCGTGTATTGACGAATGTCTGCGCCTTGCTCTTTCAATGCAAAACGAAGATCCGAACGTATTCGTACCGCAACAGTTTGAAAACCCCGCAAATCTTCAGGTTCAGAGGGAACAGACAGGAAGAGAGATACTTGAGCAGGTGAACGGTCCCATCCACGGATTCTGCTCGGGCATAGGCACGGGAGGAACTATTACGGGCATAGGTGAGACTTTAAAACAGGCAAATCCCGATATGATTATTTGGGCGGCAGAGCCTGAAAATGCGGCAATTTTATCGGGTGGTTCTATCGGCACCCATATTCAGATGGGTATCGGAGACGGAATTATTCCTGCCATACTGAATCAGGAGATTTACGATGATATCTGTGTTATAACGGATGAGGAAGCAATCGAAACGTCAAAAATTCTTGCTTCGAAAGAGGGCATTATGTGTGGTATTTCAAGCGGAACAAACGTGGCGGCGGCAATAAAACTTGCAAAGGTGCTTGGCTCTGGGAAAACCGTAGTTACCGTTCTTCCCGACACTGCGGAAAGATATTTCTCCACACCTCTTTTTGAAGAATAAAGTCAAATAAAGAATATCGGGTATAGTGGAAAGGAAATTGAATATGAAAAAAGTACTTGTGGTTGTTGATATGCAGAATGATTTTGTTGACGGATCACTGGGTAGCACATATGCAAAGGCAATCGTTGACAACGTGGTAAATAAAATTGAAAATTTTGACGGTGATATCATTGCAACGTATGATACTCATTATGAAAATTATATGCAGACGAGTGAAGGAAAGCAGCTTCCTGTGCCACACTGCATAAAGGGCACAGAAGGCTGGGAACTTAATGAGAAAGTGAAAAACGCTCTTGAAAGGAAAGGGTATACTCCGATAGAAAAAATAACCTTCGGTTCGATAGATTTACCTGATACGGTTAAATCGCTTGTCGGAGATGAAGATTTTTCGATTGAACTGATAGGTCTCTGCACCGATATATGCGTTGTTTCAAACGCATTGCTGTTAAAAGCAAGTTTTCCTGAAGTTGACATATTGGTGGATTCCTCTTGTTGTGCAGGTGTTAGTCAGGTAACACACTATGCGGCGATTGATACGATGAGGTGCTGTCAGATTAAAGTAAAATAAAAAACGGTGGATAATGACGTGTACTGTTAAGGACAATTTCTAAGCACTGTCATAATTTCTATTAAAAAAAGAGATACGAATTTCGTATCTCTTTTTTATATACAAAGTTTTGATATTTGTAATTGTAATGAAAAGAATAAAGTGGTATACTGTAAACTGGTATTTTTCTTAATTTTTGTCAAGAATAGCATCGGCTACAAGTTTTGCCGAGCTTGACTTGATGGAAAGTTTAAGTGCTGTTTCGATATTTTCATCATATTTAGGGGACTTGTCAGAAATATATACGAGGTTTTCTTCAACAGCTTTTTCAAAGTCATCGCAAAAATTGTTATAGACTGTATCAAGCTTTTCGTTTTTGAGCATTGTATCAAGGATGATGCTCAGGCTCGATAGCGGCATTACCTGCTTTAACGTGCATAAAATAACGAGTTTTGCAAGATGCTCTTTTGAATACTTTTTCTTTACGGGCGGCGGTATCATACCTTGCTTGACATAGTTGTTTATGATTGAAGGAGTTACGATTTTCTCCTTTTCATCACATTCGTGTCTCATAAAAGAAAGATAGTTGTCAAGAAGCCCCGTAACCTGATCCATATACAATTCAAGCGTGGGAAAATCTGCCCATCTCGGTAATGCGATTTTGCATAAATTTAGAGTTGTTTTTTCTGACATAAAATAATCACCCTAAAACAGTATACACAGTTTTGAAAATGATGTCAACTAATGGAGGATATAATGAGAAAGACCAAGATAATATGTACGATAGGTCCTGCCTGCAACAATTATGAAACTTTGAAAAAAATGTGCCTCGCGGGAATGAACGTGGCACGCCTTAATTTTTCTCACGGAACGTATGAAGATCATAAAAAGAATATAGACCTCTTGAAACAAGTAAGAGATGACCTGAATTTGCCCGTGGCGATATTGCTTGATACCAAAGGTCCCGAATACAGAATCGGCAGTTTTAAGGATAAAAAAGTCACGTTAAAGGATGGCGATATCTTTACCTTTACCACCGAAAAAATCATAGGTGACAATACCGTTGTTTCGGTAAATTATGATAAACTTATTGATGAACTTGACGTGGGGGATACCATAACGGTAAATAACGGTCTTTTGGTGTTTGAGGTTGTTTCTGTTGAGGGAGACAAGGCTGTTTGCAGAGTTGTAAACGGCGGTGAAATATCAGACAGAAAGAGTATGAGTTTTCCGGGAAAAGTTCTCAACAAAGAATATCTCAGTGAGCAGGATAAGGCTGATATTCTTTTCGGTATTGAGAATGACGTGGATTTTATTGCGGCTTCATTCGTTTCAAGAGAACAGGATGTACGGGATATAAGAAACTTCCTCCATGAAAACGGCGGAGATAACATTGATATTATCGCAAAGATAGAAAATGCGGCAGGTGTGGACAACATCTACGACATTTGTAAAGCCTGCGAAGGAATTATGGTGGCAAGAGGTGACCTTGGTGTAGAGGTTCCTTTCACGCAGTTACCTGCCATTCAGAAAAAACTTATCACAACCTGCCGTCTTCTCGGACACAGAGTTATAACGGCAACGGAAATGCTGGAATCTATGATAAACAACCCACGTCCGACAAGAGCGGAAATTTCGGACGTAGCAAATGCCGTTTACGACGGAACGAGTGCCGTGATGCTTTCGGGTGAAACGGCGGCAGGCAAGTATCCTGCAAAGACCGTTGCGACAATGGCTGAAATTGTCGAAGAAACTGAAAAGAATATTGACTATAAAAAATGGTTTCACGAAACGGAATTCAAAATAAAGAATACACTTGATGCAATATCTCATTCGGCGTGTGGCGTTGGTATGGATATAGGTGCAAAATGTATAGTTGTCTGCACTCTTTCGGGACAGACGGCACGTATGGTTTCAAGATTCCGTTCTCCGATTGATATAATCGGAATGACCACGTCTAAAAAAGTGTGGTATAAACTGGCGATGTCATGGGGCGTCACACCCGTAATCAGTAAGCCGTTCTCATCGACTGACGTTTTGTTCTACCATGCGCTTGAAAGTGCGCAAAGCACGTTTGAACTTAAAACGGGTGATAAGATGGTTGTTACCGGCGGACAGACGTCGGGTGCATCGGGAAACACTAATTTAATTAAAATTGAAACAATTATGTAAGGAGTGTGAAAAATGAAGTTTTTTAAAGTTGACAGTTATGAAAAACTCAGCCGTCAGGCTGCAAATATTATTTCCGCACAGGTTATTCTCAAGCCTGATTGTGTGTTGGGTCTTGCAACGGGTTCTTCACCGATAGGTACATATAAGCAGCTCATAAAATGGTGCGATAAAGGTGACGTTGATTTCTCTGAGGTGACGACTTTCAATCTTGATGAATACGTGGGACTTGACGGTAGCCATGATCAGAGTTACAGATATTTTATGAATTCTAATTTCTTTGACCATATTAACATCCGTAAGGAGAACACTTTTGTGCCTAACGGTTGCGCAGAAGATCTTGATGAAGAATGTCAAAATTATGAGAATATGATTCGAAAAGCGGGGGGAATCGACCTTCAGCTTCTTGGACTCGGTCTTGACGGTCATATCGGTTTTAATGAACCTGATGAGTATTTTTGCAGAGACACTCATATTGCAGACCTTCATGAATCTACAATAAAAGCAAATGCACGATTCTTTGGTGATGAATCACTTGTTCCTACTCAGGCTATAACAATGGGTATGGTATCGATAATGCAGGCTAAAAAGATTATTCTTATTGCAAACGGACAGGGCAAGAAGGAAATACTTGAAAAGGCTTTCTATGGACCTGTTACACCGTTTATTCCTGCGTCTATTTTACAGCTTCATCCGGATATAACTGTAATTTACAGTGAAAATTAACAGAAAGTTCTTAAAAACAAGTTGACAAGTTTTTGAAAAACGGATACAATGTAATTATTAAATTAACGGAGAGTTGTTATGAGGTATAAAATTGTTGCTGACTCATCTTCGGATATTCTTGAGCTGCAGGACTGTGCATACTCAAGTGTACCACTTAAGATAATTACAAATGAAAAGGAATATGTTGACGATGCAGCACTTGATGTTGATGCTATGATAGCGGATCTTCAAAAGTATAAAGGTGCATCAAAGTCGTCGTGTCCGAGTATCGGTGATTGGAAGGATGCATTTGAGGATTATGACGGTGTTATCTGTGTGGCAATAACAAGCGGTCTTTCAGGCAGTTATAATGCATCAAAACTTGCCGTAGAGGATTTCATAGATGAAAATCCCGGTAAAGAGGGATTTGCTATTGACACACTTTCTGCAGGTGCAGAAGTTGCACTTATCGTTGATAAACTCAAAGACTTTATAGATGAAAAACTTGACATTGCCGTAATCAAAAACAAAATAATGGAATACAAGAAAAAGACACATCTTGTTTTTGCGTTGGGTTCACTTAAAAATCTTGCGAATAACGGCAGAGTAAGTCCTGCTGTTGCAAAACTTACGGGAATTCTCGGCATTCGCATTGTCGGTAAGGCAAGTAATGAAGGAACTCTTGAAGTTACAGGTAAGGTCAGGGGTGCGGCAAAAGCAATTTCCGAACTCTTTAAAAATATGCTCAAGACAGGCTTTGCGGGTGGTCGAGTAAGAATACATCACTGCAATAATGAAGATGGGGCAAACGTGCTGAGAGATATGATAAGAGAACAGTTTCCGTTTGCAGAAGTCATTATTCAAAAGACGAGAGGTCTTTGCAGTTTTTACGCTGAAGAAGGCGGTCTTCTGGTTGGCTACGAAGGCGCAGAAAAATAAAATAAGGCACTTGGTTTTCCAAGTGCCTTTCTTTTATTTAGTTGGTATACTGTCGGAGTATATTCCCGTAACGCCGAAGTCAAACCATTTTTGCTGTTCAAATTTGTCATTTACGGTGTGAACGTATATGGGGATATTTGCATTTATGAAAGCGGTCATTGCTGCTTTATAATCGTCTGATGCAGGGAAAGTACAGGCGAGAAGTTTTTTGTTTTTGACTGTTTCAAGTGATATGTTTTGCGGAATTATTCTGTAAAACGTAAGAATAATATTTTTAAATCCGAGTGAAGCAACCTTATCGTACTCTTCAGGAGAATAAATCTGAATTACAAATCTGTCTTGCAAGTCAGGATATTTGCTGATAATTTCAATTGCCTTAAGATTGTTGGATTTAACGTCTGTCACAATTTTTGCTTTGGGATGACATCTCAGCCATGATATCAATGATTTGAGAGTGGGTGACTCAAAACCGTAGGTAGTTTTTCTGAGTTTTTCAAAACGGGCAAGTGTGGGAACGTCAGTACCTGTGTAAGTGCGGGTATACCATGCGTCCCAGTCGTGAGTGCAGACAAGATGACCGTCTGAAGTCCATTCAAAATCAAGCTCCAGCCAATATTGTCCCTTTTTGTAGGAGTTCTGCATTGCCTGAATACTGTTTGAGCCCACTATGCCGTTTGGAGTGGTACCGCCTGCGTGCATAATATATTTTGGTAATGCATCATTTGCGGCATTTGCTGTGATGACAAATGACGAAATAAATAATGATACAACCATAAGTAAAATCAAAAATCTTTTCATAAATAAAACCCGTTTTCTTATATAATGCTTACATTATAGCATAAAATATGGAAAAATCTATATTTACGTATGAATTTCGGTTATTTGTCCATAACCAATACTTCGCCATACGGATTTCGCACAGAGAGTTTACAATGCTCGTTATGGAGAATCCACATAGTCCTGCGAGTCAGCGGTCTGGGGATGGAAGTGTTGCCCATTCCGTCAGTGAAATAGATGAGTATGGCGTCCCTGAAATATCGGTTAGAGTTTATGTATTTGATGACGGGAATAAATGACGTGCCTCCGCCACCGTTGATGTCATACGATACGTCCTTGACCGAACGAATTTTATAGATTCGCTTGATTTCGGCATCACATTCAATGACTGTCGTTTCACACTTACGGGTTCCGATGATATCAAATATTTCAACCATAATACGCTCTAAATCTTCAGTTGACATGGAACCTGACGTGTCGATTGCTACAACAAGCTTGATTATTCTGTTGTTAATGTGTCCTGAAATATCGTAACGCTCGGGCTGACGTCTGCTCAGGCGGAGCCGTGTTTTTCTGTGACCGTCGGGTATTGTGCCGATATATCGTTTCAGTAGTTGTTTCCATGATATGACAGGTTGACTCATCAACTTGTTTAGCACCTTTTTCTGATAATCAGGAAGCCTGCCTCTCATAGATTCTGACATACCTTTGCAAACGTCAGACACAAATCGCTTTATGATGCTTGTGACTTCGTCAGGGTCATCAATTGCGGTACGGCAGGGGATATATATCGTGCCTTTGCGTTTTGGCTCGGTGATAATTTCGTTTCTGTTGTCGGAATGTGGCAAGCAGATTTTTATGGGCGTATTTCCGCTGCTTTTACGATCGGGAATCCTCTCGAAGTAATAGTCGAAAGCCTGAAGCGGTTTTACGTGCATATCGAAATTCTCACACAGAAATGATGACGTAATGGCACCTGTCGGCTCGGAAATGACGGAAAAACCGTTTGTCCTGCTGTCTGCTGTCAGTCTGTCGTTGATACTTGCATCCATTGCAATATTCAGTTTCAATGCGGTTGCCGTATCCTTTTGGGGATTGTATCTGATGCAGTCGGCAGGATGGTTTAAAACGATATGCTCGATTTCATGGCAAAAAATATATATCATCTCGGACAGGGATTTAAGACCGATCAGAAGCGGATTTACTGTCATACGGAAAGGGAATGAATCAATGCTCACCCCGGCATCATAGTGTGAAGTAAAGTCGATTTTCAAATCAAAGTTCATCAGAAAGATTCCGTAATAGCGTTCCTGATGTGATATCATAATCATTTTTATAAGGTTGAAGAGGGTAAGAAACGTTTCTTTTACCTCATCAAGTGCATTACGGTTTGTTTCATCTCTCTCTACGGTGTGAATATGCTTTTGTAACTCCTTATGATAATATACAATGTCGTATTTCATTATAATTCTCCGCGTATCAGGGCATCATTCATGTTGTTTTGCTGAAGAAGCTCTATAAGGTCGTCGTCAAAAATCTCGTAAAAATAGTCGTACAATGAGGAGCCTGCACGTGTATCAGCGTTAACCAGAGATTGCGAGAACATAAGAGTACTGGAACTGTCCAGCAGACCGATATACAGTGCAAGCTTCTTTTGAATACGACGTATCTCGCTGTCGTCGGATTTGATTTTGTCTGCATAATCCTTAAGAAATGTTATGATGCTTTTTGAGGTAATTGCATTTTTGGCGGTAGACTGCTGTCTTATTCTCATACGTACATCCTGTGAAATACCGTCCGTACCGTCGCAGAATATTTCGTCAGCAAGGACGAGATGGGTTGGGTCATTGAGGCTGGAATAGAACATAGAACTTGCATCGCCGCCGACCTTTGCAGAAATGATTGCCCGTATGTCTTTTTCTTTCAGGCGTCTGTCTTCTGCGGAAAAGAAATTATCCAATCTGTCACGGCTTTTGAGAATGAGGTCAACCATGTGCCATCCTCGTGGTGACGGCATAGGCGTTTCATCATCTTCAAGCAATCTGTCACGGCAGGATAAAGCATCGGGTGTAGTTGAAATGAAATCAATAAGTGATTTCTCGAAATGATGCTCAACTGCAAAGGCTGCCCATTCGTTTGCGTCTTCGTGCACCTTGATTTTAATGAAACGGTCAAGCTGTGCGGGATCCATTTCGTTGGTGGCATACATACTGCTCTGAGTGCTTGGATTCATTGCCGCAATAATGAATACCCACCAGGGAAAACGGTAACCGTTGACGGTGCGGGTCAGTATGATATTCATCAGTTCGCGGAAAACAGCCGTATCCGTTCTGTTGATTTCATCGAAAAACAGGATAACGGGCTTGACCTTTCCTGACTGCATCAGTTCAACCTTTTGTTCAAATGAAAGGTTGTCGGCAGAATATTTGTTTTCATCACCGCTCAGGATACTCTCTAGACTGTCCGTTTTTACGTCAGTCTGACATAAGAACTGTTCGGCCTTCTGTATTCTCTGCACGATATAGTAGGGGAGAAAGCGGAATACGATATCTCCGTTTTCGTTTTTACATTGATACGGAATACCCGTTATTTCGCCTTCTTTAAGGGTGCCGCCTTCAATGATCATTACCGTGCCGTCAAGTTCTTTTGCTATGTTTTTTGCAACCTGACTTTTGCCGATTCCGTGTTTGCCTGACAGCAAGGGGGTAACGGCGATGGAGTAGTCGTTGGTAAGCAGATTGGTCAGCATAATTCGTTTGCACATTCTTATAGCGTCTTTGATTGAAGCCATTTGTTCTCCGTCTCCTTTTTGGAAAAATATAAATCTTTGATTTTACTATCGTTTTGAAGTCGTGTACTCAGGTATTTGTAGGCATCTGTATACGTAGATATTGCCAATTCGGCAAGTTCCCGATTATCCCGCAACCTCTCGGATGCGGAGGAAATGGCGTAACCGTCGTTCTCAACGGCTAACCGTACTATTTCCTGACAGTCCTGAAGCTCGGGCGCGGCGTATCTGAGCGCCATACCGCGATTTTTAACAGCAAGTGAGACAATTTCAAAATCACACTTGAGCGAAGGGTCTGCATAGTCCAGAGCAAGTCCGCAGTTGTTCACGGCGGCACAAACGATGTTGCGATCCTTCTTTTGACGTGGCGTTGCAAGCGACAATGCGTTGCCTCGGTTTGAAACCGCCGTTAACACTATTTCGTCGTATTCTCTGATTTTGAGGTCAAAGTACATCAACGAAAATCCTTCTTGACGTGCAGCTTCAAGGCACATCTGATAATCACAGGAAAATTTGTGGGGAAGATATTTCAGACATGCGTGATTTTTCTTAATTAGTGAAAATACGAAGTCTTTATCCGTAAATGTGGTTGGACGAGCGTTTTTGAGGATTTGAGGGCAGGAGTCGACAACTGACAGAAGGAAGTGTTCTGACGTTAAAAGACCTGACGATACCTCGTTTGCGTAGCTGATATCGTGTTTGATGAGTAGCTTCATGGCGTAGGGATCCATATCAAGTTTGTTGCGGGACAGAACGGTTTCCCCACCGACGTCTATGGCCTTAAGTAAAACTTCTGAATCTGTTTGCTCTATAAATTGTGTAATTGAACTATCGGGTGTTCGAGCGAGCTTGTTGAGAAGATTGCCGAGCAGACCGTATTCGTTGTTAATCAATACTCTCATAGCGTTTCGTCGGTCATTGAACTCGGCAGCAACCCATCCTACAAGCCATAAGTTGTAGCATTTAATAGCTCCGTTTGGAAAGTAACAGTTTTTCTTTATGTATTTTGGGATTTCTCGAAGAAGAATCCTTTTTTCTTCTACTGTCACAATTTTCACCTCGATTCTGCTTAAATAACTTATTAACTTGATTTTATTTTATAATAA
>JAFWXR010000016.1 GCA_017517965.1 Clostridia bacterium
AAAAATGTTTTGAGGAAAATATATGAAAAAACAGATTGCAAACATAATCACAGGTTGCCGAATTTTTTGCAGTATTTTGATGATATTCTTTCCTGTGTTTTCCGCGGAGTTTTATATTACATATCTTATTTGCGGATTTACTGATATGATAGACGGAACTGTTGCAAGAAAGACAAACAGCATAAGCGAATTCGGAGCAAAATTTGATACTGTTTCTGACTTAATATTTATAGCTGTATCATTATTTAAATTGTTTCCGGTGATTCATATTACTAAATGGTTATGGATATGGATTGTTATCATATTAATCATTAAAGCAGGCAACATTATATTGGGCTTTGTTCGCACGAAAAAGTTGATATCGTATCATACAGTCGCAAACAAGGTTACAGGACTGTTATTGTTTTTGTTACCTATGACACAACATTTTATTGATTTGAAACACAGTGCCACGGTGGTATGTGCAGTTGCAACATTTTCTGCGATTCAAGAAGGATATTATATAATAACGGGGCGTGAAAGCATTTTATAACCGATTAGACACCAAAAATGACCGAACAGACAAAACTCAGCATTTCTTCTTTTATATTTGCTATGATGGTACTGCAAACAAAAAGGAGGATAACATAAATGCAAGAGATAAAAACAGTTGAGCTCGTAAAGCACTACAAAAATCTGACTGCTGTAAACAAGCTCAATTTAGAAATACGGCAAGGTGAACTGTTTTCGCTGTTGGGTGTTAACGGTGCGGGAAAAACCACAACAATAAAAATGTTAACCTGCCTGACAAAGCCATCCAACGGTGATGCGTTTGTAGGCGGATACAGCATAACAACGCAATCTGAACAGGTGAAGCAATTAATCGGCGTTTCCCCTCAGGAAACCGCAGTTGCACCGAATCTTTCCGTAAAAGAAAATTTGGAGTTAATCTGTGGAATTTATAGTTTCCCCAGAGAGAAAACAAAGAAAAGAATTGAGGAACTTTGCGGGCAATTTTCATTGGATTCCGTTTTGAAAAGAAAAGCAGGAAAGTTGTCGGGCGGTTGGCAGCGTCGTGTCAGCATTGCAATGGCACTTATCAGCGAACCGAAAATACTTTTTCTTGACGAGCCGACTCTCGGTCTTGACGTTATTGCACGGCACGAGCTTTGGGATGTGATTCGCTCTCTGAAAGGTAAAGCAACCGTTATCCTGACAACGCACTATATGTAAGAAGCGGAAGCTCTTTCGGACCGCATCGGCATTATGAAAGACGGTAAGCTTCTTGCGGTGGGAACGGCAGAAGAATTGAAACAAAAAGCAGGCACAAACGATTTTGAAGCAGCCTTCGTTTCAATCGTAAAGGAGGGCACAGTATGAGAATGCTTACTTTTGCAAAAAGAAACGCAAAAGAGATTTTGCGAGACCCTCTCAATCTCGGCTTCGGTCTAGGATTCCCTTTAGTATTGCTGGTGCTTCTGAGTGCATTGCAAAGGAATATTCCCGTAAGTCTGTTTGAAATTGATACCCTTACACCGGGTATTACCGTATTCGGTCTGTCATTTATGACGCTTTTCTCCGCAACGCTGGTTGCCAAAGATCGTGAAAGCGCTTTTTTGCAGAGATTATATACAACACCGCTTAAGGGGTTTGAATTTATCATCGGTTATATGCTTCCTCTTTTGCCGATTGCACTCGCCCAGACGGTCATAGGTCTATCCTCCAACTTCTTTTGCACAGTTGTTTGAGTTTCCTTTTAAATTTATCAACAGAGCTTTCGTGCGGTCTTGCTTTCCATTCGGTTTTGTCTTTCCAAAAACCGAAGCCGAGATATTTGAGCTTACTCGGTGGGGTTATCTTTGTTTTTGTTGCATTTACCTTTAATCCGAGCTTTCTTTCTATCCAGCTTGTTATGGAATACATTACCCTTGTTGCCGCTGCCTTGCTTTTCAACACTATTACCACATCATCTGCATATCGTGTAAATCGCAATTCTCGGCTTTCAAGCTCCTTGTCAAGTTCATTGAGCATTATGTTGCTCAATAGTGGTGATAAATTTCCGCCTTGGGGTGTGCCTATGTCTGTTGCTTCGTATATGCCTTTGTTCATAACACCCGCTTTAAGATACTTTCTGATTAAACTTTCCGTATCTCCGTCGTGTATTACTCTGCCCACATAACTCATCAACTTGTCCTGCGGTACATTGTCAAAGAATTTCTCAAGGTCAATATCCACTATCCATACATATCCGTCATTGAAGTATTCAAGCAATTTCACTATTGCTTGTTCACATCTTCTGTTCGGTCTGAAGCCGTAACTACCATCCTTCCTCTCTACGCCGAAAGATACGGTATAACCGAAGAACTCAAAGCAACCGACCAGATGGAATGGATCGGAAGAATGAATAACATAATCAACGCAATCGAGGAAATCATTCTCAACGAAATAGTTTACAGATAATATCATTAAAAAAGCCGACGGGGTTTATTCCGTCGGCTTTGGTGTTATTGGGTTGTTACTTTGCTAAATTCAGCAACTGAAAATTTTTGAGAAAAGCCAGAGAATGCCGTTGTATTTCCAAGTGAGGCAATCCCAGATGAGGTAGAAGAAGCGGAGCGAGAAATATTCTTTGGGAGTGTTGATGATTTCGAGGAGCTTTTCAGTCTGAGCCTTGTACTCATTGAGCTTTGCTTTTTCTGCTTCGCCCATGTTATCGTCTGCAAGGAGTTCATCAACCTTTGCTTTGAGAGCTTCAATATCATCTTCCCAGAACTTTGTTACTCTTTCTTCGTCGAACATTTCAAGCTCAACTGCGATATCGGTAACAGCCTTGCTTGCCTCTTCAATCTTGTCAAGGAGAGATTCGAAGCCTGCCTTGATTTCCTCATATTCAGCCTTCTGCTCATCGGTGAGATTATCAGGATTTACTGCTTCGATTTCGGCAATCTTATCTTCGATAGCTGCCTTGTTGTCACTTGTTACGGTTTCGGGATTGTAGCCGTTTTCGATATCCTTGATTTCTTCAAGTTTTTCTTCTGTTTCGGCAATCTTATCTTCAAGACCTTCAATGTCGGCAATCATTTCTTCGAGGGCGGTCTTTTCGTTTTCGGTGGTATTATCGCTGTCGATAAGTGACTGAATTTCTTCTTTGAGCTGTGCAAGGTCTTCGCTGTCGGTCGACTTGACTGTTTCTTCGTCATAGGACTTAACGGCTTCATCAGCCTTCTTGATTTCCTCTGCAACCTCTGCGAGTTTTTCTACGAGTTCATCTATTGCCTTTTCGGTTTCTTCAAGAGCACCCTTTTCATCTTCGGTAAGATTATCGCCGTCTGTGAGAGCCTTGATATCCTTGATGAGCTTGCCGAGTTCGGGAACATCGTCTGATGTTACTGTTTCCTTATCGTAGCCGTTTACAGCTTCATCAATTCTTTCGATTTCTGCGGCTGTATCATCAATCTTCTTAATGAGTGCATTAATCTTTGCATCAAGTTCGTTGAGGTTTGCTCTTTCGTCAGCGGTGATGTTATCGCCGTCGGTGAGCTTCCTGATTCTTGCGATAAGGTTTTCAATATCAGCCTTGTCGCTTGATTTTACGGTGTCAATGTTATAAGCATTAACTGCCCTTGTAATTCTTGAGATTTCATCTGCCGTGCTTCTGATTTTCGCAGCAAGTAAATTCGCCTTTGCGTTAAGTTCTTCAAGATCTGCTTTTTCCTCATCGGTCAAATCGTCGTTTTTCAGTTCTTCTTTGATATTTTTGATAACCGTTTCAATGGTTTCTTTGTCATCACTTTTTACATCATCCACGGTAATGTCTTTTATGGAATCTGTAATGTCCGCAATGACTTTCATTGTTACGATGTACTCGGTTACATTGCCGGCTTTATCCATTACATGGATGGCATAGGTTGTTTCAAGATTACCGTTTAAAGCAAGTTTACCTTCGCTGTCGAGAGTTGCAGGCTCGCCGTTTACTGTAATGCTTTCAAAATTTTTGTCGGTAACGGTTATCACCTGTGTGGTGTGGTAAATGCTACCGTTTTCAATACCACCGATTGCAGGGCAAGTAGTGTCATACTCTGCACCGTCGGTAGAAATGTAAGTCACATTTCCTGCCTTGTCAGTAATGCGGATGAAATAAACAAATGTCTTTTCATCTTCTACCGTTACGCCTACACCGTCTTTAGGCATTGCTGTCCAGTCGGTGATTGCCATTACCTCTTCTAAGGACATCGCCTTGTCTGAAACAGCGTGTTCAATGCTCGCCACGCCGGAAAGTCTGTCATCGGCTTCTGCTTTTACGGTTACCTCATCTTTGTAGAACAGACCGAAAGTAATATGATTTACAAAAGTCTGCCAACTGCTTAGTCCCACAAATTCAACCTTGCCGGTAGTTCCCGTAGTTTCGGTGTTCTTATCTAACTTATAGGCTACGGTTGCCTGTTCGGAAATAGCACCGGTTGTTTTGTTGCGTACATAGAATTTCAAACTGCTGTCCGCACTCTCAACTGCACCGATAAGAGTATTTTCCCAAGTTCCATCTGCGGTATTGGTAAGTGAAAGCTCGTAGCCGTCCTTTGCAGTAACGGTCAAATCTTCCTTTAACCAGCCATTTGCATTCGGTATACTTGCGGTGTATTCCGTATCTTTTACCGGATTCCAGCCGTTTGTAATGTTTGCAGTAACGCCCGCAGGTTGTGTTAAAGTGTAGTTCTTCACCACATCTGCATCACCGCTTAAAGTAAAGTCGGTAAATGTAATACCGATACCGTTTGCAACATTTACAGAATTAAAGGTCGGTGTGCCGTTTAAAAGGGTAATGCTGTCGTTATTTGCAACATTGTTAAGTTTAACCGACTTGATACTTGCTGTATTAAGTCCGTCATACTGCTTATCATTTACAACAACGGTTACGGTAAGATTACGCTTTGTAATTTCGTATGCGTTTTCCCCTCCCGTAAAGGTAATGCTGTAATTATCATCTAACGCAGTACCCGTAATATCGTAAGTTCCTACACCTGCGGTCTTGCTTGCAATAGTGGAAAGACTATATACATTTGAATCACCGTTTACAATACCGTTGCAGGTTGAAGTAAGTGTTACGATATCATCGCCGTAAATGCTCGTTTTTCCGTCAATAGCTACCGTAATTTTCTTTGCGGAAATCGTGAAATCTGCCGTAGCCGAAGCTGCTTTGTAATTCTCGTCTGCCGCAACCGTTACCCGGACAGTATACTTACCTGCCGTCTTAGGAGCGGTTGTTTTGTACTCGCTGTCGTCCGCTCCCTGCGCCTTGTATTCCACCGTAACGATACCTTCCGTGTTGTTGCAGGTATATTGTGGCGCACTGACGGGAGTGCCGTCATATGTCTTATCCGGCGTGCCGGTAATGGTTGCCGTGCCGGTTTGCTTTTTAACCGTAAGCTTCAGCGAGGTGATTTGCGGTTCTTCATTGATGTTCTCCCCGTCGGCGGGATATTCCGCATATTGCTCGCCGCAGGGGTTGTAGGTAATGTGCAGAGTATACTCACCCGCCGTCAGGGTATCCAAATACGCCGCCTTCAGGGCGATGGTGCCATCGGCCGAAACGGTGTATTGGGTGCTGTCAATCAGCACAGTGCCGTTGTAAATGTCTTTCACGGTATTTCCGTTCAAATTCACCTTAGCGGTGACATCCTGCGTTTCGGTTTTAGTAAAATCGATGCTGTGGGTGTCGGCAGTGGAATCGGTATACACCACCATACCGCCGTCGGCACTGACAACCATGATGTTTCCGGCTGCATCGCTCACTCGCACATATAAGTATTTTTTTCCTTGCTCGGTCACCGATATAGTGGCAGAGCCGTTTTCAAGCGTGAGAGCCGTCCATACGGAGGTATCATCCTTGACCGCCTGTTCCGTAGTGAAGGGTTCCTCCGTCACCAGATATTCAGCGGTATCAATGCCGCTGCCGCCATCGTCGGCGACCACAGTGATATCGACCGTTTCCTTAAAGAACAAGCCAAAAGTAGGCTTGTTGAAAAACTGCTTCCAGCTCACCGTTTTTGCGCTAAGCGTCACATCCGGGGCGATGATATCCGCCACTCCGGTTACCACCACCGTCACATTGTCGGTGGGCACAAAGGTATAGCTTCCTTGCTCACGGATGGATGCGGTGATATCGGTGCCATTCACCGTGATCTTAAAGCTGTCGGTCTCGGTATAGCCGTTTTTCAGAGAATAGCTGAGAGTGAGCTCCTCACCCCAGGCCAACTCCGTGCTGTCGGCAGTGATGGTATAACCCTTTTGAGCGTCGCTTTCCGGCAGCGTAACCTGCATTTTCGGACCTTCTGACAGGGTGATAACAGTCGGTGCAGAGCTCTCAAAATTATAGTTATCCTTGTATCGCACATAGTAGGTCATCGGTGGAAGTGGATCGTTGATAGTGGAGGATCTCAGCGAACTGTAGGTTTCACCGCCGTCACTACTGATCTGCATATCGGTTGTCAGCCCCTCAATGTAGGCATCATTTTTGCCTTTGAAGGTCTCGTTATGCCCTATCAGCGTCGGCGCCTCCTGTGTTCCACGCCGAACCTTGTATACGGCGGTACTCGTGTTGGAAAATGTATAGTTGGAGGTATTGAGGTACGCCTTTACGGTATATGTTCCCGCCAGCGTCGGCGGAGTGGTAACATAATTGTAACTCGTATGGTCGTTTGAAGTACCGTAATACTTCAGTATAACCGCCGTGGTGGTGTCTCCATCCACCAAGCCATCTATGGTGGCGGTGGCAGGCGTAATGGTTCCGCCGTAAGTGCCGCCGTTGGGAGTGATAGTCACGCTGATCGGCTTAGGGTTTATGGTAACATAAATCTGATAGCTACATTTGGCATAGTGATTAGCTTCGGGTTTAAAATCTATCCAATAATATCCGCTGTCTGACACATTCGTCGGCACCTTTGTTCTCCACACCCATTTGCCCTCGCAGGAGGCGGAAACGCAGGCAAGCGAGGCATCGAGGGGCTTGCCGGTGTAGGTGGTATTGATGCCCTGCACCCGCAAGATCGGCGAAATTAACTTGGATTGAATTACCTTGCCGTTTTCAAAGGACATAACATAGCCGGATAAGTCAGAGGTAAAAAACGACCAGCTTTCGGGAGTGCCGTCAGTGACATTTTCCTGATCCTTGCTGTAGGTAGTCAGGGCGGTTTCGGTAACGCCGATGGTACTGCCCTCACGCAGCACAGAATCGCTGCCGGCGGTCACGGTGATGCTTCCCGGGTTGTCACAGTGGGCAATCACGTTGCCGCCGGTGTTCCCGGTGATTTTGATTGGACCCAAGACGGCATCGGTATTTCTGCTACCTTTCGGTAGAGCAATGGCGGTATCCACCTCCTCGCCGTGCAGCGCTAGCGTGGAGTTTTTAAGAAGCTGTATACCGCCCTGCTTGTTGCCGGTGATGGTGCCTCCATAGAGTTGTATTGTATGCTTCAAATTCTTAAAAGCCTCAAGGGGTTGAACACTGACATATATGCCGGCTCCTTGATTGTCGGAAATCGTGCCGCCGTAAATATTCAATTCATTCCTATATGGGCCCCAACCAAGGCCAGAAAAGTCATACAACTCTTGATGTATGCCGTGAGATTGATTTCCGGTAATAAGGCCGCCGTACATATTAAGAGCACCGCCTCTGAGATAAACCGCCTCATAATTATTTCCGGTTAATTTGGTTTGAATTTTCTTCTCACTTTTACCGTAGGCACAATCGTAAACATTAACAACACCCGCCGCATGACAATAAATGCCGTAGCAGGTTTGAGTATCGTCCATATCGATTTCAATACCGTACAGGTTCACGGCACTATCCTTGCCTGCAACGCTAATAGCGGAAAAATAACGATCGATGTCAGTTCTGTTGGTAGTGTCGTCGCGGGGGTGGGTGACGCCGTAAATTTTGGTAGCCTTGTTCCCGAGACCGGAGTTCAAGGTGACTTTACAGCTGTCAGCTGCAATGATGGCGGAATAATAATGCTGGTACCAGTGCTGCAAGCCAGTCAGATCCACCTTGATATCATAGCCCTGAGTAATGACAGTAATATTGGAACCCTCGGGAACAATCCATGGCTTGGTCACCACAAAATCTTTCGCCATGATAAATGTATCGATAATCAGTGAGGGATCATTATTTGCTTCAGCCTCAGCCTTACTGAGCTCATACGCCAAATTCAGCTCTTCAAAAGAGTTAATATAGCTTCCATACATATATCGTTTATCTTCATACGTGCCGGTGTCCGGATTATATTCGCTGCGCGTACCCCAGCGATAATTGGAATCCCAAGTAACAAAATTGTGACTGGTGTGTCCCAGCATATCATGGTGAACAACACTACCACAGACACAGAGACCTGATGTAGCGGCATGCGCCACCGTAAACAAGCCGCAGTCGGTCGACAAAAAGCCGAACGAAAGGCACAGCGCCAAAAAAAAGGCGAAAACACGTTTTTTCATAAAAGATACCTCCCTAAAGTATAACCGGAATGATTGGGTGAATAGACGGGGATTCCTTTGTTGTACGGATTACAGCAAAGGGTTGAAACAAGGCCCAAAATTTGAGGGAACAATGTATGAGGAAAGCGACACCAATCAATGTGATTGTCCATCCGTAGCGTTGGCTTGTGTCGTCTGGTGAGCTTCGGAAAAATCACTTTCAAAATAATTCTCCAACTGCTCAAACAATTGCCGCAGAACACCATCGGCAAGTTGGTTTAGATCAAGACTGCGAATAAATGCAAGTATCTGCTCGATTTCTTCCTCACCGACACGGTAAATTCGAAGAGAAGCGGTTAAAAACCGTTCGATTTTTCTGTAAAGCGGAAAATGCACGTCGCAAGGCTTTGCCATATACCCACGCATCAACGCCGCCGTTCCGATGTCAATTTCGTAAAACTGACTTTCCTCATAATCGGGGAAACGTTCACCGAAAATGGCTTTCAGTTCTTTCGCCGTGTTCTGATGGATATATTCCAGCGTGTCGGGCATTGTGTATGCCTCGGTGTAGATCTCCCTCAGATTTTCGTTTCGTTCGGTTAAGACGATCTGAATGGCTGTTTCCACAGCATAAGTATAAATGGGCGTAAGTGAAGCCTTCGATAATTGCTTTGCCGTGTTAAACTGACCGGAAAACATAATACTGACCAGCTCGGCAATCAAGCCTTCCTTATTGCGAAAAAGGTTCTGCATACTGCTGACGGACACACCTGCCATATTTGCAATTTGCTTCATAGTGGTATCTCGGTAGCCCTGCTCCAAGAGTAGCTTTGCACTGACTGCAAGTATATGATTTTTGGTCGGTATACTGGATTTTCGTATTGCCAAACCTTTCGCTTCCGTTTCTTAATTGGTATTTATATCAATTATATCAGATTTATTCCCGTTTTGCAATAGCTTTTTCGCTGTAATTCAAAAAAGTATGAAACTTTTTTGTGAACAGTTATTTTCGTTTTGAAATAAACGTTCCAATGTAACGCTTTTGGCACTTGCAAGGCTCAAATTTCAATCGTATATAAAGCAAAAAAATCGGAGAGCAAGGTATTTGGTACTAGCCCTCCGCTTTTCCATATAATTGCGTTACATCTATGCGTATATGATTTCCTTATTTACAATTTCCGTTACACGATTACGGATATAGTTCATCTTTTGTACCCACAACATTTGGTCGTTTGATTTAAGTTCTTCGGTTATATTTTCTTTTTCGGCAAGTTCTTTTACCAACTGAAAGAACATATCGTTCGCCTGTTTATCAATCTCAGCAATGTGTGAATTGAGTTTACCGCTTGTTAGCAGATTATAATATAATACCTTGTGACTTTGTTTTAAGTATATCAAATGTCGCTGTCCCCATAAGCCGATAGGCTGTTGTTCTTCCTCTGGCAATTTCAAGCAGGGAATGTAATAGTCGCCTTGCAGTTCGTACCAAAGACCGTTCTTTTCGTCATAAATAACCTTTGCCATAATCACGCCTCCTTGTAGATTACCTTGAATTTCTTTTGCTTTGCATCAATGATTTTCAGCAGAATCTCGTCTACCGCATCGGTGTACTTACCATTAGCAATAAGGTTGTTTCGCATTTCATTCAAGCAGTTCACAACCACCCGCCGTTCAAAATCATCAAGTGCTATGTAATACTTCTTATCACGCATATCACTCACTCCTTCAGCAAGTCTTGAAATGGGGTATCGGTTGCTACAAAGGTATCGTATGCAAAGTTTGCTCCCAAGCGAAATCCCATCATAAAACTGTCGAGATTGGATTCGCCGTTTACCACGCTCCACGCATTTACAAAGTCAAGGAATTTCTTTTTGTTTTCGCCGGAAAGCCTTTCGGTCAAAAAGTCCTCATTGAGCATCAAAACCTCCATTTGTTTCTGCACGGCTTTGTTCTGCTTGGTGCTTCGTGCCTGCGGGTCAATGTTGCCGTAATAGAATTCTTCTATAAATTTGCCCATATTTTTTCCTCCTTTGATTTTCTACCATAATTGTACTCAAAGGCGGTTTGATAAACAAGGAGTATAAATTTGATTTTTTACCACAAGTTGTGCTTAAGTCAATGGAAGCGAGTGTGAAAGGATTGTTTTAAAAAGTGAATGAATTTGGTATAGTTATTAGCACATTACAATTTGTATTGGATTTACTAAAATGGCTTTATGATTTGAATGTGCACAATATTCTAAGTTCAAAAATATGCAGTTTTTTTAATATTCCTCATAAAGATTATGGTTGCAGATGTATATAGCCATATAATTGATGAAGATAGGCGTTTTAATGCACAGAAATTTGAGGAACAGTTTTATAATACAAAAGGATTACGGAATACCGAAGAAGGTAAGACGGCACCAATGCCAAGATTTTCAAA
>JAFWXR010000017.1 GCA_017517965.1 Clostridia bacterium
ATAGAGAGGAAATCAAAAAGGCACATTTTGAAAAAATCACTACAAAAAGCCGAATTGCCATATATTTAATGAAAAAACAAAGAATCAGATTAGCATTTTACTTTTTGTATTTATGTAAAGAGTTAAAGCACATGAGAAAGGTGGACAAAAAATGAATACAGCACCTAAAATATCTGTAATAATGAGCGTGTATAACGGTGAAGATTATTTGCGTGACGCCATAGAAAGCGTCTTAAATCAAACATTTAAAGACTTTGAGCTTATTATAATTAACGATTGTTCCACCGATAAAACCCACGAAATCTTAAAGAAATATGAAGACTTTGATAAACGTGTAAAAGTATATACTAATGAAGTGAATTTGAGACTTCCGTCATCCCTTAACAAAGCTATATCATATGCACAGGGTAAATATATTGCAAGAATGGATGCAGATGATATATGTCTGCCTGAAAGGCTTGAAAAGCAGTATGAATTTATGGAGAAAAATCCGAATGTGGCTCTGTCTTCCTGCAGATTTATGACGCTTAAAAACGGAGTTATCTCTTCCGGAGGATGCGGAGGAAAGAGCGACAATGAGTCTATAAAAGCATTGCTTTTGGTTACAAATCCCATACTTCATCCCGGAATTATTGCAAAAGCGGATGTAATCAGAAGTCTTTTGTATGATAAAACCTTTACCTGTACCGAAGATATGGAGCTTTGGACAAGGTTTGTTATGGCAGGATATGATGTGGAGATTATGCCTGAATATCTTATGATATACAGACTTCACGATAAACAAATTACCGAAACAACCTTAGAGAAACAGCACAAAGAAGTCATTGCAATTCAAAAAAAATATTATGGAGCACTTCTTGAAACTATGAACAGCAATCAAGAGGAGTTTTATATCAGAGGAATTTATTTCAGAGAAAATACAGACATCAATAAGTTTTTGGATTTTTACAAATGGCTAAAGGCTGTTAATCGCAAAACGAAAGCATTTAATAACGATGCTTTAAACTATGCCATGTTTGAAATTCTGGCAGAATACAAAAGGAAAGGTATTGCAAAGACTAAGCTGATAAAGGCGATGCTTTCGTTTGGAATACCATATCTTGCAGCGGAAATCCCCCAGCGTAAAAAAAGAGCTCGAGCAGACGGACACAGGTGCATTGAAAGTGCCGAAAAAATAGGACTTAAGAAGACCGGTGGAACCTTGGAATTTCCGACTTTTTCAAAATAAAAAGTATAGGAGCCCATAAGAATGCAAATATTTGAATACCCATACATCATCATAACCATATTGGTTTTATGCTTTATTGTTCTTATCACTATTGGCATTTATTTTGCCATAAGAGGAGCAAAAACTGCTGTCGGCAGTGAAGAAAAGGCGTTTATCAATATAAGTAAATTAGAAGCCGTCTTTAAAAAATCAGGGAAATTACGCGAAGACAGGTGTGTTTTCTATGCTAATGTTTCCCTGGATAATTTCAGAAGTCTGTATTCGGCAGATCAAACCATGAATGTTTTTTCTGAAATAAAGGGAGTCTTGCTGGAAGCTTTTTCAAACAGTGATGACAGTAATATAGCTATATATGGAGAAAAAAACTTCGTTGTTCTTTCAAAATGGAATATCGAAACTGCACGCAAAAAAATCGAAAATTGTTTTGGTGAGCTAAACAAATGTCTCTTAAAACACAGCGCACTGAATATTATTGACGTCAGAATCGGTGTATATTTTGCGTTTGGCACACAAGTGTCGTTTGATGATGCAATAGGCCGTGCCAAACAGGCATATTTGCTTGCGAAGAATGAAAATGTTCCATACGCTGAGTGGAATGTATCCGACGGAAAGGAACTTGAAAAAAAGATAAAAATAGAAAATAATATAGAAAAAGAAATTGATAACAATCGTTTCTTCCTTGAATATCAACCTGTTTTAGATGCAAAAACAAAGAAAATAATAGGTGCGGAAGTACTGTCACGCCTGAATTCAGAAAGCGAGGGTGTATTAACCCCGAGTAGCTTTTTGTCTGCGGTGGACTCTGTTGGAATCAATGATAAATTTGATTATTATATTTTTGAAAAAAACTGCAAATGGATTTCAAACGATAAAAAACAAAGGGAACAATATAAATATACCATCAATTTTTCAAGATCAACATTGTGCGAACCACAGTTTGCGGAAAAGATAATAGCAATTGCACAAAAATATGATTTGAATTTTTCCTGTCTGGCGGTTGAGATATTAGAGGATAAAAACATAACCTTCGATGCAAGAAAGCAAATGATAGATAATCTGTCAGTTCTTAAAGCAAAAGGTATATCTATCTTGCTTGATGATTTTGGGAGCGGATATACAACCTTTGGAGATTTGCAAAACCTTGATATTTCTGTTGTGAAGATTGATAAAACGATAACACAGAATTCGGTTACAGATACAGGATTTATTATTTTGAAAAATATTATCCGTACTGCCGCTGCTATTGGTTTTAAGACATTATGCGAAGGAATCGAAACAAAAGAGCAAGAAGAAGCGGCGATAAAAGCAGGCTGTGATCTCCTTCAGGGTTTTTACTATTACAGACCTATGCCGGTGGCTCAGCTTGAGAAAGTTTTTAATAACAATTCGGAGGTGTTTAAATGCTGTCCGTAATTATTCCTGCATACAATGAGGAATTATCCGTAGAAAGAGCTTATTATACGATATCAGAGATTTTAGAAAAAGCTCAGATTGACAATGAAATTATTTTTATTGATGATGGTTCTACGGATACTACATATAAAAAAATACAAAACCTGGCCGATAAAGAAAAAAATATATATGGACTGCATTTTTCAAGAAATTTCGGGAAAGAAGCAGCCATCTCGGCAGGGCTTGCAAGCGCCAAAGGCGATGCAGTTGTAGTAATTGATTGCGATCTTCAACATCCTCCCGAGAAAATTGTGGAAATGTATCATCTGTGGCAGGAAGGCTATGAAATTGTTGAGGGTATTAAAAAAACAAGAGGCAAAGAAAGCAAAATGCATGGTTTTGCTGCAAGAAAGTTTTATAGGGTTATCAGTTCGGTAGTAGGATTTGATATGTCAAACGCCTCTGATTTTAAACTGCTTGACCGCAAGGTTGTGGATATACTCAACAGAATTCCTGAAAGAAAAGGTTTCTTCAGGGCAATTTCATTTTGGGTCGGCTTTAACAAAACAACGGTTGAATTCGAGGTTAATGAAAGATTAGAGGGTGAATCAAAATGGTCTGCCATAGGCCTTTTGAAATATGCCATTTCAAATATTTCTGCCTACTCGACAGCACCAATGCAGATTGTAACCGTGCTTGGTGTTATGATGCTTATTATTACTGCAATTTTCAGTGTTTGGGCACTTATTGATAAAATCCGTGGTATTGCCCTTGAAGGTATGACAACGGTTATAATTATCCTGATATTTATAGGAAGTATTATGATGATAAGCCTGGGTATTATCGGATATTATGTTGCCCGTATTTATGATGAAATTAAAGGAAGACCGAAATATATTGTTTCTGCAACTTGCAGGAGCAAGGAAAAGGTAAAATGATTTTAAGGAGGTGCAATATGGAAAGAAATGTGCTTGTTGACAGACTGAAAGGATATGCTTGTTTTTTAGTTTTGCTTGGTCATGTTATTATGGGAATAAGACTTGCAGGTATAGATATTCCCGTTTTTTTTGTGGGAATGGAAAAGTTTATATGGTCTTTCCATGTGGCACTTTTTCTGTTTTTGAGCGGTGTTGTATATAAAGTTACAGGAGAGTGGAAAAGCAAGAAAAGTAAATGGGGATTTCTTCTCTATAAGCTTTACAATCTCGGTATTCCTTACATAGCCTTTTCAGTAATATATATATTGATAAACAGCTTGGTTGGAGAGGCAAATACAGGTTTTGCACCCTCAGATATTCTGAATATATGGAAAACTCCCGTTGCACAATATTGGTATCTTTATGCATTATTCTTTTTGTTTTGTATTTGGACAGCTTTTTCAGGAGTATTAAAGAATTGGCAAATTACGCTTATTGTTGTTTTAATAGGCTATTTAGCTCCGCTTTTTGGTATTCCCCTCGGAAGCCTGGATGTAGTGTTTTACTCGGCACTTGCTTTTGGAATTGGCACATTTGTGGATTTCAAAAGCCTTACTAAGCTTCGGACCTGGGCTAAATGCCTGGTTGTGATACTGCATATAATAACAGGTATCATTTTTATTTTACTAAAAAAAATAGAAGCTCCGTTCATAAAGGAAATAATGATACTGTTTGGAATATATTCCAGTATTATGTTCATTTCTATACTTCAGAACTGTAAGGCAATGGCTCGTTTTCTCGATTTTGTAAGCAAGTATTCTTTTCAGATTTATTTGTTACACACCATATTTACGGCAGGAACAAGAATAATCCTGCTTCGCTTGAATATAACACAGTGGTGGATTCATATTCTTTTGGGAACTGCCATCGGATTAGCATTTTCGGTGGTGGCAGCAGTAATTGCAAAGAAAGTTAAGTGTTTGAATTTCTTTTTCTTTCCATCAAAAGCTTATACATTGAAGAATCTTGATTTTAAAAGGTAAGCCTGGTCTTATTGTTGTTTAAGAACTTTATTTGAACCCTATGAGATAACAAAATTGTTGTCTCATAGGGTTTTTCTATATCAAAATATGATACGCATCAATCAAAGAAAAGCAGGTGCTTTTTCATTTTCCGTAACACAGATCTTGCAGGTGGAATAGTATGTCTTGTAAGGGGGATTTGCATGAATCTCAGTGATATAAACGTGGGTGAAAAAGTGACGGTGTGTGAACTTAAGGCAAGTGACAGTATGCGACGCCGTCTGCTTGATATAGGTCTCGTTGAAAATACGCCTGTCGAGTGTGTGGGCAGAAGCCCTCTGGGTGACCCGTCGGCATTTCTTATCAGAGGTGCGGTGATTGCACTTCGGTCGGAAGACTGTAAAAATATTCTTGTTAAGAGGTGATGGGGTGGGCGATAAGGTTATAGCACTTGCAGGAAATCCAAACGTAGGCAAGAGTACGCTTTTCAATGCCCTGACGGGAATGAAGCAACATACGGGCAACTGGGCAGGTAAGACGGTGTCTAACGCAACGGGAAGGCATAAAAATTACATATTCGTTGATATTCCGGGCACGTATTCCCTGATGGCGCATTCGGCAGAGGAGGAGGTTGCCCGTGACTTTATATGCTTTGGGAAGCCTGATGCGGTTGTGGCGGTCTGCGACTCGACTTGTATTGAACGAAACTTAAATCTCGTTTTGCAGATAATTGAAACGGGAAGAAAAGTGATAGTGTGCCTCAATCTTGCTGATGAGGCAAAAAGAAAGCATATTGATATAGACGTAGGTAAAATACAAAAAAGACTCGGCGTTCCCGTAATACAGACGGTGGCGAGAGACCGTAAAAGTATAGAAAAAATAATATCCGTGCTTGATGAAAACAATGCGGAGAAGGGCATACAAATAGAGTACCCGAAGGTTATAGAGGATGCCGTGCAAGAACTTTTGCCTCATCTTGAAAAGTATAAAACCGATATAAGCAAGCGGTGGATTGCGCTACGGTTGCTTGACGGAAGTCTTACTGATAAAATTTACGAATATATCTCTGCAGACGATAGTCTGAAAGAAACCGTCCGCAGTATGCAAAACGTGATAAATGAGCATATGATTGTTTCATCAATTGTCAGAACTGCCGAACACATATGCGACGGTGCAGTCGTGTACAATGAACATAAATACAGTCCTAGAGATAAGAAAACAGACAAAATTTTAACGGGAAAGTTTTTGGCGTATCCGATAATGCTTGCTATGCTTGCGCTCATTTTCTGGATAACGATGGAGGGTGCAAATTACCCGTCGGCACTATTGTCGGAAGGTCTGTTTTTCCTGCAGGATAAGATATATGCTTTTCTTACGTGGATAAAATTGCCGACACTTCTGTGCGATGCACTTGTGTTTGGCGTATACAGAGTTCTTGCATGGGTGGTGTCGGTAATGCTGCCACCGATGGCAATATTTTTCCCTCTGTTTACCTTGCTTGAAGATGCCGGTTATCTGCCGAGAGTGGCGTATAATCTTGATAAGCCTTTCAAATGCTGTAATGCCTGCGGAAAGCAATCTCTTACAATGTGTATGGGCTTTGGCTGTAATGCAGTCGGCATTATGGGGTGCAGAATAATAGATTCACCGAGGGAGCGACTTCTCGCAATACTGACCAACAGTTTCGTGCCGTGTAACGGCAGATTCCCGATGATAATAACCATGATAACGGTGTTTTTGGTCGGCGGTGGTATATTTTCATCCGTGCTTTCGGCACTCATAATGACACTTGTTATACTTCTGTCGGTGGTAATGACCTTTACGGCGACAAAATTGCTGTCAAAAACGCTTTTAAAAGGCGTTCCGTCATCATTTACACTTGAATTGCCACCCTACAGAAAACCGCAGATATGCAAGGTCATAGTGCGCTCTCTGTTTGACAGAACGGTGTTCGTTTTAGGCAGAGCGGTTGCCGTTGCCGCCCCCGCAGGACTTGTAATATGGGTTCTTGCAAACGTTATGATAGGGGATATGAGCCTGCTTTCGCATATATCGGCGTTCCTTGACCCGCTGGGCAGACTAATGGGGCTTGATGGTGTTATTTTAATCGCATTTATTTTGGGATTCCCTGCAAATGAGATTGTTGTCCCCATAATGATAATGGCGTACACCGCAGGCGGCAGCCTGACAGAACTCGGGGCAGACGCCCTTAAAACGCTTTTTATATCAAACGGATGGACGCCCGTTACCGCAATTTGCGTACTGCTGTTTTCACTTATGCACTGGCCCTGCTCAACGTCACTCATAACCGTGAAAAAAGAAACGGGCAGCATAAAGTGGACACTTATAGCAGCCTTACTCCCAACCGCCTTCGGTGTAATATCGTGCATACTCGTGAATTTGATAAGCAAAGCCTTCGGGGCATAAAAAAATAGCAAGTCGTATCGACTTGCTATTTTTGTTGTAAGTTATTTTATTATGCTTGTGCCGGACATTTCCGAAGGAATCGGGAGACCGAGGATTTCAAGCATTGTCGGTGCGATGTCGCACAGCTTGCCACCGTCACGGAGACTGCAATCCTTACCCACTACAACGAAGGGTACGGGATTTGTCGTGTGTGCCGTGAAGGGTGAACCGTCGGGGTTGAACATAAAGTCGGCGTTACCGTGGTCGGCAGTAATAAGTGTTATACCGCCCATTTCCTTAACGGCTTCGACAACCTTGCCTACACAGGTGTCAACCGTTTCAACAGCCTTTACAGCCGCTTCAAATATACCCGTGTGGCCTACCATATCGCAGTTTGCGAAGTTGAGAATTATAACGTCGTACTTGCCACTCTTTATATTCTCAACACACTTGTCGCATACTTCGGGAGCACTCATCTCGGGCTGAAGGTCGTAGGTTGCAACCTTGGGGGAGTTAACGAGAACTCTGTCCTCACCCTCGCTTACCGTTTCAACACCGCCGTTGAAGAAGAAGGTTACGTGTGCATACTTTTCGGTTTCAGCTATACGAAGCTGTGTCTTGCCGTTGTCTGCAAGATACTGACCGAGTGTGTTGTCTAAACTCTGGGGCTTGAAAGCAACGTCAACGTTGGGCATTGATGCATCGTACTGCGTGAAGCATACGTAATGAACGTTCTGTCTGCCGCCACGTCTTTCAAAACCGTTAAATTCATCGTCAACAAACGTTCTTGTGATTTCTCTCGCACGGTCGGGACGGAAGTTGAAGAATACAACCGAGTCACCGCTCTTTATCATACCGTTTTTGTCGCATACAACGGGAAGTACGAATTCGTCCGTAACTTCTTGCGCATAAGACTTCTTAACGGCATCAACTGCATCGGCATTTTCAACACCTTCGCCGTATACGAATGCGCTGTATGCCTTTTCAACACGTTCCCATCTGTTGTCACGGTCCATAGCGTAATATCTGCCTGTGAGTGTTGCAATCTTACCTACGCCGATTTCTGCCATTTTGTTTTCAAGGTCTGCAACGAAGTCTGCACCTGAAGTGGGGGACACGTCACGACCGTCAAGTATACCGTGAACGTACACTTTCTCTAAACCGAACTTCTTTGCCATTTCAATGAGGGCGTAGAGGTGGTAATTGTGAGAATGTACGCCACCGTCAGACAGAAGACCCATAAAGTGAATGGCACCGCCTGAATTTTTAGCGTTTTCGTAAGCTTTGACAAGCGCCTCATTCTCAAAGAATGTACCGTCGTCAATTTCTTTTGTAATTCTGGTAAGTTCCTGATAAACTACACGGCCTGCACCGATGTTTGTGTGGCCGACTTCGGAGTTACCCATCTGACCGTCGGGAAGACCTACTGCCATACCCGAAGCATCAAGTGTTGTGACGGGGCAGGTGGACATAAGTGAGTCCATAACGGGCGTCTTTGCCTTGTAGATGGCGTTGAAGTCACCCGCATCGTTCATACCGTAACCGTCAAGTATCATTAAAAGTAAAGGTTTTTTCATTTTCTACCTCTTATTTGCTTGCTGCTGCAACGATTGCCGCAAAGTCGTTAGCCTTGAGTGAAGCACCGCCGATGAGACCGCCGTCAACGTTTACCTTTGAAAGAAGCTCGTCAGCATTAGCTGCATTCATTGAACCGCCGTACTGAATTGTTGTGCCTTCAGCAACTTCTTCACCGTAGAGACCTGCGATAACCGTTCTGATGTAAGCGTTAACTTCTTCAGCCTGATCGCTTGTAGCCGTCTTACCCGTGCCGATAGCCCAAACGGGTTCGTAAGCAACGATAACGTTGTTCTTAACGTCTTCAGCAGAAACGCCTGCAAGGTCAATCTTTATCTGCTTTGAAACTGTTTCGAAAGTGATACCCTGTTCTCTTTCAGCGAGAAGTTCGCCTACGCAGAGGATAACCTTAAGACCGCCTGCAAGAGCAGCCTTTGTACGAAGATTTACAGTTTCGTCTGTTTCACCGAAATACTGTCTTCTTTCGCTGTGGCCGATGATAACGTATTCTGCACCAACTGCCTTGAGCATGGGAACAGAGATTTCACCTGTGAAAGCACCGCTTTCAGCCCAGTGAACGTTTTCAGCAGAAACCTTGATGTTTGAACCCTTAACTGCTTCAACTGCAGCGGGGATGCAAACGTAGGGAACGCCTACTACAACGTCACAGTCAGCATCTTTTACGAGGGGCTTTATAGCATCGATAAGTTCGATTGCTTCAGCAGGTGTCTTATTCATCTTCCAGTTACCTGCGATAACTGCTTTTCTTACATTCTTTTTCATTTTTATATCTCCTTATTGAAAGTTAAGGGCAGAAGTTCTTTCTGCCCTGATTTATTACTTGCTTGCTATAGCAGTGATACCGGGAAGCTCTTTACCTTCAAGATATTCAAGTGAAGCGCCGCCGCCTGTTGAAATGTGAGTGATTCTGTCTGCAAAGCCGAGTGATTCAGCCGCTGCAGCAGAGTCGCCGCCGCCGATGATAGTAACAGCATCGGAATCAGCAAGTGCCTGAGCAACTGCGATAGTACCCTTTGCGAGAACGGGGTTTTCAAACACGCCCATAGGACCGTTCCAAACAACAGTCTTAGCTTCTTTTGCAGCTGAAGCAAAGATTTCCATCGTCTTGGGACCGATGTCAAGACCCATCTTGTCAGCAGGGATTTCTGATGTCTTGCAGAATTCAACTTCTACGGGAGCATCGATGGGATCAGGGAATGAACCTGTGATAGCCGTATCAACGGGGAGAAGGAGTTTAACGCCCTTAGCTTCTGCCTTTGCAAGCATTTCCTTGCAGTAGCCGAGCTTTTCTTCGTCAACGAGTGACATACCTACGCTGCCGCCCTGAGCCTTAATAAATGTATAAGCCATACCGCCACCGATGATAAGTGTGTCAACCTTCTCTAAAAGGTTTTCGATAACTGTAAGCTTGTCTGCAACCTTAGCACCGCCGAGAATAGCAACGAAAGGACGCTTGGGATCTTCAACAGCGTTACCGAGGTACATAATTTCTTTTTCCATAAGGTAACCTACAGCGGTTTCCTTAACGTACTCTGTAACACCAACAGTTGAGCAGTGTGCACGGTGTGATGAACCGAATGCATCCATTACGAATACGTCTGCAAGTGAAGCAAGTTCACTCTTGAAGGGTTCAAGATTCTTTGTTTCTTCTTTTCTGAAACGTGTGTTCTGGAGAAGAACGATATCGCCGTCCTTCATTTCAGCAACAGCCTTCTTTGCATTTTCGCCGACAACTTCATCGTCGTTTGCAAATACAACATTCTTGCCGAGAAGCTCAGAAAGTCTTACAGCAACGGGAGCGAGAGAAAACTTCTCTTCCGGACCGTTCTTCGGCTTGCCGAGATGGCTGCAGAGGATGAGCTTTGCATTGTTGTCAAGAAGATGCTTGATAGTCTTAAGTGACTCTCTTATTCTCTTGTCGTTTGTAATCTTTCCGTCCTTGAGCGGAACATTAAAGTCACAACGGCAAAGAACTCTTTTACCTGAAACATTGATGTCTTCAACATTTTTCTTGTTTAACATTTTGCTTAAACTCCTTTATAATAAAAATTTATTAATAATCCACCTTGTATTTTATAATATTGTTAAAGGAATGTCAATCATTATGCCAAAACTTTCCGTGATTTAACAAGCCTTCATAATTCCACTGACGAAGCACCTCGTAAACGCATACGGCAGCGGTGTTTGAAAGGTTAAGTGAACGGGCGTCCGCAATCATCGGAAGGCGAACGGAATTTTCAATGTTTGCCGTTATTATATCTTCGGGGAGTCCTCTCGTTTCGGGACCGAAAAAGAGGTATACGTTACCCTCATATTTCATCTCAGAGTGTATTTTTCCCGCCTTCGTGGAGGTGTAGACAAACTGACCATCATTTTTTGAATAAAATTCTTCTATATTTTCGTAGACGTGCAAATCGAGCAGATGCCAGTAGTCGAGACCTGCCCTTTTGAGATGCTTGTCATCTATTGAAAAGCCAAGCGGTTTTATAAGATGAAGTGACGTGCCCGTTGCAGCACAGGTACGTGAAATGTTGCCTGTATTCTGCGGTATTTCAGGCTCGTACAAAACGATATTGAGTTTATTCATAATAATCACCCGCTTAAGTCTACCATAAAAGTTACATATAAACAAATGAATAATTCATAAACTTATATAAAATTGTTTGTAATTGAGGGATAATTGTTATATTATATATATTGGTTAATTTCGCATAAAAGGAGAAATTTAATGGGACTTTTCAGTAAAGTGTTCGGCACGTACAGCAGCCGTGAAGTCAAAAAGGTTGAAATTATTGCGGACAAGGTTATCGCACTTGAAGAAAAATATTCTTTGATGGGTGACGATGAACTCCGAAGTCAGACCTCTGTACTTAAAGAAAGGCTTGCACAGGGCGAAACACTTGACGACATATTGCCCGAGGCTTTTGCAACCGTTCGTGAAGCGGCGTGGAGGGTGCTCGGAATGAAGCACTACCGTGTGCAGATAATCGGCGGTATAGTATTACATCAGGGAAGAATTGCCGAAATGAAAACGGGTGAAGGTAAGACACTTGTGGCAACGCTTCCTGCATACCTCAATGCGCTTTCGGGAAAGGGCGTTCACATCGTCACGGTCAACGACTATCTTGCAAAGCGTGACAGCGAGTGGATGGGCAAGGTATATAAATACCTCGGTCTTACCGTGGGCCTCGTAATTCACGGTGTTGAGGATAAAAAGGCGGCGTATGATGCCGACATTACGTTTGGTACGAATAATGAGTACGGTTTTGACTATCTTCGTGACAATATGGTTGTCCGTAAGGAGCAGATGGTACAGCGCGGTCACAATTTCGCCATTGTCGACGAGGTTGACTCAATACTCATCGACGAGGCGAGAACGCCGCTTATCATATCGGGTAAGGGTGACGATTCTTCCGATATGTACAAAAAGGCAGATCAGTTTGCAAAGACCTGCCGTGTACTCTACGTTACGGAAGAAAACAAAAAGGAATTTATTGAAGACGACAGATACGACTATTTTGTTGACGAAAAGGCAAAAAGTGCGAGCCTCACGCCAAAGGGCGTTGAAAAGGCAGAACGCTTTTTCGGTGTTGAAAACTACTCCGACCAGGAGAATGCTGAACTCAACCACTACGTAAATCAGGCACTCAAGGCAAACGGCGTTATGAAGCGTGACGTTGACTACGTTGTGCGTGACGGTGAAATAATCATCGTTGATGAATTTACGGGCCGTCTTATGATAGGCAGACGTTACAATCAGGGGCTTCATCAGGCGATAGAGGCGAAGGAAAACGTTATGGTGCAGAGTGAGAGTAAGACGCTTGCAACCATCACCTTCCAGAACTTCTTCCGTCTGTACGATAAACTTTCGGGTATGACGGGTACTGCACTTACCGAAGAAGAAGAATTCCGTGCAATATATTCTCTTGACGTCGTTGAGATACCGACCAATAAACCTATGGTAAGAAAAGACCATAATGACGAGGTTTATACCACACTCAAAGCGAAATACGATGCTGTGGTAAGACAGGTTGAAGAGTGTTATGCCAAAGGTCAGCCGGTGCTTGTCGGTACGGTTTCCATTGAAAAGTCGGAGCTTTTGTCAAAAATGCTTAAGGCAAAGGGTATAAAGCACAACGTCCTCAATGCCAAGCACCACGAAAGAGAAGCTGAGATAGTTGCTCAGGCAGGTAAAAAAGGCTCGGTAACCATTGCCACAAATATGGCAGGACGTGGTACGGACATTATTCTCGGCGGTAATGCTGAGTTTATGGCGCTTGAAAAACTGCGTAAAGAGGGCTTCGAGGAATATCTGATAAAAGAGGCGAATGCACACGGTGAAACCGATGATGCAGACGTTATTGCCATCAGAGAGGCGTTTGAACGCTATCATTCTGAGTTTAAGGCGGAAATAGAAGAGCAGGCAAAGCAGGTGAGAGAAGCGGGCGGTCTTTACATCATCGGTACGGAAAGACACGAAAGCCGCCGTATAGACAATCAGCTTCGTGGCCGTGCAGGCAGACAGGGTGACCCGGGTGAATCCAAGTTCTTTATCTCGCTTGAGGATGACCTTATGCGTCTTTTCGGCGGTGACAGAATTCAGGGAATCGTCGGCAGACTCAATATGGATGAAGATATTCCGATTGCGGCAAATCTGCTTTCAAATACGATAGAAAATTCGCAGAAGCGTGTCGAGGGCAAGAACTTTGACATAAGAAAGAACGTTATTCAGTACGACGACGTTATGAATATTCAGCGTGATATGATTTACAAAGAGCGCAGAAAGGTGCTTGAGGGTGAAAATATCCGTGATCATATTATGGCTATGGTAAAACACGTTGTTTCGGGCAAGGTTGATATGTGTGCTGACGGTGATTTTGAAACGGCGGTAAATTATTGCAAGGGCATTTTCCTTGATAAAGACTACGTTTTATCTGCTGAAACGGCAGAGGGTGTTAAAGAGGAACTCTGTGATGCGGCTATTGCATATTACGGCAGAAAAGAGCAGGATATAGGCTCTGAAATGATGCGTGAACTTGAAAGAGTAGTTCTTTTAAGGGCAGTTGACAAGAACTGGATGGATCATATAGATGCTATGGATGACCTTCGCGGAAGTATCGGTCTTCAGGCGTATGCACAGCACGATCCCGTTGTTGAATACAGAAATATCGGATACGATATGTTCGAGGGTATGAATGAAGATATCCGTGAAGATACCGTCCGTATGGTATTCACGATGCGTATCCGCAAGGGTGAAGAAATAAAGAGAAAAGAAGTTGCAACACCCATGAGCGAGGGACGCTCAGGTGAAAAGCAGGCGACCGTGAGAAATGAAAGCAAAAAAGTGGGCAGAAACGATCCCTGTCCCTGCGGAAGCGGTCTCAAATACAAAAAGTGTTGCGGTAAATAATTTATGAAATTTTTAAGTTTCTTTAAGGGCGACAAAAGCAGAATGACGGTCTATATATTAACCATCATTCTGTCGGTTGCATTTCTCGTTGTGGGAAATGCGGTAGCCCGTAATGATTTTGACGTTTTCGGTAAGGACGTTGAGCCGGCACTTGATGCCGTAGTGCTTGAAAAGCACAGGGCGGAATATGATGATGAGATAAAGTCCACCCGTGTGACCTTTCTTGCAGAGATAACTTCGGGCGAAAACAAGGGTAAAAACGTCACGTGTGAGCAGATTATAGACGACGTTTATATCTATTCGGCAAAGGAAGTTGAAATAGGGGATAAGGTGCTCATATACAGCAACGCCGAAGGCTCTGAAACGGAGTATTCCTTCTCGGAATACAGAAGAACGGACAGTCTTTTCGTTCTTCTTATTGCATTTCTTGTGTGTCTTTTACTGTTTGGCGGTAAAAAGGGTTTTAACACGGTTATTTCACTCGGATTTACCGTTTTGTCGGTGTTCGTTGTGTTTCTTCCGGCGTGTCTGTCGGGACAGAATATATATGTG
The DNA here is from genome assembly GCA_017517965.1 of Clostridia bacterium. Lineage (GTDB taxonomy): Bacteria > Bacillota > Clostridia > Oscillospirales > Feifaniaceae > RGIG6165. The sequence goes on from JAFWXR010000017.1 coordinate 14,524, forward strand.
TGGACGGTGATAACCTGCACCTTTATAATCGTGATGACGCTTCTTGTTGTATACGGCATAAAAAAGCAGAGTATTGCGGCGGCAATAAGCTGTTTTTCGGGTATGCTTGTGTGCGGCGGACTTACGCTTGTAATGAGTAATATAATGAAGCTTACGGGTATGATTGATGACAGCAGTTATCATCTCACACTGCTTCCCACAAGCTCACCGATAAATCTCAATGCCATCACGTTTGCAGCGATAACAATCGGTGCAATCGGTGCGGTAATGGATGTGTCTATTTCCATATCGTCATCTCTGCAGGAGGTTAATTCAAAGGCACCAAACCTTTCAAGAGTACAGCTTATGGGCTCGGGTATGACGATAGGCAGGGATATGATGGGCACTATGGCAAACACGCTCGTCCTTGCATACATAGGAAGTTCGCTTGCCATGACGCTTGTGCTTATGGTAAATCAGCCGACACTCATTGAACTTCTCAATATGGAGCTTATAATAACGGAGCTTCTGCAGATTTTAGTCGGCAGTTTCGGTATACTTATGACGATCCCGCTGACCTCCCTCATCTGCTCGATAATGTATAAAAAGACAATGAAAAAAACGGATGCATAAGCATCCGTTTTTCTTATACTGTTATTTTTTTCTTTTCGGGGAGTTGTGAAACGATTATTGCGGCAAACATAAGTATGCAGCCGACATATTCGTAACCGGTCATAACTTCGTTTAATATAAGTGCACCGCTGAGTACGGCGAATACCGACTCTAAACTCATAAGCAGGGAAGCAAGCGTTGGCTGCACGTGTTTTTGTGCAAGAATTTGCAGTGTATATGCAACACCGCAGGACATAACGCCCGCATAGAAAATCGGAAACCACACGTCAAGCATATACGCCACGTTTGGCTGTTCAAATATAAACATGGGTACTGCGGCTAAAACACCCGACGTTAAAAACTGTATGCAGGAGAGTTTTACACCGTCAACGAGTGCACCCCATTTATCTATTACAATGATGTGTATAGTGTAAACTACGGCACACAGTAACACGTAAGCATCCTCGGGGGCAAGTGAAAAACCGCTTTTACCGCCCATACACAAAAGATATAAACCCGTTACTGCACCGACAACGCAAAGCCACATTCTCGCAGAAATTTTTCTGCCCGTAAATATACCGCATACGGGAACGAGAATTATGTACATGGCGGTTATAAAACCTGCTTTGCCCGAATCCATACCATCAAAACTGAGTCCTATCTGCTGAAGGCAGGAGGCAGTACAAAGTATGACACCGCAGGCAATACCCGTTAAAATAAGCCTTTTGTTATTTTTTGGGGCTGTCTGCATTTTCTTTTCCTTGCGGTTATTTATTAAAATTATCGGAAGCAGTGCGATTGCACCGAGAAAAGAGCGGACAGACTGAAGCGTAAACGGACCGATTAAATCAAGCGCACTTTTTTGCGCAACGAATGCCGAGCCCCATATTGCCGCCGTCAGAATGAGCATCAAAGTGCCCTTTAACGTAGTTTTCATTTATTTTCCTCTTTGAGTTTGCGGTTGATTGCACTGAAGAGTGCATAAATTGACGAGGTGAGAATATCGTCGTGAACGCCTGCACCCCATACGAGCTTACCGTCGGGGAAGGTGAGTGAGATATAAGAAATAGCCTGTGAGGATGAGCCCGTTGTAAGAGCATCCTGTGAATACGTAAGGTCGGTGTACTCGATACCGAGTTCCTTCTTTATAGCGTTTGAAACGGCATCGAGACGGCCGTTACCCGTTGCCTTGATATCCTTTGTCACACCGTCTTTTTCTATCGTAACGGTTGCAATCATTTCAAGACCGCGTACAAAATTGAAGTCAACAAGTTTTACGGGGTCATTGACGTTAATGTACTGTGCGGTGAATATATCACGCACCTCGCCAGGTGAAAGCTCTGCATGCTTATGGTCGGAAACGTCTTTAACTGTATAGCCGACGTCCTCACGCATCTTTTTGGGAAGGTTGTAGCCGAATACACTTTCAAGAAGATAGCCGATACCGCCCTTGCCCGACTGTGAGTTGATACGAATAACGTCCGTTTCGTATTCTCTGCCAACGTCCTTCGGGTCGATGGGAAGATAGGGCACTTCCCAGTGGTCGCAGTCCTTTTCGTTACGCCACTGCATACCCTTTGCAATAGCATCCTGATGTGAACCTGAGAATGCGGCAAATACAAGCTTACCTGCATAGGGTGTACGCTCATATACACTCATTCTTGTAACGCTTTCGTAAAGCTCGCATATAGCAGGCATATCCGAGAAGTCGAGGCAGGGGTCAACACCCTGTGAGAACATATTCATTGCAACCGTGATAATGTCGGCATTACCCGTTCTTTCGCCGTTTCCGAAAAGCGTACCCTCGATTCTGTCGGCACCTGCAAGCAGACCGAGTTCACAGTCTGCAACTGCCGTACCTCTGTCATTGTGGGGGTGGAGTGATACGACAACGTTTTCTCTGTATTTGAGGTTGTCACACATATACTCAACCTGATTTGCATAGACGTGAGGCATTGACGTTTCAACCGTAACGGGAAGATTTATAATTGCCTTTCTGTCAGCCGTCGGCTGCCATACGTCAAGGACGGCGTTGCATATTTCAAGTGCATATTCAGGCTCCGTACCCGTGAAGGATTCGGGTGAGTATTCATAACGGTATGAAACGCCCTCTTCCTTTGCGATTTTATCGAAAAGTTTTGCGCCTTCAACGGCAATAGCGATTATTTCTTCCTTTGATTTTCTGAAAACCTGCTCTCTCTGCGCAACAGACGTTGAGTTGTAAAGGTGTACGATAGCATTTTTGCAGCCCTTTAATGCATCAAACGTCTTTCTTATAATATGCTCTCTCGCCTGGGTGAGCACCTGAACGGTAACGTCATCGGGGATGAGATTTTCTTCAATAAGAGTACGCAGAAAGTTATATTCCGTCTCCGAAGCGGCAGGGAAGCCGACTTCAATTTCCTTAAAACCTATTTTTACGAGAAGTTTGAAAAACTCAAGTTTTTCTTCAAGACTCATAGGTATCATAAGAGCCTGATTACCGTCACGAAGGTCAACTGAGCACCATATGGGTGCACGGTCAATATAAGATTTTTTCGTCCACTTCATTTCCTTTACGGGCGGTTCAAAAAATAACTTTTTGTAATTGTTAAAGTTTTTCATATACGTTTCCTCTCAATCATAAATAAAAATGCTCTCGCCTCATTTTAAGAGACGAAAGCAATAAATCTTCCGCGGTACCACTCCACTTGGCTGAAAACAGCCCACTCACGTATCGGCTTTTGGCGAATACGTTATCCGATAACGGCGGAAACCGTCCTTCCTAATAGGAAAAATCCGTTCAGTCAGCCACTCGGGGGTGAGTTTGCTATTGCACACAGTATTGCCTTGCACCAAACGGCAACTCTCTGAAAAGTGAAACAATCGCTTTGTCCCTGTCACAGTGTTTTTATATAATAAAGGTATTATAACAATACATTTATTTGTTGTCAAGAAAAAAGAAATATGCATGTATTTTCTGTAAATGTTTGTTTATTTCTAAATAAAAACTATTGGAAAGTTCTATAAAGGCAAAAGGCTCCAACTGATATGATGGAGCCTTTTGCGAACTTGATAAATTGGGATTTATCAACACACTATAAAATAAATCAAAGTAAATGATATATTCACCATTAATCGTCTTTGGAAATATACCACCCATGCTCACGCTTAGGCAACTTTCCAGCAGATTTCCTAGATACAGCATTTACATAGTCAACACTTTTATTCGAAAGTCTTGTATGCTTCTTTGAATTATAGTCAAGTTTATCAAGCTTCTTACTGATTTTTTCTGACTTTTTTCTTAAAGTTTTTTCACTTGATAAATTGAAAAAAATTTTCCTTAAAATCCCCATCTTATTTATTACCCTCTGCTATTCTTATAGTCTGATAATTTTTATAAATCTTTCTTTGAACTGATTTTGGTTAATTGGGACATAAAATCTGTAGATTTCTTCTTTTCTCCTACGTTATACCACGCCGTGAGCCTTCATCGTTTCAGCAACCTTGATAAAGCCTGCAATGTTTGCACCTGCAACAAGATTGTCTGCCATACCGTATTCTGCGGCAGCACTTGAAACGTTCTTGTAAATGTTAACCATAATGTCGTGAAGCTTTGCATCAACTTCTTCAAACGTCCATGAATATCTCATTGAGTTCTGACTCATTTCAAGAGCAGACGTTGCAACACCACCTGCATTTGCAGCCTTTGCGGGTCCGAAGAGAACGCCGTTTGACTGGAACGTGTGGATAGCTTCGGGTGTTGAAGGCATATTTGCACCTTCTGCAACAGCATATACGCCGTTGTTTACAAGAGCCTGTGCCGATTCACCGTCGATTTCGTTCTGTGTAGCGCAGGGAAGTGCGATGTCACACTTTACAGTCCAGATGCCCTTGCAGCCTTCGTGATATTCTGCTTCGGGATGCACGTCAACGTATTCCTTGATTCTGCCGCGGCGAACTTCCTTGATTTCCTTAACTGTATCAAGGTCAATACCGTTCTTGTCGTAAACGTAGCCGTTTGAGTCGCTCATTGCAACAACCTTTGCACCAAGCTCCGTAGCCTTCTGTACTGCATAGATTGCAACGTTACCTGAACCTGATACAACAACCGTCTTGCCTTCAAAGCTCTGTCCCTTTTCAGCAAGCATTTCCTTTGTGAAGTAGCAGAGACCGAAGCCCGTTGCTTCTTTTCTTGCAAGGCTTCCGCCGTAGGTAAGACCCTTACCTGTGAGAACGCCCGTGAACTCGTCACGAAGTCTCTTATACTGACCGAAGAGGTAACCTATCTCACGTGCACCTACACCGATGTCACCTGCAGGAACGTCAGTATCAGCGCCGATATACTTTGAAAGTTCTGTCATAAAGCTCTGGCAGAAGCGCATAACTTCCATATCAGACTTGCCCTTGGGGTCAAAGTCAGAACCGCCCTTGGCACCGCCGATGGGCAGACCCGTAAGTGAGTTCTTGAAAGTCTGTTCAAAGCCGAGGAACTTAATTATACCTTCGTATACTGAAGGATGGAAACGAAGACCGCCCTTGTAAGGACCGATTGCACCGTTAAACTGAATTCTGAAACCGCGGTTTACGTGAACGTTACCGTTATCGTCTACCCACGGAACTCTGAACTTGATGATACGTTCAGGTTCTACGATGCTGTCGATAACACCTGCTTTTATATATTCGGGGTGCTTTTCTATAACGGGCTCAAGAGATTCGAGTACTTCCTGAACTGCCTGATGGAATTCGGGCTCGCCCGGATTTCTCTTTATAACTGTCTCCATAAGCTCTGTGAGATATGTGTTTTTGATTGCCATAATCATCTCTCCCAATAGTAAAAATAATACTAAATATTATATCCCAAAATGAAGTAATTTAAACAGAAAAAGTTAATAAAATAAAATCTTAAAGCCAATTCTTTTGATTTTTCGGCGTTTCTGCCTTGAAGTATTAAATTTTAACCACAAAAACCTAATAAAATTAAAAACCGACCACTTTTAAGGGGTCGGTTTAAAACTTTAGTGACAGTGCTCGCAGGAAACTTCGCGGAAAAGTTCCTTATCATACTCAATGCCGTTCTTGTCGTAGTAGTCTTTAATAGCAGACTTTATTGCTTCTTCAGCAAGGACAGAACAGTGGAGTTTGTGTGCCGGAAGTCCGTCAAGCGCCTCTGCAACTGCTTTGTTGGTGAGTTCAAGCGCCTGTGAAAGCGGTTTGCCCATTATGAGCTCGGTTGCCATTGAACTTGATGCAATTGCACTTCCGCAACCGAAGGTGTTGAACTTTACGTCAGTTATAATATCGTTCTCAATTTTGAGATATATCTTCATTATGTCGCCGCATTTTGCGTTGCCGACTTCGCCGACACCGTCAGCATCCTCGATTATTCCGACGTTGCGGGGATTTTTAAAATGGTCCATTACTTTTTCACTATATAACATGGTTTTTCTTTCCCTCCTCAAGATCGTGCCACAGCGGTGACATCTGACGCAGATAGTCAACTACTTTTGGTACGTTTTCTATTATATAATCTATTTCTTCTCTGGTGTTTTCTTCACAAATTGAAAGCCTGAGTGAGCCGTGTGCCACCTCGTGTGGTCTGCCTATGGCGAGAAGCACGTGACTCGGGTCAAGCGAACCCGATGTGCAGGCTGAACCCGATGAAGCGTAAATGCCCTTTTCGTCAAGCAGAAGGAGAAGCGATTCACCCTCGATGCCTTCGAAACAGAAACTCACGTTTCCGGGCAGACGCTTGTTGCGGTCACCGTTAAGCGCACTGTGCGGGATTTTTGAAAGACCTTCAATAAGTCTGTCCCTGAGTGCCGATACGTAAGCGGAATTTTTATCAAGATTTGAAACTGCCTCTTCAAGTGCGGCTATCATACCGACTATTGCAGGCATATTTTCCGTACCTGCACGCTTGCCACGTTCCTGTGCACCGCCGTCAATTATGTTTGTAAGCGGAATCGTTTTCTTTGCATAGAGAAGGCCGACACCTCTGGGACCGTGGAATTTATGTGCGGCAAGTGAAAGCATATCTATATTCTGCTCTTTCACGTCTATATGGACGTGACCTGCTGCCTGAACGGCATCCGTGTGGAAAAGCACACCGTGATTTTTACAAACTTCACCGATTTCGGCAATCGGCTGAATTGAGCCGATTTCGTTGTTGGCATACATTATCGTAACAAGACACGTGTCTTCCCTGAGTGCATTTTCAACCTGCTCTGCCGATACAATACCGTCAACACCGACGGGAAGAAGGGTGATTTCAAAACCTTTCTTCTCAAGCCTTTTGAGCGTGTGCAAAACGGCGTGATGCTCGATAGAAGTTGAAATAATGTGCTTTTTGCCTTTTCTCTCACCTATGGTTGCGGCAGATATAATTGCCTGGTTATCCGCCTCACTTCCGCCTGACGTGAAATATATCTCACGTGCTTCACAACCGAGGATTTTAGCAGCCCTTTCTCTTGCATCTGCAAGAACTTCGGCAGCTTCCTGACCGACGGTGTGAAGACTTGAGGGATTGCCCCAGTATTTTTCCATACAGTCCACCATAGCGGCAACTGCAGTTTTACTTGTTTTGGTTGTTGCAGCATTATCTGCGTAAACAGTCATTTTATTACTCCTTTTTAGACTTATCATTGACTTGAAATTTCAGTTATATTCAAGCAATTAAAAACAAAATGCTATAATTCCTACTTGTCCGATAGGAATTATAGCACATAGCATATTAAGTGTCAATAACTATATATCATTATTTACAAGGTCTTCAAGTGATATACCGTCAAGAAAGTTATTTATCATCCCGTCAAGCTTTATCCAGAGGGGAAGGGTGTCGCAGATATCTGCTTTTTCACACTTTCCTGCGCCTTTTTCAAGGCAGGCAACGGGGGCAAGTGACCCTTCGGTAAGATGCAGTATCTCACCCACAGAGTATTCACTCGGCGCTTTGGTGAGCCTGTAACCGCCCTCTTTACCTCTTTTACTTTCGAGCAGACCGCCTTTGTACAGCATGGATACTATCGTTTCAAGATATTTCATAGGCATATCCTCACTGTCGGATATGGTCTTGATTGAAACGTAGTCACCGCTTTTGTCTTTTGCAAGTTTGAGCATAACATACAAAGCATATCTGCCCTTTGTTGAAATCATCATAATTTAGTTAACACCGCCTATTTTATCAGCCACGTAAATGCCCATTGCACCGCTTTGCGACAGACCTCTCGTAAGACCGCTTCCGTCACCGATAAGATACATTCCGTCGGTTATCTCAAAATTCTCGTTATGCTCGGGACGGATGGAATAGTATTTGTTTTCACATCCGTAGAGAAGCGTATCGTCGTTTGCCGTACCGGGTGCAACCTTGTCGAGCGCATAAATCGTTTCTATTATATTAGTAAGGGCGCGGTAGGGGAGCACGATTGAAAGATCCCCCGGGAACGCCTTCATTGTGGGAATAACCGTATTTGAAGCAAGCCTGTGCTCGTTTGTACGGCGTCCTCTTATCAGGTCACCAAAGCGTTGCACCATAATGTTTCCTTCCGCTGCAAAGTTTGTGTTCTTTGCAATATTTTCGGCGTATTCCGTGGGCTTGTTGAAATCACCCCTGAAATGAATCGAAGAAAGAATTGCAAAGTTGCAGTTTTCGGTTTTCTTTTCGGGCTCAGCGTATGAGTGTCCGTTTGCCGTAATAACACCGTGGTTGTTTTCGGCAGAAACAAGACCGCCCTGATTAAAACAGAACATTCTCGTTCTGTCCTCAAAGGTCTTCGTGCGGTAGAGTATTTTAGGCTCGTATATCTGGCTTGAAAATTCTCTCCAGATAATATCCTTCATTTCAACCCGAACGCCGATGTCCACCGAGTTGGCATTTATCGTAATGTCAAACTTTTCGCAGAGACGCTTTACGAATTCAGCACCGCTTCTGCCCGTTGCAACGATAACTTTACCTGCGTTATACTCAGCCTTTGTGTTACCGCTTACGGTCGAAACGTCATACGAACCGTCAGCATTACGTGACACGTCCGTACAGTCGGTGAGAGAAAGCATTTCCACACCCGAATTTTCAAGTGATTCTATGAGAAGTTGCATCGTGCGGAAGTTCTTGTCCGTTCCGAGATGACGCACGTTCATATCAAGAAGTCGGAGATTGTTTTGCAGACACTTGAGTTTTAATGCTTCGTTTGATTTGTAAAGCTCGGGATAATCGTCCGAAAAACTGTGGAGAATGTTGTCCACTTCGTTGATATATTTCATTGCAACGTCTTCACCGAGGTCTTCGCCGATGGTGCCGCCGTATGCCGTGCCGAGATTGAATTTTCCGTCAGAAAATGCACCTGCACCTGCATAACCGCTCGTTATACTGCAGATTTTACAGTGGATACATTTTTTGTCACTTCCTGCAGGGCAATGACGCTTCGTAAGGTCAAAACCTTTTTCGATTATAATGATTTTTGTATCAGGACTGTTTTGTTTAAGATGGTAAGCCGCCATAAGACCACCGATACCGCCGCCGATAATCGCAACGTCGTATTTCATGATTTTACACCTTTCTTAAAGCATAATAACACACTTACTATTATAATCCTTTATGCAAAAATTAGCAAATAAAAGATTATCTTTTGTTTTTTCTGTAGTCAGAAGGTCTGCAATTACATTTTTTTAAAAACAGATTTGAAAAATAGTGAATATCGGTATACCCGATTTTTTTGGCGATTTCTCCTATCGGCATATTTGTATCGGTCAGCAGAGATTTGGCCGTCTGCATTTTTTGTTCAAGCTGGTAAGCATAGGGGGTAATGCCGAATTCACGGCAAAACAGTTTTTGACAGTAGTCCTGCGAGCGAAATATTGTTTTGGAAAGTTCCTTTGCCGATACAAGTCTGTGTGGGTTTGAATCAAGATACTTTTTTAGTTTAAGTGCTTCGTCACTGTATTTGTTTTTATCCAGTTCAACAGAGAGTCTTGAAATTATTTCCGCAAAAAGTCCCTGAAGAATGAATTGCATTTCGTTGTCCGACATATCGGACTGAATGGTTGCAACTATCTTTTCGAAAACGGGTTTTAATCCTTTGCCGTCAAAAATATAGTTTCCTGAAAGACCGTAGACGTGGATAAGATGCTCACAAAGACTTCCCGAAACGTTCATAAAAATTTTTGTATAAGGATTATCTTTGTCGGCACAGTAACTGTGTCTTTCGTTCGGGGGAAGAAAATATACCGTATCTTTACCTATGTGGTGTGTTTCGTCACCCAGAGATATATAACCTTCGCCGTCTGTAACGTATTCAACTACTGCTATTTTTGAATCTGTTCTCGAAATACGGTAAGTTGGGTCAGGATACGTAATACCCGCCAGTTTTACGTATAAAGGCATTTTTTTATCCAAATTAGTAAAGGGTTTCAAATACTCGTTCAAATTGTTTTCCTCACTTTTGTAATTAAAATGTACATTTACAAAGCCTATATGACTTATTATAATAAAATCACTACAAATTATCAAGGAGAAGAATTGCTATGAAATTACGTCCGCCTGCAACCCCCATTATCAACATTGACCCGTATTTTTCTATCTGGACGGAAGAATCGGTACTCAAAAACACAATCCATTGGACAGCAAAGCCGAACACAATGTACGGCAGAGTTTTTGTTGACGGAGAGGAATATCATTTTCTCGGTCAGAACAGAAAGTCGAAAAAACCTGTGATGGAGGTTGAGGACACCGAAATTGATGCTCATTCTACGATTATCACGTACAAGAATGATGTCATTCGCCTTACCGTTCATTTCACGTCTCCTACGTTGGTGGAAGATCTTTACTATTCTTCACGTCCCGTTGCATATGCGAGAGTTTCTTACGAAAGTCTTGATAACAAAGAACATGACGTAAAGGTTAAATTTTTAGCTTCTGAAGAATTGGTGCTTAACTCAAAAGGTGAGGGAATTGCTATCGGTGACCCGGTAGACATCGACGGTGTTACTGCAATCCGTATGGGTAACGGTGTCCAGAAGGTGCTCAATCGCTGCGGTGATGACGTTCGTATCGACTGGGGTTATTTCTACCTTGGTGTTAAGGGTGAAGGCGTTGTAGGTCATACCATATTTGACGCTATGTATGCAGTTACTGCAGAGGCAGAACTCAAAAACGATGCACTTTTCCTCTTTGCTTACGATGATATTGAAAGCATCCAGTATTTCGGTGAAAATCTCAAGGCATACTGGAAAAAAGACGGTAAGACGATTGAAGAAGCCATTGCAGAGGCGGCGAAAGATTACGAAACCACACTTGCCCGTTGCAATGATTTCTCTGACAGAGTGAGAAAAGAAGCGACTGAAAAGGGAAGTGAAAAGTATGCAGATCTGTTACTTTTGGCTACCCGTCAGGTAATGGCTGCGCATAAATTGGTAGTAGACAGCGAGTGTAATAATCTCTTTATTTCAAAAGAGTGTCATTCCAACGGTTGTGCTGCGACGGTGGACGTTACGTATCCGTCTGCACCGTTATTCCTGCTTTATAATACCGAACTTCTTAAAGGTATGCTTCGTCCGATACTGAAGTATGATGCTATGGATGAATGGGTATTTGACTTTCCGCCACACGATGCAGGTCGCTATCCATGGGTTAACGGTGAAGTTTACAGTATCAAGCGTCCTGAGATGATTATAAAAACTGAAAGACAGATGCCCGTTGAAGAAAGCGGAAATATGATAATTCTTTTTGCTGCTATTGCTGAAGCCGAAAATGATGCTTCGTTTGCAAAAGAGCACATTGAATCTATCAGAAAGTGGAATGAATATCTTATAAAATACGGTCTTGATCCTGAAACACAGCTTTGTACCGATGACTTTGCAGGTCGTATAGCACACAACGTCAACCTTTCTATCAAGGCGATAATGGGTATTGCAGGCTATGCACGTATTCTCGAAAGACTCGGGGAAACAGCAGAAGCTGAAAAAATGATGTCTAAAGCAAAAGAATATGCCGCATCTCTCGTTGAAAGGGCAAGAAACTCTGACGGAAGCTCACGTCTTGCTTACGACAGACCCGAAACCTTCTCTTTAAAGTATAATGCTGTCTGGGATAAATTGTGGGGAACAAATCTTTTCCCCGAAGAGTTTTATAAGGGTGAGATTGAACGTTATAAAAAGGAACAGCTCATTTACGGTGTTCCGCTCGATTCCAGAGAAAAATATACAAAGTCTGACTGGCTTGTATGGGCTGCATCTCTTGCAGACAATAAGGACGATTTCAACTGTCTTGTAGACAGACTTTGGTTGGCATATAATACCATGCGCTCATGGGCACCTATGACCGACTGGTACTATACGGACACTTCTCATATGCGTGGATTCCGTCACAGAACGGTTCAGGGCGGTTTGTTTATTAAACTGATGTTTGAATAATATAAAAAACAGAGTCGTTGTACAATGACTCTGTTTTTATATTTATCTTGAAAGCGTATGGAGAAAATGTTATACTGATTATCAGTGTGTTATACATACGGTAAATAAATGATTTTGGAGGATTTATGAAAAAATTATTACTCATTCTTATGGCAGTGGCATTACTTTTCACAAGCGCCTGCACAAGCGCAGTTGTGATTGATGATAATCCCGATAAAGAGGGTGTTATCATTGATAAAGAAGAAACACCCGACGAAATAGTTGAGGATGAAACACTTCCCGAAGAAAAGGAAGAAGATAAAACTGAAGTTGTACCCGAAGAAAAGCCTGAGGAAAAACCTGAAGTAAAACCTGAGGAAAAGCCTGCTGAAAAGCCGGTTGTTGTTCCCGAAGAAAAGCCTGAAGTAAAGCCCGAAGAAAAACCCGAGGAGAAGCCGGAAGAAAAGCCTGCTCCCTCACAGAAACTCGAAGGCAGTATGGCTGAAGTAATCGACAGAATATATGCAAAACAGACGGTTGGCGAAATCGCCCTCGGTACGATTACACAGGATATGATGGATTTCACGGATGCCGAAGTGCTCAAAATGTACACGGGTATCAGCGATACTTCACTTGTTAAAGATATTGCAGTGTCCGAAGCAATGATGGGATCTATTCCTTATTCGCTTGCACTTGTACGTGTAAACGATGAAGGCAAGGCTGCCGAAGTTGCACAGACGATGTTTGATAACATCGACACGAGAAAGTGGATATGCGTTGTGGCAGACGATCTTAAAGTTGCGGTATACGGTGATGTGGTTATGCTCATAATGGTTGGCACAAACTATGCAGATACTGTTACTGCACAGCAGATTGTTGATGCATTTACAAGCGTTTGCGGCGGCTCACTTACAAAGGTAATAGGTTAATTTTAAAGAGGATGTGATTTCACATCCTCTTTTTTGGTAATTTTTTTAATTTGTATATATGCCTATGAAAATGGCACAATATATGTTATAATTCCTAAGGACACTGAAAGTGTACCAATAATATTTATTTGGAGGAAATATGAAAAAGTTTTTCAAAAGCGTACTGCTTGTAACGGTTGCGGCAGTGCTTCTTCTTTCTGCTGCCTGCGGAAAAAAGCCTGCCGGCAACACGGTAAAAGGTCCCGAAGGTCCGCTTCCCGACGTAATTGAAAAGATATACACCAAAAAAGATATGGGTGAAATTGCACTTGCAACGATAACTCAGGATATGATGGACTTTACAGACCCCGAAGTGCTTAAAATGTATACGGGTACTGACGATACCTCTGCAATAAAAGAGATTGCGGTATCGGAGGCTATGGTTGGTGCGATACCTTATTCACTTGTACTTGCACGTGTTAACGACGAAAGCAAGGCGACGGAAATTGCACAGACAATGTTTGACAATATTGATACAAGAAAGTGGCTCTGCGTTGAGGCTGATGACCTCAAGGTTGCAGTATGCGGTGATACGGTTATGCTTATTATGATAGGCAGTCAGTATGCCGAAACGGCTACCTCGCAGGAAATCGTGGATGCTTTTGAAAGCGTTTGCGGCGGCTCACTCACGACGGTTATAGAATAAAATTTTGGGATGTGCTTTCTTGTGTTAAAAGAAAACACATCCTTATTTTTTGGAGAGAATTATGCTTTTTTCAAGTATAACGTTTTTATATTACTTTCTGCCTCTGGTGCTGATACTCTATTATGCGGTGCCGAACAAGCTGAAAAATACGGTTCTGCTTATCTTCAGCCTTGTTTTCTACGGCTGGGGAGAGCCGAAGTTGCTTTTACTTATGGCACTCACCATACTGATAGGTTACATTTCTGCGGTCGTTATGGCAAAAACGGACAGAAAAGGTCTTAAAAAGACTGTGTTTATCGTTTCGATAACGGTTATTTTCGCTTTCCTTGCCTATTTCAAATATGCATCCTTCTTTGTCAGGAATTTTGCGGCAATTACAGGCATCAGTGCCCCCGTACTTAATATCGCTCTGCCGATAGGAATAAGTTTCTACACTTTCCAGATAATAAGCTACGTTATTGACGTATACTGGGGCAGAGAAAAATGTGAAAACAATTTAATAGATTTTGCGGCATACGTAAGCATGTTTCCACAGCTTATAGCAGGCCCGATTGTCAGGTATTCAGATATAAGCCTGCAGATGAAGGAAAGAAAGTTTTCGTCGGAAAACCTGTATCTCGGATTCCGTCGTTTTGTGTACGGTCTTGCCAAAAAAGTGCTCATAGCAAATGCCTTTGGTGCACTCTGTAGTGATTTTCGCGGTGCAGATGCAAAATCGGTTGCATTTTACTGGGTATATGCGATCGCCTTTACACTGCAGATTTACTTTGACTTTTCTGCATATAGCGATATGGCGATAGGACTTGGAAAGATTCTCGGCTTTGATTTTATCGAAAATTTCAATTATCCCTATATTTCAAAGAGTATAACGGAATTCTGGAGAAGATGGCATATGTCGCTGAGCAGTTGGTTCCGTGATTACGTTTACATTCCTCTCGGCGGAAACAGAGTGTCGGTGGCACGCCACATATTCAATATAGCGGTTGTGTGGATGCTGACAGGCTTCTGGCACGGTGCGGAGTGGAATTTCATCATATGGGGCATATATTTCGCAATCTTCCTGATGCTCGAAAAATACGTATTTAAAAACGTGATGGAAAAGATACCGTCCGTAATTCGCCATATTGCAGTTATGACGGTTATCGTTATCAGCTTTGTGATATTTAATGCAAACGGACTTTCGGGTGCAGTTTCGGACATTTCCGCAATGCTTGGATTGTCGGGATTTCCGCTGTGGAGCAGCGAAACAGCGTACTTTATCAGAAGTTATGCGGTGATGCTTGCGGTAGGTGTAGTTGGTTGCCTTCCTGTTGTCAAAAAAACTTTTGTAAAGGCAGAACGCTTTACAGTAATTCGTGTCCTTGAACCGATTGTTCTGGTCGCGCTTCTTCTCGTTTCAACGGCATATCTCGTGGACGGTTCGTATAATCCGTTCCTCTATTTCAGATTTTAGGAGGTGACAGTAATGATAAGAAAAATATCACTTGGAATAGTTCTTGCAGTATGGCTGTCACTTACGGTATTCTGCATAATAAAACCGCAGGATGATTTTTCATCTGCGGAGAGAAGGCAACTTTCAAAGTTTCCCGAAGTTTCGGTTAACTCTGTGGCAAGCGGTAAGTTTGCATCGGAATTTGAATCCTATACTCTTGACCAGTTTCCGATGAGAGACAGTTTCCGCACTATCAAGGCGGTTACGGAATTTGACCTTTTAGGTAAACTTGATAACAACGATATTTATATTCAGGACGGGCAGGCTGCACAGCTTTTGTATCCGCTGAGTGAAAATTCGGTGAATAACGCAACCGACAAAATTACTTCGATATACGAAACGTACATTGAGGGAAGTGATTGCAACGTTGCCGTCGTACCGATTCCCGACAAGGGGTATTACCTTGCGGAAAAGAACGGTTATCCTTCGCTTGATTACGGGCGTATGTTTGACATTCTTAAAGAAAATCTGACCTTTGCAACGTTTTGCGATATAACCGATACGCTTGATGAGGACAGTTATTATCCCACGGATACCCATTGGAAGCAGGAAAACCTCTTGCCCACTGCACAAAAGATAGCAGATATTTTCGGTGTCAGCGTGTATGACGGTGAAGTAAAAACGGCAAAAGAGGATTTTTACGGCGTCTATTACGGTCAATCGGCATTGCCTCTCAAAGCGGATAAGATAAACTATATAACAAACGATTCGATAGAAAATTTAACTGCGTATAATTACGAAACCAACGAAACGGGTGGCGTTTACGTAAGTGAAAAGCTTGACGGCAGAGATGCCTATGACTTCTTTTTGTTCGGTGCATCGCCGTTGGTTGAAATAAAAAATCCCGAGTGTACGACGGGCAGGGAACTTGTGATATTCAGAGATTCATATACAAGCAGTATCGCACCGCTTCTTGTAAAGGATTACAGCCGTGTACTTCTCGTGGACACACGCTATATGGCAAGTGCATTTATAGGTCAGTATATTGATTTTGAAAATCAGGACGTTCTCTTTATGTACAGCACGTCGCTTCTCAATTCGAGCTACGTTCTCAAATAAGGTGGTTATATGGAAAGAAAAGAAAGATTTGCAGGACCCGACATAATAAGATGTTTTGCCATAAGCTTCGTGCTTCTTGCGCATATGCTCAGTTACTGTGCATCTTTTAACGAGGGGCTTCACACTGCAAAATGGACGGTGTACGTAGCACTTCACTACGTGGGCATTACGGCAGTGCCGTTGTTTTTGCTACTGACGGGTTATCTTAATTCAAATAAAAAACTTTCAAAAGGATATTTCAAAGGCATCATACCTGTTTTACTGTCGTACGTGACAATATCCGTTATTTCAATTCTGTTTGACGTTTTCGTGTACGGTGAGAAAATAATACTCTGGCGTGAAATACTTTCGGTGCTCAATTTCACCGCCATAGATTATGCGTGGTACGTTGAAATGTACATAGGTCTGTTTTTGCTGATACCTTTTCTCAATATGATAAAAGGTGCTCTGCAGGACAGAAAGGCGTGGCATATACTTATCGCGGTGCTCGTTTTTCTCACCGCACTTCCCGACGTTGCAGGCAGTTTTATAGTCGGCGGTGTCAAGTTAAATGCCTTTCCAGACTGGTGGGTAAATCTATATCCCGTAACCTTTTACTTTCTGGGTGCTTATATAAAAGAATTTAAACCGAAAGTCAAGAAAACGGGTGTCGTTATGGCAGGTGCGGGCGCACTTGCAGTAAACGTCGGTCTGTGTGCGATTTTTTCACAGCAGGAATATGCATGGTGGGTGATGTACGGTTTTTCGGCACTTCCCACGATGATATTTGCACTCAGTATATTTATACTGTTTTACGACGTGAGAACACTTCCGAAAATAATATCGCTTCCCGTTAAAAAAGTGGCGGTGTGTTCTTTTGAAATGTATCTTTTCTCGTATATAACGGACAAGTATCTGTATGCAAAGCTTCCCTTTGACGGAATAGTCGTTATCGTCATAAATTTCGCATTGTGCTTTGTTTTGGCGGCGACGCTGAGATTTTTATTGAAACCGATTATAAAACTTGTTAAAAACTAAAAAATAAAGGCGATAGTTTAAACTATCGCCTTTATTATATACATTGAAGTTGTGAGAATTATCAGGAAAGCAAAATTGATTGCCGAGAACATTTTAAGGTAATATCCGGCTTTTTTAGGCTCGTAATGGGTGTATTCTCTGAAAGTTATAAGGCTGGCAAGGGACGAAATCAAGGTGCCCACACCGCCGATATTTACGCCTACAAGAAGTTCTTTGACGTTTCCCGTAAACTGCGAAAGCAGAATTGCCGAGGGGACGTTGCTTATCGCCTGGCAGGATATAACTGAAAAAATAAGGGTGCTTTTACCGAGAAGGTAAGACAGAAGTCTGTTTACAACGTCTATCCTTGACATATTGCCTGCAAATATGAAAAAGCATACGAAGGTTAAAAGCAGGGGATAGTCAACGTCGGCAAGTGCCTTTCTGTCGGCAAAAAACAAAACTGCAGGGATAATTATAAGCCCGATATAATAAGGGATACCTCTGAATACCACGGCGATTGCGAGTGCAAACAAAAGTGTATAAAGAGTTGCTTTTGGCATATTGAGTTGTTTTTCGTTTCCGCGCAGAACAAGATGATCATTCTTTATAAACATACAGCAGGCTGTTATGAGAACTATTGAAATTACAAAGGGCGGCAGCATGGTTAAAAAGAAATCCTTGTTTGAAATGTGAAATTCATTGTAAAGATACAGATTCTGCGGATTGCCGAAAGGTGTCAGCATACCGCCGAGATTTGCGGCAATGTTCTGCATTATGAATGTAAATGCCATATATTCCTTTTTATCGCAGGCACTCAGAACGAAGTAACCGAGCGGAAGAAAGGTTAAAAGCGCCATATCGTTTGCTATGAGCATTGAGCCGATAAACGTGATATACACGAGTGCCGTAACCGCCGCCCTGAGACTGCCGAGAGTTTTTACGGTTTTTCTTGCGAGAATGTAGAAGAAATCTATGTTTCTGAAAGCACACACCACTGCAAGAACGCAGAAAAGGCATGTCAGCGTCCTTACGTCAAAATACGTAAGGTAGGTCTTGTCCGGCGGCACAATAATTGAAGTTATGAGTGCTGCAACAAAAGCAATGTCCAAAACTGTATTCTTTTTTACGAAAGAAGTTATAGTATGCATAACAAACATCCCTGATAATATATTTTTCGACACCGATTAGGTATTATAGTACAAGAAAATCATATTATCAAGAAGAAAAAGACGGTTTTTTGAAAAACCGTCTTTTTTGTTATATTTTGAATATTCCGAATGCGTTAAGCACCGATGAAACCAGTATGAGAATGATGAATACGGGTGCTACGTATTTGATCATCGTAACGAAAAGAGCCTTGTTTTTGAATTTGGCAGAGAGTTCAACCTCTTCAATAATGCTTTTAGGCTTGATTACGTATCCTATAAAGATGCTCGTGATAAGTGCAACGATCGGCATAATCACGCTGTTGCTGATGAAGTCGAAGAAATCAAGGAAATTCATGCCCAAAAGCTTGACATTGCTCCATAATCCGTTGCCGAGCGATGAGGGAACACCGAGTACGATGGCTACTGCAAATACTGCAAGACAGGAAATTTTTCTGTTCCATTTAAACTTGTCCTGACATACGGAAACGACGGTTTCCATAAGTGAGATTGATGACGTAAGTGCTGCAAAAAGCACGAGCAGGAAGAAGGTTGCTCCGATAAGATTGCCTGCGGACATACTGTGGAATACTTTGGGAAGTATTTCGAACATCAGCGAGGGACCTGCTTTTTCAAGTTTTGTCGGGTCAAATGCGAAAACTGCGGGAACGATCATAAGACCTGCAAGAAATGCAATGCCCGTGTCAAATAATTCTATCTGCTTTACCGAAGAAACGAGATTAACGTCCTTCTTCATATACGAGCCGTAGGTAATCAGAATACCCATTGCAATGGACATGGAATAGAAAAGCTGACCCATTGCCGCAAGAACCGTCTTTACGGAAAAGGCAGAAAAGTTGGGAGTAACGTAATAAAGAAGACCGTCAATCGCACCGGGCTGGCAGAGTGAGTATATCGAAATGCCCAGCGTCAGTACAATTAAAACGGGCATCATAACCTTGCTTACTTTTTCAATGCCTTTTTCAACGCCTAAAAGCACGACGGTTGCCGTAAGTGCAAGGTATAAGAAGAACCATCCCAAAGGCTCGATTGTTGAACCCGCAAAAGTGCTGAAATATGTGTCGGAAACGGTTGCATTACCCGCACCTGTTATAAAGACGGAAAGATATTTTGTTACCCAACCGCCGATAACCGAGTAGTAGGGGAGAATTATCATCGGCACAAGTGCACCGAGATAACCAACGAACGTAAATCTTTTATCAAGTGCCCTGAATGCACCGATCGGGCTGAGCCCCGTCTTTCTGCCGATGGCAATTTCGGCAGTCATAAGTGCAAAACCAAAAGTCAGTGCAAGGATGATATATACTAAAAGGAATATGCCACCACCGTATTTTGCAGCAAGATAGGGGAAACGCCATATGTTACCAAGACCCACGGCAGAACCTGCTGCGGCAAGAACGAAACCGAGTTTTCCTGAAAAACTGCTTCTTTTCTGTTCCATAAAAACCTCCGTTATTTATAAATAGTCGCTTTTGCTATTATGCCACATAATAAAACAAAAAGCAAGCAAACGCTTGCTTTTATGTGATTATTCGGCTTTCTCTTCGTAGTCTTCCACAAGTTCTCTGTAATGATTAGCAAAAGCTGCCGAAACGTACGGCTTAATCCATATATAACCTATGCCAAGCGTGAGCACTGCAAGCAGATGCCAGCCGACAAACGAAAGGTCGAAAAGGAGAAGCTCTTTAAGCTTGCCTTTTGTGATAGCCTTTGACCTGTTCATACACTCTCTTGCGGACAGTTCTTTATTTTCGGCAAGAACGTAGGGTGCCATTGAATAGGAGAGATGCTTGATAATACCCGGTACTACCAGAAGAAGCGACCAGAGAAGCGTAAAGAAATTCATAAGGAAATAGACTTTTATTGCTTTCCACCAGTCTGCGATACCCGAGAACATATTTTTAAATTTGGGTGCGATGCCGTCAATGTTGTTCAGATATACCCTGTATATGCCTAAGTTTATAACGGGAAGTATTAAATAGTGTGCAAATATTTCACCGAATTCCGTGATTTCGAGAATATAAACACCTGCTTTTTCAAGAAGTTCAGCCAACTTGTGAAGGGGAGAGAAATGGGTGAAATGTTCAAAGAGCACTTCAAAATATTCGCCTGCTTCAAGGTGTATAATCTTGTCAAGCCCGATGGGAACGTGTTTTATCGGATGCGTGTGTATTTCAATCGGAATAAGCGAAAACAGCACTGCAGCCAACTCTACGATTACCGCTGCGCTGAGTGCAATAAGAAAAAGTACGCCGATTTTGTTTTTGATTTGTAATTTGGATTCTTTTTTTAACTGAGCCCTTGTCATATCATTTACCCCTTTTTTATGTTTGCACCTATGGATGATAACATAAAATGACGGCAATAACAAGACAAAATACGACAAATTCATCACTATTTTATTGGATTTATTTGAGAGCTTACGAGGCTCGGATTTTTATATTATTTCCGAAAAAATGAACATAATTCCTAAAAAAGTTGTAACACCCATCGGTTGCAATGTTGTCTGTGTATGATATAATTATAAGAATGTATATAGAAGATAGGTGAGGTTATATGACAAAGTTGACGGATTATAATTATCATTCGGATCCCAAGTGCTTCAGGCTGGGTGAAATGGAAGAACACTCGTATTTTATCCCCTTTGAAAATGCCGACAAGTGCGGGATGGAGCGTGAAAAATCAGCATATTTTCACTCGCTTTGCGGAGAATGGGCTTTTTGTTATAAATCATCGCTTTTTGATATGGATGATTTTTATGAATGTGGGTATGATATATCTTCTTTTGAAAAGGTATCCGTTCCGGAAATATGGCAGATGCACGGCAAAGATATGGCACAGTATACGGCAGCTCCGTATCCTTTTGTAATTAACCTGCCAAACGTGCCTCTGAAAAATCCGTGTGCAGCCTACGTAAAGGATTTTGATGTCAAAATAAATGACGGTAAGAGATACGAGCTTTGTTTTGAAGGTAAAGACAGTTGTATCTACGTCTGGGTAAACGGTCAGTTCGTAGGTTACGGGGAAGCACCTCATAATACGTCGGTCTTTGACGTGACGGATAAATTGAAGGACGGTAATAACCGTCTGTGCGTGCTTGTTCTTAAATGGTGCTCGGGGTCGTATATTGACGATCAGGATAAGATACGCTTATCAGGTCTTTTCCGTGACGTATACATACTTGAACGTGATAAGTCGGGCATCAGGGATTTTAAGATAAACGCCGATATCAAAGGCAATATAACGCTCGAAGTGGAGGCGAAAGCGCAGATTACGGCTGAAATATATTGTGAAGGCAAACTACTTTACAGGGGAGAAACAGGTAAAATACACATAGATAATCCGCTTTTATGGACGGCTGAGACGCCGAATCTGTATACTTTGAAACTTTGTTGCGGAAATGAGTATATAGCGCACCGTTTCGGCTTCCGTGAAATTAACTGTGACGGTGGCGTATTTAAAGTCAACGGTAAGCACGTAAAAATGTACGGTGTAAACCGTCATGACAGTGATCCCGATACGGGTTATGCCGTGTCGGTGGACAAAATGAGAAGAGAACTCATTTTAATGAAGCAGCATAATATCAACGCCGTAAGAACGTCACATTATCCCAATGACCCGAGGTTTTATGAACTGTGTGATGAACTTGGCCTTTACATCATGTGTGAAGCCGATATGGAGTGTCACGGTTGCAGTTATATTGCCGATTTCGCATCAATAGTTGACAGTGAGCAGTATGCACCTGCAATTCACGACCGTATGGTCAGAATGTATGAAAAGTTCAAAAACTTTACATCCATTGTGATCTGGTCACTCGGTAACGAGTCTGACTGGGGTAAAAATCTTGCAAACGAATATTCGTATCTCAAGTCTGTTGATACGCAAAGACCCATTCATTACGAAGCCGCTATGGTCGGATATGAGGATATGGATGATGAGCAGAGAAAAATTGCTCTTTCCCGTGTTGATTTGGCATCTCGTATGTACAAAACGTGCGAAAAAATAAGGGCGTTTTATAAAGATGATTATGCAACGCTTCCCTACGTAAAAGCTGAATACAGTCACGCTATGGGAAACAGTTGCGGTGATTTGCGTTTTTACGATGACATATTCCAGAGTGATGATCGTTATATGGGCGGTTACATCTGGGAATGGTGTGAGCACGGACTTCGTATGCAGGATGAAAACGGTACGGAATACTTCGGATACGGCGGTGACTTTGGAGATACGCATCATTACAGAAACTTCTGTATGGACGGACTTGTCACTCCCGACCGTGTGCCTCACTCGTCACTTCTTGAAGCAAAGGCTGTCTTTGCACCAGTACGTATTACGAGAAACGGTGACAAGCTTACGATCTTAAACCGCAACTATTTCGTTGATTTTTCCGATTATACTATAGATTGGTCAATCTTGGCCGATGAAAAAGAGGTAGACCGCGGTATATTTGAAGCAAATCCCGCACCAGGTACAAGCGTTAATGTCAAATGTCCTGCGAAAGAACCGTATTTGGCGCAGAATGCGGTACTCACGGTAAGGGTTACGCTTGCAAATGATACCATGTGGGCTGATAAGGGACACGTTATAAGGGTATTCTCATTCCCGCTTGAAGTTGTGGCAGAGGAAAAGAAAACTACGGGAAAAGCCCCCATACTTGAAGAAAAAAGAAATGCTTACGTCGTATACGGTGATAATTTTGAATATACCTTCCGTAAGGATGAGGGTATATTCGGAAGTATGAAAGTAAACGGACGTGAACTACTGTCAAAAACGGTTGAATTCAACTGCTTTAGAGCACCTCTCGATAACGATATAGCAACGGCAACCTCACCCAACAGAGTGGCAGACCTGTGGAAAACGAACAGAAATTTCGGTAACATAGAGTATACCGAAGTCGTAATAAACGATTTTACTGCAAGGACCGAGGACGACTGTGTCGTCCTTAACGGAGAGTTTATTTTTGGAGTGCAGGGCAGACGGTGGATAGCAAGGGGAAGTATTGAATACCGCATATACGGTGACGGAAAGATTTCGTTACATCAAAGCGGAAGCTTCAATGAAACGATGCCTTATTTTCTTCCGAGGTACGGCTATGCATTTTCACTTGCAGAGCCTGCTGAAAAAATCCGTTATTTCGGTTACGGTCCTGCAGAGTGCTATGAAGATAAGTGCTCGCATGCTGTGCTTGGATGGTATTACTATATTCCCGATGATCCGTACGGTGCGTACGAGCGTCCGCAGGAAAACGGAAGCCATATGGGAACGAAGTGGATAAAACTCACGTGCGGTGATATTCCGCTTAAAGTATCGGGTGAGAATTTATCCTTCTGTATATCACGCTACGATGTGCATAAAGTCGTTGAAACAGGGCACCGCAAGGATTTGGTAGAGGAAGACGGTGCATTTATGTACGTTGACTACCGTATGAGCGGTATCGGTTGCGCCTCCTGCAGCGGACAGCAGCCGCTGGAAGAATGCAGAATAAACGCAGGTGAGAAATTCGATTTCACAATAAGCATAGAGATATAATAAAAAGGTCAGATGTGAGAACATCTGACCTTTTTGTTATATCCAACCGAAGGATCTTGCTATTGTGATGAAAATAAACATAGTGAACACGGAGAGCAGAGTGCCCAGCGTGATAATTTCACCTGCAAGTTCGTAATCGGCTTCGTAATTTCTTGCCATTGCGTAACTTGAAACGGCGTTTGGCGTTGCAAAAACGGCAACGAGAATTGCCATTTCGAGCTTGTCAAAGCCAAGCAGGGCAGATAGCATCAGCATAACAGCAGGTATCAGCACGATTTTGCCGAGTACGGAGAAAATTGAAAATTTCACGTTGCGGAGCATGCTGCCGAATTTTAAATCGCCGCCCAGAATTAAAAATGCAAGGGGCGTTGCAGTTGATTTGATGTTGAACAGTGTTGTATCAATTATAGTCGGAATCTCAAAGCCGATGTAATTGCGTATCAAAGAGAAAATAAGACCCGAAACACCGCCGATAATCAAAGGGTTTTTCAAAATGCCGAGCAATGCGGATTTTAAGTTTTTGTTTTTGGCATCGCTGAACGCATAAAGTGAAATAACCGAAAGCATATTGATGACAGGCACGTAAAAGGAAGCAACTACCGCTGCAAGAACTGCACCCGATTCGCCGCCGATACTCAGCCCAAGTGGTACGCCGAATAACAGAAAGTTGGAACGGAAAGTTCCCTGAATCATTACACCGCGGCGTTTGTTGTCCTTCACAAATAAAGGAACGATAATAAACAGCAGTGCACACAGTAAGCAGGCGCATACCGAGGCGTAAATGATCAGACGGCCGTTGAATACATCGAAAATATTTGCGGTGGCTACGTTATAAAAGAGAAGCACCGGCAATAAGCATTTGAAGCATACGTCATTTGCAATCTTTAAAAAATGAGCGTCCCACAATTTAAGGCGTGTCAATGCATAGCCGAGCATAATCAGCAAAAATATAGGAACAACCACGTTAGCAGAAAAAATTAAATCAGCACCCATAAATAACCCTCTCTTTCTCACAAACTCCGCTATTATATACGAAATACGGCAACAAAACAATTAGTAAAATAAATGAAAAAAGCACTTTCGAAAAGTGCTTTTTGGTGTAAGTGTATGAAATGTACCAAACGAACGGTGGGTTTGGGGTAAATGAAAAATTTAAACAGTATGTATTTTTAGTGATATTCCAACTTAGTTGGAGTGGTATTTTTGAAGAATCAAAAGTGATATTGAAACCTTCGGGTTCAGTGGTATTATATTTGTTCCTTTAACTCGCTGAAGGCGAATATCACTGCCGAAAGGCAATATAACTTACAAAGTAAATATCACTTGTTCCGTAAGGAACAAATATAACTGAAAAAAGCACTTCTAAAGAAGTGCTTTTTTCTTGGCTCCCCAAGTTGGACTCGAACCAACGACCCTGCGGTTAACAGCCGCATGCTCTACCGACTGAGCTATTGAGGAATATATTGGTGACCCGTAGGGGAATCGAACCCCTGTTTCAGGCGTGAGAGGCCGGCGTCTTAACCGCTTGACCAACGGGCCATATTGGTGCGCCTACACACCCTATAAACTTGCACTCATCAAGGGATAAACCCTTGAATGTGCTATAAAAAATCGCCTAAGCGATTTGGTACACCTTCAGGGACTCGAACCCTGGACCCACTGATTAAGAGTCAGTTGCTCTACCAGCTGAGCTAAAGGTGCATATCGACTCTTTTTCAGAGCGCTTTTATATGATACCACTCGGGAAAGGGGTTGTCAATAGAAAATTTAAAAAAAGTATAGATTTTTTTTGTTTTCGTGTTACAATGTTTTTAGCAATAACAGAAAGGCTTATACTTATGAGAATACTTTTTATCGGAGACGTCGTCTCAGGACCGGGAACGACCTTCCTGCTTGACAATCTCTGGAACATAAGAAAAGAATGCTCTGCAGACGTTGTAATAGCAAACGGTGAAAATTCGGCTGACGGAAACGGCATTCTTCCTTTTTCTGCCGACAGGCTTTTTTCGGCAGGCGTCGATATAATAACGGGCGGAAACCATTCTTTCAGGAGAAGAGAGATATATTCGTATATTGATGAGCAGGAATATCTTCTGCGCCCCGTAAACTATCCTACCGACGTGCCGGGTTGCGGTTACTGTATATACACAACCGACAGGGGAGATAAGATTGCCGTTATCAGTATGCTCGGAACGTATATGCTTGATGCATTTGATTGTCCCTTTAAAACGGCGGACAGACTTATAGAAAAAATATCTGAGCAGACAAAAAATATAATCATTGATTTTCATGCCGAGGCGACGAGTGAAAAACGTGCTTTTGCAGAATACGTTGCAGGCAGGGTGTCGGCAGTTGTCGGAACACATACACACGTGCAGACGGCGGATGAAAAGATTCTTTCCGATTATACGGGCTTTATCACCGACGTTGGTATGACGGGTGTTATCGATTCGATTCTCGGTGTAAAAAAAGAGGACGTCATATACCGTTTTACAACAAAAATGCCCACACGCTTTAATGCGGCAACGGGGGATTGCGAAATGAACGGCGTTCTTATAGACATTGATGCCAAAACGGGTAAATGTACAAATATTGAAAGATACAATAAAAAATAACCGTGATTTTTCACGGTTATTTTTTTTATATTTTTCTGCATTCAAGGTAAAAACGCTTGGTGTCGGCAGCACCCATAGAAAAACTTTTTCTCACAAGACAACCGTTTTTTCTGACCGTATCAAAAAGCGATGCTTTTTCAAATTCATCAAACACGATTGCCACACCGCCGTTTTTCTCGGCTATTTCAATCGCTTCTTCTTTGCCGTGAATATAGTCTATGCTTGCCTCGGGGTGTGCTGCAAGCCATTTATCAAGCCTTGGCTCTATATCCTGAGCATCACCCGTAAGGTCAACTTCCTTTTCAAGAGTTTCTCTGTCTGCACCGAATATAACTCTGTGTATCGGCTCGAATATCATTGCGTCGTCGAAAATGTTTTCGATTTCAACGAGCGCATATCTTGCAGGATGATTTTCTTTGTCATCAACAGATTCCTTAATTTCATCCCAGAAAGCCTTTGCAGAAGCGAGAGAGTGGTTGCCGTCACCCATTGCGTAGAGGAAATTGTCACCGCCCTCGGTCTTTATTTCTTCCAGAATGTCGGCAATGGCGGAATATATCTCTTCATTATCTATTTTATAGCCTTCTATTCTGCCACCGTTTTGCATAAGCTCAAAATCATAGAGTGAGGGAAGGGAGAGGGAACTTATATACGAGAAAAGCTTGTCCTTTGTATCGTTGATAAGCACGAGAATGTGCGGCATTTCGAGAGGTGCATTCCTGCGTATCTCAATTCGTGCAGGCAGACGGCTTTCAACCGTTTTTTCGGTTGCACGAATCATACTGTCCGAACCGCTGTGAAAATCGTACTGTTCAAGGTCAAGTGCAAGCACGAGCCCCTGCCTTACACCGCTTTCAAGATGCCTTTTGACGTAGACAAAGCACTTGCCGATATTTACGAGTGTTCCGTTATCAATATATTCCTGCATTGTGGCATTTATTTTTGCCCTTGTTTCATCGTTATTTCTGTCGAGATAAATTTCGGGAAGCATCATATTGAGTGATGACGGACTGTCACCGACCTTCTTTTCAACTTGTTCCCAATACTGCGGACGTGACGTGTACTGGTCACAGGCGATGACCGAAAATTTTGAGTAATCTACCTTTTCGGCAGGAAGATAAATCTCGGGAATTTCAACTGCAAGTTTTTTTAGTTTTTCCATAACTACCTCTGCAAATAAACCTCCCCGATAACGAGGAGGTTTATAATTATATAATTCTTATTCTGATTACATTATCTGCTTTGACAACGGATTTGTCAACCACGTTGTCAAAATCGGCTATCGTATACGTATAACCGCCCTTTGAAGCGGAATTTACTGCCACAGCACCGTCAAATTCGACTTCTGTGCCTTCTTTTGCAATAACTGTAATTCTGCTGCCTGCTTTTCTTTCGACTGAAAGGGAGGGCATATTTACAGAATTTACGATATTGCCGTTTACGAGAAACTCATAAAGTTCCTGCGAAGCCATAACGGCACAGTTTTCTTCACTCTCGGGGGTTGATGCACCAAGGTGCGGGAAAGCGATGACGCCGTCTGCACCGATAAGTTCGTCTGAAGCAAAGTCGGTCACGTAAGCACGCAGAGTACCGTCGGCAAGACCTGCTTTTATAGCATCGTTATTTACAAGACCGCCTCTTGCAAAGTTGAGAATTACTGCACCTTTGGGAAGCTTTGCGACAACGTCGGCGTTTATCATACCCTTTGTGCCGTCGTTGAGCGGAACGTGAAGGGAGATAAAGTTTGAAGCCTCGTAGAGTTTATTCAAATCATCAGTAACAGTTACGTTTTTGATTTCACCCTTGAAATATGGGTCGTAACCGATAACCGTCATACCGAGTGCAACGGAAGCCTCTGCAACGAGCCTGCCGATAGCACCGAGACCGATGATACCGAGCGTTTTACCCTTGATTTCGGGACCGACGAACTGACTTTTGCCCTTTTCGGCAAGCTTTTCAATGCCTGTCTGACCTTCAGCCTTCAAGCCTCTTACCCAGCTTTCGCCTGCAAGCACTCGTCTGCATGAGAGAAGCATACCGCATATAACGAGTTCTTTAACTGCGTTTGCATTTGCACCGGGGGTATTGAATACGACGATGCCCTTGTTGGCGCATATATCACAGGGGATATTATTGGTGCCTGCACCTGCCCTTGCTACCGCAAGAACGTTTTCGGGCAGCTCCATACAGTGCATATCGGCACTGCGGACGAGAATGGCATCGGGATTTTCCACGTTGTCACTTACCGTAAAAATTTCACCGGGAAGTGCATCGTATATTATATCGGAGATTTTGTTAAGAGTTTCTATATTGAACATTATTTTTCCGCCTCAAATTCTTTAATAGCTTTTACAAGTTCGTTTACGCCCTCAATAGGCATAGCGTTGTAGATTGATGCTCTCATACCGCCGACCGCTCTGTGTCCTTTGAGATTGGTCATATTTCTGTCCTTGACAAAATCAAGGAATTCTGCGGTAAGTTCGTCTGTCGGCAACGTGAAAGTGACGTTCATATAAGAACGGCAATTCTCCGTTGCAGGTGCGGTAAAGAGTTTTGATGAGTCGATAGCATCGTAAAGGAGTGCCGATTTTTCCTTGTTTCTGTTTTCGAGAGCCTTTACACCGCCTGATTTTTCAACCCATTTGTAAACGAGACCTGCCATATAGATAGCCCAGCAGGGAGGTGTGTTATACATTGAACCGTTGTCTGCCATAAGTGAGTAGTTGAGCATTGACGGTGTATCCTCGGGTGCTTTACCGAGAAGTTCTTTCTTTGCAATAACAAGCGTCATACCTGCAGGACCCATATTCTTCTGAGCACCTGCATAGATGATGCCGTATTTGTTTACGTCAAATTCCTCACCGAGAATTACGGAGGACATATCTGCAACAAGCGGACACTTTTTAATGTCGGGAGTCTTGTGATAGGTCGTACCGAAAATGGTATTGTTCTGTGTGATGTGAACGTATGAAGCGTCGTCTGTAACGATGTCGTCCGTAAGTTCAGGAATATTAGTGTAGTTGTTTTCCTTACCCGACGTTATCGTTATAACGTTACCCCATTTTTTTGCTTCTGCGGCAGACTTTTTAGCGAATATGC
Organism: Clostridia bacterium; assembly: GCA_017517965.1. Classification (GTDB taxonomy): domain Bacteria; phylum Bacillota; class Clostridia; order Oscillospirales; family Feifaniaceae; genus RGIG6165. Next base: position 44,052 of record JAFWXR010000017.1, read on the forward strand.
CTGTTTCGCAGTAGTTTGCGGTAGCACCTTTAGGCATAAGATTCATCGGTACCATAGAAAACTGAAGTGAAGCGCCGCCCTGTAAAAACATTACGGCATAGTCATCGCTTATATTCATAATACGGCGAAGAGTAGCCTCTGTTTCATCGAAAATAGCCTGATACTGTTTTGAACGGTGGCTCATTTCCATAACGCTCATACCGCTGCCTTTGTAGTTGATAAGGTCGCGCTGCGCTTCTTCAAGGACTTCAAGAGGAAGCATAGAAGGACCTGCGGCAAAGTTGTATACTCTTTCCATTTGTTGTGTAACCTCTTTTCAAAATGATTGCGATAGGAACTTTAGTTCCTGTTGCCTGTGGAGTGGTAGACTAAAGTTCTAATTATATTCTATAGAATAAACTTTTCTTGCGATAAAGTCAATAATAAATTTTGTATTTTATCGTAAATTGTGCTATAATTATAGAAATTTATGATTACGAGGATAGAATATGGTCGCATCGTTTGTTATTCCGTTAAATTACGTATCAATGGCGCTCTCCGTAATAGCCATAGTAGTGGCGGTTGCGTTGGTATCTGCACTTGGGAAGGCGGGCCTGCGTTCCTACGTGGTGGGTCTTGTTACGTTTATTTCAACTTATTATGTCACCGATATAATTATGACTCTGCTCGTTATGCTGGGCTTTGGAAATGTCAGCAACGCGATATTTGACTTTGTAAAGCTTATTGTAAGTGTTGCTGTACAGGTGACGGCACTTCGTTTTTTTATGCACGTGTTCTTGAAGAGAAATACATTTGCGGTGTTCTACGGTGCAGGTGTCGGCTTTGCACTGGGTAATGCTTTTATAGAATTGCTTTCGTCCGTAACCTACATTTCCGTTGCTACGCTTATGAAAGAGGGTGGCATTACACCTGAATTTCTCGAGATATACGAGCCGTATATGAAAGAAATAGAAGCTCTGACTTTAGCGGAAAGCATTGCCGGTGTTATTTACCCCATAGTTATGACTGCCGTTTACGTTGCACTTGCATCGATTATAGGCCATGCGGTCAGGGGTGAACAGAAATATGCCTACTATGCAGCAGGCGGTTGGTTTGTTGCAGGAGGGTTACTCACTTTACAGGATATGTTCGGTTTGCGTGGTTGGACCAAAATCGTAACGTATATCGCATATATTGTGATTGCCGTCGTTCTTTGCAGATGGTCAAAAGAAAAATACGGCTTAAAACTTAAGTTCAATAAAGAGAGCGATTATCATGCGCCTCTTTCAAGAAGGATAGAAAAGAAGAAAAAATGATTGCGTATGGGCGTGTTCGCTTAGTGATGAATCGGTTTTGGATTGACATTTTCCGCCCATACTTCATAAAAAAATTCCGTAATACACAAAGTATTACGGAATTTTTATTATTTTGTCTAAACGAAAAATCTCTAACCCAAAACTGCTATGCCCACAAAAACTATGTTTTTGAGCGAATAATCCCTAAGCGAACACGCCCTTGCAATCATTTTTTTATGTGTAATTCCTTATTTTAGGGTAAAAATAATCCTTGAGGTGAGGAATATGAGCGAGAGAACGTCACGAGTTATATTTGATGGGGAAAAGGCACGCATAAAACTGTTGAAATTTGATACCTGTGAGGCTGTGAGAATAGGGGCTGCTGCGGCGCTCCATTTCAAAGGCAAGATTGGGGTTATGGCAGATGATCGAAGTCTTGCAGGAGCGAAAAGTGCTGTTTTGTCGGGGATAATTAAAGCGGATTCGCAGGCACTTGATTACGGTATGGGCTTTGGCGCACTTCTCTCGTACTGCATAAGGAAGAATAACCTTGACGGCGGAATTATGCTTAATCTGAGAGACGGGACCTGCGGGATATATTTTTACGACAGATACGGGCTTAAGGTTTCGTTTGAAAGTTATAATGAACTAAAAAAGCTTCACGGTATGTTGCCTGACGGGGTGCTTGCCGCGCATATTCCTGACGAGAATGCATCAAGATGTGACATATCCGATTATGCAAAAGAGGTTGCCGTGCCTGATTTAAGCGGAATGTCGCTTCATTTCGAGTGTGGCAATATTTATGTGTCCGCGTGTGCCAAAGAAATATTTGAAAAGTGCGGTGTCAAATTGTTGCAACAGCAAACACCCGAGCATATAACGTTGTGTTCGGACAGAGAGGGGCATTTTCTGTGGGGTAAGGATGAAAAATCGTGTCCCGTAACAAAAAATGAGATGAGTGCACTTCTTATAAAAACGGCATCGGAAAACGGTACGGACAAAATAGCATATTCCTATCTCTGTCCTACGTTTTGCGACAGTTTATGCGAGATTTACGGAATAGAATATTCTAAAGTGTACGATTTTGCCGATAAGGATGACAGCTTTGCAAGAAAGTGTGTGGCAGATAATGCTGTTTGTTTTGATGCACTTCTTGCGGCAGTGCAGATATGCGGATACCTTAAAGAAAATAATATAAGACTTGCGAAAGCAAAAGAGAATATTCCCTGCGGTGTAACAAAGGTTCAGAATATATGGATTCCATCCTCTCGCAAGGATTACGTGATACGGCGTCTTTCAGGCAGGATAGGAAGTGCGGCAAGGGTGAGGGTTTTGCCGTGCGTAACGGGCGGTCTTCGCCTTATGGTTGAGGCGTATGATGAAGAATCGGCGGATGAGCTATGTTATTTTTATAAAAATGAGATATACCGACTCGCTGAAAATGCTGATGAGTGAAAATTTGACATAAGAGCAAATTTAAGATATAATAATCGGAGTTGATTATAACCGTGTATCCACTCACGCACGGGTAATATATATGTACGTAGAAATTTAATATTTTGAGGGATGAAAAACGATCCCTCTTGTTTTGCTATGTAAAAATTTATCTGAAGCTGACAAAGGAGGAAATATGGCAGAAGAAACGAAAAAAACAAAAAAACACTATTACAGGCCGAAAAAGAAGACTCAGTCAAAGCCTGCTCAGGAAACAAAGAAAACTACAGATAAAAAGAAAAAAACTTCTCAGAACGTTAAACAGGCTCCCAAAAAGCCTGTGAAAAAACAATCTGCACCCAAAAAGAAAAAGACGGTTGTAGAGGACAAACTTCCCTTTAACGTGAAAGTTATTCCGCTTGGCGGACTTGGGGAAGTCGGAAAAAATATGACCGTAATTGAATACGGCAACGAGATGATTTGCGTGGATGCGGGAATGAGTTTTCCTGACGGAGATATGCCGGGTATTGACTACGTAATACCGGACTACACGTACATCGAAAAGAATTTCGACAAGTTTAAGGGTATTGTCCTGACACACGGTCACGAGGATCATATAGGTGGTATTCCTTTCCTTCTTAAAAAGGTAAACGTACCGATATACGGCACGGACCTCACAATAGGCTTTGTAAAGAACAAGCTTGAAGAGCATAAACTTATAAAAAAGGCAAAACTCAACGTTATAACTGCAGGCTCTAAAGTAAAGATAGGCTGTTTTGAAATTGAATTTATACACACAAATCACTCTATTCCCGGCTCTGTTGCGCTTGCGATAAAGACACCTGCAGGTGTGCTTCTGTTTACGGGCGACTTTAAGATAGACTCTACGCCTATACACACTCAGATGATTGATCTGGGCAGATTCGGTGAACTTGGTAAAGAGGGTGTGCTCGCACTTTTCTCTGACAGCACAAATGCTGAAAGACCGGGCTTTACTTCGAGTGAGAGGATAGTGGGTGAAACCTTCCATACACTCTTTAAAGGCACGAAAAAACGTATTATAATTGCAACGTTTGCTTCAAATATTCACCGTCTGCAGCAGATTATGGATGCGGCGGCAGAGCACGGAAGGAAGGTTGCAGTTTCGGGACGCAGTATGCTCTCGAATATAAAAACCGCAATTGAGCTTGGCGTAATGGAAGTGCCTAAGAATACTCTTATTGACCTTGCCAACATCAAAAATTATGCAGATGATAAGCTTGTGCTCATAACAACGGGCAGTCAGGGTGAGTCGATGAGTGCGCTTGCGAGAATGGCACACGATGACCATAAGAAAGTTGATATCGGACCGAATGATATGGTTATAATATCGGCAACACCTATCCCGGGTAACGAAAAAATGGTATCAAAAGTCATAAATGAACTGCTCGCACACGGTGCGGAAGTGGTTTACGAGCGTCTGCGTGATATACACGTTTCGGGACATGCCTGTCAGGAAGAACTTAAAATTATGATAGCGCTTACAAAACCGAAATTCTTTGTTCCCGTACACGGCGAAGTAAGGCAGACGGCAAAGCACGCCTCACTTGCTAAACAGGTAGGCTATGACGATGAGCATATTATGATGCTTGAAAACGGAAGTGTTCTTGAATTTACGAGAAATACCGCTAAGGTGACGGGAACGGTGCAGGCAGGAATAACGCTTGTTGACGGAAGCGGTGTTGGTGACGTCGGAAACATTGTTCTCCGTGACAGAAAGAAACTGTCGGAGGACGGTCTTATAATTGTTGTGGTTTCAATAGATTCTTCGGCAGGATACGTTGTGTCGGGTCCCGACATAGTGTCAAGAGGCTTTGTGTACGTCCGCGAAAGTGAAGACCTTATGGACGGTGCCAAAAGAGTGGTTGACAATCTGCTTAAAAAATATGAAGATAATTTCAATCACGACTGGGCAGCAATCAAAAATGACATTAAGGATGCGCTTGGCACTTACGTTTATTCGCAGACCAAACGTTCCCCCATGATAATCCCGATAATTATGGATGTATAAAATCAGATTCCCTTACAAATACGTTTTGTAAGGGAATAATTTTATGCCTTGTCTCTTAAAATAAGAACTCAACGGTTGGTATGTGTACTTTTACGACGTTTTCGTCTACAATAGGCGTGAGAGGAGGATGAATTGATGAATCAGATAAAAATTGGTGAATTTATTGCATCACAAAGAAAAAAGAAGAATTTGACACAGGCGGCACTTGCTGATAAACTTGGAATTACCGACAGGGCAGTTTCTAAATGGGAGCGTGGCAAAGGTCTGCCCGACGTCTCTCTTATGCTTGATTTGTGTAACGTCTTCGGCATTACGGTAAATGAATTATTATGCGGGGAGATAATGGATATGGATAATAATAAAAATGAAGATCTTTTGCTTGATATGGCAAAAGAATTAGAACAGAAAAACAAAATAATCTGGACTTCTATGTGGACAATTATGATTGTAAGTATAACAGCCCTGTTTGCAGGCATTATGCTTGCTGCATTTCTGATGCCCGAGGGGGTATTGCAGACCGTAACAATGATTGGAATCTGCATTGTGTTTCTGATACCTTGCTTTTATGCATTGAAACTTGAAGTGAGTGTGGGCGTTTACAAGTGTAAAAATTGCGGTTTTGAAATTGTCCCCACTTATTCAGAGGCATTGTGGGCAATGCATGCAGGCACCACCCGTTACCTCAAATGCCCTGAATGTCAGAAACGCACCTGGTGCAAAAAAGTATTGAAAAAGTAGACGTAATAAAAATCACAGTGGTTACCCACTGTGATTTTTTTATTTAGTCTATAAGTTTTTGTGCGGCTGACTTGATAGTTTCCGTTATCTCTTCACAAGCCTTTGCCGAGTCTGCCTTCGCCGTAATGTAGAACTTTATCTTGGGTTCTGTACCAGAAGGTCTGAATACGAGCGAGCAGTCGTTTTCAAGCTCGTAGAAAAGAACGTCGGAGGAGGGGAGACCTGTCTCTGTCTTTTCGCCCGTCTGAGTGTCTGTGATGTAGCCACTCTGGTAGTCACGGATTTTAAGAACTTTCATTCCTGCAATTTCCGTGGGGGCGTTAGCCCTGAGCTTCACACCCGTTTCCTTCATACGTGCAAGACCGTCAAGTCCCGACATAGTGATGGATATAACACTTTCAAGGTAGTTGCCGTACGTATCGTACATTTCCTGCATTGCATCATACAGGCTCTTGCCCTGTTTTTTATACCAGCAAGCCATCTCTGCGATGAGAAGTGAAGCGTTTACAGCATCCTTGTCACGTGCATACGTGCCTGTGAGATAACCGTAACTCTCTTCAAAACCGAATATATATGTATATTCGCCGCTTGCTTCAAATTCTTTTATCTTTTCACCGATGAACTTAAATCCCGTAAGAACGTCAAACATCTTTACGCCGTACTTGTCACAAACTGCTTTAGCCATATTTGTTGAAACGATACTCTTTACAGCGGCAGCATTTGAGGGGAACGTACCCATTTCCTTACGGCATCTGATTATAAAATCAAGAAGTAGTACACCCACCTGATTGCCTGAAAGTGTAACGTAGTCGCCTGCATTGTTTCTTACGACAATACCTGCTCTGTCTGCATCGGGGTCGGTACCGATGATAAGGTCAATATCCTGCTCACGAGCCATTTCTATTGCTCTTGTAAAGCCTGCCTTATCTTCGGGGTTGGGTGACTTTACGGTGGGAAAATTACCGTCAATTGTCATCTGCTCTGCAACGGTAATAACGTGCTTGAAACCGATTCTCTTAAGCATTTCGGGAACAAGTCGGTAACCTGCACCGTGGAAAGGTGTGTAAATAACTTTGAAAGAGTCGGCAAGTTCTTTTACGATGTCACCGCAGACAGACTGCTCAAGCACTTTTGCAAGATACTTTTCGTCCATCGCATTTCCCATCATTTCGATGAGACCTGCATTCTTCGCCTCTTCAAAATCCATTGTCTTGACATCTTCGAAGATGTCAATCTGAGTGAGTCTGTCAGAAATCTTTTTTGCATGGTCGGGCGGAAGCTGTGCACCGTCTTCCCAGTATACTTTGTAGCCGTTGTACTCCTTGGGATTGTGGCTTGCAGTAACGTTTACACCTGCTATGCAACCGTTTTCACGGAGCGCGAAAGAAAGCTCGGGTGTGGGACGAAGTTCGTCAAAAAGATATGCCTTTATACCGTTTGCCGCAAGAACACACGCAACTTCTTTTGAAAAGAGTTCACTGTTGTTTCTTGAGTCGTAGGCTATGGCAACGCCTCTTTTCTTTGCATCGTCACCGCTTCCTGCTATAAGGTCTGCAAGTCCCTGTGTCGTATACCTTACGGTATATACGTTCATCATATTCAGACCTGCACCCATTGTGCCGCGAAGACCTGCCGTTCCGAAATCGAGCATTTTGATAAAGCGGAATTTTATATCCTCATCATCGGTGAGTGATTTAAGTTCTGCCTTCGTCTGCTCGTCCACGTAGGGACTTTCAATCCATTTTTTGTAGTTCTCGAGATACATTTTATCACACCTTTTTTAAAATATAGTAGAACTGAGGCTTGACCGTAAGGTCGCCTTTATATGCTTCTTTTTTGCTTAAATCATAATACATGCTGTCAAGGTGCAAATTATAATCTTTATCCGACAGATTGACGCATACAATAAGTTTTTCGTTACCGTTTTCTCTGGAAAAAGCAAATACCCCGTTTTCGTGGCAGATATTTTTGTAAATTCCGTCTTTGAAGAGGGGAGATGCTTTCCTAACGGAGCCGAGAAACGTGTACCATGAAATAAGGTCGCCGTTTTCTTTACCCCAGGGGTAAGTTTTGCGGTTGAACGGGTCGTTATAACCCTCCATTCCCGCTTCGTCACCGTAGTACACACAGGGTACACCGGGCAGGGTATACTGTAAAAGAGAGGCGATTTTGAGCCTGTGAATACCAAGTTTCCACTCCGAATCGGAAAGACGGGTGCCTGCTTTACGTTCACGGTCATTGCTTTCTATTATTCTTCCTGCAAGTGCCGTGACGATTCTGGGTGTGTCGTGAGTACCCAGTATATTCATAAGACAGTTCAAGGTATCCTTCGGATAGTTGTCGCACAATTCTCTCATGGTTACGGCAAGACCGTGGGCATTGCCGTAGCGTACGTAGTCGATAATGGCATTTTTCAGGGGGTAGTTCATAACAGCGTCAAGCTGTTTGCCCTGAAAATATTTTCGCCTTTTATCGTAGGATATTTTGTTGCTGGCATCCTCCCAGACTTCGCCTATGATAAGAGCATCCTTGCTTGCACCTTTTGCCGATTTGCGCAGTGCTTCAAGAAAACTGTCGGGAAGTTCATCAGCAACGTCAAGACGCCAACCGCGCGCCCCGTTTTTAATCCATTTACTGATAATGCCGTTTTTGCCGTTGATAAACCTGCAAAAATCGGGATAATCTTCGTTGATATCGGGCAGGGTGTCGAAATTCCACCAGCACTCATATTTGTTCGGATATTCGTAGAAACGAAACCAGTTGATATACGGGGAATCGGGGGATTCATAAGCACCCACACCGTCATATCTGTGATATTTGTTAAAGTACAAAGAGTCTGCACCGACGTGGTTGAACACGCCGTCGCAAATTATGGAAATGCCACGTTTTTTTGCACTTTTGCAAAGAGATTTAAAATCACTTTCGTCACCAAACATGGAATCTATTTTTGAATAATCGCCCGTGTCGTATTTGTGATTCGAATAGGCATCAAATATAGGATTCAGGTAGATGCAGGTAACGCCCAGAGATCTTAAATAATCGAGTTTTTGCTCGACACCTTTAAGGTCACCGCCAAAAAAGTCGTTATTTAAAATAAGACCTTGCTCGTTAGGCTTCCAATCGGGCATTTCATACCAGTTTTCGTGAATGCGGGCAGTGCTTTTCGGTGTATGCTCTGCACCTTTACTGAATCTGTCAACGAAAATCTGATAATAAACACCGCCCTTTATCCAGTCGGGAGTACGATAATTCTTGTCATAGACAGTAAGTTGCCATGAGCGCAGACCGTCTGACATGGGAACGGCTTGCCCCATATCATCCCTGCCGATAACGGTGTCGAAACCGTTTTGCTTTGCCACAAAATAATACCAGAAAAGACCGACTTTTTGTGGCTTATAAGTAAATTTAAACACGTCTGTAACACCGTCAGTCGACTTTTCCATAGGGAAGAAGGTTCGTTTGCCGGTGTCATCGTCAATTATGAAAAGTTCAGCGCCCCAGAGTCCGTCGCAAAAGTCCGCTTTGAAAGTAAAATCTATTGACGAGCCTTGTGCGACGGGGCCCATAGGGTTTCTGAAAGTTGTGTCAAGTGAGTCAAAATAAAACATTGATTAACCTTTTAAACGTTTGAGATTCCAAATATTGTCTGCATATTCGGTAATACTGCGGTCAGCAGCAAAAATGCCTGCACCTGCAATGTTTTCAAGCATCATTCTGTTCCACTTGTCTTTGTTGAGGAAGTCTGCATTCATTCTGTCGTGAACGCTGCAGTAGTCACCGAAATCTGCAAGACACATATACGGGTCGGCAATGCCGTGATCACCGTACATAAGATAGCGTGCAATATCGCTGAAATCAGTGCCGTTTATACCGCCCTTGATGAAATCAATCACACGGCGTATTTTTTCGTTGTTATCGTAGTACCAGAGAGCGTTGTAGCCTGTCTTCCAGAGGTCGTCCACTTCCTTGTCGGACATACCGAAGATGTAGATATTATCCTTGCCGACACTCTGATAAATCTCAACGTTTGCACCGTCCATAGTACCGAGTGTGATAGCACCGTTTATCATGAGCTTCATATTACCCGTACCGCTTGCTTCCTTACCCGCAAGTGATATCTGCTGTGAAATATCAGCGGCAGGCATAAGATGCTCTGCCATAGTGGCACAGTAGTTTTCAAGGAATACCACACGTATTTTTTCTCTTATAGCAGGATCTTTCTCTATCAGAGCAGAGAGTTCTGATATAAGCTGAATTATTCTCTTTGCATGGTAGTAGCCGGGAGCGGCTTTTGCAGCAAAGAAGAAGGTCTGAGGCTGAATATCCTTGTTCGGATTGTCCTTGAGTTCAATATAAAGCGAGATGATTCTCATTGCGTTGAGAAGCTGTCTCTTATACTCGTGCAGACGCTTTGCCTGAACGTCGAACAGAGAATCGGGATCGGGTGCAATACCCATAGTCTTATTGACTCTGTTTGCAAAAGCGATTTTGTTGTCCTTCTTGATTTTTTCAAGCTGTTCAAGAATTGCTTTATCATCCTTGAATGCACGAAGTTTTTCAAGCTCAGTACCGATTTTCTTGTAACCGTCACCGATAGTTTCGTCAAGAAGCTTCGTAAGAGCAGGGTTGCTCTGACAGAGCCAGCGTCTGTGAGCGATACCGTTGGTTACGTTGGTGAACTTTTCGGGTGTAGTGTCTGCAAAATCCTTGAATATCGTCTTTGTGAGGATATCCGAATGGAGTGCAGAAACACCGTTAACCTTGTGTGAGCCGATAACGCTTAAGTTAGCCATACGAACCTGTGAATGTGAAAGAACAGCCATACGCTCAATCTTTTCCCATTCGCCGGGGAACTTTTCCCACATACTGTTGCAGAAACGCTGGTTGATTTCCTTTATTATCATATGAATACGGGGAAGTCTGCGTTCAATGAGGTCTTCCGGCCATTTTTCAAGCGCTTCGGCAAGAACCGTATGGTTTGTATATGCAACCGTGTTGCACACGATGTCCCACGCAGTATCCCAGTCGTAATGGTAATCGTCAACAAATATACGCATAAGTTCGGGAATACAGAGTGCGGGATGTGTGTCGTTGATGTGAATTGCAACCTTGTCGGCAAAGTTTGAAAGAGTACCGTAAGCCGCAAGGTGATCGTTGATAATGTTCTGAATTGAAGCAGATACAAGGAAGTACTGCTGCTTAAGACGGAGTGATTTACCCTCGAAATGATTGTCAGCAGGGTAGAGTACCTTTGAAATCATTTCGGCGTTTGTACGCTCGATTGTAGATCTTACGTAGTCACCGCTTGAAAAGCTCTTCATATCGAATTTGTCGATATCACGTGCAGCCCACAGACGAAGTGTGCTTACACCCGTACTGTCAGCACCCGATATCATCATATCGTAGGGAACAGCCTCGATTTCATTGTAGTCAGTGTAGTCTATGGAAAGACCGTTTTCCGTCCAGTTTTCTGAAATGCGACCGTCAAATTTCACTCTGAATGCGAGGTCTTTTCTCTCGGTCAGCCATACGTCACCGCCGGGAAGCCATACGTCAGGAAGTTCAGTCTGCCAGCCGTCAACAATCTTCTGCTTGAAAAGACCGTATTCATAACGGATGGAAAAGCCTGTTGCAGGATAGTCAAGCGTAGCAAGAGAATCCATAAAGCATGCAGCAAGTCTTCCGAGACCGCCGTTGCCGAGACCTGCATCAGGCTCAAGCTCATAAAGGTCGGCGAGATTTACACCGTAACCCTTTAAAACCTTTTCTGCAGTATTCGTGAGACCGAGATTATAGAGATTGTTTTTAAGAGAACGTCCTACAAGGAATTCCATACAGAGATAGTAAACCTTTTTAGGATGCTGTTCTTTTCTCATTTTGTGAAAGGTGACTTTCTTGCTTGTGAGTTCATCTTTAACTACCAAAGCAAGAGCTTTATACATCTGTTCGGGAGTTGCCTCTGAAGGCTGACAGCTAAAGTATCTCTGAACGGTGTTTTCGAAAGTTTCCTTAAATGCTTTCTGTGTTGATACCGAAGACTTTGTTTTTGTATTCGGTTTCTGTTTTTTTGTGTTAGACATAATAGAATTTACCTACCAATTTAAAGTTTGTTACAGACTATAATACTATACTTTAATAATTAAATCAAGTTATTGTACATATTAAGATAGTCCGTACCCGATTTAGACCAGCTGAAATCTATATTCATAATGTGTTTTTTGAGATTTTCAAAGTTGTCTTTATCGTGGAAAAGAGTAATTGCACGGTAGATGGTATGCAACATCTCCTGCGCATTGTAATTGTCAAACACAAAGCCGTTTCCTTCACCGTAACCGCAGTCCTGTATAGAGTCGCCCAGACCGCCCGTTTTACGTACTATCGGAACAGTTCCGTAACGTGAGGCTATCATCTGTGCCAGACCGCAAGGCTCGCTCTTTGAAGGCATCAGGAATATATCGGCACCGCTGTAAATTCTTCTGGCAAGTGCCTTGTCGAATGCAAGAAACAGTTTCATTTTGTCGGGATGTCTCTGTTCAAGTCCTTTAAAGAAGTCTTCATATTGCTTGTCGCCCGTACCAAGAATGATTAACTGACAGTTGCAGTTTGTAAGAAGTTCATCGGCTATATTCATAACGAGATCGAGACCCTTGTGAGCTACAAGTCGGGTTATCATTGCGACAACCGGTATATTTGCATCTTCAGGCAGACCCGCTTCTTTCTGGAGGGCAGCCTTGCACACTTCTTTGCCCGAAAGGTCATCCGAACTGAATTTTTTAACCATCAGTTCACCGTTTCTCGGGTCGTATCCCTTTTCGTCAATGCCGTTTAATATACCTGCAAGCTTATAGTTGTGTTCACGGAGTATTTTGTCCAGACCGTGTGCGAAATATTCAGTCTGTATTTCGCCTGCATACGAGGGGCTTACCGTTGTAACCTTGTTTGAACAAGCGATAGCACCTTTCATAAGGTTGATGCAACCTTCGTACTCAACGAAATGCAGCGCTTCGGTGCCGAGACCGAATACGTCGCCGAGAATATACGGGTCGTATTTGCCCTGATATTCAATGTTGTGTATGGTAAACACGGTTTTTACATCGGGATAATAGTATTTTGCGTTGAGGTAAATCGGAATAAGCGCAGTCTGCCAGTCGTGTGCATGAACGACGTCGGGAACGTATGAAAGCTGATTCCAGCATTCAAGAACCGCCGTGCAGAAGAAAGCGTAACGCTCTGCATCGTCAAAGTGACCGTAGAGACCGTCGCGTCCGAAATAGTATTCGTTGTCGATGAAGTAATAGGAAACGCCGTCTTTCACAAGCCTGAAGACACCGCAGTAAAGTGTACGCCATGCAACGTGAACGTCAAAGCACTTTAAGAACTCCATCTTTTCACGGTATTCACCGCCTATTGATTTGTAAAGAGGAACGAAAACCGACACTTCACATCCGAGTGATGCGAGAGCAGGGGGGAGTGAGCCTATAACTTCACCCAGACCGCCCGTTGCACAGAAGGGCAGACACTCAGAAGCAACGAACATAATTTTCTTTGCAGGAGGTGCAGTCTTTTTCTGTGTCGTTTTCTTTGTTGTGGTCTTTTTGGTTGTCGTGCTCTTTTTTGTTGTGGAAGTCTTTTTCGTTGTTGTAGATTTTTTGGGAGTAGTGGTCTTTTTTACTGTTTTTTTTGCTGAAGCAGCCGATTCGGCTGCTTCAGTTTTTGTTTTTTTGGTCTGTGCCATTATATCATCTTACCTTTCGCAATATAGAATGGGAGGTCTTCACAACCTGAGAGGTTGCGACCGTCCTTAACGACTACGTTTCTGTCTGAAACGACGCAATTTAAGTTTGCATTGTCCGAAATAACAGTGTCACGCATAATGATACTGTTTTTTACAACGGCACCCTTGCCTACTTTTACACATCTGTGGAGAATGCAGTTTTCAACGGTACCTTCAATTATACAGCCGTCTGCTATCATTGAATTTACAACCTTTGCATCGTCACCGTATTTTGTGGAGAATGAGTCTTTGATTCTTGTGTATACAGGTCTTTCATCGTTGCCGAAGAGAGTGTCACGTACATCTTTGTCAAGAAGACGCATATCTTCACGGTAGTATGACTCAAGGCTGTTTATCTGCGCATAGTAGCCGTCAAATTTGTAAGCCATTATCTTGTATGAGTCGAGATTGGGGGCAAGTATATCACGGGACATACTTGAATATCCGTGTGCTATTGCATCTGAAATAAACGTCAGAAGAAGTGAACGTTTCATAACGGTAATGTTGATGGAAACGTTTCTCTGTCCCGGCATATTTGTATAAACGCCTATGTCGGTTATCTTACCTTTGTTGTTGAGTGTGAATACAGTTTCGGGCGCGTCACCGACGGTCTGTCTTCTGTATACGCAGGTTACGTCTGCATTTTCTTCTATGTGCTTTGCAAGGACGTCTGCAAGAGGAATGTTTGATGCTGCATCGCAGTCGGAAAGGATAACGTATTCCTCGGTTGCGTCGGAAATATATACCTGCGCACTCTTGAGTGCTTCAAGACGGTTGTGGTAGAGACTGTCATATGAACGGTCGCTGAACGGAGGAATTATGACAAGACCGCCGTTTTTTCTTGCGAGATCCCAGTCTTTACCGCTTCCGACGTGATTTATAAGTGACTGATAATGTTTGTTAGCAATGATTCCCACGTTAACAATACCGGCATTTACCATATTTGAAAGAGCAAAGTCTATCAGACGGTATCTGCAGGCAAAGGGGATAGAAGCCACGGTTCTTTCTTTCGTGAGCTCCGGGTTGTACTTATCGTGTATATTTGAAAAGATTATTCCGAGTGCATTACTCATTTTAGTATTCTCCTTACTGCAGATTTTTGTCTATCATTTCGCCGCCGGCGACAGTCTGATTTTCGCCTACAGTGATGTCGTTTGCAACGACGGTAATACCGCCCTTGCCGTTCTCATCGCCGATTTTTGCACCCGATTTAACGTCGGCATTCTCGGCTATTATCGAATAATTGATATTTGCATCCGAACGGACCGTAGCACCGCTCATTATAACGCTGTTGCGGATAACTGCGCCCTTTTCAACGGTGATACTGTCAAAAAGAACGGAGTTTTCAACCGTACCGTTAATCTCGCAACCTTCGGCAATAAGTGAGTTTTTAATCTTTGCATCATTTCCTATGTAATGGGGATTCTTGGGGAAGTGACGGTAATATACTCTGTTGTCGGGCGAGTTGAGGTCAAGTGAAGGATTGTCGCCCAAAAGGTCCATATTTGCTTCCCAGAGTGAACTGATTGTACCAACGTCCTTCCAGTAACCCGAGAATTCATATGCGTACATAACACAGTTGTCGTTTAACATATTGGGTATGATGTTCTTACCGAAGTCGTTTGATGAATTGGGGTCAGCCTCATCTGCCTCCAGATACGAGAAGAGCTTATCTGCACTGAATACGTAAACACCCATTGATGCCTTCGTACTCTTGGGTTTGGCAGGCTTTTCTTCAAACTCGACGATGCGGTTGTTCTTGTCGGTATTCATAATGCCGAAACGGCTTGCTTCTTCTATCGGCACGTTTAAAACGGCGATAGTACAGTCTGCACCGTTTTTGATATGAGCATCGATCATTTTGCTGTAATCCATCTTATAAATGTGGTCACCCGATAAAACGAGGATATATTCGGGATTATACCTCTTCATAAAGGCTATATTCTGATATATGGCATTGGCAGTACCCTTGTACCAGGCAGCACCTTTTGTGTCCTGATACGGAGGAAGAATGTGAACACCGCCGTTTGTTCTGTCAAGATCCCACGGTTCGCCGTTTCCGATGTAGTCATTAAGTTCAAGCGGCTGATACTGGGTGAGAACGCCAACGGTATCTATACCTGAATTTATACAGTTGGAAAGGGTGAAATCAATGATTCGGTATTTACTGCCGAAACGTACCGCAGGTTTGGCAACTGATGTTGTCAGGGAATATAGCCTGCTTCCCTGACCGCCCGCAAGGAGCATTGCAACGCACTTTTTTTTCTTAATCATAATGATTTTCCACCTTCTGTTGAATTTGAATTTTTTCTTATTGGTTTTAATACGACTGCACCAAGCGGTGGCAGTGTAAATGAAATGTGTTTTGAATACCCGTGACTTTCACCTTTTTTCATACGTATCGCACGGGGATTGGTGTATCCTTTGCCGCCGTATTTAACGTTATCGCTGTTAAATACCTCTTTGTAACTTGCGGCATCGGGAAGTCCTAAAATGAACTGTTCCCTCAGAACAGGTGCAAAATTGATGACAAATACAAGTTCATCACCTTTATCGTCAATTCTTCGGTATGCAAGGATATTTCTGTCCGAATCCGTCGGCTCTATCCAATGAAAACCGTTCCAGCTGTCATCGGCTTGCCACATAGGAGGGGAATCAAGGTAAAAATTATTCGCATCCCTGAAGTAATTTTTTAGTTTTCTGTGACTTTCAAAGTCTAAAAGCGACCAGTCAAGTTCTTTCGTGCAGTTCCACTCGTTAAACTGACCCAGTTCCGCACCCATAAACATAAGTTTTTTGCCCGGATGAGAAAGCATATACATCAGAAATCCGCGAAGACCTGCAAATTTGTCTTCGTAAGGCCCCGGCATTTTGTTCAAGAGCGAACCTTTGCCGTATACCACTTCATCATGTGATATCGGAAGAATAAAATTCTCCGAAAAAGCGTACATAAGCGGAAACGTCAGTTTTCCGTGAATATATTTTCGCCCTATGGGGTCGGTCTTTATATACTGTAATACGTCGTTCATCCAACCCATATTCCATTTAAAATTAAAACCGAGACCGCCGTCATACGGGGGACGTGTGACCATTGGCCATGCAGTCGATTCCTCAGCAATCATAAGAACCGAAGGGTTGGCACTGAGTACTGCTGAATTGAGTTTTTTCAAAAAGGCGACGGCTTCAAGATTTTCCTTTCCGCCGTATACGTTCGGTTGCCAGTTTTCTCTGTCGTAGTCAAGATAGAGCATTGAGGCAACAGCATCGACACGCAGAGCATCTATATGGTATTCCTTTATCCAGAACATAGCGCTTGATATAAGAAATGACTGCACTTCGTTTCTGCCGAAATCGAAAACCCTCGTACCCCATCTTTCATGCTCACGCCTTAATGGATTGGGGTCTTCGTAAAGACAACCGCCGTCAAATTCATACAGACCGTGCTCGTCTTTCGGGAAATGTGCGGGCACCCAGTCCATAATCACGCCGATACCGTTTCTGTGCGCCTTGTTCACAAAATATTTGAAGTCTTCAGGTTTGCCAAAGCGTGAAGTGGGGGCAAAATAGCCCGTTACCTGATAACCCCACGAACCGTCATACGGGTATTCCGTTATGGGCAGCAGTTCTATATGCGTATAACCCATATCCTTCACGTATGGTATCAACTCATCTGCAAGTTTACGGTAATCGTACGGAGAACCGTCTTCATAGGTTTTCCATGAAGCAGGTTGTGATTCATATATATTCATCGGCGAGTGATATATGTCGGTCTGCGCTCTGTTTTTGAGCCAGGTGCCGTCACTCCATTTGAATTTGCCCTTTAAGGAATACAGTTTTGATGCGGTTCCCGGACGGGTTTCACAGTGAAAAGCAAAAGGGTCAGCCTTGAGCACCGATTTACCGTCAGGGGAAATAATGCAGTATTTATAGTTGGAATATTCGGCAAGGTCGGGAATAAACGTTTCCCATATCTCACCGCCGTCTATCCTCTCCATAGGATGAGCAAATGGGTCCCAACCGTTAAAATCGCCTACAACTGAAACGTGTGTGGCTGACGGTGCCCATACCCTGAAGGAGAAACCGACCGTTTTGTCGGATAAAACCTTGTGAGAACCCAAAAATGAGTAAAGCTCAAAATTGTTTCCTTCGTGAAAAAGAAACTTTGCAAAACTGTTGTCTTTGCCGTATTGTTCCATTTGGGACTCCTTATAATTCTTTAAGTAAATTATACAACTATAGGTGAAATCTTTCAAGCCAAATTGTTAAAAATATCCAATAAAAATGCGCGTTTTGACGATTTTTTTCGGATTTTGGCGCAAAATAGAGAAAAAAGGGTAAAGAAAGAAGAGATCACGGTCATATTTTACCCATAATCTCTTCTTTAAAACTGTCGGAAAATGTTGTTCTGTGTGAAAATTTCAGGCTGCACGGTCGTTTCTTCGGCTTTCCATTGCACGTGCAATTTCTTTTCTTTCCTTCTCTTCAATGTGACATTGATCTGCCCAACACCACAGGATGAGTATAATGATAAGCATACAAAGCATGGGGAATACCTCCGTTTCTTTTGTAGCTTAATCATAAAGGAAAAGGTGTCCTATAATTCGGACACCTAATGTGATTTTAAAATGTTTTTCAAATGCTCTGTATAAAGTTGTTTTGCGCTGTCTGGGGCGAGAATTTTCGCCTTATCTCCAAGTCCTGCAAGCCAGCCGTAAAACTGAGGACTCATATTGATTCCCACACGGACGGAAAAGGTGTTTTCGTCAACGGGTGATACGGTTACTTCTGTGCCGAAACGGTCAAAAACGACGTCACTTAAAGAGTTGTCGAAAGCAAGCGTGATAAACTGTAATTCGCCGCCGAACATCGAAAATTTTTCACGGCAGAATTTAGCCATATCGAAGGAGGCCGTGCTCTCATCTTCATAACGGTTAGTGTCGCATATTTCTATGCGTTCCATTCTGTCCACCCTGAAAGAAACCATCTTGCCGTATTTCTCGTAGTATCCGATGAGATAGTAGTTACCGTCATTGTAGGTGAGACCGTAGGGGGAACAGACGTAACGCTCCTTGTTATTGCGGTAATGCTTTGTCTTGTCGGGTGCTATTTTAAAGTAAAGGAAGGAGATTTTCCTGTTTTCTGCGATGGCACGGTGGATAGAGTCGATATTGTAAAAAATACTTTCATTTTGTGATTTGACTCTGTTTTCGACAAAAACCTGTCTTCTTATCTGATGCGCATCGTGATTGCTGGCAAGTTTTTCGATATTTTTTATAAGCTGTTTCGATTTGCCGGCGGAAATGAATTTGGAAGCAGCAACCGTGTCTGCAAGCAATTTGAGTTCAGCAAGCTCAAAATCCCTGCTTGCAACGTAGTAATTGTTTGATTTGGACTTGTCGCATATGATGTCCATACCGTAATCTTCGAGCAGAGCAATATCGCTGTAAATTGACTTTCTTTCGGCTTTAACGCCGTATTTTTCAAGCTTTGCGATGATATCTGCAACAGTAAGCGGATGTTCCTCGTCGGTTTCCGATAAAAGTATATCGCGGATATACAAAAGTTTAAGTTTCTGATTTTCGTAGCGTGCCATAAACTGATATCCTCTCGTAATTGTTGAATTCAGTTTAACATATACCATATGAATTTTCAACGGTTGTATGTGGAGTACGGTTTGAACTGTAAGAAATAAAGGCAAATTATGTATGCGGTCGAAAAAATGGGGGATCGATTTCCTCCATTATAGAGTTATCTATAAATCACAAGGGTTGATGTTTGGATTTTTTTGCCTCAATAGTAAGAAAGTGTAAAAATTCAGTAAGAATTTAGAAAAAAAACAAGGGTTCAATAGTTGAAGTCGTTAGTTTTTATGATATTATTTAGGTAAGGAATTGCAAAATACGTTGTGTAGAAAGCAATAAAAACGAACAGGAAAAATCTGTTATTTGTACAAAATTGTCGATGTTTTCGCAAAAGGAGGAAATTTATGCGTAAATCAACAAGACTTTTGGCAATATTCCTTGCGGTTTTGATGACCGTATCGGTGTTGCCTGTAAGCGCGTTTGCTGCCAATAATGTTATTTCGGCAGTCGACACGAGTGATCTCGTTATGGAAACGGTGTTTCCGTATACGAGCGGAAATGCTTACGTGGAGTCGCCTGTATTCTACCAGACGATACCTGCAACGGTTGACGGTGTTGGAGTTGACCTTCCCGTTACGTGGACGTGTATCGATGCAGGCGGTTACAACGGCAAATCCACAGGGAAAGTATACAACTTCGAGGCTGAGGCAAACGGCTATACGTGGGATTGTGAAGTTCCTGTAATTAAAGTTACGGTGCTTGACGCCAAATGGGCCTCAAAATCGAAAAAAGACGGATTTGCAACTGCAAGCGGTATGCCCGTTCCGTACGTTGTAAAAGGCAACGGCAACGGTGCAAACGACATATACGATGCTACGGGTTGCAACAAACTTCTTGTAGACCGCACTATTCCTACGGACTACAATCTCTATTCGGGTCTGCATAACAACGTGGCCGTTTCAGGCGGCTCAACAGGCACGTTGAGAATTGAGGTTACGGACGGTGCTAACATACTGAAGGTAAACGGCAGCGGTCACGGTATAGCACATAACGGTGATTCATACGTTGTTGTCAACGATGCAACGATAGACGTTGTGTACGGCGGCGGTATGGGTAATGCTCACGTTTCGGGCACGTCATATATTGACGTATCGGGTCTTGTTGATATCCGTAAAATAACTGCAGGTGGTGCACAGTCCATTGCTACGGTTGCAAACACCGTGGTAAACGTTCACGATCTTGATGAAAATGCTAACATCGAAGCTATTGAGGTAGGCTACGGCACCAAACTTACGGTGAATCTTGATGAAAGTGCTGCATACCTTCTTGACAGCATTACAAATTGGGACACCAGTTCAAAAATAACGGTCAATATCAACGGTGAAGGTGTTGAAGATATTGTTGACGGGGCTGTCATTACAGGAATCCCCGAAACTATGCTTGTGGGTGAGGCAAGTACACTTCTTCCGACAACCTTCGGCGGTCTTTCGGGATTTACGTGGGACGGTGACGACACGTCAGCAGGAACAAAGACGTTTACGCTTACTGCTCCTGAAGGATATTTTATCAGTGATACCGAAAACGGATACGTAAAGTCGAAAAACTACACCGTAATCGTAAATAACGAATTGGTTGAAGTGAACGACGTAACGATTGATCAGGGTAACGTGAATCTCGCCGAGGGGAAAGAAATAACACTCACGGCAACAGTAAAACCCGACAATGCAAATGACAAGACTGTTACGTGGTCAACTGAAGATACAACTATCGTTTCAGTTGATTCTGCAACGGGTAAGGTAACGGCACTAGCTGAAGGAGTGGCTACGGTTACAGCAACGGCAGGCTCTGTATCCGATACCTGTACGGTAACGGTAACTTCGGCAATTGAAATAACAGACGTAAATACAGAAGACCTTGTGCTTGAAACCGTATTCCCTTATGCAGACAGGGATAATGCAACAAGCAGATGGTCGGACGTTTCGAATAATGATAATGAGGTGGCTGAACCTGAGTTCTATCCCACACTTTCCGTTCTTCTTGAGGGTGAAACGGAATATTCCGATCTTGCGGTAGAATGGGTATGCGAAGACTACGACAGCAAGACGTTCGGCACGTATGAATTCGTTGCAACACCGCCTGCAGGATATGAATTTGCAGACGGAAAAGCACCCGTAATCACCGTCAGGGTGGTTGACGGAAGCGTGGCTGACTCGAAATCCTCCTCTGCCGTATACGGCTTCGTTTCGGGTGAAGACCTGATAGCGAATCTCGTTGTAAAGGGAAATGAAAACGGCAGGAACGAATACTACGATGCAACGGGATTCAACCGTTTGTCACCGCTTAACAATAGCTCGGGTCTTATACTCGTAGCAGGTGTAATAGCCGATTCCAAGGGTATTGCAGGAAAAACTGCTTTTTCGGGAACGACGACGGGAAATACCGGAATATCGGTGGTCGGCGTCAATATGTCGGATATATACGGCGGTAACAGAAGCCTTGATCATGACGGCGATGCGTATATTGACATATCAGGCAAATCGGTGTTCAAAAATCTGTACGGTGGCGGCAGTGCTAAAGACGGAACTTCTGCTAAAGTATCAGGTACAACGTACGTAACCTTCCACGACCTTGAAATAGGCTGGTCGTTTAACTCTATTTCAAGAGGCACTGCAAGTGCAATGGTAATAGACGTTGACAATCCCGAATATGCACTCGAAATATTCTCAAAGGTAACGGATTGGACTAACGTTACGGCTATGATAGACGGCAAGGAAGTTACGGTTGTGTCTGAACTCGATATTGGTCAGACGGAATTTACCGTACCTCACGGCACAGCACTTGCTGACGTAAATCTTCCTACGTCATTTACGGTCGGCGGTAAAGTCGTTAACGGTTTCACATGGGAAGGTGAATACATACCTTCAAGAGCGGGAACGTATGTTTTAACACTTACACCTCCCGAAGATACATTCCTCCTTGTAGACATATATGTGACAGTAACGGTTGAAGCTAAAGTCGCTTCAAAGATAATAAACAGCGTAACGACGCAGACGGCAACACTCAGCGTTGATTACGGAACAAGCACAGAAGATGTGATTGCACTTCTTCCGACAGAGTTTCTTGCAAATGACGGTACTCTCACGGTAAATGCGATTACGTGGGAACCGACAGGTGAGCATAAGGCTCACGTACCCGGTGAATACACGTTCGTATCGGTGCTCACAGATGAAGATTATGCATATGCAGACGGCGTAGAAGCTTTCAAAGCGGTTGTAACGGTTAAAACACCGACGGCGCAGGGAGTCATTGTTACGGAAATTGACCTTCCCGTAAACTATACCGTATTTACCAAAGATACGGGTACTGTTACGGTGAGAAATGCGGCAGGAACGGCAAGCACTGAAACACGTCCGATAAAGTTCTACGACAAACTTGATGCCGTTGCCTATGAAAACGGTGTCCGCAAGGAAGTCGAGATAACGGGCATTGAGTGGGAAGGCGTAAAGGTTTCTACGGATTCAAAGGGCGAGTATTGGTCGTACAGCATTAAGTCGTATGACAATACCGCGGAAATTGCGCCTGAGATAATAGCAGATACAACCATAACGGTGTATAAGACGCAGGAGACTTATGCAAACAAGTCAACCAACCTTAAAGCCGACGGCACGGTTATAGTGCCTGCAGTGATTTCACTGTCCGGTGAGGAGGCTTATTCGGGCGGCTTCAAGGGCTACGAAGGTATGGCGGCTATGGACGCTACAGGTTTCAACAACCTTTACAAAGACATTTCACTGACGAACGGATGTACGTGGTACGCAGGTAACTCAAAAGACGTTGTGGCTGACGTATCGCTTACCGTCGGAGAAGGTGCTTCGTTGACCCGAATATACGCGGGCGGTTACGATGCTTCCGTAACGGGTGATTCGGTAGTTACACTCAGAAAGAATTCAACGGTTCTCAAAGACGTATTTGCAGGCTCTAACAGACATTTCTTTGTCGGTGATTCAACTCTCAACTTTGAAGAGGGTTCAACCGTAAAAGGTAAGGTTTACGCATCAGGTACGGGTACTTTTGACGGTAACGTAACCATTAACGTTGAAAAGGGTGTAAGCCTCGGCGGTATAGCACTCGGCAGCAATGAAGAATATTATCCCGACAGTGTTACAATCAACGTAACGTCAGATTTTGATTTGAGTCTTATCGAAGGTCTTGAAACAGGACTTATAAGAGTCTTTGTAGACGGTGTTGAGAAGCATTACGTTAAAGAAGTAGATTTCGGTGAATTCCGAATTGAAGTCGAAAACGGTGCTGTTTCCGATTATAAAGACGTTCTTCCCAAAGTGAAGGTTACAACCATTGGTAATAAAACTTACGAAGTAGCAAAAACGGATTACACGTGGACTGCAGTAAACGGATTTGACGGAAATAAATCGGGTGAATACGTATTCACACTCAAGTTTAACGAAAATTACAGTCTGTTAAACGATGCACAGCTCAATAATACCTTCGTGGTATACGTAAAAGTGGCTTCTGCCGACGTTAAGACGGTGAGCGAGATAACGACAGCAATACCGCAGAGCGTGACGGTGCCCGTTGGAACGGCAGCAGATGACGTAAAGATACTTTCGGATATAAGCGCTTACACATACGGTGTCGGACAGACGGCAAGTGATGCTGTTCTTGAAGAAATCAGGGGCGTAAAGTGGACTTCGGCGGATTATAACCCCGACACAGTAGGCGAGTACACGTTTACGATGGTACTGCCCGACGGTTATACGCTTCTTACACCCGTAACGGTAACGGTAGAGGTGCTTAAGGTTGAACATCCGACAATAACGGCAATCAGAGTGCCTGTGACCGAAACGTATTTCACAAAGGGAATTGTTACAGAACCTAAGTTCTACGACGTACTTGAAGCAGACGTGCTTTACGGCGATTCAAGTACGGATACGGTTACACTCACGGGAATTAAATGGAAGTGTAACGGCACGTACAAGTCATCAACGGTAGGAAATTATGAGTTTGTTATCGACTCATCGGTATTTGACGGAAAGTATGAAGTCAAAGACGGCTTACTTGAAGAAACGAAGATAACGGTTCATCTTGTTGATGCAACCATTACCTACGGCGGTAACTCATCTCACTATAAGACGATAACCAAAAACGTAGTTCCGATGTATATTGTCAGCGAAAACGGTTCAACGACCATACTTGACCTGACAGGCTGTAACAAAATATACGTTGCAGGCACGTTGTCCACAACGGCAAGGGTACTTGCAGGCGGTGACGACGGTGTTGCGACGGTAGACGGACAGACCGCACGTGCGGATATGGCGTCGGGAACGATTCAGCTTCTTGCAGGCGGTTCGTTCGGCAGAGAGTTCAACGGAAATGCAGAACTTAGTATTTTCGGAACGGCAAAAATAACCGACGTTGTTGCGGGAACGGTGAATGAAGCCTTCAACGGCAACGCTCACATAACTCTTGACGGCGAAGCGGAAATAGGCAAAATTATTGCAGGAAGCCAGTACAGAGCTTCTGCAAAAGCAGACAGCACTATCGTAGGTTCTGAGGATGCAGTTGCATTTAACGGAACGGTGACAATCACAATCAAGGATACGTTTGAAGGTTCAATCGGCTCGATTGTAAAAGCTGCGGATAAGCTTATTATCAACTGTCCTGCGGGCTTCCCGTATACAAGTTACGTGGATCTTACCGATTCCGGTGTTGAAGTATACGTTGACGGTGTACGCGTACAGTACGTAACTGACGTAAAGGCACCCTCAAAGACGGTTTACAACGTTGCTCTCGGAACGGAAAGCATCGTATTACCCACTACGCTTGAAGCAACGGTAAACGGTGCACAGGGTACGATAAACGGCGTAACGTGGGTATGCGAAAACTATGATGCAAACACAGCAGGCAAGTATACCTTTACACCCGTAATACCTGCACAGTACGACCTCTCTTCGGTCGATATGGCAAATATATCGGTTACGGTGAGAGTGCTCACTGCAAATGCAGGACAGTCAACAATAACGGGATTTGCACCGATAAGTGCAATTTCGGCATCACTAGGAACGGCAGAGAAGGATATAGCACTTCCTGCAACCGTTAAGGCAACCGTAAACGGTCAGCAGGTTGACGTTGAAGTTGACCGTTGGTCATGTGCGAATTACGACGGTTCCGTATACGGTGCGGAATACACCTTTACGGCAACGGTATCGGGTGAATACACACTCGGCGTATCGGCACCTACGGTTTCGGTAACGATAACGAATGCGAAGATAACTGAAATCTATCTGCCTGTAACGGAAACTACTTTCCCGCGCGGTGCGGTAGAAACACCCGTATTCTACGATACTCTTAAAGTAAAACTCGACAACGGTGTTGTTGCAGACATATCAGGCTTTGAGTGGACGGTAAAAGATTACAATGCAGACACACTCGGAACCTATACGGCTACTATCAAGGCGGCACCTGCAAACTGCGAGTTTGCTTCATCAGCAACCATACCTACTATCAAGGTAACGGTAAGCAAACAGAAGTACGCAGTAGCGACGCTTGATGCTCACGTATATCTCTACGGTATTCCTACCGTTATTAACGGTGATAACGACGGAACGTATCTGTACGATATAACGGGTTGCAACAAGACAGATGCGGCAAATGTTGCAGGAAAAACAATATTCGGCGGTGGTCCTGCAAAATCAGGATCAATCGCAAGCACAAAGATTGAGGTCAGAGGCGGTAAGGTCGGAACTATCTACGGAAGTTCGAGAGACAACTCGAGAGTTGCCGGTACATCATATACTTACGTGCTTGGCGGAACGGTAGGAAGCATCTATGCAGGCGGTCATGGCGGCACGTCAGAGGCTGCTCTGTCGCTGACAAAGAATACCTACGTATATATTGAAAATGCAGAGGTCAGCTCACGTCTTGCATCTGCCTATAACGGAAGAATTGAAAACAATGCTACCGTAATTGTCAAGAATGCAGACGTCTACGGTATATACGGCGGCTCGTATGCAACCAAGACAATAATGACGGTTGAAGGAAAGTCTATAATCAAACTTCTTGACGGGGCAAACGTTCAGCGAGTTTACGGCTCGGGCAGAGCGTCGGCGGTAAACGAACTCGAAATATATCTGTCAAAGAATGCGATTTTAGGCAATGCCATCAATCCGACGGCTATGTCAGCGGTATCAGGTGATGTCGAAATCTATTATGAAACAGGTTTCGATTTAAGTAAGGTTTACACGGATGAAGAACAGGTTAAACTTTATGAAGGTCACTTCCTTGAAGACAGAGAAACGTTTGTCAAGGACAGAGAGATAAAGATTATACGTAACGCAGGTCTTATCAGAGGTGACTTCTACGTTGAACTCGGTACGGCACTTGAGGATATAGGGCTTCCCACAACGGTTGAGGGTGAAATAGACGGTGAACTTGAAACTGTAAGCGGAATAACCTATACACCCGTAAGTTATTACGACGGAAACAGAATCGGCAGTTACGAATTTGAACTTGTTGTTCCTGACGGATACCATATAACCAATAAGCCGATGAAAAATGCAGGAAAGATTAACGTTGTAGTTACAGAACCTGCACAGAATGACTATATTACAGCAATTTCCGGTGAAGATACGGGATATACTTTGGCAAACGGTACGGCTATTGAAAACGTTGGTCTGCCTTCGGCATATACGGTCGTTCTTTCTGCAGGCAGACAGAAAACGATACCTGTAAAGAACTGGAAGGTTACAGATGAAAACGGAAGAAGTGTTACGTATGACCGCAATACAGCAGAAACGTATGTATTCACTCCCGAATTTGACAGTGCGTATAAGGTGCTTTCAACGGTAGAGATTCCTACACACACGGTAAAAATTTCAGAATACAGACTCTATAAGACAGGTAATACGAGATACTTAAACGGTATACCTGCTGATATCAGCGGTGTATACGTGACGGATAAGAACGGTAACTATCTTGATACCGTAAACTCAATGTCAACGGTATACGGCGGTTCAATTATGTATAACGTTGAAACCACCGATATCACCTTAAACAGCGGTACTATTAATAACTTGTACGGCGGTTCAAATACCCGTACGGTTACGGGAGACATAAAGATTACCGTAAACGGCGGTACGGTTACTAACATCTATGCAGGCTCTTACAAGTCCAGTGCAGAGAATATAAAAGTCGTTATCAACAACGGTACTATCACGAATGTCTATGGCAATAACGGCGGTACGATTTACGGTCTTGTTAACTATGAAGTCAACGGCGGTAAGATAACCAATTTCTACATTGGTTCAAACGTTGCCAACGGTAACATTCAGGGTGTGGCACAGACAGAAGATGAGCTTCTTGCAGAACATACCGAAAAAGATAAGGGCCCGATTGTTGTTAAAGAGGGTGAACTTATATCTGCCGTATTTGTACAGAACGGAGGTACGATAGGAACCCTCTACGGTGGCGGCAGTGTTGCAAATTCCAAGGTGACCGGCTCCGTAAAGATGTACTTTAATAGTGGTACGGCAACAACAATCTGCGGCGGAGGTGCAGCAGTTTCTGCCACCGTTATGGACAACGTATATATCGTCATTTCCGACGGTTTCAGTTGTACGGATATTATGGCAAATTCACCCGGTTCAGTCTACGGCACTGCATACGTGGTTGTTCCCGACTACTTCAACCGCTACAGCATAATGGGCTGGAACGAAGATGACGACGTTATCTCTGACGATTCAAACATACCTGAAGATGATGAAAGTGATGAAACAGACGATACCGAAGTGGTTTCAAATTCGGGAAACGTTATTGTTTCAGGCGGTTATTATAACGATGAAGAAGGTATACCGATAAAGGTTATGAGCGGTAAGATTTACGCTCGCGGTGTTCCGATCAGGGTGGTGGCCGAAACAACTCAGAACGGTGAAGATGAAGAGGATGTGACAACCACAACACGTCTCTGGTATTTCGATGAAAACTATGATGAAGAAACCGAAACTCCCGAAATCTTCTCGTATGAAACTTACGTGGATGCGGACAGAAACCCCGTAGTGCTGACAGGTGTATGGAGAAAATTGCCTCAGGCAATCAGTTCATCGACTACAATCTACGGCGGCGGTATGAACGGAACGGTTGATAAGTATCCTTCTACCTACATTGAATTTAAGGGCGGTACCCTTAATGGTGTTTACGGCGGCGGTGCAAACAACACCGTGGGTGCGGCAAACCTCATTCTTGATGCGGATGAAGGCAATAAGATAAGTTATATTTACGCCGGCGGTCATCTCGATGCGAACAGAGTTACCGAGAAAATATACGTTAAGGTACTTAAGGGTTCATATTCAAGAATCGTTGCCGGAGGTAACAATATTACCAACCACGGAACACGAATTGATATTGAAGGCGGTAAAGTAAACCACGTTTATATGGCAGGCTACTCGTCGAAGAGTGTGACGACAGGTACGACAGAACTCAATCTGAGAAACTGTACGGTCGGCAACATTTACGGTGGCGGTTACGGTAAGGATGCCAAGACACTCGGCCCGTCATATATCAACGTATATGAAAACGTTAACATTACGGGTACTATTTACCCCAAGGGTGTCGGAAAGCGTGCTGACGGTGTTAATTCCGGTTCGGTAATGCTGTGGGCTTACGTAACGCTCAACGATCCCGAGCAGGTATCGTCACAGTTCAAGAAGATTAAGTATACAAAAGCACAGGCACCCTTCATATTTGTAAACGGTGTTGCACTCGGAGAACAGCCTGAGATAACGACTGCACCTTTTGAAACTGCAGTGAAAAGGGTAGAAGTTACCGCGCCTGAAGCATCCGATACAAGAGGTAACAGAACGATGGTATTCCTTAACGGTATACCGACTGTTATAGCAGGTGACGGAAACGGTCACACATATCTCTATCAGGCAAAGACGAAGGACGGTACACTTGATGCATACCAGAAGAATGAAGACGGTACGTTCAAGTATGACGAGAACGGAAAGAGAATATCCAACATTGTCCGTGACCCCGTAACGGGTCAGGCAATAAAGGGACCGAAGCTTGTTGACCGTGATATTTCCGATGACGTTTTATACGGTGGTGCAAATGCCAAGTCCGTAGAAGACGTATACATCGAATTCCACAACGGCGGCGGTATGTATTCATTCTATGCGGGTTGTCGTGGCGGTAACGCAGGTTACGATTCAGAGGGTAATGAAGTCGGTCTTATTGAAGTAAGACAGTTTGACGGCGGTGCCTTCACCCTGACTTATCTGGGAAGTGTATCAGGTTATGATATCAACGGTGACCAGACGGTTAACGTAAAAACTTCGAGAAACGTATTCCTCGGTATTGGCGGCGGTACAAGATATGTCGGTATCGGCGGTGTGAACGGTACAATCGGTAGTGAAGAAAAGTTCCTTGAAGGTTACTACAACAGAGCAGGCGAGGTTATCTCGTATACCGACCCCGATGATGATCAGGTGTATGAAATAACCGGTAAGTGGGAAGATTATAATCTTGATATTAAGAAGGAAGATTATGCAGAGTACTACGAATCTACGAATGCACGCTTTAACGGTGAAGACAACAGAGACTTCCTTGAAAGTGACTACTACGTAGACCCGTATGACGATCACTATACCAACTACTGTCTGTTCGGTGAGTATGCAACCAACTACATTTACCTCGGAACTTCAGGTACAGAGTATAACTTTGAATTGAACAGGGTATACGGTAACGGTTACTTCAGACAGTCAGCATACGGACTTAAGTACGATGCAAAGCTTGATATGTTCGTTGAAGATTATAACGATTACAACGGACGTTACGGATTTATAGCAGACATTCATCTTGGTTGTACCACGGGTGCAATGTACGGTGACATAAGACATGACCATGAAGCTGTTGCGGCTACTAAAGTCAATCCGCTTGGCATCATTGATTCAGGTGCGGTAAACTACGGTCATACGTACGTAAATCTGTATGAAACTGATACGAACCACAATATGAATAATGAAGTCTACAATGCTCTTAAGGTTAAGAGTGATCCCAGACTTACGGTAAATCTCAACTTCTTCCCGAGGTGGAGTCATACGGCAGCATGGGCACTTGATATTGATGATAATCTCAAACAGCTTGCCATCGACGAAGGCTTCATTACGGGCGTAACCGATATAAAGGACATTAGAACGTCGATGATTGCTGCGGAAGATGCTGCGCGACTTCTCAACTACTACTACGTAGGTTCGCTTAATGAAGGCGTAACGACGAAAAATGCGGCACAGACACGCGGTTATCAGGAAGTATACGATGCTTCAGATGATTTGGGTAAATTCGTAATTCGTCATTTCGAAATCAGACACGCTAATCAGGAAGGTCTTAACAGGTTCCTTGTTAAATCTCCGTCAAGATTCGGTGACGGTCAGCTTATCACCTTCCCGAACGGTGAGACGATGCTTATCGACAACGGTCAGAGTGAGCCTGATACATTGATAGCTAACATCAAGTACGTGCTTGAACAGCTTGAACAGCAGGGTATCGGTGACGGTAAGACGCTTGACTACGTTATGATCACACATTACCACGGTGACCATCATACCAACACGGCACCGATAGTAAGAGCGTTTGATATCAAGACTATGATAATGCCTCCGTTTATTCCCAACGGTGTAGACCCGAATTATATGTCGGTGGTTTACGCTAAGAGTGAACAGTACGTGGCAGAGGGTAAAGAACCCATTAAAATCATAAGACCCGTTCGCGGAGACAAACTTATCATCGGTGAGGGTGAAAATGAGGTTGAAATGTTGGTTGTTAACCCCGGTGACAATTCACGTAGAAACTTCTCACTTGCAGAAGGTCTCAGACGTTGTGAAAACGGCGAAGCCGGCGGATTTGCAAATGCATATTCAATCGGATGTAAGTTCACGTTCAAGGGTCAGGTTTACTTTACGGCCGGCGACATAAAAGCGGATGCCGAACAGTCGATACTCAGAACGTACGGTAAAGATTTTGTTAAGTGTGACGTTATGAAGTTCAGCCACCACGCTCATGCAAATGCAAACATATGGGCGTTTGTGAATGCGGCAAATCCCGACGTTGCTATTCAGACAACGGTAGTGCTTCCTTATATAAACGCTATAGTTCCCAAATATTGCGCAAATAATAATACGGGCGGCTATAGAGAAAGCGTTTATTCAACGGGTATACAGGGCAACATAAAGGTTACTATGGACGGTGAAAAGGTCACGTCTGTAACACAGTTCCAGGACTATGCATATCAGCGTAACACGGATGAGTACAAGAATCTTGAAACAAGCTACAATGTATTACTTGACAGAGTGGCAGATACAATAGATTCACTTACGGTAGTGGCAGATAATGCAACGGCACCATACGGAACGGCGTATATCTGGAAGAGTCATGCAAACTATATCGACGGTCAGTTTGAAGAACTTTCAAAGAGATTCTATTCAAATACGATGTCAATTGATATGCTTGAAGATTACACTGAAATGATGCTTGACCTTGAAGATTTCATTGACGATGCAACGATGTACGGTGGCAGCGATACAACACCCGACGTTGAAGTACCCGGAACACCCGAAACGGACGTTGGCGGAAACGATACCACAACACCCGGTACGCAGGGCGGTATTATCGGCGATATCGGCGGCGGTGACGCAGGTGCAGGTATCGGCGGTGGCGCAGGCGGTGCAGCACCCGGTGGTGCAATCGTAGGTCCCGTAGGTCCGTCGGTAGATGACGGTGAAACGACAGATCCCGTAACACCCGATGACAACAGAAGGTTCATCGACGTGGCAGAGACAGACTGGTTCAACAAAGTAGTAAACTACGTGGCAGATAACAATTACTTCCAGGGCGTAAGCGAAAACGAATTCGATCCTGACGGAAAGATGACGAGAGCAATGCTCGTGACAGTAATTGGCAGAATAGCAAAGGCTGACGTATCACAGGCAAAGAGTGA
>JAFWXR010000001.1 GCA_017517965.1 Clostridia bacterium
AAAGGAAGTGTAATATTGCTTAAGGTAGAACCGTTTGAGGCTCTCTTTGCGGAATTTTCAGCGTTTACAAGTGAAATTGAGCATGCGCCGTACTTATCTGGCAAAAATCCGTTTCCGCATTTGGAATTTATTCCCGTAGCGGGGAAGAGATCACCGTCTGAATTATACTGCGGAACACGCACAACCTTTACGTTTGATATGTTGTTACCAAGTCCGTTCCAGTATGAAGTGAAATCGGAAACCTTCTTGTCCTTTGCTTTGTATGAAACTATCCACAAAAGTGCTGTTTCGTTAGGCGCAAGAGTGATATTTGTGTTCTTTATATTCAAAGCTGCGATGCTTGTGGGCGGAAGTGTATCATTTGTTCCCGCAAATCTCTGAATAATATTTCTTTGTGCCGCACCGGAGTTTACACACGCATTTCTTATTATCGTATAACCGTCAAGGTTTACATTACTGTCCGATGTGTTTACGATTTCTATGTATTCGTAGCTTTGATCCTTGGGACAATGTGATATTTCACTTATCGCAAGAGCACCGGGAGCTCCGTGTGTATATTCGTTCTGACAGTATTCAGCAAGAGATATGAGCTCGTCATTAAAATCTTTCATATAATTAGTAATCCTTGATTTAATGCCTGCCGCCGTAAGATGTGTAGCTTGCGCTTTTGCCCACGTTGTTGATGTGCCGTCAACGGTTACAACGGGCGTTACACCGTCAGCTATCGAGATCTGTGATACCATTGCAACCTTTGTAGCACCCCAGACGTAGCAGTTCGTAAAAGCTGCCGTTTGATTTGCGTACTTTATTTCAACGTATCCTGTTATATTGCCTTTGTTCTTTCCAGAGGAAGTTATGTCACCTGCATATATGCAGTTTGTGAAATTCAGCACACCGCCTCTTAAATTTGCGGCATATCCGCCGATATAGTCACCTGCGGTAAGATCTGCAAATGAAACGCAGTTTGTAAGTGTGATGTCAACGTTTACGTTATATCCGATAAAACCGCCTGCATAAGATGTTGATGAATTATAAGTTCCTGCAGTTACGATGTTTTTACATATTATCTTGGGGTATGTTGAGGGGGTGGATGCAGTTGATGCTGAATATCCGTCACCGCCGAGAATACCGCCTGAATGTGATACAGCAGAAATATCAGCTTCAACAGCTACGTTCTCACAAGAAAGCGACGTGCCGTTAAGACGTCCGAGTATACCGCCGACATAGTTACCCGTTGATGTCAACGTAACGCCGAAAACGGACGAATTGCTTGCAGAAACACTTCCCGAGGAAAGTCCGATGATACCGCCTACGTTGCCCGTTGCCGTTACAGTGCTTGCATATACATCAGAGCCGCTTACGGTCAATTTGCTTGTTGAGTTAGCAACAAATCCGCCCGCTGTTGCCGCACTTGCAGTTATATTGACTGCAGAAGAACAGTTATTAATTGTCAGAGTTGATGAGTTCAACGCAACAAAACCGCCGATGAAGCCTGCACCTGTAAGAGTACCTGAAACGGAGCAGTTTTCAAATGTCGCACCCGATACGTTTCTGTAAAGGAATCCCGCAACGTATGAGTTAGTACCTGCATCAATATTTACGTTGAGATGCAGATCCTTTACGGTCATGCCTGCGCTGTAAAGCACCAATGCCTGACCGTCCTTGCTGTTTCCGTTGGCAACTACACCCGAAAGAGTGTAGCCGTAGCCGTTGATAGTTCCCGAATAAGGATTTGTCTCTTTTGTGCCTAAATTGACGCTTTGGCTTAAAGTGATATTTTTAGCCAAGGAGATGTTATAGGAGTAATTGCCGCCGTTTATAAGGTCTGCAACAGCCCTGAAGCCTGCGTCTGTATAAACGGTATAAGTTTTGGTGGTACTGTC
>JAFWXR010000002.1 GCA_017517965.1 Clostridia bacterium
CGTACTCCTTATCAAGCGCCATAACACCGCCCTCGCCCTGAACGAGTTCAAGCATAACCGCACAGGCATTATTCTCTTTAATTTTAGCAAGCGTATCCTCAATATCATTTGCCTTAGCATAGATAAAGCCGCCCGTAAATGGATTGAAATCCTTATGGAAAACATCCTGTCCCGTAGCGGCAAGTGTAGTGACAGTCCTGCCGTGAAAGCTGTTTACAAGCGTTACTATGGCGTATCTTCCGTCACCGTATTTATCATGTGAATATTTACGAGCAGCCTTTATAGCGCACTCGTTTGCCTCAGCACCTGAGTTTGAGAAAAACACTTTTTTAAACCCGGTCTTTTCGCAGAGAACTTCTGCGAGCATTGCACCCGGCTCTGTATAATAAAGATTTGACGTGTGTGAAAGTTTTGATATCTGCTGTGTTACCGCCTCAACCCACTTTTTATCGGAATAGCCGAAAGTGTTGACGGCAATGCCTGCACCAAGGTCGATATACTCCTTGCCGCAGTCGTCATACACAAGTGCCCCTTCTCCCGACACGAGCGTGACGGGAAAACGGGAATAACTTGATGCTATGTATTTGTTGTCTTTCTCTCTTAAGTTCATCTTTACCCCTGTACAAGCATGGTGCCCATGCCTTCGTCTGTAAGCATTTCTATAAGTATTGAGTGCGGCACTCTTCCATCTATGACAAACACCTTGTCCACACCGCGTCTTATAGCCTCAATACAAGATTCCATCTTCGGTATCATACCGCCTGATATGGCACCTGTTCTCATAAGATGGGGACATTCGCTTACGTTAAGTTTGGATATAAGTGTTGATTCATCATCCTTATCCGTAAGTATACCGCAGATATCCGTCATCGTTATAAGACATTCTGCACCCAGATGACCTGCAATTTCAGCGGCCGCCGTATCTGCGTTGATGTTATAAGTATTGCCCTCTTTATCACAGGCAACTGTAGAAATTACCGGAATATAACCTTTTTCAAGAAGATGAAGAATAGGCTCTACGTTTACGTTTGTAACTTCACCTACGTAACCGTGTACTTCGTCAAGCTTCTTCGCTTCAATCATACTTGAGTCAACACCCGAAAGGCCGATTGCCTTACCGCCGTTAACTTCAATAAGGCTCACAAGTTCCTTATTTACCTTACCCGAAAGAACCATTTCAACGATATTCATCGTTTCCTCATCCGTAACACGAAGACCGTCAATAAACTCACTCTTTTTGCCAACCTTCGTAAGCATCTCGTTTATTTCGGGACCGCCGCCGTGAACGAGGACCACCTTTATTCCCACTAAACTGAGCAATACAAGGTCACCCATAACAGCCGTCTTGAGTTCTTCGTTTATCATGGCGTTACCGCCGTATTTAACAACGACAATCTTGTTACTGTATTTCTGTATGTACGGAATGGCACGTGTAAGTATTTCCGCCCTCTGTGTGTTATTTATCTCCATATCATTCTCCGTTAGGTTCTATAGTCACCATTTATTTTAACATAATCGTAGGTCAAATCACAACCCAAAGCTGTCGCTTTTCCGTCACCTGATTTAAGATTTATTTCCACGACTATTTCTTTTTCAAGAAGCACTTCTTTTGCAACCTCTTCCGAGAAGTCAACGCCTGCACCGTTTTCACAAACGAAAACTTCGCCCTTTGCCGATTTAAACGTAACGTCTATCTTGTTTACGTCAACGTTTGCACCGCTGTAGCCTATTGCACAGAGCACTCTGCCCCAGTTTGCATCAGCACCGAACATTGCCGCCTTGAAAAGCGATGAGCATATTACTGATTTTGCAACCGTCTTTGCAGTTTCCTCATCAGAAGCACCGCTTACGTTACATTCTAACATTTTTGTAGCGCCTTCGCCATCCCCTGCAATCATTTTGCAGAGTTTTTGTGTGATTTTTTTGAGTGCTTCACAGAAAATATCGAAATTTTCACCCTTGGCGTCAATAACCTTATTTCCTGCGAGACCGTTTGCAAGAACGGAAACCATATCGTTTGTCGAGGTGTCCCCGTCAACACTTACCATATTGAACGAAGTCTTAACATCCTCAGACAGTGCACACTGAAGCATTTCGCTTGTTATTGCACAGTCGGTTGTAACAAACACAAGCATGGTTGCCATATTGGGATGTATCATTCCGCTACCCTTTGCACAACCGCCTATTTTACATTCCACGCCGTCAATTTCAAAGCTGACAGCCACTTCCTTAAGTACCGTATCGGTTGTCATAATCGCTTCAGCTGCAGCCGTGCCGTCATACGACAGACCGTCCACAAGCTCTTTCATACCGTTTCTGATAGGTGTTATATCAAGAGTCTGTCCGATAACGCCGGTTGAGGCAACGACTACGTCTTTAGCATCAATGCCTGCATATTCTTCAACGAGTGCACACATATCATTTGCAATTTCAATGCCGTTTGCGTTACACGTATTGGCATTTCCGCTGTTGCAGATGACCGCCTGTGCCATACCGTCACTTATATTGGTTTTAGTGACCGTAAGCGGTGCACCCTTTACAAGATTAGTCGTGTAAACTGCCGCCGCATTTGCCTTAACCTCACTTACTATCAAAGCAAGGTCTCTTTTCGTTTTATTTTTACGTATACCGCAGTGAACACCGTTTGCTTTAAAGCCTTTCGCTGCAGTAACACCGCCACTGATTATTTTCATAGTTTCTCCTTATATATCAAGACTGTACGTCATATCTCTTCCCAGCACGATATTCAGGCACTGTATAGCCGCACCCGACGAGCCTTTGCCCAGATTGTCAAAATTGGAAACGAGAAGTATCCTCTCATCATTTCCGCTGACACCTACCGTCATTCCGTCATTACCCGACAGTGTGTTTCCTGCGGCAAAGCCGCCTTCACCCACCTCTTCGGTGTATTTTACAATCGGACCTTTGTAAAGATTTTTGTAAACGTTTTTTATATCTTCCGCCGTATATCCGTCTGCCAGCTGTGATGCAAATAACGGTACCGTCACCGTCATACCGCTGTAGAAGTCGGACACGATGGGACAGAATATCGGTTCATTTTCAAGACCGCATACCGCCTTCATTTCGGGCAGATGCTTATGCTTCTGAGTTAAACCGTACTGTCTTGGCGAGTCGAGAAGAATACTTCTTTCTTCCCCCTCATACTCTGCAATCATCTTTTTACCGCCGCCGCTGTAGCCTGTTATCGAATGCGACGTAACCATCGCATCTTGGGGGAGAATGCCCGCCGCAACTATCGGTGCAACAAGCGAAATAAATCCGCTTGCATGACAGCCGGGAACGGCAATTCTTTTTGACTTTTTTATAGTCTCAAAAGCACCTTCGGACAGTTCGGGGAAACCGTACGTCCACCCCTCTGCCGTTCTGTGTGCAGTTGACGTATCTATTATGACGGTATTTTCATTTTCAACAAGACTTACCGATTCTATCGCAGCTGCATCAGGAAGACACAAAAATGCAACATCTGCACTATTCAGTGCCTCTTTTCTTGCTGCAGGATCTTTTCTTTTTTCCTCGGGGAGAGTTATAACTTCAACGTCATCGTACTTTGCCAGTCTTTCATTGATGCGAAGCCCCGTCGTACCCTCTTTACCGTCAATAAATATCTTAATCATTCAAAAACTCCGTAATATACTTAATCTGCTGTGTAACTGAATCGGGACAGGTTCCGCCCTTCGAAATACGCTTGTTTACACAAGTTTCAAGACTTATAAACTCATATAAATCCTCTTCAAAGAGAGGTGAAATCTCCTTATAGGCATCAAGCGGAAGATTGTCAAGAACGTATCCTTCGCTTATACATTTTGCAACGAGCTGGCCTACCACCTTGTACGCACTTCTGAAAGGCATATCCTTCTTTACGAGATAGTCAGCAAGGTCTGTTGCATTTATGAAGCCCTCTTTAGCCGCCTTGAGCATATTGTCAGCACGAACAGAAAGCGTATCTATCATAGGTGTAAACACTTCAAGACACTTTTTCACCGTATCAACCGCATCGAATACCGCCTCTTTATCCTCCTGCATATCCTTGTTGTATGCAAGCGGAATACCTTTGAGCGTTGTAAGCAGAGAGAACAAATCACCGTATACCCTGCCCGTCTTACCTCTGACAAGTTCTGCCATATCGGGATTCTTCTTCTGCGGCATAATGCTTGAACCCGTGGTATAAGAATCGTCAAGTTCTATAAACTTGAATTCCCAGGACGACCAGAGAATTATCTCTTCGGAAAATCTTGAAAGATGCATCATAACCGTCGAGAATGCCGCCATAAGTTCAACACAGAAATCACGGTCAGACACACCGTCAAGACTGTTGAGTGTAACACCGTCAAAGCCGAGTTTTTTTGCAACCATATCACGATCGGTGTCATAAGTGGTACCTGCAAGTGCACAACTGCCAAGAGGTGAATAGTTCATTCTTGCAACAGCATCTTTAATCCTCGTAACATCCCTTGAAAGCATCATGGCATACGCCATAAGGTGATGACCGAAGGTTATCGGCTGTGCACTCTGCAAATGTGTATAACCGGGCATTATAACCGACTTATTCTCATCTGCCTTTTTAACTATTGCACGCATAAGGCCTTTGATAAGAGCGATTATTTCTTCACACTCATCACGGAGCCAGAGGCGTATATCAAGTGCAACCTGATCGTTTCTGCTTCTTGCCGTATGCAGTCTTTTACCGACGTCACCTATACGTTTCGTAAGTTCCGCCTCGACAAACATATGAATGTCTTCAGCTTCCATATCGAACTGCAATGTGCCGTTTTCAATATCTTCTAAAATGGCACTAAGGCCATCAATGATGGTCTTAGCGTCATTTTCGGATATTATGTTCTTTGCACCAAGCATTGCTGCGTGTGCCATTGAGCCGGTTATGTCCTGTTTGAACATCCTGCTGTCAAAATGTATAGACGAATTGAAATCATCTGCCGTCTTATCAAGTTCTTTGGCAAAGCGACCTGCCCACATTTTACCCATAATTTTTATCCTTTTTGGAATTATTTATTGTTCTGCTTGCTCTTAGCCCATACTTTTACGGGGAGACCGAAGAGGTTGATGAATCCGCCTGCATCAGCCTGATTGTAAACGTCATCCTCATCAAACGTTGCGATTTCTTCACTGTAAAGTGTGTAGGGTGACGTTACACCTGCATTTATCATATTACCCTTGTAGAGTTTGAGTTTTACGTCGCCCGTAACCGTCTGCTGTGTCGAATCAACGAAAGCAGAGAGGGCTTCACGAAGAGGTGTGAACCACTGACCGAAGTAAACGAGTTCAGCAAATCTGCCTGCAACGAGTTCTTTATAGTGCTGAGTATCACGGTCAAGCGTGATTGTTTCGAGCACCTGGTGTGCCTTGTAGAGAATTGCCCCGCCGGGAGTTTCGTAAACGCCACGTGACTTCATACCTACAAGACGGTTTTCAACGAGGTCTGCAAGACCGATACCATTTTCACCGCCGAGTTTGTTGAGTGTCTCAACTATTTCAACTGCACCCATCTTCTTACCGTCGATAGCAACCGGAACACCCTTTTCAAAAGAGATTGTTACGTATGTTGCCTTATCGGGAGCCATTTCGGGAGATACACCGAGTTCAAGGAAGCCGGGTTCGTTATACTTAGGCTCGTTTGCGGGATTTTCGAGGTCAAGACCTTCGTGTGAAAGATGCCAGAGATTCTTATCCTTTGAATAGTTTGTTTCACGGCTTATCTTTAAGGGGATGTTATGCGCTTCGGCATAATCGATTTCCTGATCCCTTGACTTGATATCCCACTCTCTCCAGGGAGCGATGATGGGCATATCGGGAGCGAACGCCATTATAGAAAGTTCAAAACGAACCTGATCATTACCCTTGCCTGTGCAACCGTGGCATATAGCATCTGCACCTTCTTTAAGAGCAATCTCAACCATCTTCTTTGCAATGATAGGTCTTGCAAAGGACGTGCCGAGAAGATAATCACCCTCGTACTTAGCACCTGCTTTAAGCGTGGGGAAAATATAATCTTCAACAAATTCTTTTTTAAGGTCAAGTATGTAAAGCTTTGAAGCACCCGTCTTTATAGCCTTTTCTTCAAGACCGTCAAGTTCTGTACCCTGACCAACGTCAGCAGAAACTGCGATTACTTCACAGTTATTGTAATTTTCTTTGAGCCACGGAATGATGATAGAAGTATCAAGACCGCCTGAGTACGCAAGTACAACCTTTTTGATATCTGCTTTATTCATTGTTTTTTCCTCCAAATGAACGTTTTTTAATAACTGTTCCATATTGTAACCCCATAATATCCCATTGTCAATACTAAAATTAAATATTTATGCAATAATTTGCAATTTTATTTTCACTCACAAAACGTCAGTAAAAATCCAATATATATTTGTGCACTTTGTATATTGTTAATACTATATAATAGTGTACCTTAACGCATATACCCCCGAGTAACCTAGTGCATACCGATTTATAAATATTTTTATACATCTTATGCAACATTTTATGCAATCATATGCA
The DNA here is from genome assembly GCA_017517965.1 of Clostridia bacterium. Classification (GTDB taxonomy): domain Bacteria; phylum Bacillota; class Clostridia; order Oscillospirales; family Feifaniaceae; genus RGIG6165. Next base: position 6,532 of record JAFWXR010000002.1, read on the forward strand.
TAAAATAAGACGGGCAAAAACCCGTCTTATTTTTACATATTAAGCAGATAAACACCCAGATTAAGATATCCTGCAAAGAGAAGCCACACGAGATACGGTATCTGCAAATAGCCTGCTATCTTATCACATCTGTAAAAGGTCACTATCATTCCGACTACCAGCCCAATCAACACGATAAGAAGCACGAAGGCAAACAGATACGCCTCAAACCCGAAGAAAAATATCGGCCACAGGAAATTTACAAACAGTTGCAGAGAATAAAGTGTAGAATCACAGCCACCCTTCTCCATAACGATATACGCGGATATACCCATAAGGACGTAAAGAATCGTCCAGACTATCGGGAATACGATTGCAGGCGGTGACAGAGGCGGTTTTTGTACGTTTTGATACAGCATCATACTGTCCCTCGTGAGAAACGCCGCAAGACCGCCTATGGCAAGCGGAATTAAAATATTGATGATAAGCGATTTTTTGTTAATCTTCATACTACACTCTCCTTTATAGAGATTATATGTAAAAAACGGTGAGTTTAAAACTCACCGTTTTTTTATTTTTGTGTGTAATTTTTAAGAAAATCGTCTATCTCGTATACCGCATTTGCAAGTATCTCGGGCTGCGGAAGCATTACTATTCTGAAATGGTCGGGTGTCTCATAGTCAAATCCGCTACCGGGCACTATAAGTATCTTCTTTTCGTGAAGCAGGTCAAGCGCAAACTTTCTGTCATCACGGATATTGCACTCTTTCCTGAGTATTTTCGGGAAAATGTAGAATGCACCGTCATTTTTAACACATTCAAGCGTTTCACACTTATTTATTGCTTCAACCGTCGCCTTGCTCTGCTCATAGAGTCTGCCGCCGGGTGACATCATTTCAATCGTACTTGCACTGTCTTCAAGTGCAGCGGGTATTACAAGCTGTGTAAGCGCATTACTGCAAAGACGCATTGACGCCTGTTTTACCAGACCTTCTATAAGCATAGGGGCTTCTTCGGTCCTTCCGCTGATAAGCATCCAACCGCAACGGAAACCGCATATAACGTGCGACTTTGAAAGACCGTTGAGCGTTATTACAAGCTGGTCATCCGCAATAGCCGCAACAGACGTATGGCTTACACCGGGCATAAGAAGTCTGTCATATATTTCATCCGAAATAACGACAAGTTTATTTTCCTTTGCAACCTTTAATATTTCACGAAGCACCTCTTCGGGATATACGGCACCCGTAGGGTTATTCGGATTTATTATAATTATTGCTTTTGTATTTGAAGTTATCTTGCTTTTTATATCCTCAATATCGGGATACCAGTTTGCCTTTTCATCGCACTTGTAGAATACGGGCTTACCACCTGCGATAAGCGTAGTATTCGTCCAGAGTGAATAACTCGGCGTGGGAATAAGCACCTCGTCGTTATAATTGACAAGTGCCGTCATAAGCATGGACGCCGCTTCCGAAACGCCGTTTGTAATAAATATATTCTCCATTTTAACGTTCTTGACGCCACGCTTGGTGTGATAGTCAACAATCGCCTCTCTCGCAGACGGCATCCCCTGCAGATCACAGTATGCAACCGCATTATCCATATTCTCCGTCAAGGCTTTTTTTACGCTTGCAGGCATTGTGAAGCCGAACGTCGCAGGATTACCCGTATTGAGTTTAAGCACCTCAATACCCTCTTTATTCATACGAAGCGACTCTCTGTATACTTCGCCCCTTATATCCGAATTTACGTCCACAAGTTTATCGGACATCTTAATATTATAGAATGACATACTTTTTCCTCCTATAAAAATAAAAAATGCTCTCATCCCACATTAGGGACGAGAGCATAAACTCACGCGGTACCACCCTTATTCCTGCCACAAAGGCAGACACTTTAGGTCGGGTTTAACGCACCCGTTACGACCTTTCGGCAGACTCAGAAAATAGCTTTCACATAAGTCAGTTTAAAGGGACTTTCAGCCGACGGTACCCTCTCTCTTGCTAAACCGGAAACAGATGCTACTCTTTTTCGTCACAGTCTTAAATGTTATAACAAGCATATTTTACTACAAATTTCAAAAAAAGTCAACACCATTAAACTTTTTGTTTCATCAATCCGTGCTTGTTACAGTAAAAATACAGATATCCTCTGCCACGCAAATTAAGGCGAGTTTCTGCATTACCCTCGGGGTACAACTTTACAAGCTGTACTCTGTCGGATGTCAGATAAGCGACAAAGGAAATATAATGCTCTTTCGTCATATCGTGTTTTACTGTTATAAAATGCTCGTCTTCAACTTTTTCCACGGTTATCCGATGCTCTGCATCTGCTTCTTCGTCTTCAAGCGGCGGTAAGGTAATACCACAACAGCTTATAACGGCATCTCCGACCGTTCTTATGATATTGTTGCAAATCGGGCAGACGTAGAATTTTGAGCGCAGTATATTTGATGATACGTTTTTATTGATAACCGTATCGCCCGATATAAGCTCCGTAACCGAAACAGAAAGCGCCTTTGCAAGCGGTTCAATCAAGGTTATATCGGGTAAGCCCTTTGCCGTCTCCCATTTTGAAACCGCCTTACTGCTGACACCGATTTTTTCGGCAAGTTGTGCCTGTGTGAGTGCCTTTTCCTCACGTAACGTCTTTATGGTTTTTCCCGTAATATAAGTATCTATCTCATTCACGCCCCTTTGTAAGACCATTCTAATACTTGATCAAAGAAAAGGCAACCTACTCTCCGTTGACAGAAAAACCTCGTCTTATGACGAGGTTTTGATATTATCTTCCGATACCTTTTGCCGTTATCGGAATTCTGTCAACAACAGTATCTCCGTCAACAAGATAAATCTTATCGTGCAGATTTACCGTTGAACAGCAATGTGCAGGTACGAGATACATTTTTTCGCCGACAGACGTTTTTTCCGTGTAACCGTGAAGCTGGAAATGTTCTTCACTTGCAACGATTTCATCCGTACTTCCAACGTAAGGTGCGGGCATACCCTGGTCGACACCGCAGGTCTTTACACCTGCATCAACAACCGTAAGACCGTCCCTCTGACTCACAACGGTAGTAAGAATAAAGAGTGAGTTTTTAAACGGCAACGACAAATTGCGGTAGGTTGCATCCATAAACAGATAACTTCCTGCCTGAAGTTCGGTGTAAAGCCCTTCGAGTGCTTTGATTTCAGCAGTACCCGTACTACCTCCCGACACCGTTTTTACGTCAATACCGTTTTCTTCGAGATACGAGAGAAGCTTCTTTAATTTATCGTAATTCTCTACCGTCATTTTCTTGCGGTCAGCGATATCCTCAACGTGTGAAATATGACCTGCATACGCCTGTATGCCGTCAAATTCAAGATTATCAGAGCTTAAAATGTGTTTTGCAAGTGCAAGAACTTCTTCATTTTCCACTACACCGCATCTCTGCATACCAATGTCATACTCAACGAAACAGTGAATCGTCGAACCGCAGTTTTTTGCAGCCGCAGAGAGTGCATTCACGTTTTCAATGCTGTCAACGCAAACCGTAAGACGACAGTTGTTGGCAAGATCGGCAAGTCTGCGGATTTTTGCAGGCTCTACAATCTGATTGGCAATTAAAATATCTTCGATGCCGACGTCACACAAGTCCTCCGCTTCACTCAACTTTGCACAGGTCATACCTATCGCGCCGTTTTTTATCTGCCATTTTGCTATAGAAGCACATTTATGCGATTTATAATGAGGACGCAGTTTAAGAGAAGTATTCTCAAGAATACTCTTCATAGCCTCTGCATTTGCCTTAAGTATATTTATATCAAGCACGAGTGCAGGTGTATTTAATCCCGAAATTTTCATTATGATACCTCTTTCTTTTATCTTGCGGTATTATGATAACATACCGTTATTTAAATGTAAATCCCCTTATACCGTAAAACTGCCAATATATCCGTAGCCGTTTACGTTTTTGACCTCATTAGCTTTATAAAATCCGAATGTCAACGGATTTGCCACATATATATGTGCGAGCGCAATACCTACGTCAATGCGGTTCATATCCGTAAGCATTTTTACTTTGAGAAGTCCCTTCATAGCGCAATACAGGTGAATTGCCTCTCCCTCATGTGTAAAATACCACGGTTGACTGTTCACGCTTGACGGTGCAAGCCGTGCAGGCTCCAGACGGGCATCCTCTTTATCCGAAATATCGCTTAGAGAATGACGTTTGAATTCCGACACATCACCTCGCAGTGCATCACCCTTCGGGTGTCCGAAGGCAAGAAGCATCACAAACTTCATCCCGTCCTTACTTTTAACCATTTCTTTTCCCGGTCTGCCCATTCCGAGCCAGCAGACGCCTATGCCTAGGCTCTGCAAATAAAGGTCAAGTTGCTGGAACATAAAACCAACGTTTTCAAGATAGCCCTCTTTCTCCTCGCTGAATATTGCGATAAGCTGAGGTGTTGTCCACGGTAAAATACAGCGTATACTTTCTCTGCCTACTATTTCGGAATGCACCTTAATATCAGAGTACAAGTGCTTCAATCCGCAGGAGAAATCACGTATTTTGTGTAGTGTTGCCTCATCTACCCTCTCATCCGTATAACTGCGCACCGATTTACGCTTATATATCATCTCACGAAGTTCCATACCGTTCCTCCAACGTCTTTCTTACTGTAATTTTACTATATACACAGCCGAATGTCCACATAAGAAATGAGCCTTGTGTTATCCACACAAGGCTCGTTTCTTAATTTTGTCGTTGATAAGCTGACTGCCGCAGTATGTAAAAGAAGAAAATTATTCAATCCAGAAACGAGGCTGAGTTTCTTTATCGGACAACTCACCAAAATTATGGGTGAATTTTAATTTCTTGCCGTTGGTAAGTTCAATAATAATGGTGGGCTGCCCATAGTATGTCATACCTATGATAACATCTTTATGGTCAAAAGATACAGACTTGATTTTTCTACCGATTACATCCTTACCAAATAGAGAAGAAATGTCAATTTGCGGTTGTTCGGACACTCTATCATTCATAAACAGAATGTTGACGCTATCACGCATTACAAGTAATTTGTCACCGCAAATAAAACCTATATCAGCATTGTACTCGGTAAAAGTTTTCTTTTCAACCATTGTATTAGAATCGCTGAAATATACAATTTTATCAATTGTTAAACCCACAGCACCGTAGTAGAGTTCGATACTCTTATAGTTGCGGCCCTCTATTTTTGCTTCAACCATTTCATATATTGCATAAAACAGGTTTTCTAAATCGTGGTCGTGCTCGCAACACCTTTGATAACTTTCTTCTGTACCAATATCTTCCAGCGTATCCTCATATGCTTCGGGGCCATCCGCAAGATCGTATTGTAGCATAAACCTATATAGATCAAAGGTGAAAAGGTCGTAAGTTGCAAATATAAACTGTGACATAGTAGAAAGACCGAATCGTTTAATATCAAAACCATTATCAATCATCAGAGAAATAATCTCTTTAATTTTTTTGACAGTTATCGGCAGTTTTTTTGCATCATCACGAACATCGTACAACACTTCCAAAAATACGTCATCAAAGATGTTGTCGTTATATTTATTCAATTGGTTAGTATCAGCACCAGCAACTATCAGTTCCTTAATTTCGTCCAAATCAGGAGTTTCTTTATCACAAGCAAGTGCCAACTTTTCATTTAACTTTGCTTTAATCATTTTCTCACCTCCGATTACAATTTACATATCAAACAACAGCAGTTCCATTTCTTTTTCAAACGAGGTTTTCTCCTTATCAGCAATAATTTCAAACGCATCAAGTGCAACGGCTTTTATGTAGAGCAACTGATGTAATTTCAAATCATCGTATTCTGTTGAGTATCTGTATCCGAAAACACCGTACTCTTTGAGCACCTCTGTACACGCTTTTGCAACGGCGTAACAAAGGTCTTTGTGATATACCGAAAACTTTTTAAACGTTTTTCCGTAATCCGTAGATATTTTCAATGATATTTTTTCAGAAATTTCTCCCATATAGTCAAAATATTTCTTCATACGGATAAGCATTACATCGCCTTCGTTGTCCCAATCAAGTCCTGTAGAAACTGCTTCTATTATATGACTGCCGTCATCACGGGTGTGATGCTCACAAGGCCACTCCTCCATGGCGTACAGAGAATATAATGCACTAAGAAAATTCCCGAACTGACCTCCCATAGTCGAAGCAGGATTAAACGAAAACTTATCCCCGTAAATATCAAAATCTACGCCCAAAAAACTGCCGGGTTCGAGTTCTATTTTCACACCACAATCTCTTTTTTCAAGTTTCATATCTCTCACCTCTTGATTGCATTATATCACGTCAGTTGTCCGATAAAAAGGACTATAACAAAAAATCCCCACCGATTTTTCGGTGGGGATAATTTTGTATCAATTACTTGTTATCGTTGATAGCTGCCTGTGCTGCTGCAAGACGTGCTATCGGAACACGGAAGGGTGAGCATGATACGTATGAAAGACCTACCTTGTGGCAGAACTCAACTGATGAGGGGTCGCCACCGTGCTCGCCGCAGATACCGAGCTTGATGTCGGGTCTTGTCTGTCTGCCGAGATCAGCAGCAATCTTAACAAGCTTACCTACGCCAACCTGGTCGAGCTTAGCAAAGGGATCGTTTTCATAAATCTTTGTATCATAGTATGCATCAAGGAACTTACCAGCGTCATCACGGCTGAAGCCGAATGTCATCTGTGTAAGGTCGTTTGTACCGAATGAGAAGAATTCAGCATGCTTTGCAATTTCGTCAGCCGTAATTGCAGCTCTGGGAATTTCAATCATCGTACCAACTTTGTACTTGAGTGAAGAACCTGCTTCAGCGATGATAGCGTCAGCTGTCTTGCATACAACGTCCTTAACGAACTTAAGTTCCTTCTCTTCGCCTACGAGAGGAATCATGATTTCGGGAACGATTGTCCATTCAGGATGCTTGTTCTGTACGTTGATAGCAGCCTTGATAACTGCTTCTGTCTGCATTTCAGCAATTTCAGGATACGTTACTGAGAGACGGCAGCCACGGTGACCCATCATGGGGTTGAATTCGTGGAGACCGGCAATAATAGCCTTGATTTCTTCAACAGACTTGCCCTGTGCTGCTGCAAGAGCTTCGATATCCTTTTCTTCTGTGGGAACGAACTCATGAAGCGGAGGATCGAGGAAACGGATTGTTATCGGATAACCGCCCATTGCTTCGTACATAGCTTCAAAGTCACCCTGCTGCATAGGTTCAAGCTTAGCAAGTGCTTTCTTTCTCTGTTCAACTGTGTCTGAGCAGATCATTTCACGGATAGCAGGAATTCTTTCTTCTTCGAAGAACATATGCTCTGTACGGCAGAGACCGATACCCTGAGCACCGAGGTCCTTAGCTCTCTTAGCGTCTGCAGGAGTGTCCGCATTTGTACGAACGTCGAGCTTACGATACTTGTCAGCCCATTCCATAACTCTTCCGAATTCGCCGCCGATTGAAGCGTCAACTGTCGGAATGATACCGTCATAGATGTTACCTGTTGAACCGTCAAGTGAAATATAATCGCCTTCCTTGTAGGTCTTGCCTGCAAGTTCAAACGTCTTTGCTTCTTCATTCATCTTGATTGCTGAGCAACCTGATACACAGCAAGTACCCATACCACGTGCAACAACTGCTGCGTGTGATGTCATACCGCCACGAACTGTAAGGATACCCTGAGCAGCCTTCATACCTTCGATATCTTCAGGTGATGTTTCAAGACGAACAAGGATTACCTTGTGACCTGCGTCAGCCCACTTCTTAGCATCGTCAGCTGTAAATACTGCCTGACCGCATGCAGCACCGGGTGATGCAGCAAGTGCCTTAGCAACGGGAGCTGTAGCCTTGAGTGCCTTTGCATCAAACTGAGGATGGAGAAGAGCGTCAAGGTTTCTGGGGTCTATCATAAGAACTGCCTGCTTTTCATCGATCATACCTTCGTCAACGAGGTCACACGCGATCTTAAGAGCAGCAGCTGCTGTACGCTTACCGTTTCTTGTCTGGAGCATGAAGAGCTTTCTGTCTTCAATAGTAAATTCCATATCCTGCATATCTCTGTAATGGTTTTCAAGAGTATTGCAGATACCTACGAACTGCTCGTAAACTTCAGGCATAACTTCCTTAAGCTGAGCAATAGGCTGAGGTGTACGAACACCTGCAACAACGTCTTCACCCTGAGCGTTCATAAGGAACTCACCCATAAGGTGCTTTTCACCTGTAGCAGGATCTCTTGTAAATGCAACGCCTGTACCTGACGTGTCACCCATGTTACCGAACGCCATCATCTGTACGTTAACGGCAGTACCCCATGAATAAGGAATATCGTTGTCACGACGGTAAACGTTAGCTCTGGGGTTATCCCATGAACGGAATACGGCTTCAACAGCACCCATAAGCTGTTCTTTGGGGTCTGTGGGGAAGTCTTTACCGATTTTATTTTTGTATTCAGCTTTGAA
>JAFWXR010000018.1 GCA_017517965.1 Clostridia bacterium
AAGATTCTGTTACTATTCAATTTTGAAGGTGTATTGAATATACCTTAGTTGGTGTTTATGACACAGAGGTTCACCCGTTCCCATTCCGAACACGGTAGTTAAGCTCTGCGGTGCTGAAAATACTTGGCTGGAAGCGGCCCGGGAAGATAGGAAGACGCCAACACAACACAAAAGAGCAGTTCATACGAACTGCTCTTTTTTTAATTCGGAATTCGGAATTAAGGTGGAAATTCCGTCGGAATTTCAATTTAAATCACAATCCCTCCTCCGCAAACGGTCCTTGAGGCAAACAGGGTTCCCGACACGAGGCAGAACGAAGTGCGTCGTGGTGGGATAGAGGACGAGCAACGAAGCAAGTGAAATTTTGCGAATAGCAAAAGGGAACTAAGCGGAGTTTGTGAGGACGGACACAAGGGAGGCTTGTAGGGGAGGCATTTGACCTCTATTTTTATTTGTTGAGGGAATGGGGTATGTTAATCGTAATAAAGTTTCTAAAATCCAATAAATAGTTATTGAATTGCAGGATAGAAAAAAGGTATTTTATTATTGTGTAGAACTTTTTAACAGATTTTATTGGTTAGGAGAATGAATATGAAAAGATTTTTAGCGATTTTTATGGCACTCGTAATGCTTTTCTCGTTTGCGGCTTGTACGGGCAGCAATGACGGTGACACTCTGAGAAACGAGTATGAGTTTACAACAGGCTATGACGAAACAAAGTACAATGCACCGGGTGAATTTCCTGTTTTCAAAGAAAAACAGACAATTTCAGTAATGATGCCTGATCAGCTATACGTTGAAGATTGGGAAACAAACGCTCAGACGGCACGTATGGAAGAAGAACTTAACGCAGAACTTGTTATGACAGTACTGCCGTCAAAGGAATACTCAACAAAGATAAATCTTATGGCAGCCGCAGGCGGTGAAGAGTTTAAGGATGCTATTCTTTCGTCAAACGGCGGTTCCTTCTCGGACGGTATGGTTATAAATCTTGCTGAAGCAGGCGTTATAGTACCGGTTACGGAATATGCATACAACAAGGATATTGCACCTAATATGTATGAAGCCATTGAAAGAATCGGATGGAACTATTACCCCTATATGACTATGCCTGACGGAGAAATTTATTACGTACCCCAGCTCAATGACTCAATATTGGCTAACAACAGCAAAATGTTTGTTTATAAGCCCTGGTTTGAGGCTGCAGGCGTAGACACCGATGAAATTCATACAACGGAAGACTTTAAGGAGGCACTTCTTAAGGTTGTAAAGAATGACCCTAACGGCAACGGCAAAGCAGATGAAGTGGGTATTTCAAGTTATGCTTCGAGTAAGAAATGGATTCATTATCTTATGAATGCATTTGTATATGCGGGTGGCAGCAACTATATGTACGTAAAAGACGGTGAACTTGGTTTTGCTTTTCTCAGCGATGAGTGGAAGGAAGGCCTTAAGTATATAAATGAACTTTATGATCTCGGCCTTATTGACCCGCTTGCATTCTCGCAGGATTCTGCAGGCTTCAAGTCAATGGTAAACTACGACGAAACTATCATTGCCGCATGGGCAATGACAGATGCGACACGTATTGCTGAAGATGACCCGAGAAGAGTGGAATATCTGGCAATTCCCCCGCTCAACAGTTCATGGAACAACGGTAAACCCTTGTCCTCACACACACCTGCAAAACCTATGGCAGGTATATTGATAGCTGCTAATGCAACAAATCCTGAAGCAGTATTCCGTTTCGGTGATTATATGGCAAGTGAAGACGTGTCCATACATAGCCGTTATGGTGTAAAAGGTACAGACTGGCTTGAACCTCGTGAGGGAGACAAGGCTATGTACGATTCACTTGGATACGAGCCTTATCTGGTAGAGGTTCTGCAGTGGGGTGAAGTTCAGAACAGTCACTGGTTCCAGACAGGTCCGTATATCCGCCAGAAAGCAACCACAGCCGGTGCTGTATGGAATGGCATACCCAACGTTATTAAAACGGGTGCAGACGGACAGCTTCTTTACGAAGGTTCAAATCCTGAAGAAGAAATAGTAAAACTCATCTATACTGAAGAAGAAGATGAAATTGTAACCGAAGCAATAGCAAATATTAAGACATATGCAGAACAGATGACCGCAAAATTTATTATCGGTGAGCTTGATATTGACAAAGAATGGGATGCATACATAAAACAGCTTGATGCCATGAACGTTGCAGGTGTACTCGAATGTGCACAGGCGGCGTATGACAGAATGAAATAAAGTAAAGGGTGCAATTTGCACCCTTTTGTTTATTACTTTTATTACAATTTTATTACATTGCAACAATGCTATTGCAAAAAAATCAAAAGTAAGATATACTGTAACAGTAAAAATATATTATGGAGTAGTTTCCATAAAAATAGGAGGACATTTATGAGAAAGATTACAAAAGTGCTTTCAATGCTTCTCGTGCTGGCGCTTATGCTCTCCGCTGTAACTATGACAGCAAGTGCATCAGTATTCCCGGACGTTGCTGCAGGCAGCGACTATGAGCAGGCAATTGATCTTCTCGCATCTCTGAAGATACTCGGAGGTTATGAGGACGGCACATTCAAACCCGAAAACAATATTACAAGAGCTGAGTTCTCTAAGATTGTGTATGTAGTGTTTAACGGACTCGTTGACGCAGAAGGCAAGATGTTTGCTTCTGAAACAAACTTCGACGACGTTGCTGCAAACGCTTGGTTTGCAGGTCACGTTAACTGGGCATATCTTAACAAGATTGTCGGCGGTTACGGCGACGGTACTTTCCTTCCCAACAACAACGTTGCTGTTAAGGAAGCCGTTAAGATGATCGTAACTTGCGTTACGGATAAGGAACTTTCATATCCTATGGGTTACATCCAGGAAGCAAGAGCTTACGGCCTTCTTGACGATGTTCTCATCAGCGATATAGACGCTCCTGCAACAAGAGGTCAGATTGCACAGATGGCTGCAAACCTTCTTGTTACAAACAGCCGTCTCTGCCTTGCATCAACCGGCAGAATGGACATCAACGGTAACGAAATTTATGAGAAGAAGCCCGCTATAACATTCGTATTCGGCCTTAACGAAATCGGTGGCGAAAACAGCGATCATATTGCTATGCTTGCAGGTACATATGATGACGTGTTCACTATTCAGGGTCGTGCTAAGCTTGAAGAAGGTCAGGTTGCATTCTGGCTCTACAACAAGAATGCTGACGGTAAGGCAGGCACACTCGTTGCCAATACACCTTATGTATATGACTATGAAGCAGATATAAACGATCTTTTCGGTCACTATCTCACACTTTATCTCACAGATAAAGATGAACTCGTGGCTGTTGTTTCAAGAAGTACTGCTATTTCAACGACACTCAATAAGATGAAGGCTAACAGCGGATACATTTCTGCAAATGTAGACGGTACAACAATTGCCCTCGATGCTTATGAAGACGTAAGAGAACAGAACGAAACAACAAGACACTACTATTTTGAAACTATCTTCACACAGGAATCAACAGGTAGATGGACTGAAACTCTTCAGGACAGAAACCAGATGAGACTTTCTGCTATTACCGGTACAAGTGCAAGAGCACAGGATAACCCCATCACTGTAATTGACGCTGACGGTAACGGCGAATATGATACGTTCATCAAGTACTACGTTGCAAACCATAAAGTTGTAAAGTATAGCTTTGATGCAAAGACAATAGAGCTTTCTGCTCAGCCTACAGACTACGTTGATCAGGTTACTGCTATCGGTAACAAGACGCTCTATTCAGCAGACTACGTTACAGGCTTTGAAAAGTTCAAGGAACTTGATTTCAACGATCCTTACAGACCCGTATACGGTAACTTCTATGTTACTATCAAGGGTGACGGTCAGCCCTACCTTACAGCAAACGTTTCAGAAGCTGTAGAAGGTAATCTTGAATCTATCGTATCAAACGGTAAGTCAGCAAGAGTTGACGGTAAGAGCTACACAAGCTACTACTTCACATCAAACAACGACTCTTACGGCTTCTTCCACAATATGAGAGATATGCTCGGTCAGACGGTTCGTATATATCTTGACGACTGTGGCTATGCGCAGACAATGGTTCTCGTTGATTCTACGGAAGATTACGGTCTTAACATCGTTAAGGTAACAGCTGTAACAGAAGAAGCAGACAGATACGGTATGAATCTTGCTGCAAGTATGACTGTTGTTGATATGGATGGTAATGAAAAGACATATTCACTTGCAACAGAGCAGAATCTTGAAGATTCAGAATATACATTCTACACAACAGTACCTTCAAAGTGGGCAGCATCAGCAGCAAATGAAACATACTGGGCATATGATGTTACAAACAAGAAGTACGAAATCGTTGACAACTATATTCAGCTTGAAGTTGATGAAACTACAGGCGTTGTTAAGAACATAATGACAATCGAAGACCTTGGTACGAACGGTCCTACAGTTGCTAACAGCACAGTTTCATGGAGCTATGAGCATCTTACAGATACTCTCTGCTACAGTGAAGAAAACGGCTTCTATGCAGGTGACAAGACAACTGTAACTACAGCTTACGGCTGGCCGGCAATTGAATTCAAGGGTATGTACTACGGCGAAAATGACGAAGGTGTCATTGAGTCAGCGTACTACAATGCAGAAACAATTCCCGAATTCTACAACCAGGGTGAGATAATCATCATCAAGGCTGACCGTGAAATCGTAGCAATGCTTGTTATCGAAAAGCCCGATTCATACGTTGATGATAAGGTTCTCGGTATCGTTACAGATTGGAAGTCAGTTGCAGGCGAAAGCACGATTGCAGGCAAGGCAAGCTACAGATATGCAGTTGACGTATGGACAAACGGCGAAACAAAGACGTTCTATACGGAAGACTTTGCAGCAAACAAGCTTCCCACAGTTGAAATCGACGGCGATGTAAACCGTGAAGGTCTTGCAAAGGATCAGCTTATGTATATCCAGCTTCTCTCAGATGGTAAGATCAAGACTAAGACAAGCACAAACGGCAACGGCACAGTTCTTGATATAGCATACCTTATGAACACTGATCTTACATTTGCTTACACAGACTACAACAGAAGCAACTTCTACAGCATAAACAAGATTTCAAAGCTTACCAATACTATACCTGCAGGTTGGACAGAGGATGTAAACGGCAGACCTGTTTATAATGAAACTGCTACAAAGGGTACGCTTACAACAAATGGAACGGCTTCTATCAGAACATGTGATGAAACTGTTTACTACACTGTAAATAAGGTTGCAGACGTTAACAACACGGCTACGGGTATCTTCCAGACTGTAATGGCTGAAGATATCAAGGCAGGCGGTTCAATCTCTGTAACTGATCCCGATGCAGGTGTTTACTATGTATTCGCATACACAACACTTACAGAGGAAACAGCAGTTGATCCTGAAAACGTAGGCAATATGGGTACTGTATTCGTATTCCAGAATCCCGTAATTGCAAACCACTAATTTTCAGGCGTTTGCTTAAAACAAAATGATAAAATCCGCAATACTTCGGTATTGCGGATTTTTTTGATATATGTATGAAATATACCTGTAATATTGTTTCTTTTACGTTACGCATAGGGCAAAAGTGTTGCAAGTGAAAATTAAATCGGGTATAGTGTACTCAAAGACAGAAACACATCGTTCAGACAGAATTTACGGTGTGCCTTCTGTCTTATTTTTATTTCTATAGGAGGACACAGATGAAAAAGACAATCATTTCATTGCTTTTGGTTGCTGCACTTATGTTTTCAATGTCGGTAGCAGCTATGGCCGGAACGTTTCCGGATGTCAAGGATGACTACAAGTATTCGAGCGCAATAGATCTTCTTGCATCACTCAATGTTCTCGGTGGATATGAGGACGGCACGTTCCGCCCCGAAAGCAAAATTACAAGAGCAGAACTTGCTAAAATACTCTACGTTGTATACGGCGGTTCGGATGACCCGATGGCAAACCTCTACGTAGGTGAGTCACAGTTTAAGGACGTTGCAAAAAACGTATGGTTTAACGGCCACGTTAACTGGGCAACGACAAACAGTATTGTAGGCGGTTACGGTGACGGCACCTTCCTTCCTAACAATAACGTTGCTGTTAAGGAAGCAATAAAGATGATAGTAGCCAGCGTAACGGATAAGACACTCACCTATCCGATGGGTTACATTCAGGAAGCGAGAGCACTCGGCCTTCTTGATGATGTAACGGTGGACGATGTTAATGCTTACGCTACGAGAGGTCAGATTGCACAGATGGCGTACAACCTGCTTTATACACCTTCAAGACTCTGCCTCAGAGCAACGGGTGAGATGAATTCAAACGGCACCGAAGTTTACAAGAAGGTTGCGCCGATTGAATTCGTGTTCGGTCTTACTGCTATCGGCGGTGACGAAACAAATTCTGTAAGCCTTGTTGCAACTTACGAAAATATGTGGACTTACACGGGTGGCACACTTGAGGAAAATGAAATAGCACTTGATATCAACGGCAAGACTTACGTCTTTGAATATGCAGGCGATGCAAATGACCTTTTCGGTCAGGACCTTATTGCCTATATCGACACCCCCACGGTAAGCGCTTCAAGCGAACTCGTTTCTGTCGTATCAAACAGCGTAGTTTACAGCACTACACAGGATAAACTTACAGGTAAAGGCACCTCTGCTTATCCCTTTAAGGTTGACGGCAACTCAATGCCCGTAGGTAATCTTTATACTGCATCAAACACAAGATTTTATGCTTTTGATACGGTATACACTCAGGGAAGTAACGGCTACTACACAAAGGCTGACACAGATGCAGGCGCAGGCAAGTACCTCAAGGTAGCAGACTACTTCTCAAAGGACGGCAATAATTCATCAAATAAGGTCACACTCATTGACAGAGACAATGACGGTGTTTACGAAACACTCGTAATTTCAAATGCACTGACGGTGCAGGTAAATGCTGCAACAACTGCATCAAAGACAATGAAGTTTTCTTCTGCAGTAGCAGGTAAGACACAGTTTGCATCGATCTACGTGAACGGTTTTGATGCATTCACAGGTCTTGATTACAGCGGTGACCCGATTTATGCCAACGTAACCGTAAGCAGAAGAGGCGACGGTCAGGCATATCTCGATGCAAAGGTTGCACAGACAAAAATCGGTGTCCTTTCTTCTGTAGGTCAGAGGGGAACAACGGCGATTGTTGACGGCACAACCTATCAGTCAACGGGCAAGATGACCGAAACAGGCGTATTTGCAGGCGTTGACAAGAACATCGGTGACACGGTCAAGATGTATCTCGATGCAAACGGATACGTTGCGGCTGTTGTTGTAACCGAAGAAACACAGACTCACGAACTTTCCTTCGGTAAGGTTATCTTTGCACAGGATAATGCTGACAAGTGGGGCAACAACAAGACAGCATCAATCAAGATCGTTCTTTCGGACGGCACAGAGAAGACAATTGAGCTTGCTGTTGACTCAGAGGTAGATGATATTCTCACGGCGTTTGACGGTGACACCGCAAAGGGCTGGCTCACGGCAGGCGGCGACAACGAAGTATTTTTCTCATACAACACAACTGACAAAAAGTATGACATCGTGGACAACTATATCCACTTTGAAATAGACGATGATACTCAGAAGGCATCGAGAATCGTTGCAATTTCTGACATCGAAGCGGTAGGCGGTCCTACAAACACAGAACTCGACTGGGAGGTTAAGTCATTTAAGGACAACCTTTCATACAATGAGGATAAGGGCTTCTTTATCGGCAACGAAAAGAAGGTAACGTCTTACGTTGGTTTTGCAGCAGAAAACTTCAAGGGTATGTATCATGCGGAAAATGAAAGAGGCGAGATTGAATCCTTCTACTACACTGCGGCAAACATTCCCGAATTCTATGAAGAGGGCGAATATACTCTCGTATTCGCAGACGGCGAAGTAGTTGCAATGATAGTTCTTGCATCACCCCAAGCAACTTCTGCACAGCGTGTACTCGGTGTTGTTGAAAGCTTCAGAGTCGTTGCAGGTGAAAACAAGACGGCAAACGGCACAAATACCTTCAGACTTGAAATAACGATGATTGTTGACGGCGAAAAGGTGACTTATTACACCGAAGATGCTGTTTCAAACAAGCTCGTAAATGCTGAAGGCGAGGGCGAAAAGCTCGAAGCAGGCAGACTCGTTTATATCCAGCTTCTTTCAAACGGCAAGGTTGCAGTCAAGGATTCAAGCGACGGTAAGATAATGGTAGACCTTGAATATATCTCATACGGCAACGTTCAGTTCGGTTATGCAACCTACAACAGAGGCTCTTACTACAGAGTATATAACGTAAGCGCACTCACAAATTCTGTTGAGGCAGGTTGGGTAGTTGACAAAAACGGTAACCTCATATACAGCGAAGAGGCAATTCCCGGTGAAATCAAGGCAGATTCATCATACGTTTCACTTATGAGCTGTGATGAAACCAAGATATTCGGCATCAACACTTCACTCGATGACTTTGATGAGGAAGACGCAAAGGATGGCAAGCTTCTTGAAGAGGTAAACGGTATTACAATAAACAAGCTCGACAAGATAACACTTTCGGATGCCGATAACGGTGTATATTATATGTTCTTCTACACGCTTCTCACAGAGGAGACGGCAGAGGATTCCGACAATATCGGAGCACTTGATACGGTATACGTTTACGAAGTACCGTCGGTAATCGACTAATAAAAAAAGAGGGGATGTATAGCATCCCTTCTTTTTTTATATTGACCTTTTGCACAGAATATATTAAAATAGATAAAGATATATGCCCCCTTAGTTAAATGGATATAATAAACCCCTCCTAAGGGTTAGTTATGCGTTCGATTCGCGTAGGGGGTGCCAGAAGTGCTGAAAACACTATGTTTTCGGCACTTTTACTTTTTATTTCTCACTCATTCGAATGGGTGAGTTTTTTGCTATCACTGACTTTTAATCCTTACGCATTATAGCAAAACAGCATTTTTACAAGGTCATATAAAGAACGCTTATTTTTGAGAGGGTGAACAAAGCCAATTGAATAAACGAAGGATACTGCATCTATGGTTGCTTTTGGGTTCCAAACTTTCTTAGTTGCAATATCGCCGTATTCACATTGCTCCGAATTGGCAATGTATTTTAAGTGTTTGTTGATTTCTTCAATTTGCGGATCGCTATCATAATTTCTTAACGAAATAATGGCAATGCGGCATTTTTTGTTTTGCGACTTGATGTATCCGATGAGTTCACGATATTTATTATCAAACTCGGCAGAGTTTTCAGCAAAGAAATCTATATCTGTTTCTCCGATATGTAACAAAACCGTTTCGGGTGAAAGAGCAGCTACAGTTTCTTTATATATACTCAAAGCACCATTTACAGAAACACTTTCAAAACTGCGGTTATAAATCTTTGATTCTACGGCAAAAGCCTGACGGATTTCGCAAGTGGGAATATCCTTATCCACACCGCAGCCGAATATTACAATACCGCCTTTCTCGGCAAGTTCATTGAGTTTTGTGTAGTTTTTAATTTCTGATTCTCTCATTGTTATGCCTCCATACCTTGCAAACGCTTCCTGTCAAGCGAAACGTTGCGGGAATATACGATTAAGTTCAAAGATACGATTGCCAAATTCAAAATGTAAGCAATCAGCACATAATTGATCTGCCCCGAAATAAGCTTTGCGGAAATGCCTGCTATGTAACCGGTGATGATAAGTAAAATAAACAGCAGACTTGTTCCTTTTGCGGTTTTTGCTCTGTATGCCTTAATAACGTTCAACGGCCAAGAAAAGCCGAAGCACACAAGCATAACCGTTTCTAAAATTGATCCCATAATCTTTCTCCTTTGCGTTGCTTGGACTTCGCAAGTATGATAGCACCGTCCCATACAAAAGACAATTTTTCGAAAAATAGAAACATAAACAGTCGTTTTAACTCACTTTTTTTACTTTCAAAAGTTCTTTTGAAAGGTTTGAAAATTGAAAAATCCGTTCAATTATGATATAATTATGCAAACTCAGGGATGGTAAAGGTATGAAAGCAGGAAAAGAAGCGGCAGATAAACCAAGAATATCGCTCAACGGTATTCAAAAATTGTTCTTTCGTACACAGCTTATTTTGATTATTTCAATGGCGCTGATTTTAGGTGTTGCAGGAACGCTTATCAATATTCATTTTGAAACGGAGAAGCGTGACCAAAATCTGCAGAACGTAGCTGAAGCAATTGCTAATTCTCCGATGATGACGGGTAAGAGCAGCGAAAAAGAGAGTGTTATCATTGAATATCTGGATGCATTGAAAGACACTCTTGATGATATTGACGTCATCTCTGTTGTAAACAATGACGGTATTCGTATGTATCATTCCAACCATGCTTTGATCGGAACGAAGTACGACGGAAATATGCCCGACTTTAAAAGCAATACGGACGGCTACTACGCTGTGAACGAAAGCGGCCCATCAGGAAATCAGCGCCGTGCTTATGCTGCGGTGTATAATGAGGACGGAGAATATGTCGGCGTGGTTATGGCGATCATGCTGATGAAAAACATCAAGACCGAAACAGCGCAGATGTTATGTATCTTTCTCCTTATTACCGTGGTTGCAATTTTAATTGAACTGATCATTGCGGGAAATCTTTCGGGTAAAATCAAAAAGGGCCTTATGGGATATGAGCCGGATGTGTTTACGGCGATGTATAAAATGCGTGACAATATCCTTGAAACCTTGGCGGAAGGTATCATTGCTTTCGATACAAACGGAGTCATACAGTTTGCCAATGAATCCGCAATCCGTATGCTTTTCGATCGTCCGCTGATTAACATTGTTGGACAAAGTGTGGATGTTATTGGTGATGATATTCTTTCCCGTAACATAAAAAGCGGCGACAAGGAAAGGAATATCAATCTTGCAAAGGCAGACATTATTCTTGACTGTGTACCGATTAAAGAAGATGGAATGACTGTGGGAACGGTTGCTATTCTTCATAACCGAGCCGAATATACAAAACTAATGGAAGAACTTTCAGGAACACGGTATCTTGTGGACTCTATGAGAGCAAACAATCATGATTTCACAAATAAGCTACACGTTATTCTTGGCTTGATACAAATGGGGATGTATGATGATGCAAGTTCGTACATCCAAAATATCACAATGGTACAACGTGAAAATATCAGTAAGGTTATGAACGCTGTCAGCGAACCTGCTGTTGCGGCACTCCTCATCGGAAAAATTGCAAGAGCGTCCGAACTCAACATTAATTTTGTACTGCGTGAAGGATGTTATTATTCTACAGCAGATATGAATCTTCCTTCCGAAATGCTGATAACCGTTATCGGCAACCTACTTGATAATGCCTTCGATGCGATGAATGAAAGCACCGACTATAATAAACACAAAGAGCTGATGTTCGGTATTTACTCCAAACCCGGTGCCGTGTTGATTACCGTTGACGATACGGGCAGCGGTATCAAGTTGAGGGATATGGAACACATCTTTGAAAACGGATTTTCTACCAAAGGTGATGGTAGAGGCACGGGACTATATCAAGTAAAAGAAATAGTAGAAAACTTCGGCGGTAAAATCACGGTAGAGTCTCAGGAAGGCGTAGGAAGCTCTTTCTCGATAAGTTTTGTTAAGGAGAATGACAATGTATAAGGTTTTAATCGTAGAAGACGACCCGATGGTCGCAATGATAAACGAACAATACATAAAAAGAAACAAGAACTTTGAAATTGTCGGTAAATGTAATAACGGTCTGAGTGCTCTTGATTTCATTGAAAATAACACGGTAGATCTCTTGATTTTGGATGTGTTTATGCCAAAAATGGACGGATTTGAAACGCTCCGACAGATCCGTAACAAACAAATCACTGTGGATGCCATTATGGTAACGGCGGCAAATGAGCGTGAGTCTTTGGAAGAAGCTTTACACCTTGGTATTGTGGATTATCTTGTAAAGCCCTTTACCTTTGACCGCTTTCAAATGGCTCTTGAAAAATATATAGCACAAAACAATGCGCTCAAGGATATTGAAACGTTAAACCAAAAAAACATTGACCATATTATCGACAATTCCCGCAAAAAGAGCGATGACCTTTTTCCAAAAGGTATTCAAGAAAAAACGCTTGAACTTATTATGGAATATCTAAACGCCAATAAAAGCATTTGGTTTACCGGCGATGAGATTGCCGAAAAAGTAAATCTTACGGGCGTAACTGTGCGCAGATATATGAACTACCTTGCCGAATCGGGTAGAGTGGTCAGTGAAATGAATTACGAAACCGGCGGCAGACCGTGTATGAAATATAAGGTTGAGTGAAAGAC
>JAFWXR010000019.1 GCA_017517965.1 Clostridia bacterium
GATAGTGAATACAGCGAAATCTGATGTCTGTGCCGCTTTTTCTGCAATTTCTTCGGTTATAACGATTTCGAATTGGTCATCCGTCGGATTCATTTCCTGAGTCAGAATGTGCGGGTGACGCTTGCAGTCGGTATAAAGCGATGCTACTTCACCGTTGATGCTGAAATTAGCGTTTTCAAATCCCTCTTTTACGGTTACAACGTGGGAAACGATGACATAGCCCGCACCGTATCCGCAATGCTCTGTAATATACGATGCATTACCGAAAAGCGCAATATTTTTGCCGTTCTGCATCGGGAGCATACCGTCATTTTTCATAAGGATCATACCGTCAGCACCGACCTTACGTACAGTCTGAAGCTTTTCAGCCTTGTTCGATATCGTATACGATACCTCGCCTCTGTTCATCGCCTGTGAGCGTGCAACAACGGAAAGTATCTTTTCACAGCACAAGTCAAGTGCTTTTTCGTCGATCTTGCCGTTTTCAACCATTTCCTTGACTGCGGCAATATCAGCAGGAACATCGGGGCTTCCGCAGTACATATCGTTGCCTGCGGCGATCATTGCATCCTTTGTGCCCTGTGCGCCCCAGTCACTCATAACAAATCCGTCAAATCCGAATTCATTTCGCAGAACATCGGTAATAAGATCCTTTGCAGTAGGTGCGCAAACACCGTTTATCTTGTTGTAAGCTGTCATTACCGTATAAGGGTTGCCCATTTCAACGGCGTATTCATAGCCTTTAAGGTAAATTTCACGAAGCGCACGCTCGCTGATAACAGTCGATACACCGCCTCTGTTAAATTCCTGATTGTTGGTCGTATAGTGCTTGAGCGAAACACCGACACCTGCAGACTGTACACCAAGCGTATAGTGACCTGCCATTATGCCGTTAAGATACGGGTCCTCGGAGAAATATTCAAAGTTTCTGCCGTTAAGAACGTATCTTTGAATGTTCATACCGGGTGCAAGCAATATATCAACGCCAAAACTGTTACAGTCATCGCCCATAAACGCAGTTACTTTTTCCATAGCAGATGGGTCCCAAGTGTTGGCAAGTGTTGTGCCTGACGGATATCCGACCGTCGGAACGTTTACACGAAGACCGGCAGGGCCGTCTGCAAGATACATCATGGGTATACCGAGTCTTTCAACAACATATGTTGTCGCCGCCATATGTCTGTCAGCGCCCATAGCAACGAAAAGTGAGCACTTTTCATCAAGTGTCATTTCAGCAACAGCCATTTTGACCGTGTCGCCCGAAAGTTGGGGATAACCCTTTACATACTTAACGCATTTGGATTCTGAGCCTGCGGTAACTGTAACAATGTAGTCGCCTGACAAAAATTCAACGTTTTCGTGAACAACAACAAAGTCTTTTCCGCTTGACAAGTGCGTTTCCCTCGTCACAGTTCTGCCGCAGCTTGTACACTTGAATTCCGTTGTCAATATGCCATCAAAAGCTTCGGAAAAAGAAATCGAAACGGTATATTTATCTCCGTCGATCCTTGAATAATTCAATATCATAACTAACCTCTCAATAAGTATTTTTGCCTGCACACCGCTTTACGGTGTACAACTGTAAATAACAAATTTTACTACTGTATAATATTGTATATTAAATCAAATCATTTGTCAACCGCAAACAGCAAAAAAAGAAAACAGATTTTGATATATGGCACTTGTGTTTTATCCTGTAATTCTTTTTATATGAAATCACTTGACAAATGAGATAAAATATTATATAATCTTTCGCGGTACTGTTTCAGGCAATCGCGCGGTATTGTGCCGTAAGGTATTACCGTGAGGAAAGTCCGGGCTTCACAGGGGAAGGATAACGGATAACGTCCGCCGAAGGTGACTTCCGGGAAAGTGCAACAGAAATAAACCGTAGCAATTTTTGCTATAAGGGTGGAAAGGCGAGGTAAGAGCTCACCGGCTTTACGGTAACGTACAAGCAAATGTAAACCCTATCCGAAGCAACGCCCCGCAAACGGCAGAAATGCCCGATCTCCCCGACCGTAATTTAAGAGCGAGGCGGCACAGAGCTTTGTGGTAACATAAAGACAAGACAGATGATTGCCCACGACAGAACCCGGCTTACAGAAACAGTACCTTTAAATTCCGTAATGTACCACGCATCATTTGGGAGCGAGCATAACCCACGCCGCTTCGAAAAATCAAAAGTGCGAAAAATCCTTTATTTATGCGGGTTTTCGGCACTTTGCAAATTTACAAAAATGCGTAAAAATCGGACTTGACCACAGTTTGTCCCACTTCTACGCAAAAACAATGAAAAATCGAATAAAAATCGGGGTGTGGCGCAGTTGGTAGCGCGCGAAGTTTGGGACTTCGATGCCGCAGGTTCGATCCCTGTCACTCGGACCAAAAATGAGCCTAAATGCAGAAATTTAGGCTCATTTTTAACTTTTGATAATAAGCTTCGGGAGGAAAAATGGCGATTAAAGATTTTTTAAATAATGTTAAATATCCCAC
>JAFWXR010000003.1 GCA_017517965.1 Clostridia bacterium
GATGTCTTTGGAATAGTGGTCGGGGATACAGTCGGCTTCCGTTATGAGTGTGATTGGAATATCCAGTTTTTCGACCTGTTCCTTGAAAAGCTCCGCTTCATTTGCCACACGGCTTCCGAAAAGGTGTACGATTTCAATATAGTCATCGCTTACCATACATTCCGAACACAGTTCAAACAGGTCGTTTCGCTCTGCAAAGCCGCACATAAATTTATCGCCGTTTGTGCTTTGCTCATTGGAAGCCAAGATAACTTCCTTTTCGCCCACATTGACCGAGCAAAGAACAGTGTATTCACCGATTTTTCTTTTTCCCTCGTTCATATCCACACCTCAGCTTACTTCAATCACAATTCTGATGTTTCCGCAGTCGCAGCCACTGCACTGCCTTGACAGTTCGGGAAACAGGGATTGCACTCTCTGTCTTGCTCTGCGGATAGTCTCAAAGCACGGCAAGCCGTACCCTTTATAGTTGTTGACTATATCCTCAAGCGGTAAATCTCCGACTCTCATATAGCTGTATCGGTTGTAATAGCAAAGGATAAGCTGCATATCGTCATACCTCGTTTCGGGGCATTCTCTGAGTATTGCAAGCACCTTGCTGTCAACCGTCTTTTGCTTATTCATAATGCACCTCCGTAAAAGAACGGTGGGCGAAGTTTTCACTCCGCCCACACAAGCGTTCCTTATTTCTTTCTGTTCTTAATCTGCAAGAAGATAAAGCCGCCGATAATAAAGGCGACTAATACAACTGCTACGATTGTTTTAGCGTCCATTACTCATTGTCCTCCTTCTTCTTTTTTCTGTACGCAACAACGGCTGTGCCGACAATACCGAGGGCAGAAAGTCCCGCAAGTGCCGTCCACAAGCCCACATTGCTGTTATCTCCGGTCTTTGGTGTATCTCTCAGCTCATTGTGCATTTCCACAACGGTAGTAGAACCGACCTTTACGGTTGCAATCTTATCCGCAGGAAGCACATAGGAAGCAGAAACACTATCCTGAACTTCGGAAATGGTGTAATCGCCGATACGAAGTCCCTCGATAATGATTTCGCCGTTCTTATCGGTCGTGAAGCTTCGGTCATAACCGTTTACTCCTGTAACTCTGAAAGTGAAGCCTTCAACCTTACCGTCAGAGGAAGTCTTAACGATTTTCAGGTTTCCTTTCATAGCTGTGTTAATAAAGCCGACGCCGGCTTTGTTTTCTACCTCGTAGGTGGTTTCATCTTTTTCAATGAAAACAGAGTACACACCCTTATCAAGCTCAAAGCCTTCCGGTGCTTTGGTTTCTCTTACAAGGTATTTTCCGTAAAGAATCTCCTTCATCTCGTAAATACCGGTAGAGGTTTCGGTAAGCAAACCAATAAGCTCGTCGCCGTCGTCCAATTTGCCGTCTCCGTTTACATCTTTGTAAACCTCAAAGGTCGCTCCTGTCAGCTTGTTGTCCGGGTAATCTTCATCGACCTTAGTCAA
This sequence comes from Clostridia bacterium, assembly GCA_017517965.1. Classification (GTDB taxonomy): domain Bacteria; phylum Bacillota; class Clostridia; order Oscillospirales; family Feifaniaceae; genus RGIG6165. The sequence goes on from JAFWXR010000003.1 coordinate 1,472, forward strand.
CTTGATATTGCCGTGAACATACTCATTGACGATTTCAACCTCAATGACCTGACCGACCTCGGAGATTCTAACTTCATAAGAAGTTTCATCAAGCACAAAGCCCTTCGGCTGTTCGATTTCTCTTACAATCCAGTTTCCATACGGTACTTTGTCAAAAGAAAAGCTACCGTCATTTTCAGAGGTAGCAGTCATCAAAGCATTTTCTTTTGTAAATACGGTTTCATCAGCCTTAAACAGACCGATTACAGCACCTCCCAGTGCTTCGCCGTTTTCGGTAATCTTCTTACCGGAAACAGAACCGTAAATGAGCTTGTTTTCAATCGGCTTGCCGTCATTGACCGCAATCTCAACATTTGCGGTATCCTGACCGGCATAGTTGAAAGTAAACGGATACTTGCTGTCGGAAAGGATATAATGCTCATCGGTTGCAAGTTCCTTTACATAGTAGCTTCCGAAAGGAAGGTCGGTTTGATAACAGCCTTGCCGTTCTCGGAAAGTGAGATAATCTCAATCAGTCCGTCTGCCGGAATAGAAGTACCGCTTGCAGAAACAAGTTCTTCTGCGGCGAAAAGTCCGAAGCTGATATTCTTCATTTCATCGCCGTTGCCGATATTGAAGATGTCGTTCTTTTCAATAGTCTTTTCAAGACTTACCGCTACTTTCTGCCTGTCGTTTACAAAGCTTGTGGCGGTTTCGGTTACAGACACTTCCTGACCGGCATAAGTCAGCTCAACATCGTGAGCTTCTTTGTTGATGACCATACCCTCCGGTGCAGTAATTTCAACCACCGTATATTTTCCGAGATAAAGCTCCTTACTCTTGGCAAGTCCGTTTTCATCTGTGGTAACAGTATCTACGACCTCGCCCTTTGCATAACGGAGTGTACCGTCGGGAGTGATAATATCTTCTGCTGCGGTAATCTCATAAACCGCACCTGCAAGACCTTTCACTTCATAGACAGGCTGATAAATCACATCGGCATTTTCCTCTCCAGAGATATTTACCCCTGAGAATACCTCGCCGGTCTTTTCAATGCTGACAGTACCTTTCTGAGCCATATTAGGCTTATCGACCTTAATCACGGTAATACCACCCTCATCGGAAGAATGTTCCTCTGCCACATCAAAGTACACCGGTGTGCTGTCAAGCACATATCCGTAAGGAGCCTGAACCTCAACAAGAGAATATCCCTTGCCGTATTCCAGTTTCTCCGGTGTAACAAGCTGTCCGTTTGCATCGGTGTAGAAA
>JAFWXR010000004.1 GCA_017517965.1 Clostridia bacterium
CCTTTCAAACACGGTTGTGGAAGCGTCTATCTTACGCGTGCCTACAACCTTTGCCTTTATTACCTGCTGTTCCTGTGTCACAGTATGTGTGGGAACCGTTTCTTTAGGCTCGGTAGGCTCGATAAATTCGGCAACCTCTTCTTCAACCTCTTTTTTCTCGTTAAGCAAAACAGGTATTTCCTGTTCGCGAATCTTGAGTTTTTCGAGTCTTTCTTCCGACTTTTCGATAAGTTCTTCACTTGCTTTATCATCGAACAGAGGAAGAGAATTTATCGCATCAATATGCATCTTATACTTGAAAATCATATTTTCCTTATACTCTGCAACAGATGCATTTATCGTTTCTATCTCACTGCGTTTCTGCCTTACGGTGTCTTCGAGAGCAGCAACAATACTGTCACGCTCTGCCATAGCAGTTTTGACGATTTTCTCGCTCTTCTCATTGGCGTCTTTGATAAGATTGTCACACAGCAGTTTGACGTTTGCTACCGCTGTTTTGAGCTTCTGCTCCTGCCCCTTGTATGCCGCAAGTCTTTCCGCCATAAGTTCAAGCTTCATGGAAAGCTCGGCATTGTCGGTATATATTTTTGTGTAATCGTCTATCAGACCAGCCAGAAAATCATCAACCTCGGAGGCGTTATAGCTTCCGCCGAGATTTTTCTTGAAGGTTACTCCCTTTAACTCTTTTGGATTGAGCATAGTATCTCTCCTAAAAATCAATAAATAAAAAATATAAATATATTTGTGATAATGTTTTGCAATAAACCGAGTATCAGAAACAGTGCAATCGGTGAAAAATCAACCGGTATCGATGCAAAAAACGGTATCTTTGACAAAAGCTTTCTCACGGGTGCGAGAACAGGCTCGGTCAAAGCGTATATATACCCGTATATTTTACCCCATGTACCGCCGTTTGCAGGTATCCACGAACCTACGGCACGTACTATAACAAGCAGTTCAACTGCCTCCACCAGACTTCTTATAATCCTTAAAATTATAATAGCCGCCATTAAAACAATACTCCTGTACTCGACAACTCATCAATGAGGTCGCCCATAATATCAACGTTATAAGGTGTGATTATAAAAGTGCTGTTTGCAACTTTCTTTATCTGTCCGTCAAGTGCATATGCAACACCGCTTAAGAAATCAACTAGTCTGCGACTTACGTCTTTATTCGTAGACTCAAGATTGAGCACTACGGTGTGCTTTTCTCTGAGGTGGTCAGCAACGTTTGCAGCATCGTCAAATCTGTCAGGCTTTACAAGAATAACCTGAAGCTGTGCCGTAGTGTGAATGTTGAGCACCTTATTACTCTTCTCGTTTCTGTCTGAAATGTATGAAGGCTTAGACTCTGTCTTTACAACCTTTTTCTTCATTTCCGTAACGGGAGCCTCTATCGGCTCATCATCGTAATCCTCATCTTCTGCTGTTACATATTTTTTGATTTTTTCAAAAAGTCCCATATTTGCTTCCTCTTGATTTATTTATTATAATTTCTTTCTCCAAATAAAGACGTGCCTATGCGTACGCAGGTTGAACCGTATTCAATGGCCGTTTCAAAGTCACCCGACATACCCATTGAAAGCGCTTTAAGACCCAGACTGTCTGCGATTTTTTTCATTTCACCGAAAAGCTTTTCATCGCACGAAACGGGTGGTATACACATAAGTCCTTTGACATTAAGATTGTCTAATTCACGTATTTTTCCTACCAGTTCGCTGACACTTTGTGCAGACACACCGCTCTTACTCTGTTCTTCACCGATATTCACCTGAACAAGAACGTCCATCGTGATATTTTTCGCTTTGCAACGCTTGTCTATTTCAAAGGCAAGCTCGTAAGAATCGACACTGTCAATGGAATCTACTTTATCAACAATATATTTTACCTTATTTCTTTGCAAATGTCCAATAAAATGAAGATTTATTTTATCTCTTTTTATATTATTATACTTTTCGATGAGTTCCTGCACGTAATTTTCACCTATATCCGTGACACCGCAGTCTATCGCTTCGTTGATTCTTGACGGCTCGACCGTCTTGGAAACTGCAACAAGCGTTACGTCGTTTTCGCTTCTGCCGCTTTTTTCCGCGGCTTTTTTTATTTTATCTTTTATCTCTTTTAAATTATCTCTTATCATCCTATTTGCTTTCCGTCATACAGGTCTTTTCCACCCGTCAGCACTTTATCTGACGGCACGAGTGCATCAGCATCCGTTCCCTGCTCAACTATATAATAATCCTCTGCCATGTGTATCACGTCAACAGGCACAAATTTTACCTGAGACCCTCTGAGTACATATACGCCTGTAACACCGTCCGAAACACGTATTGCCATCTTATCAACCTTGATGCCGTCTACCGACGATTTTATAATTTTCGCCGACTGACGTCTGATATAAAGCATATCCTCCGTCATCTGTGAGCATTCCACAACGACAAGATCATTTCCGTCACCGCAGTCGGTTATGGATTTGACCGTTGCGGGCAGAGTGTTGTCATCCGTAAACGAAAATTCAAGTTCAACACTGTCGCCGACCTTCATATCCTCCGTCTGCTCGTGAGTTGCCGTAAAAACATATTCCCACACATAGTCCGTTATTATCTTTCCTATTGCATTTTCATCAGGTTTTACGGAGGATGCAAGGTTTTTCACATTTTCGGGTGTCAGCATTTCAACATCTGACATTGTAAGCAATTCTTCATACCCGTCTGTCATACTTACAAAATAACCTGCATACTGCGCCTTAATCGTCCTTGCCGAGCTTCCCGACATCTGCTTTAGATTTCTTACTTCGCTTTCAAGCACAGAGGTTGCCGTTGCCCTCTCTGCACCGTCGGCAAGTATCAGATTCTTTCTTGAAAGCAAAACGTTAAGCTCGTCCACAAACTCCGCAAGCTCCGTCCCGTTTCCCGTCGCACAAAGCGCCTGAATCTTCATACTGACTGCGGAAATTCCCGCTTCAAGTTCAGACAGTGACGACGCACCGTACGTAACACCGTCAAGTGCAGTGTCAAGAGCGTGTATTTTTTTCGTCAGTTTCTGTATCAACGCCTGATTTTCAGCATCTCTCGCACTTGAATATATTTTTGCCACTTCTCCGCCTTTTGAAACTCGCTGACCGTCATCTTTCGTAGTAACGATTACACCGTCACCGTTATATTTTATTACCTGCTCGTTTCTCACGGCGTATCCGTTTGCCGTTATACTGTTGTATACCGTTACCTTTTCAGCCTTGATAATGTTCATTGAATCGGACGCATAGTTTATCAGATAATATCCGAAATAAAAACTCAGCGCCGCCACTATCAGTACCGTAAAGAACGTTGTTACTCCCTTTCTTATGACTTTCACCTCTTTTTATACGGCTTCTTTAGCCTCCTGCACTTCCTCGCTCTGCTGCAGTTCACCGCCAAGAAGATTTATGCTTCTTGAAGGAATCACGGTGGATACGGCATGCTTATATATCACGTTCTGTACCCCGTTTGATTCAAGCACGATGAGAAAACTGTCAAAGCCCTTCACCGTACCGAACATCTTTACACCGTTCATTAAGTATACCGTAAGCGGTACCCTTTCTTTCCTCGCCTGATTGAGAAATGTGTCCTGTAAATTGAGTGCTGTTTTCATTTTTTTGTATCTCCTTGTTTTTTATTTACCCTTACGGGCAAGGAGAATACTAACATAATTATTTGGCAAATCCTGCCAACTTTTGACAGATGTTGTAAATTTCGTCGATATCCGTTACATCGGTGTCAAACCAGTTTATTCTCTGATTGCGACGAAACCATGTAAGCTGTCTTTTTGCATATCTTCGTGAATTCTGTTTGATGGCATCCCTCGCCTCATCAAGCGAACATTCGCCCGACAAAGCCGTCACAACCTCTTTATATCCTATCGCCTGCATTGCAGTACAATCCGTCGGAACACCGTCTTTAAGCAATTTTTCAACCTCACCGACAAGCCCCAAGTCAAACATCTCGTCAACACGCTCGTTGATGCGGTTATACAACACTTCTCTGTCCTGCGTTTTAAGACCTATATATACCGCCTCATACGGACTTTTTATGAGTTTCGACTCACTGTCCCACACAGATATCGGTTTTCCCGTCATCTCGTAAACTTCAAAAGCACGTACGATTCGCTTTTTATCATTGGGATGAAGTCGATTTGCAGTAATTTCATCAAACTTTGCAAGTTCTGTGAGCATCGTCTCACCGCCCTTTTCATCAAAAAGTGCCGTGAACTTTTCACGCACCGCCTCATCAGCCGCAGGTGCACCGAAACGGGTTCCGTCTACAAGATTATCTATATACATACCCGTTCCGCCCACGATAAAGGGTATCTTACCCCTGCCGTGAACGTCTGCTATAACCTCTGCTGCCTCTGCCACGTACCTGCCCGTCGAATAATTCTCGGTCGGCGACACGATGTCAATCATATGATGGGGCACACCCTGCATTTCATCAGGTGTAACCTTTGCCGTGCCGATATCCATACCCTTGTATATCTGCATGGAGTCTGCCGACACTATCTCACCGCCTGCACTTTTTGCAAGCATTACCGACAACGCCGTTTTACCGCTTGCCGTAGGACCGCAGATAACTACCGTTTTTATGCTCATCTTTTAAACCTGCTTTCAAAATATGACCTTGTCATACTCATAGCAACAGGCCTTCCGTGAGGACAATGTTTTATGTCGGGCAACGACAGCAACTCTTTCACAAGTGCACACAGATCACCGTCAGCATTATGCTGACCACCCTTGAGTGCCGCCTTGCACGCCATTGAATGCATAATGTCGTCATATATATCAGGGGTTGCATCACGTCTGCCCTCAAGCAGTTTTACCGCCGCTTCAATCACCATAGCCTCTGCATCGGGTGCATTTATATCAGACGGCACACCGCGCATAGGCAGGCTGTCGTCACCGAAATCCTCAATTTCAAAGCCCATAGACGTAAAGAAATCAAGATTATCGGTCACCGCATTTTTCTCTTCTTTAGAGAGATAGAGCGCCACTGGTGTGATAAGCGTCTGTGTAAAACGCTCTCTCTCACCGCTTTTGAGTTTTTCAAAAAGCATACGTTCTTTAGCGGCGTGCTTGTCTATTATAAGAACTTCATCTTCAAGTTCTGCAATTATGTAGGTTTTAAATACCTCTCCTACAAAACGGAAATCGGGTATCTTCTTTTCCTGAACAATGACCTTTTCTTCCGCAGGCTGAGTTTTTTGAGGAGCTTCATTCTTAATCTTTTCAACCTCTGCCTTTAGTTTTTCCATCTGTTTTGTAAACTCGTCCGTCACGTTCGGTGCTGCCACGACGGGCTCACTTTTCGTGTACGACCATGCAGAATAGTCAGGCGTTTCGGTGTGAAGTTCAGTCTGTACAGGTGCTTCAAAATCACCGTCAAAACGGGTATACGCCTTTGTTTCGGGCAACTTGAAGGTCGGCCTCTGCGTATCGTCAAAAAACGTATTTTTTACGGCAAAATATACAGCATCGTACATTTTACGCTCATCGGCAAACTTGATTTCAAGTTTTGACGGGTGAACGTTTACGTCGACACCGTTAAAGGAAACCGCAACGTCAAGCGCACATATTGGATATTTGCCCTGCATAAGCGAGTTTTTGAGTGCTTCCTCAACCGCCCTCTGAAAAACGAGTGATCGTATCACCCTGCCGTTTACCGAGAAAAACTGCATTTTCCTCGACGGCCTTGACGCCTCGGGTCTGCCGACAAAGCCTTTTACCGTAACACCCTCGTATTCATAATCCACGGGAAGCATATCATCTGCAAGAGCATCACCAAAAACGTCATACACCGCAGACTTCATACCGCTGCCGTCGGTAAGCAGTACGCTTTTACCGTCCTTAATAAGTTCAAACGCCACGTCGCTTCGTGCAACCGCAAGTTTTTCTACAAAACTTTCAATTGCCGCCGCTTCCGTATTGTCTTTTTTAAGAAATTTAAGTCTTGCCGGGGTGTTGAAAAACAAATCCTTGATAATCACGGTTGTACCGACGGGACAGCCCACCGCTTCGGGCTGTGACACTTCACCGCCCTCAGCCGTGACGAGTACCCCCTCTTCATCCGACTTGCGTCTTGTAAGCAGTTCAACCTTTGAAACTGCGGATATTGCCGCAAGTGCTTCACCGCGAAAGCCCATAGTAGAAATGCCCGACAACTGTTCTTCCTTCGTGAGTTTACTGGTGGCGTGTCTTGAAAATGCAAGCACCGCATCATCTGCCGCCATACCGCAACCGTTATCAGTCACCCTGATAAAAAGTGCACCGCCACCCTTTATTTCGATTGTCACCGTATCTGCACCCGCATCAAGCGAATTTTCGCAGAGTTCCTTAACCACCGAAGCAGGTCTTTCAACAACCTCGCCTGCCGCTATTAAATTTGCAAGCTGTTTTGACAGCACACTTATAATTCCCATCAGAGTCCCTTTGCTTCTTCTTTGATTTTATATAATAAATTCATACTTTCAATGGGCGTGAGCGTATCCACGTCAAGACGTTTTATCATCTCGACAAACTCATCCTTTGCCCTGCCCGTAAAGGTTATTTCTTCTTCATCCGCAGGTGTATATACGACTTCCGTCTGTGTACCCCTGCCACTTTCAAGTTCCTGCAAAATTTCTTTTGCTCGGTCAATCACCTTCTGGGGTACGCCTGCAAGTTTTGCAACCTCAATACCGTAACTGTCATCAGTACCGCCCCTTACTATACGACGCAGGAATATAATGTCATCCCCACGTTTTTTAACCGCAATATTGTAGTTCTTGACACCGTCAAGCCTGCCTTCAAGTGCGGTAAGTTCGTGATAGTGCGTTGCAAACAGCGTCTTTGCGGAAAGTTTTTCGGATGCGGCGTATTCTATCACCGCCCTTGCTATACTCATACCGTCAAAGGTGCTCGTTCCCCTGCCTATCTCATCAAGAATGAGAAGGCTGTTTTTCGTAGCGTTTTTGAGGATATATGCAACCTCGGTCATCTCGACCATAAAGGTCGACTGACCTGCCGCAAGGTCATCAGCCGCACCGACCCTCGTGAATATCTTGTCCACTATCGGCAATTTTGCATCCGCCGCCGGCACAAACGAGCCTGCCTGCGACATAAGGCAGATTACCGCTACCTGTCGCATATAAGTCGACTTACCTGCCATATTCGGACCCGTGATTATCGCAAGACGGTTATCCTTACAGTCAAGTTCCGTATCATTGGGCACGAACAGCGAGTCTTTAAGCATCTTTTCAACAACGGGATGTCTGCCGTCCTTTATCGAAAGAGCCCCGTCCACCGATAATACGGGGCGGACGTACCTGTTATTTTTGGCAACCGTTGCAAAACTGCACAACACGTCAAGTCTTGCCACGGCATATGCAGTCAGTTTTATCCTCTGTGCACAACTTTCCACCGTGTCCCTTATAGTGCAGAAAATATCATACTCGAGTGCCACAACCTTTTCCTTGGCGGACAATATTTTATCTTCGAGTATTTTAAGTTCCTCAGTAATAAAACGTTCACCGTTTGTAAGCGTCTGCTTTCTTATGTATTCGGGCGGAACGCTGTCCTTATACGAGTTGGACACTTCAATGTAGTAGCCGAAAACTTTGTTGAAGCTTATCTTGAGCGTTTTAATGCCCGTACGTTCTTTTTCATCGGCCTCCATTTTAAGAAGCACTTCCCTGCTTCCCTTTACGAGCGAACGAAGTTCATCAACGTCAGCATCAAAGCCGTTTTTGATAATTCCGCCCTCACGTACGAGATAAGGCGGTTCATCGTCAATCGCACTGTTAAGAAGAACTGCAATATCTTCAAGCGGGTCAAGCTCATCATTTATCTTTCCGAGAAGCCCGTTATTGTAAGGTGCAAGTTCTTTTTTGAGAAGAAGCAGTTTTTCTGCCGCACGCTGAAGTGCTTTAAGATCACGTGCATTGGCTGTTTTGAGCGTGATACGCGAAATAATACGCTCCATATCACATACGTCTTTAAGACATTCAATCATCCTCTCCCTGTCCTTATTTTCGGAAAGAAGAGTTGCCACCGCATTGTGACGTGCCGTAATTGCACCTGCATCGCAAAGCGGTTTTTCTATCCAATGCCTGATAAGCCTGCCGCCCATTGGCGTAACCGTCTTGTCAAGCACCCATAAAAGCGAGCCTTTCTTATCACCCCGACGCATAGTTTCGCAGAGTTCGAGATTTCGCCTTGAACCAAGGTCAAGCTGCATATAACTGCCGCTGTCGTAGACGTTAATCTCACGGATGTTATCAAGTTCCATCTTCTGCATATCTTCAAGATAGCGCAGAAGCATCGCAACAACCGTGTGACCGCCCTCTATACCCGAAAGACCGCAATCTTTAAGATACTTTTTGTCAAAATACTTTTCAAGAAGTGCATTTTCCCGTTCTTCAGGAAGTTCATCCCTCGTGAACGTGCACACGGGACACGAAAACTTTTCACGCAAAAGTGTGATGACTTTTTTAATATCACCCTCACCGTAGACAAGCGCCTCTTTGGGAGAATACCTGCCCGTTTCATTCAAAATCGCATCCGTAACACTTTCCGACACGTCAACCGACGTGGCATTGAGTTCACCCGTAGAAATGTCGGCAAAGGCAATAACCGCCGTCTTTTTGAATATACGCAGAGCCATTATGTAATTGTTCCTGCTCTCATCAAGCATTGACGCTTCCGTCACCGTACCCGGTGTTACGATTCTTATGATGTCCCTTTCAACAAGACCTTTTGCCTCTTTGGGATCCTGCACCTGCTCACAGATTGCCACCTTGTAGCCCTTTGCCACAAGACGTGCTATGTAATTCTCGGCACTGTGAAACGGCACACCGCACATGGGGGCACGTTCCTCAAGACCGCAGTCCTTACCCGTAAGCACAAGGTCAAGTTCTTTTGACACCAGCCTGGCATCGTCAAAAAACATTTCGTAAAAATCGCCCAGACGGAAAAACAGTATCGAATCGGGATTTTTCTCTTTTATGGACAGATACTGTCTCATCATCGGCGTAAGTTCAGCCATTTTGCACCTCTGGTTTTTTTAGTCTGTTTTTAGTGGCAACCGCCGCATGAACTGCAGTTACCGCCACATGAATGAGGTTCTTCCCCCGTAATGTAGAAATTGAGAATACCGTATATCTCGTTCATAAGAGCATCAACACTGTCTCTTGCCGTGTAAAATTCCTTCATGGAATCCATTTCAAGTATTTTCGTCTGCATTGCGGTAAGTTCATTCGTGAGCTTTTCTGCCGCTTCGTTGTCACCTTCGCCACTCTTTGTGATAAGTTCGTTTCTTAAATTTTCAAACTCCATAAGAGCCTTCTGAAGTTCAAGATCAGTTTCCTGCTTCTGTGCAGCCGACTGTAATTTCTTTACGTTTTCATCCTTTGCGAGTTCAGCACCAAGCTGATGTGCGAGTTCTGTAATTGTTGCCATTTTTATATCTCCTTAAAATTAAATAATTTTTCCTGTAAGTGAAAATGTTTTCGCTTCCGTTATTTTCACTTTGACAAACTGACCGATAAGTGATTTGTCACACTTGAAGTTGACGGTTTTTGCCCCGCTTGTGTGGGCACACATCACCGTATCGTCATTCTTACTGACACCTTCGACAAGCACCCTTTGAACAGTGCCCTCAAGTGCCTTGTTTTTCTCCTTTGAAATCTCATTCTGCACCTGCATAAGAGTATCCATCCTCTCACCCTTGATTGCCTGCGGAACCTGATTATCCATTGAATATGCGGGTGTGCCCTTTCTGCGTGAATAGATGAAGGTGTATACCGAATCGAATTTCACCCTTTTCAGTAAATCAACCGTCTGCTCAAAATCCTCATCCGTTTCACCTGGGAAGCCGATTATAATATCACTTGTAACCGACAAGTCGGGCATCTTTTCACGTGCATATGCGATTATTTTTTCATACGCATCGCAGGTGTAACGGCGGTTCATTATTTTAAGCAACCTGTCACTCCCGCACTGAACGGGAAGATGCAGGTGCCTTTCCACCTTCTCACACTCTGCCATAGCATCTATCACTTCGTTTGTTATGTCCTTCGGATGACTTGACATAAAGCGTATGAGAAAATCGCCCGGTATGGCGTTTACCCTTCGTAAAAGCGTTGCAAAATTACATTCACCCTCGATATCCTTACCGTAGGAATTTACGTTCTGCCCGAGAAGCATGATCTCTTTACAGCCGTCAGCTACGAGTGCCGTTATTTCAGAAATAATGTTATCGCTTTTCCTGCTCCTCTCTCTGCCCCTTACATAAGGCACGATACAGTAAGTGCAGAAATTGTTGCAGCCGTACATTATAGTGACAAGTGCAGAAAACTTATTCTTTCTGACAACAGGTATATCTTCGCCCAAATCCTTTTCATTTTCAGAAAGATCTTTCTCGACCTTTCTTCCCGAAAGAACCTCATAGAGCATCTGCGGAAACTTCTCTCTCGAATGTGTGCCGAAGATTATATCAACCTGATCGTATTTTCTGCTTATATCATCCGCAATATGCGCCTGCTGTACCATACATCCGCAGACCGCTATCACAAGTGAAGGATTTTTTCTTTTGAGTGCTTTGAGTGCACCGAGTATTCCGAAAACACGAAGTTCGGCATGCTCCCTCACAGCACAGGTGTTGAGAACTATAATATCCGCCTCTTCCCTGCATTCCGTCGGGATATAGCCCATAGATGCAAGCATACCGCGAAGTTTATCACTGTCAGCTTCATTCTGCTGACAACCGAAGGTTATTATCATTGCTTTTCCGCCACCGAGAGCAGCCACTTTTTTGATATATTCGCCGTACACTTTTTTACACCTTTCGCATTTTATCAATGATATTATATTCTATCAAATATTCTCTTATATGTAAATATATATTATATAAAAAGAGGGCAGGATTTTCATCCTGCCCTTTAATCTGAATTTTTAGTGATTTACAACGTACTTCTTGATACCTTCGGGAACTTCGCTTTCATCATAAGAAACAGTAACAACGAGTGTGATGTTGTTTTCTGTTGTAAGCGCATCTGCTTTTGCAAGGAAAGCAGCCATTTCGTCCATATCGGGTCCGCCGATTTTCTTGATACCGTCAAGGAATATCTCTGTAGCATCATAATCCCTTGCCATAACGCCTGCAAGGAATCCGTAGAGTGCTTCATAACCGTTTATTTTGTATGAACTTGCTTCTATAAGTCTAACGGAGGAAGAAATATCGTATGTAAGGATCATATCCTGCTCGATGCAGACAACATTTCCCTTAGTTTCAGCAGCAGCCTTGTTTACCATTTCGATAAGCATTTTTGTCTTACCGCTGCCTTTTTTTCCGATAATAACTTGAACCATATTTATCTCCTATTCTGCCGTAACTGATACGGCCTGCTATTTTATCAGGGTATACCCTTTTCTATATCATACAATAAGACAACGGATATTTCAACCAAAAAATAGCAATTATTTTATTTTTTATTTGTCAATTCTCGCTTCAAGTTCTTTTGCAAGATCTTCGTAGCCGGGTTTGCCCAAAAGCGCATACATATTGTTTTTGTAACCCTCTACACCGGGCTGATTGAAGGGATTTACGCCGAGAAGGTAACCTGATATTGCACATGCCTTTTCAAAGAAGTAAATGAGATAGCCGTACTCATATTCATTTATTTCGGGCATTTCGATTGAAAGGCTGGGAACACCGCCGTCTGTATGAGCAAGAACTGTACCCTGATATGCCTTTTCGTTTACAAAACTGAGTTTTCTTGAATCAAGGAAGAACATTCCGTCACCACTCTCAGCATCGTCATCGGGAATTGTGATATCATTCTGAACCTTTGCAACGTGAATAACGCTTTCAAACATATCACGTCTGCCTTCCTGAATATACTGACCAAGTGAGTGCAGATCTGTAGAGTTAACAACTGAAGCAGGGAAAATACCCTTCTGGTCCTTACCTTCACTCTCACCGTAAAGCTGTTTGAGCCACTCGTTGAGCGAAGTAAATCTCGGGTCATACGACGTGTACATTTCAATCGTCTTACCCTTGTTGTAAAGTATATTTCTGATAGCCGCATATCTGTATGCCGCATTCTTTTCAAGGTCACATACAGAGAAGTCCTTCATGGCATCGAAAGCACCGCTCATAACGGCGTCGATATCCATACCTGCAACAGCCATGGGAAGAAGACCTACAGGTGTAAATGAGGAGTATCTGCCACCTACGTCATCAGGAATAACGAAGGTCTTATAACCGTTCTTTTCACACGTAGCACGAAGTGCACCCCTCGACTTGTCGGTCGTGCAGTAAATACGCTTTGCAGCCTCTTCTTTTCCGTACTTTTCTTCAAGCATCTTGCGGAAAATTCTGAAAGCAATAGCAGGTTCAGCAGTAGTACCTGACTTAGAGATAACGTTAAGTGAAACCTCTTTACCTTCGCAAAGCGCAAGAATATCGTTAACGTAATCAGCACTCATATTGTTGCCGACATAGTAAATCTGGGGATCTTCAAGATTAAGGTCATTATGGAAAATGCCCTTTACACATTCAATAGCGCTTCTTGCGCCAAGATATGAACCGCCGATACCGATAACGACAAGCACATCGCTGTCTGAACGGATTTTTTCAGCCGTCTTCTTTATATCCTCAAACTCTTCCCTGTCATAGTCTCTGGGAAGATTTATGAAACCTGTAAAATCGCTGCCTGCACCTTCTTTGTTCTCAATAAGGTCATGTGCACACTTTACGAGTGCTGTCATTTCCTGCACTTCGTTTTTGCCCACGAAAGGAGCAAGTCTGCTGTCGTTTAATTTAATAGCCATTATTTGTACCTCCCAATAATATGGATTACTAATTTCATTATAAACCTTTTTACTTAAAAGTCAATCATCGCATTATAATAAGCCATATGTAACATATCCAGTCGACAAGGCTTTTCTCCCTCGCATCTTCAACCGTTACGACGTCACTTTCACACAGCAGGTTTTCACCCAGATAATAAGATACCCTTCCGACCTTCGTGCCCTTTGCCACAGGCGCTTTTATGCTTTTTTTCATATCTGTTTTTGCCGTTATTCCGACATTGTCGCCCTTTTTGATTAACGCCGTTACAGACGACACGTCCGGAGCCACCTTCACAAGACTGTTTTTACCCCTCTGCACCTTAAGATCAGCAATATGAGGAAGTTCATACGACACAACCGCATAATTTGCAAAACCGTAATTGAGAAGCCCCGCGGCATCGTTAAAACGCTCCTTCGAGGACGGACATCCGAGCACTACCGCAATCAGTTCCATACCGTCACGCTCGGCAGTTGCACAAAGACAGTACATCGCTTCACTTGTAAAGCCCGTTTTAAGCCCCGTTATGCCGTTATACGTCTTTACGAGTTTATTGGTGTTGGACAGTCCGAACTGTCCGTCTCTTATCGTATCCATCCAGATCGTTGCATATTCACGCACCTTGGGATATTTTATGAGTTCACGGGACATAACCGCAATATCCCTTGCACTTGTACGGTTTGTATCGTCAAGCCCCGTACAGTTATCAAAATGAGTATTATTCATGCCAAGTTGCGATGCCCTTTCGTTCATAAGGGAAACAAACGCATCTATACTACCCGATATTTTTTCACCGAGCGCCACAGCCGCATCGTTGCAGGAGGAAACGAAAACCGCTTTGAGCATATCGTCTACACTCATCTCCTCGCCCTCCTCCATATACGCCTGAGATCCGCCCATTCCTGCGGCGTAGGCGCTTACGGGTACCATATCTTCATAGGTCAGTCTGCCTGCTTCTATCGCCTCAAAAACGAGAAGAAGCGTCATAATCTTGGTTACGCTTGCAGGTGGCAACGCCTCGTCGGCATTCTTTTCAAAAAGCACGTTACCGCTCGATTTTTCAACGAGTATCGCACTTTTTGCCGTTAAAGAAATATCCTCCTGTGCAAAGGCACTTAAAGGCGTCAGTAACAGAATTACGCAAAGCGTTAAAACAAAAATTCTTTTGGACATACACATCACTCCTGATAAATGATATGTCCGTAAAAACAAAAAATGCCCTTTCGGGCATTTTTTATTTCAATTTTGCAAGTTCTTCAAAAAGTTCCGTAGCATCGTCGGTATGTGCATTTACGGTAAGTTCTTTTGATAAATCCAGACCGAAAAGACCCATTATGGATTTTCCATCCACCACGTATCTTCCTGAAACGATATCCACATCGTAATTACATTTTGTAACAATATTGACAAATTCCTTAACGTCCATTATGGAAGTAAGTTTTACTGTTGTTGTTTGCATAAGTAGTACCTCCTGATAAAATTATTGCAATTAAATTGCTTTTATTATATTATCATATTTAGCGGTAAAAAACAATATGTCGGAGGGAAAATATGAAGGTTGCTTTTTATACACTCGGTTGTAAAGTCAACGGCTACGAAACCGAAGTGCTTACCGAAAAATTCATAGAAAAAGGCTGTGAAATAGTTCCCTTTTCGGATATCGCCGACATTTATGTGGTAAATACCTGCACGGTTACCGCCATATCTGACAGAAAGTCAAGAACTGCCCTGCGAAACGCAAGAAAAAGAA
>JAFWXR010000020.1 GCA_017517965.1 Clostridia bacterium
CCGGCAAACAGGTTATGGCCGCAGCCGTGCCCTGCGTCAAGACTGGGAATCGATTTTTTCTCCGCGATGCAGCCCACCTGGCTCATACCGGACAGCGCATCATATTCTGCCAGAATGCCCAGCTTGGGGGAGCCGGTGCCGTATGTAGCGGTGAAAGCAGTGGGCATGCCTGCCACACCACGCACCACCGTAAAGCCTTCCTTTTCGAGCACATCCGTGATCAGCCTGGCTGCTTCATATTCATGAAAGGGGATCTCGGGATTTTCCCACAACGTATCGGAAATATTGCAGAAAATGTGGCGCTTTTGTTCAATCACATCTAAATATTGTTCGTAACGCATACGTGACCTCCGGATCATAAGGTGTTTTAATTATATCACAAAGCGTTGTGATTGGCAATAAAAACCGAGCAAAAGGCAGGTTTTTACACACCTCACCTGCAATCCCTAAGCGGACATAGATAAAATGTCAAAAGGGATTTTGCCTTTTTAACAAATTTCGATTTGAATGACAGGTTTTTTTAGAAAACCGTTGTCTGTTCGCAAGATGCAGTAAAACGCTCTAAAACCGTTGGAAATAAAGGATTTTCCGCAAACAACCCATTTCATCCCAATATGCGGTGTTACACCGTTTTGCCCTTGCCTTCACACATTATAAGGGCAAAGTTAAGGGCAAGAATCATCATAATTTGTTTTTTAGATTTGGGAAACGAACTGTTGCAATGTGAATTTACAAATGAATTGAGGACTTATCGTGAAGATATCCAAATTATTTGCAATCACATTGCAGTCGAAAACCAGACTTGTTTTCTTAGCTGTCGCAGTAATATACAATTTGTTCTTGGGCTTGTATCTGAAAGACTTTCTTGTACTGTCGCCCATACTGCTGACGTTCTATTTGCTCTCGGCATTACCGACGCTGTTTCTACTTGTTGACATACGCTCCAAAAGTATAAGAGCCGTTATTTTCGTCTTACTGTCGCTCATACTCATTATGGATGTTATCTATGCGTTTCGTTGCCGCAGGCTGATCCTTTTTCCCACAATGGCATCACTTATAATTGAGGTGTTTTACTTCGGTGCTTTCATAGAAAAAACACGGAAGGACGGAGTCCTTACGAAAATTTATGTTTTTGCGGTAACGGGAATCGTTATACTAAACTTGATCTCTGCATACAACTTTATCTATAAACCGGAAACACCGTATCTTGACAACGGCAGAGATACCCTGTGGGACACGCAGACGGAAGAACTTGCTGAGGAAATCTGCGCCGATTGTAAGACCGATGAGGAAAAGGCACGGGCGTTTCAAGGTTGGATCGTATCGAATTTTGAATATGACTTTGACTGCAACCCATTCGTTCAGTACTTTGATGTTGAAAAAACGCTCCGCACGAAAAAAGGCCTTTGCTTTGACTTTGCCCATCTGTTCGCCGCATTCTGCCGCAGTCAAAATATTCCCTGCTATGTCATTGACGGAACATCCTACACGGATTTTATGGATCGCCACACTTGGAACCGTGTTTACTACGACGGCGTTTGGTGGGATGTAGATATTACCAGTGATATTATGCGCACTCAAAACAATCAGGAGACATACAGCTTTCGAGCGTTGGAAAGTGCTTCCGCTTCTGATCAATATTTCTACATAACGAAAATATATTGAAGCAAATATGTTAAAGGACGGTAACCGATTTTGGTCACCGTCCTTTTCACGGGAAATGAAGTGCTTGAATTAGGCAGATTCTGTATAATACTGTGCCTGGGCGTGCCAAAGCTCGTAATATTTCCCGTTCGTATCGGCAACGAGAGAAGCGTGAGAGCCTTGCTGAATAACTGCGCCCTCATGGAATACGGCTATCTCGTCGCAGAACTTACAAGAGGACAGACGGTGGGAGATGTAGATGGCGGTTTTGTCGCCTGCTATCTCGTCAAACTTTCCGTAAATCTCCGCTTCGGCAATCGGGTCGAGAGCTGCCGTAGGCTCGTCAAGGATAATGAACGGAGCGTCCTTGTAGAGCGCACGGGCAATGGCGATCTTCTGTGCTTCACCGCCCGAAAGATCAACACCGTTTTTGTCATACTCCTTGTAAAGATAGGTGTCTGTGCCGTTTTTCATTTCAGCAAGACGATCGGAGAAGCCCGCCTTTTCAAGACAGTCAACGACCAGTCCCTTATTGTAATCAATCTTACCGGC
>JAFWXR010000021.1 GCA_017517965.1 Clostridia bacterium
ACTTATAGTTGTGGGAGATCTTCCTACATCCGAAGATAATATTACAGATTATTTCATAAAGCTACGTGAAGGTCTACCAGATGAATCGCCGTAAACATGCAGTAAGGGCGTCGCAGAAATGCGGCGTCTTTGCTTTCAAAATTTCTGAAACCCCTTGAATTTCTAAGCAAAATCGTTTATAATAGCGAAGTAGGTAAAGGCACAACTGTTACGATTAATTTTTAATCACATAGCCCCGTTGGGAACGCAGTAATTTCTGCATTCCTAACGGGGCTTTTTTGTTTTATAATATATCTTTCTTTTTAAGTTCCTTTTTCATTTTGCCGAGTGCCTTGCGGTATGTTTTGTCTGCGGTATCGGGTGATGCCAAGCCGTGGTCGATGGCTATGTCAATAAAAGTTTCTTCGGGTATGGGTTTACGTATTGGTTTGCCGTCCTCATCCAAATCGTCCTTGTCGTAATAATGAGTAGCATAACATTCCATACAAAAACCAAGATGTGCCGACACCATCGCTCGTTCACGATAATTGAGATTTTCAAATGCCGTCATAACTGCTTCGGTGCGTTCTAAATTAAAGAATATCTTGTCCGGCTCGGAAGAACTATCGTGGGCAACTTCTTCTCGGCTTTCTTCACTGTCCTCATCGGTATACTGACGGTAGAAATCCACAAACTGCATATTTTGAATACCACAGCGGATAATTTCGGCGGCATCCTCTTTGCTTGTGCCGATGGCCTCCGCTATTTTCTCCAAAGTAGCATCATCGCTTTTGTTACCAAACTCACGGTATAAACGCATCGCCTTGCGCAGTCGCAAATACTCATCGTAGCTCTGAATTGTAAAGCCTGTTCGCATTGAACGGATATATTCGTGAACCTCACGCATTGCGGCATATTCTTTGTAAACGATAAATGGAACGCTTCGTTCTGGATCGTATTCTTGCAATGCTTTTAGCATCCCTATTACATACGCCTGCTTAATATCCAAGAAATGCCCGTACATCGCATAGTCTTGAACAATCGCCATTGCTTTTTCATTTAACGTGCGCTCATAGTAATGGAGAAACCACGAAATATATTTATCTTCTTTTTGAGCAAGGTAGTTTAAGATATATTTCTGTAGGTCGTTTTCCCTCGGCGGTGCCGGAGTTAAACGGTATATTACAAGTTCTTTTTCCCATTCTTTCACGGCAACCACCTCCTTTGTGCGTGCTTGGGATTATTTTAATCGTTTGTCCGTTTCGGCATAGAGCTTTTCACGGCTCATATCAAGGGCATATTGCCTGTTGGCATAGTCGGCATTTTGCAATGCCTTGAACTTATATTCCTTCGCAAGCTCCGTAGCCATAGCCGCAAAGGTTTCGGTAATGGTACCTCTGCCTTTCTCGGTACGGATAGCAGAGCAACGACGGTTGTAAATATCTACAACGGGATCTGCGGCGGCAAGCTCTTTTCGGTTAATGCTTGCGGCATATTTACGGCAAGTGGTTTTTCTACCTCGAACCTCGTAAGGTGCGATGCCGTTGCAATATTGCTGACGGCGAGCAGAGGTCATAAGGAAATACTTGTTGCAAATACCGCATTGTCTTGGATAATGCCCGTGATGTAAGCCTTCAAAAAAGTCCGTAATCACAAAACTGTAATAGCTATCAAAATACAATCTTCGGGCAAGTGTTGCGGTTACACTTTTGCTCGTCTTTTTAATGGGAACGTATTCCGTTGTTACGGGGAACGGTACCGAACCAAAAACCTCTAATGCTATTGGTAATAGGTGTTCCTCATCAAGACGGTCGGCATCATCTACACGGGTTGTAAATGTTCTAAGATTATGGAAAGCGTTGCGAATATCATCACTTAAGGTATCGTAAAATTTAAGGGTAGAATTAACCTCTGCGATTAAACGCTCCGTGGCGTCAAAGAACCCTTTATCGTATTCTTTCGGTAAGTGATGGAACATCGCTTGTGTACTGTCCATTTCTCCGATCTTGGCACGACGGGAAAAGTATTCGTTTATGGTTTCGCCGTTTTCCTCTGAGAACAGTTCTTGAATTCTGTTACGTTCATCGTTTGTGCCGAGCATATCAAAAGGTTTGAGCCACGGAAGTGCGGTAAAGATATTTACCATCCGTTCGCCGGCTTTTACAAAATCGGAGATATTGATGTATCCGATACGAAGCATATTTTCAAGCTGCCAATTATCGGTGGTAAAAACACCAATACGAGCGGCGGTATCATTTTCATAAAACTGATTGAGTAAATGCGTTGCAAATGTTCCCGCAGGATAACTTTTGCCGCCTATATGCACTCTGCCGTCACGATAATCGGCACTAAAAAAGCTGATTTTATCCATTTTCGGCTTAACCTCCATACTAATTCTAACAAAAGTAGTGTCCCATAAAACTCCCTTTGACCGAATCGGGGCAAAAAATATTTTTTTGAGATATTTTTTATAAATGTCTGTTTCGATAACAACACTATAAAATTATTATATCACAAAACTGCCGTAAATACAAGAGATTCGGCGTGTTGCGTTTTTTGTTTTTATATTGTTGCTCTATTCCATTTGATTTTCAACTTTTCCTACATTCTAATAAGTGAGGGAACGAAAACCTCACAAATCACGGGCTCAGCCGTCGGGAAACCGGCGGCTTTTTTGTTGCCCAAAAATCGAAAGGAGGAAAAGACGATGTTAAAGATCACATCAAAGCAAGCGGATAAGGTTCACCGCCTTGTTAAAGACTGTTGCGCCAACTGCGACAAGGACGGCAACTGCATTTTGCTTGACGATGGAGAAGGCCACCGCTGTGTGCAGCTTATCTCTATCTACGGTATTTACTGCAACTATTTTAAAAATGCGGTATTGCCGAGCGACCAAGAATTATTCGAACAAATCAAAAAACAAAACAAATTAAAGTAAAAAAGGAGAAATGTAAAAATGAAAAAATTTAATGAAACGTATGTTATCGGTATCGACCACGGTTATGGAAATATGAAAACGGCAAATTGCTGTTTCCCGACGGGTGTTATAAAATCCGATAGCGAACCCACCTTTGTCAGCGACCTTCTCGTATGGAACGGTAAGTTTTATTCCATCGGAGTCGGTCATAAGGAATTTACGGCGGATAAATTTACGGATGAGGACTATTATGTTCTTACCCTTGCCGCCATCGCCCGTGAACTCAGACGTGAGCGTGTTACTAACGCTAATGTATTCATTGCCGCAGGCTTACCCCTTACTTGGGTGAGTGAGCAGAAAGCAGAGTTTAAGAAATATTTGCTTCAGCTGGGCAAGGTTGCCTTTACCTTTAGAGGCACCGAATACCGCATTAAAATCGTAGGCGCAGAAATCTATCCGCAAGGCTTCGCCGCCGTTGCCGAAAAGCTCGGCGATTTTGCGGGCGTGAATATGCTTTGCGATATTGGTAACGGTACGATGAATCTGCTTCGTATTGTAAACAAGAAACCCGATGCACAGCGTATGTTTACCGAAAAGTACGGCACCCATCAGTGCGCTCTGCTTATTCGTGAGCAGATGATGAAACTGCATCACGCCACCCTTGATGATACCATTGTCACCGAAGTTTTAAAGAAAGGCACGGCGGATATTGATGAGCAGTATCTTGATACGGTTGTTAAAACCGCAAAGGAATACACCGCCGGTATCTTTCGCCGTCTGCGTGAACATGATTACGATCCGAAGCTAATGAAACTTTACGTGGTCGGTGGCGGTGGTTGCCTTATTCGCAACTTCGCCGATTACGATGCAAACCGAGTAATCATCAACGAAGATATTTGTGCTACCGCAAAAGGATATGAGTATATGGCACTTATCTCTCTCAAAAGAAACGGCGGTGCAGTATGAGTATTAAAAACTTAAAAATCCGTTTTAACTTGGATAAAGAAAATGACCGCAAGGCGTATGAGTATCTGCAAGGTGCAGACCATTCGTACAGCAAAGCGGTCATTTCTGCTATTTGCGAATATTTAGAGTTATCCGAAAGGACGGCAACTGAAGATGCCTTCCTCGAAAGAGTAATTACAACCATCAAAGAAGAATTGGCAAAAGCCAATCCATTGGGCGGACTGTTACAACTTGTGCAGGCACCGCCTGCACAAATACCCGCCGAAAAAGAAAACAAAGCCGAAACGGAAGAAACCGTTATGGATTTTATGGACAACTTTTAAGGTGACAAATATCTCTGCTTTTGACGGTACTGTGATGGCATTTCTAAAAGAAATTGCCACCACTTCATGCAAGGGTTCCACTATTTTAAGAAACTGACGGCACTCACATAAAATGTGGTGCCAATATTAAAGAAAAGTAGAACCATCCAAAAGATTTGCACGAACAAGGTTCGCTCCCTCACGGTGCAAGTCACGGAGAATGGAAGATATACGCAAAATGCGTGTGTCTTACACCGTAACAAGCAGGACATTTGGGCGCCCAAATGTCAAATCCGCCCCAAGTAATCAGGGCGGAAACTTTAGGGGCTGACCCCTAATACCCCATTTGAAAGGATGATTGAATGAAAAGACAAGAAACACGTATTTTTGCCCGCATTACTCCAAAGGAAAAAGAACGTATAAATGACCTTGCTAAACAATGCGGTCTTACAACAAATGAATATCTCCGTCAAAGAGCATTAGGATACGAACCACACTCGGTTCCGCCTGATGCTCTTTTTCATTTCTGCGAAAAGGTGGATGCTTTAATTGAGTCTCCATTTTCTGCGGAAGTAAACAAGGCGGCAATAACCTTACTCAAAGAAATTACAAAAGAAATAATCTTACCAAGAAAGGAGGACACCCGCCGATGGCAACCACAGGCTTCTGGCCCGTCAAAGGACGGTTAAAGGAAGTAATCGACTACGCTAACAATCCCGACAAAACCACCGCTAAAGAATATCTTGATGAGGATTTGTATGCGGCAATTCGTTACGTGGAAAACGATGATAAAACCGACCAAACGATGTATGTTTCGGGAATTAACTGCTCCAAGCATACTGCCTATAACGAAATGATTGCCGTTAAGCGGCGTTTCGGTGAACGTGGCAAGAATATCGCTTATCACGGGTTTCAGAGTTTTGCTCCCGGTGAGGTTACTCCCGAAGAAGCACACAGTATAGGCAAAGAAACCGCACGGCGTATGTGGGGGGCGCAATATCAAGTTGTGGTTACTACCCATCTCAACACAGGCAAAATCCACAACCATTTTGTATTAAACAGCGTTTCCTTTAAGACCGGTAAAAAGTTCCGTAATGGTATCGGGGACCGCTTTGAACTTCGTAAGATTTCTGATGCTATCTGCGCCGAACGAAACAAATCGGTTATTCAGGGTAACAAGTTTTATAACAACAAAAAAGCATATTGGGTTGAAAAATCCGGCAAGCTCACACACCGAGATATGCTTCGGAAAGATGTGGATGAAGCACTATCCCAAAGTTGTTCGTTTAGGGAAATTGAATATTACCTTAAAACACTTGGCTACAAATTTGAACGTGACTTTTATTATGACCACCCCTCTGTGTATGCAGACGGATGGAAACGTGCTGTCCGTATCAGCAGTCTTGGGGAGCAATATTCTAAGGAAAATATTCATAAACGGTGCCTTGAGAATCAGCGCAAACCCGAACTCTATACCTTTGTAACACCGGCTTGGAAAAGACGACCGCTATTAGTGCTTGAACGAGATAAGTATATATCGGGATGGGATGACACGATTATTGTGTTATTTGAACTCTTTATTGAGATTCTAAAAATCTGCATTGTGGGCAATACCCAAGAATACGATAACCGCCCCGTATCTCCGATGATGCGCGCAGAAATGCGAAAGTTGGATCGGTATATCGAGGAATATAATCTACTTTGCGATAACAATCTCGACTCCCCGAAAAAACTGTTAGATTTCCAAGAGAACTTATCCTCCCGCATTTCTGAATTGGAGCAGGAACGTTATGCACTGCGGCTGAAACTTCGCCGTGTGAAAACACCCGAAGAAGATGCGGTACTAAAAGAACAATGCGAGGAGATAACCAAGAAAATTACTCCCTTGCGAAAGGAACACAAAATTGCTATGCGCATTGAGGAACACATTCCGAAAATCAAGGCGCTCCTTGATGCCGAACGCAATATTGAAATGAAACGAAATAATTTAAATAAAAATAAAGAAAGAGGTAAAGAACGATGAAAAGTACCAAGAAAATTATATCTATTGATAAATTACACGCATTTGAAAACCACCCTTACAAAGTTCAGGACAACGAGGAAATGGAAGCCCTTGCCGAAAGCATTAAGGAACACGGCATTGTTTCTCCCGTTATAGTGCGACCACTTGAAAATACCACAGATGAATATGAGATCATATCCGGTCACAGACGGGTTATGGCAAGCAGAAAGGCAGGGATTACAGAAGTCCCTGCCTTAATTGTTTCCCTTGACCGTGATGCGGCGGCGATTGTGCTTGTGGACAGTAATCTCCACCGAGAGCATATTCTACCAAGCGAAAAAGCCTATGCTTACAAAATGAAACTCGATGCTATGAAGCATCAGGGTTGGCGTTCTGATTTAACTTCCAACCAACTTGGTGGGAAGTTAGAAACTGCCGACCTTGTAGGTGCAGAAACGGGAGATAGCAAAAACCAAGTTCGCCGTTATATCCGTCTTACAAATCTCATTCCCGAAATTCTGCAATATGTGGATGACGGTCGTATTTCATTCACTCCCGCTGTCGAGCTTTCCTACCTTAATGAACAGGAACAGCAAGACCTATTAGAGCAGATTGAGCAAAGCGATTGCACCCCGTCACTTTCGCAGGCTTGTAGGTTTAAGAAGATAAGCCAAGGCGAAGGCCTTACACCCGAAGTGATTGCAGAAATTATGGAGGAAGAAAAAGCGAACCAAAAGGAACGTGTCAAAATCCCCACCGAAAAACTCCGCAAGTTTTTCCCGAAGAATTACACGGTTCAGCAAATCGAAGATGAAATAATAAAGCTTTGTGAAAAGAACTACCGATTGAAACAAAGGGATGCGAGGTGAAGAATATGAAAAAAGTAAATATAGAACCCATTATGTTTTCGAGAAAAGGCGCAGGACGCATTGATGAGAATGCTCCTATCGATCTTTTGGAATATGTCACACCGAAATCGGCAACGGCAATCGACAATACTCCCGTTTGCTATATCCCCAAGCAAATTACCGTGTCTGAAGAAATAGGCGGTACTATCTACGACGTTACCGGTGTTTTTACGGGCGAGGTGGACAAATCACTATTTCAGCAATTAAAAGAATTGATCCTATCCGAGCAGTTAGTGTAACTGCCATAGGTTTGTAGAAACACAGCCGAGCATTGTATAATTGGCTTGTCCGATAAGCAGTGCTCGGCTTTC
>JAFWXR010000022.1 GCA_017517965.1 Clostridia bacterium
CGTAGAAGCAGGTGGTACGTTCACGCTTGAGAATTGCACTTACGAAGCTCCCGAAGGCAAGCAGTTCAAGGGGTGGGCTGTTGGTGCTGTTAATGCAACGCCACTGAAGCAAGCGGGTGATCAAATTACCATTACTGCAGACACGATTATCTATGCAATTTGGGAAGATGTTTCCGAAACACCCGAAACGCCCGAAGCACCCGAAAACCCTGAAAATCCTGAAAACCCCGAAACGCCCGACGTTCCGAAGGACAACAAGAAGGAAGAAGGCTGCGGCGGTTGCGGCTCGGTGGTAGGCGGCGCGATTGGCGCAGTATCGCTTGCATGCGTAGGCGTATTCCTTGCTTTAAAAAAGAGAAGGGAAGACTACAACGTGAAAAGCTTGCCTTTATGGCAAGGGGAACCGTTAAAGGAGAAAAAGACAATGAAAACAAGATTTAAAGCAAAGCTTTTGGTAGCTTTACTAACATTTGCAACGGCGGGTGCAATGCTTTTTGGCATGTTTGTAATTACACCATTTACGGTACAGGCGGCAGGTGGAACCGAAATTGTCCATTTTGCCATCAAGGAGCATTGGGGTGTTTATTTCGAGCAAACAGGCGCTAATACTAACTATCCCATCGTGCTTACAAATGAAAACAAGCTCTCAGTGCCGCTTCCGACTCTTTACAGAACGGATTACGACGGCTACATTTTTGACGGTTGGTTTATCGCTGAGACAGATACTAAAGTTACACAAGATACCGTATTTGACGAATATACCGTAGTGGTTGACAGATGGACTTTCCAAGAAAAAGATGCAAATACGGTTATAAGCAACATTAGAGTAAATAACGTAGAACTTGTAGCAGGTATGACCACCGCAGAATACAATGCGGCAGTACAAGGTGCAACTGCAACTGTAAACGGTGCGCCTGCAGATGCCATTACTGCCGACAGTGCAACGACCTATACGATCTATAAAGGTCTTAACAAGAGTGGCGATCCCCTCGGTGCAGAGGACGAAGTTGAGGTAGGTCAGGACTATTCGGTTGTTACGAAGGTCAAGCTTGCAGACGGATATACCTTTAGCCCGAACATCACGTTTGTATCCGACGCGGGTATGTGCGCAAGCGAAAGATTTTTGGGCGGTGCTGACATTTACACAAGGGAATGGAATACCCTTGCAACCGAGATTGAAATGACCATCAACTTTATGAATACCGATTACTATTTTGATCAGACACCGCAAAGTAGAAATCTTGAAAACTATGCGCAGTATAAGAACTGGTACACGGTTTCAAAGTTTGACGGGCTTGAATCGGTTACGCTTCAATATGAGTATGACGGCGCTTGGGCGCTGTTCATTGATAACGTGCCGTTTGAAGCCAATGGCGAACAAGCAGGCGGATTTGTAACAGTATCCCCCTATGTAAATACTACAAAAACCTTCAGACTCGTTGCAAATTATACGCAAGGAAAAGTATATAGCGAGCCGTTTGAGGTTTCTTGGGCGTGCCTCAATCCTGTGATTGAAAATGTAGCAATTGGCGTTACTGAACCTATGAACGGTTTTGCGCCTCAATATACGGTAACAACCGACTCAAACTGCTATATTCTCAAATCCGAGAATGCCGAAACCGTGAAGAACGGTATCAAGTGGACGGGCGATGTCACAGGTGAGCTTGCAGTTAGTGGCTCAAAGTTTAATAACGATAACGACTACACCGTAAGTATTAAGCTCGTTGCACAGGACGGATATACCTTTGCAAACAACGTTACGGCAACGATCAATGCAAATAACGCAAATGTTAGTGTAGTCAGCGACACCGAAATTAGAATAAGCTACACCTTCCCGAAGCCCGAAAAGCAAAAATGGTACGTTCAGTTTAGCAACGTAGGCGGTTATGCATCGGGTAATATGGATCTCGTGTGGGTTTATGAAGGCGAATACACGCTTCCCGATCCGACATACACACCTAATACCGGATATGTATTTGAGGGTTGGCTCGTAGGAGGTCTGTTAAAGCAACCCGGAGATGTTATTACTGTAACGGAAAACACATATCTTGATGCCAAGTGGAAAAATACGATTGATTATGATGCTCCTCACGGATTTACAAAGCAGCCATCCGATGCATCCGAGGTTTTAGGTATACA
>JAFWXR010000023.1 GCA_017517965.1 Clostridia bacterium
CTGTTGCTCTTTGAACAGCCTGTGCCTGTGTAGAAGTATACGTAACCGTCATCACGCAAAGCTACCCAGATACCGCCTCTGTTTGTGGGGTTCTGATTGGGATAAGGCAAACGAACGCCGACGTATGTTGAGCTTGACGGGCTGCGGTCGCTTGACGAGGGTGAGGATGAGATATTCATATGCAATTCATAGTTTGCATTGTAGGGGTTGTAAGCAAAGTTGAACTGTCTTGAGCCGGAACCGTTAGCTGCTGTGTAAACAGTATCGGTGCTCGGTGAAGGACGTGCGATGTTTGCCGAAGGAGTTTTATAAATATTTGCAACCGATGTTGCGGGAAGTCCTTCGGGATTGGGACGCCATGCGTAAGAGAAGTCACTTATAGGCTCGCTGAAGGGCTTATCCGTGTTATCTACGTATGCAAATGCACCTATACGCTGAATACGTTCAACGCTTCCGTGGTCATATCTGAGGTTGGGACCTGCGCAGATAAACTGGTGAAGCGTGTTGTTTACAAGAACTATATCGCCGGCTCTTACATCGTTGACGTTTGTTATCTTCGTGAACTTATATCTTACGTAATCTTCATCGTTGAATCCGCCGTAGTAGAATCTCTGGTCTGTGTATCCTGCACGGTGGTAAGCCCAGCTTACAAGACGGTTGCAGGCTGAACGTGTACCTGTTACAAATGACTTGTCAAGTCCTTTGTCATAATCGAGATCAAGCCAGTTGTACGCAGGGTTGATCGTCGGGTCACCGTAATTGAATCCGAGGTTGTTGGTAAATACAGTGATCTTTTTAGCTTCTTCAAGTATCTTTGCAACGAGCTGATCGTATGTAGGTCTCGGCTGTTCTACTTCGATTACACGGTCGGGGATTATTTCGCACGTCTGACCGTAATATGAACGTATTGCCGTAATGTCATCGGAGTTGATCGCTCCGTCGCCGTTTACGTCAGCCTTGTCGGGAAAATAATAATCATTTGTGTGAATGTATTTCATTACACGGATAATGTCCTTACCGTTAATGATACCGTCGCGGTTAACGTCACAGTCGGTAACTTCTACGGCTGCCGAAACACCGAAAAGATTCGGTATTGTGACCGCACCGAAAATGAGTACCGCAGAAAGGCAAAGACCGATTGCCTTATAAAGTCTGCTGTTGTTTTTCATAAGCAGTATTTCCTTTCGTCTGATGAATTTTGCATCATCTTTTTTCTATTCAATTTTACCTTAAAAAATAAAATTTGTCAACTTTTTAAATATATTTTTTATGCATATAAACACCGAAAATTTATACAGAATATGAACTTAACAAACAAAAATGTATATATTTTTGTTATAAATGCACAAATATACGTAATTTGTTTGTATGTAATTGACGAAAAAAATATTTTTGTTTAAATATCGGAGAAAAACACCGTGATTTTGTACTGAATTATTCAGTCAAGCTGTTGTTGTATTCTGCGCTTTCTTGTTTACATAAAATCTATTGACAAAGAAAAGTAAAAAGTGTATAATACA
>JAFWXR010000024.1 GCA_017517965.1 Clostridia bacterium
GAAGTGGAATGACCTTGCCGAGGGAATGGACCACATTATGGCAGAGTTTGCACTCTGCATGAGAAAGGACGAAAGTCCTGATTCCGCTGAAGCACAAAACCTTGTAAAAATGCTGCAGAACCATATCACCGAGAATTACTATCTTTGTACAAACGAAATACTGGCAGGTCTCGGTCAGATGTATGTAGCGGACGAGCGTTTTACAAACAACATCGACAAGCACGCTGACGGTACTGCTACGTTTATCTGTGAAGCAATTGCGGTGTATTGCAGTAAGTAAATTCCAATTTGTCGCAAAATTAAACAGCAGGGCAATTATAAATTGCGCTGCTGTTTTTCGTATTTTAAGGGCGAAACGCCCGTATGCTTTTTGAAGGCTCTCGAAAAATCGTAGATGTTTAAATAACCCAGTGATTCAGCTATGTTGGTAAGACTGCCGTGATCGCTCCTGAGCATTTCTTTTGCTTTTTTTATGCGAAGTTCATGCACGTAGGCTATGGGGGAAGTGCCCATAATTTCGGTAAATAATTTCCTAAAATAGACGGTTGATATGTTGCAAAGACCCGCAAGCTCCTCATTTTTGACAGGCTTATCATAGTTTTTGGCGATGTAATCTATGGCGGGGGTGAGTTTGCCGAGTTTTTCGGAAGGAAAATATTTTTTCTGTACCGATTGAACGAGCAATAAAAGAATGGAATACACATCACGTATGCTTTCTGCCTTATACATCTGCGTTTTTAAGGTCCTTTTGTATTCTACGTCCTTAAAAAGCTTTAAAAACTTCTCACCGTTAGCAACGGAAAAACGGAAAATATCATCACAGACGCTGTCACTCTGAAATTCTATAATTGAAAAATGCCCCGACTGCGTACAGTGCCATTCGTAAGAGCATCCTTTGGGTAAAATAACAAGATTGTTCATGTCCGAGAGGTAAGTTTTCCCTTTGGACGTGTATACGGTTTCCCCCTCGTGCTTGATTACAAGCGCCCAGTTTTGTCGGTTGTTTCTTTGGGTTTTTACGTTTTTTTCGGTATACATGGTAGTTGCAGATATAACTCTGGTAATAATCAAATCTGATAAAACATCCAAATTCATTTTCACCACTCCTTGCTCATTATTGTAAAATAAGTAAAATAATCTGTCAAGAATTGAGTATCAAATTTGATAAAAAACATCATATTTGATATTTTAATCCGAATTGCTTTTCTGTATAATGGGGGGCAAGAGGTGATTTTATGAAAGCATTATCAAGTTTGCGGGCACCTGCCGTTGCAGGCGTTATCCGCGAAAAAACAGTAAGAGCCGCAATTGCGGAAATTAAAAATTGCATGTATCACGGTGCAGACATGATAGATTTACATATGTCCTGCCTTGAAAACAGTGATACGGAATCGCTCAGAAAGATAGTAGAAGGTTCCAAACTTCCGATTCTGGCGCTTAATTACAATAACTTGTATGCCTTTGAAAAAGCAGGTCTTACGGAAGAAGAAAGAGTGGCAAGTTTCGTACGTGCGGCAGAAGCAGGTGCGGCAGGCATAGATATGCAGGGATACACTTTCCACAGACCGTCAAAAAGCGGTTTCTGCGGTGAGGATAAGTATTCTTTCACCAAAGGCAATCCGAAAGAGGTTGTTACGGATGAAGCAATTATTTCAAAGCAGTGTGAATTTATTGAAAAAATTCATTCACTTGGCTCAGAGGTTCTGCTCTCCTGTCACCCCGGCATCCCGATGAATTGTGAACAGGTGGTTGACCTTGCTCTGTTCCTTGAAAAAAGAGGGCCGGACATCATTAAAATCGTAACTACGGCACCGACCGAGGAAGACCTTATGGAAAGTATCAGAACGATGACGGTGCTCAAAAAGGAAATAAAGACCCCCATAAGCTACCATACAAACGGCAAATGGGGCAATTTGTCGAGAATTATCAATCCGCTTCTCGGCGGACAGATTGCCTTCTGTGTCGACAGATATTCAGAAAGCAGTACGATTGAACAGCTCGATCTGCAGACGGTTAAGGCTGCGGTTGATGCAGTTGAAAGAATAAAGTGAGGTTAAAATATATGCAGAATAAGCAGATATTGTTCACGGGTATTCATACGGCTGAACTTGTAGAGAAGGAAGTGCCGCAGATAACCGAAAAAGACGTTCTTGTAAAGATGGAATATACCGTCGTAAGCGGCGGCACGGAAAGAGCCAATCTTTTGGGACTGACGTCAAAGAAATTCCCCAAGGCTCTGGGTTATTGCGGCGTAGGCTACGTAGAAGAAGTCGGCGCAGACGTTACAAAAGTAGCCGTTGGCGACAGAGTTGTCGTTTATCACGGCCACCACGCAAAATATAACATCCGTCCCGAAGAAGATATAACGAAGGTTGAAAATGACAAGGTTACGTCACTTGAAGCGGCGTTTGTCGTTATCGCTTCTATGGGTCTCGGCGGTGTGAGAAAACTCGAAATCGAGCTCGGTGAAAGTGCAATGGTTATGGGACAGGGCCTGCTCGGAATTTTCTCAACGCAGTTTTTAAGACTTTCGGGTGCAAATCCCGTTATTGCGGTAGACCTTAATCCTGCAAGAAGGGAACTTGCATTACAGCTTGGTGCAGACTATGCGTTTGACCCGTCGGACGAAGATTTCGTTGAAAAAGTAAAAGAAGTTACAAAAGGCAAAGGCGTTAACGGCTGTGTTGAAGTTACGGGCGTAGCGCAGGCGATGAATCAGGCACTCGAATGTGCTTCCTGGATGGGCAGAATTTCTCTGCTCGGCTGTACGAGAGTTTCCGACAGCCTCGTTGATTATTACAAGATGGTGCACAGACCGGGTATAAAGCTTATCGGCGCACACAATTTTGTACGTCCGAAGGTTGAATCCTATCCGCATCACTGGACGCATAACGATGATTGCAACGCAATCCTTGATATGATAGCTTCAAAGAGAATTCAGGTTGAACCTATCGTATCACGTATCGAATCACCCCTGAATGCACCGCAGATTTACAATGAACTTTGCGATGATAAAGATTTCCCCATGGGCACGGTCTTTGACTGGAGGGACATGTAATAAAAAAAGTCAAAATCGGGCAAATTGGCATAGGACATAATCATGCAGAGGGAAAAATGCTTGCAGTACGAAAATTTCCTGAACTTTTTGAGGTTGTGGGCTATGCCGAGGAAAACAAAGAGTGGGTTGAAAAGAGGGGCAATCTTCCTTGCTACAAGGATTTACAGAGATTAAGCGTCGAAGAAATAATTGAAAAGTCAGATGCAGTTTTGGTTGAATGTGACGTACCGGATTTAACAAAATTTGCTAAAAAGTGCATAGATGCAGGTAAACACGTTCATATCGACAAGCCAATAAGCGGTACTTTGGATGAATTTGAAATGCTTTTAACTGCAGCCAAAGAAAAAAAGCTTACTGTTCAAACGGGATATATGTATCGCTATAATTTTGCGATACAAAAGCTTATGGATATGATAAACTCAGGTGAATTAGGCGAAATTTATCAGATAGACGCTGAAATGAGTACGTATCACTCAAAAGAGTACAGACAGTGGCTCAGGCAGTTTAAAGGCGGTTCAATGTATATTTTCGGTTCTCACCTTATCGATTTGATTGTAAGTATCTTGGGTGAACCGAAAAAAGTTTATCCGTTTATCAAACAAACCGGATTTGAAGGTGTTTATTCGGATGATAACACTTTTGCAGTTTTGGAGTATGACAAAGCAATTGCAAAAATAACCAATCTTTCCGTAGAAGTAAACGGCTGGGGAATGAGAAGATTTGCCGTTATGGGAAGTAAAGGTACCGTTGAGATAAAACCGATTGAGCTTGATGTGGAAATGACTAAATCCACAACAGATATTGCACCAGACAGATATCGGGACATGAAAGAAAAAGTCGATGTAAAAGATGTTCCCACCCTTTCCCGATATGATGAAATGATAAAAGATTTTTACGGCTCTGTTATCGGTGAAAAAGCAAATCCATATTCCTACGAGCATGAATTTGCAGTTCAAAGAACACTTTACAGAGTAGTGGGGGAAAACTGATATGCCAAAGATACTTATAAAAAACGGCAGGGTCTGGGACGGTGAAAAGTTTTATTTTGCCGACGTTTTGACCGATGACGGAAAGATAAGTAAAATTGAACAGAAAATAGACGAAAAAGCAGACTTTAAATATGATGCAGACGGTAAAATAGTATCGGCAGGTCTTGTGGATTCTCACGTTCATATGAGGGGGATAAACAGAACGTTCGGCATACATGCTGAACTGAGCAGTATTCCTTTCGGTGTAACGGCGGCGGCTGACGCGTGGGGCGCCCGTGGCGACAAAGCCTTGCTTGATACGTTTTTGCTTAAGAACGTTATATACGTGCCTGCGGAAATTCGCGAAAACAAAGCGTATTTTGACAAAGCAGAGAGCTTGCTTGAAAAATACGGCGATAAGGTAGTGGGTTTAAAGGTTTGCTTTGATACTGAGCAGGCTGACGTAAGGGACGTAAGTCCGCTTCGTGAGGCTGTGGAATACGCCGAAAAGAAGAATCTTATCGTTATGGTACATTCTTCAAATCCTCCCGTTAGTATGGAGGAGCTTTTGAGCGTGTTAAGAAAAGGCGATATACTCACACATGCGTATCACGGCGGACGAAACAACGTCAGCGATGACGGCTTTGAATGTATAAAGTCGGCAAAAAAGCGGGGCGTTATTATTGATATCGGATATGCAGGTCACGTACACACGGATTTCAAGGTGCTTGAAGAGGGCATCGCGTGCGGTGCGATTCCCGACGTTATAAGCACTGACATAACAAAGTTCAGCGCTTACAAAAGGGGTGGCAGATACGGTATGACCATGTGTATGAACATAGCAAGGCATCTGGGTATGAGTGAAGAAGATATTTTCCGCTCGGTAACGTCAAATCCCGCAAAGGCACTCGGCAAAGAAAACGAATGGGGATACCTTAAGGTCGGCAGATGTGCGGACGTTGCGGTTTTCAAATATTGTAATGAAGGCTTTGACATGACGGACAAAGCCGGCAACCGTGTTGCAAGTGAAAATGGATACAGATGTGTCTTAACGATTGCAGACGGTGAAGTAGTTTTTGCAGATTAAATTTTGAAAGGAAGATAGAAAAATGAAAGCAATGCTTGTTGATGAAAAACAGAATTTAGTATGGTCGGACGTAGCAGATCCGGTCATTAAGGATGATGAGGTGCTTGTAAAAATTTATGCGGCAGCACTTAATCGTGCAGACCTGCTTCAGAGACAGGGTAAATACCCTTCACCTGCAGGCTGTCCCGAATGGATGGGCCTCGAAATTGCAGGCGTTATCGTTGAAACGGGTAAGGAGGTTACAGGCTGGAAAGTCGGCGACAGAGTTTGTGCACTTTTAGGCGGCGGCGGATACGCTGAATACGTTGCAGTTAAATACGATATGCTTATGCCCGTACCCAAGGGACTTACGATGGAAGAAGCATCTGCACTTCCCGAAGCATATGCAACGTCGTATCTTAATCTGTTTATCGAAGGACACCTTGAAGCAGGTCAGACAGCGTTTGTTCCTGCCGGTGCATCAGGTCTTGCATCAGTTGCAATCCCGATGGCAAAGGCATTCGGTGCAAGGGTTATAACCTCCGTACTGTCCGATGAAATCGCAGAAAAGATTAAGGATTTAGGTGCTGACGTAATTATCAATTCTACCACACAGAGCGTGGAAGAAATATTAAAGGCTGAAGAAGAAAATGGCACACCCGTCAACGTTGCTATGGACTGCTTGAGCGGTGAAACGCTTGGTAAGAGCCTGCCGTACATGGCAAGAGGCGGCTACTGGATAGTTATCTCGACACTTGCAGGTATAGAAACTAACGTACTTCTCAGACCGCTTCTCACAAAAGGCTTACACCTTGTCGGAAGTATGCTCCGCAACAGAACACCCCAGTTCAAGGCGTACATTCTGTCGGAACTTGTTAAGAACGTATGGCCCAAAATCGAAAGCGGTGCTATAAAGC
This sequence comes from Clostridia bacterium, assembly GCA_017517965.1. Classification (GTDB taxonomy): domain Bacteria; phylum Bacillota; class Clostridia; order Oscillospirales; family Feifaniaceae; genus RGIG6165. Next base: position 6,010 of record JAFWXR010000024.1, read on the forward strand.
CGTCCATTTATAAGGTGTTACCTATGGCTCAGGCTGAAGAGGCACATGCAATTCTCGAAAGAAGCGAAAATATAGGAAAAGTAGTTCTGCAGGTATGTCATGAGTAAGAATAAATCCGTGCCTTATGCACTTTTTGTAATGCTTTTGTGGGGTTCGCTTTACCCCATGGTGAAACTCGGATACGGTGCGTATAACATCACGACAACGGGTGACATTCTGTTTTTTGCAGGTGTTCGCTTTACCGTGTGCGGTGCACTTATATGCCTGTATACCCTTATTAAAGACAAGGCTTCTTTTAAAGACGTCAAAGGCGCAATAGTACCCGTTTTACTGTCAGGTCTTTTTGCAATTATCCTGCATTACGGTTTTATGTACAGCGCGTTGAAACTGACGGACAGTTCTAAAACCGCAATATTAAAGCAGGTCGGTGCATTATTCTACGTTTGCTTTTCGTCATTGTTTTTCAAGGACGATAAGCTTACCATAAAGAAACTGATTGGCGTAATTCTGGGCTTTGCCGGAATTATTGCAATAAATGCAAACGCTCAGGGAATCAGTTTCAATATCGGTGATGCGCTGATTATTGCCGCCTCCTTCTGTACCGTTTTCTCAAACGTAATCAGTAAAAAGGTGTTTCGCTCAGTCAAGCCGATTACGGCAACGGGCGTATCGCAGTTTTTCGGCGGTGTCGTTTTACTTATTGCCGGAAGGCTTTTCGGCGGCAGTATGAGTATTGCTCCCGACAAATCTGCATTTATTATGGTATACATATTCTTCGCATCAATCGTCAGCTATTGTATCTGGTTTACGATAGTTAAAAACGGTGAGTTGTCGAAACTGTTTATTTTAAAATTTGCAGAGCCTGCATTCGCATGCGTATTCGGTGCAATGCTTTTGGGCGAAAATATATTCAATATTCAGTATATTCTGGCATTTTTGCTTATCGCAACGGGAATATACGTTTCCAACAAATAATTGTAGCATTATCAAAAACCCGAACACGCAAGTGTTCGGGTTTTCTTTTTTGTCCGTTCATGGTATAGTAGTGATAAGGATGTGATTATATGAAAATAAAGGTGCTTATTGACAATATATCGCAGGGGGAACTGCTCTGTGAGTGGGGACTTGCGATATATATCGAATATAACGGCAAAAAGATTTTGCTTGATACGGGCACGACGGGCGATTTTGTAAAAAATGCAGATATGCTTGGCGTTGATATTGCCGATATTGATTTCGGGGTGCTCTCCCATGCCCATTACGACCATTCCGACGGTATGCCCTCGTTTTTTGAAAGGAACAAAAAGGCGGTATTTTATCTTCGCGGAGGTGCTGACGAGAATTGCTATAAGCTGACCGATGAGGGTTATGAGTACATAGGCATAAAAAAGGGCATTTTAACGGAATATGCCGACCGTATACGTTACGTCAAAGACGATTTCAAGCTTGAAGAAGGGATATATCTTATACCGCATAAGAGCGAAGGTCTTGATAAAATCGGAAAAGACGCCTGTATGTACGTAAAATCGGGTGAAAATTACTCTGTTGAGGAGTTTTCACACGAGCAGAGCCTCGTTTTTGAAACGGAAAAAGGGCTTGTCATATTCAACAGCTGTTCACACGGCGGTGCCGACAACATTATCAAAGAAGTGGAAAAGACCTTTGAAAACAGAAAAATCTATGCAATTATCGGCGGTTTCCACCTGTTCAGGACGGATGATGAGGGTGTTTACGCCTTTGCAGACAGGGTGTCGGACACGGGTATAGAAAAAATATTTACCGGTCATTGTACGGGTGAGCGTGCCATGGATTTATTAAAAGAAAAACTCGGGAATAAGGTGCAGGCATTTTATTCGGGCTTTGAAACAGAAATTTAATATCAGGTTCATTGTTATATAACAAAAGTGTTGTAAAATGTTATAAAGAGGTGTCTGAAATAGATAAAGAAAAAATGATAGAAAAGTTAATGTCCGATGAGTTTCTCCAATTTGTTGAAAAGAACACGAAACCGCTTGATACGATGCTTGCCTATTACAGATGTGCGGCTATGGAGGTTGAAACGAAATTCAGGGTTTTGAACGAGCAGTTTTCGCTTCAATATGACAGAAATCCGATAGAAAGCATAAAGACGAGAATAAAGTCAAAGGACGGTATTATCCGCAAGATGAGGCGTAAGGGCGTGCCATTGAGTCTTTCGGAGATTGAAAGCAAGATAACGGATATTGCGGGAGTGCGTGTTATATGCTCGTTTCTTGATGATATTTATCTGCTTGCCGACTGGTTGCTTCAGCAGGATGATATCAGGCTCGTGGAGGTGCAGGATTACATAAAAGACCCGAAGGAAAGCGGTTACAGAAGTTTGCATATTATCGTTGAGATACCGATTTTCCTATATAAAGAAAAACGTATAATGAAGGTCGAAATACAGCTTCGCACGATAGCAATGGATTTCTGGGCAAGTCTTGAACATAAACTGAGATACAAGAAAAATATTCCTCAGAGTCAGGTAGAGCAACTGTCAAAAGAACTTATCGAGTGCGCGCAGATAAGCTCGGACCTTGATACGCGTATGGGTGAAATAAGAGAACGCATATCAAAAGCAGAATATCTTGAATAGAAAAAGCAGGTGATTTCACCTGCTTTTTTTAATCAAGTTGTGCCGTATATAGTTTGTAATATGCCCCGTGAGCCTTTAAAAGTTCTTCGTGGGTACCGCTTTCAAGAATGCTTTTGTCTGCAATATACATTATGCGGTCGCAGTTCTTTATAGTTGAGAGACGGTGCGCAATGATAAACGACGTTCTTCCTTTGAGAAGATTGTTTAGCCCTTTCTGCACGAGAAGTTCCGTCCTTGTATCCATTGCGGAAGTTGCTTCGTCAAGAATAAGAATACCTGGGTCGGAAAGCAGGGTTCTTGCAAAACTGATAAGCTGTCTCTGTCCTGCGGAGAGGGAAGCGCCTCTTTCACTCACTACGGTATCGTAGCCCTTGGGAAGTGATATGATAAAATCGTGCGCACAGACGGTTTTTGCGGCGGCAATTGCTTCTTCATCCGTCGCACCAAGTTTGCCGTACTTGATGTTGTCCATTATAGTACCCGCAAAAATGAAGGTATCCTGAAGCATAACACCCATCTGTGAACGAAGTGAACGAAGAGTCACGTCGTGAATGTTGTAACCGTCAACGGTAATCTTTCCGGATTTGATATCGTAAAAACGGGAGAGAAGGTTGACTATTGTCGTCTTGCCCGCACCCGTGGGACCTACCAGTGCGATTGACTGACCGGCATTTACCGAAAAACTCACGTTTTCAAGTATGGGACAGTCTTCTTCGTATTCGAAACATACGTCACAAAATTCTACGTTACCCGTAATGGGAGGCAGTTTTATTGCACCTTCTTCATCGTGAATGAGACTTGGCGTATCAAGAATCTCAAATATTCTTTCAAGATATGCCGCAACGTCCTGAATCTGATTATAAAGGTTTCCAAGATTGATAAGAGGCTGCCAGAAACGCTTGCAATAGGTTGCCATAGCAAGAATTACACCTACGGGCAAAAGCGACGTTCCGCCTATTGCAAAATAGTAGATGAGACATGTCATAAGTGCTGAAACGAGCTTAAACAAAGGGCTCATCGTATGTTGCAGATATCTCGCATTTATAAGAGAATTTTTACAGTCGGTTGCCATATTTTCTGCAATCTGAAGATTTGTATCTTCACGGGAGAAGGACTGCGTTATACGCATACCGTTGATGCTTTCCTGATAATAAGCGTTGATATTTGAGTTTTTGTTGGAATGTATACGTGCCCTGCGGCGTATTGCCTTTTTCGTGAATATAATGTATACGAAAAACGGAATAAACCCCGTCAGTATAATTACAGATAACTTCACGTCTGTCGCAAACATAAAAAATGGAATGATAACAAGACTGAGAAGTTCTATAACGATATTAACGATGCCGTTTGCAAAAAAGTCGGCAATAGTGTTGACGTAGTTTACGACACGCACCATAATTTTGCCGTGCGGACGTGAGTCAAAATAATCAAAAGGTAAAGTCTGCAGATGTTCAAACAGATCTTTTCGTATTTCGGAGACAATCGTCTGCCCTGTTTTGATACAAATTTTGCCTTTAATCTGTGAAGTTACCATTATGACAACCGTAAGCAGAGCACCTATAAGCCCTGTGATAATTATGCCTCTTATGTCTTTTGCGGGGATGAACTCGTCTGTTATAAGCATAAGAAGATAGGGGATTGCAAGTGCGGCAAGAATTGAAATCAGACTTGTGATAAATGCTGCAATAAGACTTTTTGCATGACGCCTGATATATACTCCGCTACGTTTCAGATGCTCTATACTGAATTCGGATTCAAGTATTTCATCTACGTCATATTTGTTGCGGCGGGGAAGTTCGGATGTTTTTGTGCTCATACGTCCACCTCCTCTTCGTCGGGAGAGTTTGCACCCTGCTGAATGCAGAAGATGTCATAATAATATCCCTTTTTCGCTAAAAGTTCTTCGTGGGTACCGCTTTCCGTAATACGTCCGTCCTGAAGAATGTATATTCTGTCAGCATTTTTGACGGAAGAAATTCTCTGTGCAACGATAAAGGTCGTCTGCTTATTTTTTCTTGAGGCGAGTTGCTCCTGAATATAATGCTCCGTTTCCATATCTACGGCAGAAGTAGTGTCGTCAAGCACGAGAATGGGTGCTTCGTAAGCAAGTGCACGTGCAAGTGCAATACGTTGTTTCTGTCCTCCCGAAAGTCCCACGCCACGTTCACCTATAACCGTGTCGTATTTTTCGGGCATACGCTTTATAAAATTATGCGCATCTGACATTACGGCATAATTTTTAATCTCTTCATCCGAAAGGGATGCGTTTCCGTATGCAATATTTGAAGATACGTTATCTGAAAACAGGAATACGTCCTGCATAGCATATCCGACGTGGTGACGCAGACAGTTAAGGTCGTATTTTTTCACGTCCGTTCCGTCTATGAGAACAGAGCCCTTGTGCACGTCGAGAAATCTTGCAATCAGCATAACGAGGGTGGTTTTACCCGAACCTGTAGGGCCCATAATACCGATGGTCTGGCCTTTTTCTGCCTGAAGACAAATATCTTTGAGTACGGTGTGAGAACCGTATGCAAACGAAACGTTTTTGAATTCAACCGTGCCGCTGTTTTCATCAGGTTCTTTAACGAGCGGGTTTTCACAGTTTTTGATGTCTGCCACCGAATTGTAGAGCTGAAGAACCTTGTGTGTTGAAGAAAAGAACTTCTGCGAGTCGTTTATTACTATACCTATAATATTTACAGAGTCGGTAATAAGCCAGCTTAAATTATAGAAGAGGAATAGGTCGGCGAGTGACATAGTATCGTTTATTACGAAAATACCGCCGAATACGAGAATGAGAATGTTCAGGGCGTTTGACAGCGCAGCAAGATATGGTCCGTAATGTGCCCATACGCCTGCCGCCTTTATACCGGCATCACGGTATGCTTCGTTGTGTTTTGCAAATCTGCCTGCCTCATATTTCTCACGGGCAAAGGCTTTGACAATGCGGTTTGCCGCAATATTCTCCTGAACGTAAGCATTGAGTGAACTGTTCTTTTCACGCCACTGTCTGTGGTATTTTGAGGAATGTTTACGCAGTTTGTAAACCACGATTGCCATAAACGGCAAGGTTGTCATAACGATGAGGGTGAGTTTTACGCTTGTGCTGAAAAACACTGCAAAACCGCAGATAAAAAGAAGTACACAGTAAATGAAATGAGACAGTACCCATCCCGTAAAATGACGTATTGTATCAAGGTCGCCTGTAAGACGCATCATAATGTCGCCCGTACGTGTGGCACCGAAAAAATTCATCGAAAGGGACTGGAGTTTTTCGTAGAGTTCACCACGGAATGAGGCAAGCACGTGTGCCCCGCCCATATCCTGCAAAAGTGCATATCCATAATAAGAAACCGCCCCGATTACGCCGACAATAAGATACTTTATAAGAAGTGAAACGGCGACGTCGGGATTTCCGTTGGCATACACGGCGTCAATCAGCTCCGAAAGTATCATAGGACCGATAATCATGAGCGGTAAAAATACCAGATTATGTAGAATAATACCCATTGCGTATCGCAATCGGCACCCCTTGAGATGTTGAAAAATCCATTTAATTTGTGTCATAACCCACACCTCTAAATCAGCAAAATGCTGTTTTCGCGCTAAGTATACGATTCTTTCCTTTTAAAAGCAACCCCTTTGAGAAAAAAACATCACCAAAAATTTTGGCATAATTTAGACACTTTGACAGAATGCGCCAAACGTATCCGCTACTGTATAGAAAAAAGCCTTGGGCGTACTGCCCAAGGCTTTTTGTTATGGTCTTATTATATATTCGGATTCGTCTGTCACGGTCCATACACCGTCGTTTTTATTGAGGGTAATCTGACGCATATGCTCGTCAACCGTACATGTAAATTCTATTGCACTTTTCGGTATCGTGCCGTATACAAGGGGCAGGCTTTCTGGTGTAAGTTCAAAATTGTCTGCCGTTATGCCTTTTTCTGCATAATACGACTTTGCAGCCGCCTCTGCTGCATTCAGATTGTCGGTAGACCAGCCGTTTTTAATTTCTTCCGTCACGTAGCGGCTCATGGTATCTTCCTGAAACACGTCTATGCTGTACGGGTCGATAAACTGATATGAATAACCTTTACCGAAGTTTGACTGGTTATTTTCGGTCGGAAACTCGGTGGAATCAACACTTGAAGTTATCTCACCGTCCATCACACCGCACCTTGCGGTAATATCGCTTTCAAAACCCGTCGAGTAATAGAGTTTGCCGTTTACCATAACGGAAGGGATTTTAACCGTTTTTTCTTCGGTTTCGGTAATGTGGACTACGCTTGACACTTCTGCAATGTGTGCAGGATAACTTTCTGCAACCTCACCGCTGTAAGTGATTTTAACTTTGTCACCCGTAGTGAAATCCGAAATGTCAATTTCATCGGGAAGCGTGACGTATATTCTGTCGGCAATCGAATAAAGCTTTTCGTCCTCATCGGGTGCAACTAAAAGCATAGATTCTCTCTTCTCGATTACCGTTGCCTCAAAGTCGGGCTTTGCCTTGTCGCAGGCACAAAGCGCCAGAATGAGCACAACCGACAGTAAAATAGCAAGTTTTTTCATTTAATTCTCCGTTTTGACAATTTTTTTGCGTTTTTTCCTTATTACGATAACCGTAATAACAACCGCAACTATAATTATAACATAAGGAAGGAGATATACAAGTTCAATAAAGAAATTAACAATGCCTCTGCCAAACGCCTTGAAACCGCCGACGAAAGAATCGCCTATTCTCTGCCATACAGAGCGGTTGCCGTAAGTTACGTCGGTATAGAGTTCAACTTCTCTGAGATTTACCGTAACGCTCGAGAAAGAAATCTGCTTATCCCAACTACGTTTGGTTGCCTCGTGAGACTCTATTTCATAACTGAGCTGTGAAAGTTTGTCTTCGATCTGTATAATGGCTTCTATCGTGTCTGCCTTTGCAAGAAGCTCTAAAAGACGCTGCTGTTCAACACGAAGCGTCTCAAGTCTTATCTCGGTGTCGCTGTACGCCTCTGTAATGTCGTTGCTTGACTTGTTTTTGCCTGTCACGTTGCCGACGTTACCGCTTTCTTCAAGAAAAGCATCAAGCATACCCGCGGGGATGTTGACTTCATACCAGCCACGTCTGTTCACTATGGTGGCGGTACCCGCTTCCGAATACTGTGTGTTACCGCTGACGTCGGAATTTGCTATGTAACCGCCGTATTTTGCAACGAGATTTTCAAGTGCCGTTACACCTTTTTCAAAATCGGTCGTTTCAACGTTTATGTGGGCGGTATAGATGATTTTTCTGTCATTAAGGAGTGATTCTTCGGCTTGGGGAACGATACCGTCCGTCTTGCTGTCGGCGGTATAGTTCATCGTGCTTCCGCCTGCCATATCGGAATAGGCAGTGTAACTTTCTTCGACTGCATAATCGTCCTGAGCCACTTTGTTTTTGGCATTTGCCCCGCAACCGAAAAGCGAGAGCACCATAAGTAATGCGAGTAAAATACACAGAGTTTTTTTCATAATATCTTGTCCTTTCTGTTTTAATGTGTTAATATTATCATCAGTCAGTTCGAAACCATCCTGACTTAAAATAAAACTATGGAGGAAAGTTTAATGAGAAAGAATTCACTTCGCCGTATCGTCTACGGCGGTATCATAGCAGCATTGTATATTGCGCTTACACTTGGTTTTGCACCGATAAGCTTCGGCACGTTGCAATTTCGTGTGTCGGAGGCACTTACGGTACTGCCCTTTTTTATGCCCGAAGCAGTGTGGGGACTCGGTGTAGGCTGTTTCGTGTCGAATCTGTATACGGGAAACGCCTTTGACATAGTTCTCGGCACGTTTGCAACCGTTCTTGCCGCCGTCATAACCTGTTATATCGGCAAACGTCAGAAAAGGGAATTCTCTCTTAAAAAAGCGTGGTATGCACCGCTTCCTGCCGTTATTTCGAACGCCCTTATAGTCGGCTACACACTTACGTTTTTGTACGTAGATGCCGTTTCGGGCGCCTTCCCGATAATTGCTTTGCAGATAGGGGCAGGGGAACTTGCAGTTTGCTATATTATGGGCGTACCGCTTATGTATTTTTTTGGCAAGAATAAGTTTTTATCAGGCTCATCCCGTCAGGGATGAGTTTTTTATTCGGTTACGAGCGTGAGTTCAAAATTATATTCCGTGTCGCTGAATTCTTCATCGCTGAGGAGACCGAGAAGTATACAAATCTCGCTGTCTGTTTTAATATCACCGTCGTTTTCGTAGACGTGTGCATCATAACCAAGGGAACAAAGCCTTTTACATTCGGCTTCATATTCCGCTTTGGTGAGATTCTCACCGTTTTTGTGTGTCAATTTAAGGCAGTGGAGAAGACGGGCAACGTCGTTTGACTCCTCTTCAAGTGTACCGCCGGCAGCCATGCCGTCTTCAACGTAACTTAGTGACGAATCTGCCAGATAGTTTTCAAATTTTGAACTGTACGTCGTCGTTTTCTCCTTGAAATCCTGCGTTTCAACTACGCTGTTATCGGCTGTTTTGGCACCGTTTTTTGCAAAAGGAACGGCAATTATTACAACAAGCAGAATGCAGGCTGCAACGGCGGAAAGGGGGTAAAACACGTGCTTTTTAGAGGGTTTTGCAAGGGCTACGCCGTCAATGAGTTTCTGCTCAAGGTCGGGTGAAAATTCAATACTGTCGACCTGAGCAATATAGTCATTTTTATTCAAGCGTATCACCTCCAAGCATAGATTTTAACAGATTTCTGCCCCTGTCAAGCTGTGAACCGACGGTGGCAGGCTTTTTGCCGAGAATTTCGGCAATTTCTTTTATGGAATATCCCTCGTAATAGTACAGATGAAGGGGGACTCTGTATTTTTCATCGAGGGAAAGAAGGGCGAAAAGAAGCTCCTTATCATCGCTGACAGGCTGTGAGGCGACAAAATCGGGCATTTCACTTCTCCTGGATATCCAACTGCTTTTCAAATGATTTTTACATTTGTTGACAGTTACACGTATAAGCCATGCTTTCAGATGCTCGTCACTTTCAAAGGTTTTACCGCTGTTCATAAGCGCAATAAAGACCTCCTGTGCAATATCCTCCGCATCGGGCACGTTTTTTGTATATGTATATGCAACTTTTGCGACGGTTCGTGCAAAAGTGCTTACAGCATACGAAATATCCATTTTTTCACCCCTTCACCTATAACACAACTCAAAGTGGAAAAATTTTGCAAAAATATTAAAAAAAGCGGTTGGAAACCATCCAACCGCCGTTTTGTTTCTTTATTTAACTATGTCGCCGTAAACCTGACCTGCAACGCCTGCTGCGTTTGCTTCGTCAGTATCAATGTGCATTGCAAGCGCATAAGTATCGCTCACTCTTACAACGGTGTTGTCGAAAACAAGCCCTCTCGGACCGCCGACTTTTACAGAAACGATGTCCTTATCCTTAACGCCGTATTCTGCAGCGTCTGCAGTCGTCATATGAATGTGACGCATTGCGGCAATAGCACCCTCTGCAAGTTCAACCTCGCCTGCAGGACCTACGAGCTTAACGCCTGCGCTGCCCTTCGTGTCACCGCTTTCTCTTACGGGAACGGCAATACCGAGCGCTCTTGCATCGGTATATGAAACTTCAACCTGCGTTGCGCTTCTTACGGGACCGAGAATTGACATCTTGAGTTCGCCCTTGGGGCCTACAACTGCAACCTTTTCTTCGCAAGCGTACTGACCGGGCTGTGAAAGCATCTTTTTAACGGTGAGTTCATAACCCTTGCCGAAAAGCTTTTCAAGATCTTCCTGTGATACGTGCACGTGACGTGCGGAAACTTCAACTAAAAATGACATAAATATATCTCCTTAAGAATTTGTTACTATATAATCATTTTAATACTTTAAATTACAATTTGCAATATCTCATAAAAGTTTTCCGTGTATTGTGAGATTGCCGTTTTCCGCTTCAATTAAAATAAAGGTTTTTTTGCCCGTCCTGCAACCCGAGGCGGTACCCGGATTTGCAACCCATAAATCTCCCTGCTTTTCGATAAGCGGCAGGTGGGTGTGACCGAAAAGTGCGACGTCTGCACCAAGCTCTTTCGCACGTTTGACAAGACGCTCCGTTCCACCTTTTACGCCGTAGGTGTGTCCGTGACAGATGAACGGTTTGCAACCGCCTATCTCAAAAAAATCCTCCTTCGGATAGTCACCGAGTGTAAAATCACAGTTGCCTGCAACCTGTCTCACGGGCAGACCTGTGCATATAGAGGAAAGCAGATCGCCGTCTGCAATATTGTCGCCCAAGTGAACAACCATTGCGGGATCATATTTTTGTACGGCGTCGACCATACAGCCGACAAGACCGTGTGTGTCAGAAAAAACAAGAATCTTCATACCTCTATTATAATATACAGTGTTACTGTTTTCAAGACGGGCATATACTGAAAAAGAGGAGTGGTGTATATGAATGACAAGACACAAGCAATATTAAATCAGGTTGAAGAAAAAACGGGTATGAAACTGTCGGATGAGGCAAAGAAAAAACTGTACGATAAGGAGACTATAGGTAAACTTATGCGTTACCTGACACCGTCGGATTTGACCTCTCTCGCAGGTGCACTCAGCGGTAAAGACGGGATAAATGCTCTTGCACAGAACAAGGAGTTGATAGAAAAAATAAAAAATGCATTGGAGGAGTGAAAATGGATGATTTCGGCGAATTGCTGTCCTCTGTTTTAAGCGACCCCGAAAGTATGGAGAAAATAAAGGGCATAGCACAGTCTTTGGGAATGTCCACTGATGGAGGACAAACGGTTACCCCTCCTGAGCCTGTGGCGATACCTTCTGCAAATAATATGCAAGGTGGGATTCCGTTTGGAATGATGGATAAAATAATGCCTCTTATTGCGGCGTATTCAAGGGCGGAGGCTGACAAAAACGTACAACTTTTGAAAGCAATAAAGCCGTATCTGTCGTCCGAACGCAGTGAGATGATAGATACGGCAATTCAGATAATGAAGATAATGACAGTTCTGGGAGGAGAGGGTAAAAACGGTAATTGAACGTGAAAACAGACCGCGAAAAAAGTTTCAGAGCGAAGATATAATTCTTGCGGCACTTCTTTTTCTTATCTTAAAAGAGAAAAACTGTGCTTCCTCGGCAATAGTGATTGCAATATTGCTTCTCGCTACATAGTAAACAGACCGTGCACGTCACGGTCTGTTTGGCGGCGTCAATAAATTTGCAATTATATATTTAAAAATATATAATTATATGGTATAATCATAAAATACTATTATATGGGAAGTTGGAAATGAGAAAAAACAATTCATTCATTTGGTTTCTTGTGTTTGCGCTTTACTGTATGGCAAACACAGTTTGCATACTCGGTCTTGCATCGGTGCCTCTTTTAGCCGTGATGTATGTGCTCTGCTGTATATGTACGGGCAGGAATGCGCTTCTTACGGCAGGCATTTCGGCAGTTTTTGCCACGGCAAGCATATTTTTGAATAAAGGCGTATTTGGAATATTCGTACTCCTGCTGGTAACGGCGCTTTGCTTTGCCGTTTCACATTTACACTCTTTCTGCTACAAAAAAACCGCATTTATAATTACACTTGTGGTGTGTCTGGGCATCGTATCGGTCGTGGCGCTTGGGGCGTACGAAGCAACGGGTGCTTTGACGGCGGAGTCTGTGGTGAAATGGATATCCGACGGGTTTGATACGGCAGGCAAGATGTACGTTGATATGCTCAGTGAGGCGTACGGTGCTTCATTTGAAGAGGTTGCAGGTATTGCACCGAGTCAGTTGATTAACGTGGTAAAGACGGCATCACTCAATATGCTGACGGGTAGTATTTTACTCATAGCATCTGTGATTGCACTTGTCGGCACGGCACTTTCGTATAAAATCAAATACGGGAAGCTCAGTCTGCTTGACTCGTACGTGCTGTCACCGCTTGGCGGTATTCTGCTTCTGGTTGCACTCGTTGTTTTTTCGACTTCGGGCGGAAAATCCATGATAGTCGCAGGCAATATATATATGACGCTTTTGCCTTGGTTTGTCGTTTCGGGCATAAAGGCACTCAGGGGCATATTTGTAAAGAAGCGTCCCGTATCGGTGTTTACCGTTTTTGCGGTGGCAATAATTGCGTTTTCTACGGGAATTCCGGCGGCACTTTCATTTTTGGGAGTGACCGACGTTATTCGGGGGTTTGTAAGATATGAAAAATAAAAAGAAATACGATTTGCGTATTCTGTGGATAGTGGCAGTAATACTTGTGACGCTTGCCGTTTCATACCGCATAGGGACAGAGTTTCTTGTCGGCGAAGTTGTAATGCTGGGTGTCATCGTGCTCGTTTTGCTTATTATGGATACGCGTCGTCACATCGGTCTGTATGCATATTTTGACAAAGGTACAAGGGCAATATCGGCAATAGTACACAATGCCGTTATGGATCTTGGTATCCCGACTTTTATCGTTGGCGAAAACAACGTCATAATATGGAATAACGACAGCGCATCCTCCGCAATGAAAAACAAAGAACTCTGCGGTTGCGATTTGACGAGTATTGCGCCCGAAGCAAATCTTTGTGACTATTCTGTTGATCAGCTTAAAGAAGGCGTTCGCATCAATGCTTACAACGGCAGAGTCTACAGAATGTACGGCAAACTTGAAAAACAAAACAGAAAGCCTGTCACCATCGTATATCTGCAGGATATAACCGATGCTCAGGAGGCTCTTAATAATTTTGAAAATACACGTCCCGTCGTTGCGATAGTGGTTCTTGACAATCTGAGCATTGTTTCAAGAAACGTCAGGGCAGGCGACGTAAGCCGTGCATCTGCCGTGGCACAGGCGGAAGATATACTTTCTGAGTGGATGAATTCGTGTGGCGGTCTGCTCAAGAAGTTTGATGATTCGAAATACCTGTGTATCTTTGAAAAACAGTACCTTGCCGATTTCAAGGCGGAAAATTTCCCCGTTTCAAACAAAATAAGCGAGATAAAGATAAACAACTTTGCACTCACGGCATCTATCGGTGTAGGTGTTGACGGCAAGGATTTCGAAACGGCATACAAGTATGCTGAACAGGCACTTGACACTGCACTTGCAAGAGGCGGTGCACAGACGGCGATAAAGAACAATGCCCGCCGTGATAAAGACAGTTTTGAGCATATCGGCGGCCGTTTCCAGACGATAGAAAAGTCCTCCAGAGTTAAGTCGAGTTACCTTGCTTCGATGCTCGTATCACATATGAACAAGGCGGACAACATCATCGTAATGGGACACGCCGCAGCAGACTTTGATGCAATCGGTGCAGCAGTCGGTGTTGCAAGAATTGCGAAAAACTGCAAAAAGCCGGTCAATATCGTATGTAACAGAGGCACGTGTCTTGCAATGTCGGTGGTGGACAAACTCTCGACACTGCCTGATTACAGGGACGTGTTTGTTGACGGTGCGGTGGCGCTTGACCTGCTTAAGAGGAATACGCTTCTCGTTATCGTGGATACGCATCTGGCAAGACAGCTTGAAGAACCTATGATATACAGAAATGCAGGTGCGGTGGCGGTTATCGACCATCACAGAAAAATGCCTGATGCCATAGATTCAGCAGACATTATGGAGATAGAGTCGTATGCATCTTCGGCGAGTGAACTTGTAACGGAATTTATACAGTTTATTGATATGGAAGACCCGCTTCTTAAAGAGGAGGCGGATGCACTTCTTGCAGGTATCGTGCTTGATACACACGGTTTCGACTTCAAGTCGGGCGTACGCACGTTTGAAAGTGCGGCATTTTTACGCAGTATGGGTGCTGACACAACTGAAGTCCGCAAACTTTTCAGAAGTAAGGAAAGGGATTTCAAACTTCTTACCGAGGGTATACGAATAGCATCGGTATACAGAAAAAAGACGATTATATCGGCAATAGATGTAGAAGACGATTCGGTATACACGAGAGATATTGTCGGCAAGCTTGCTGATGAACTGCTTTCTGTTGAAGGGATAGAAGCAAGTTTTGTACTTGTGAGAAGGCCGACGGGTATACAGATATCATCACGCTCTATGGGGCTTATAAACGTGCAGAATATAGTTGAAAAACTTTCCGCTTCAAGCGGAGGGCATTTTACATCGGCAGGCGGAATGTTTGACGGTGATATAGAAGAAGCGGTCGAACTGCTTAAAAAGCAGATCGACAGATATGCAGAAAATGAAAATATTCAGATGGAGGACTAAATAAATGAAGGTAATTTTACAGGCAGATGTCAAAGGACAGGGCAAGAAGGGTCAGCTCGTCAACGTGAGTGACGGTTATGCCAGAAACTTTCTTCTCCCCAAAAATCTTGCTGTTGAAGCTAATAATGCAAATTTAAACGTTATGAAGACAAAGGATGCCGCACAGAAGCATAAGATTGAACTTGAAATTGCGGCAGCAAAGGAACTTGCGTCAAAACTTGAAGGAAAAACAGTTAAAATTTCGGCAAAAGGCGGCTCGCAGGGTAAACTCTACGGTGCGGTGACCACTAAAGAAATTTCAGAAGTTATAAAAAAGCAACTCTCACTTGAGGTTGATAAGAAGAAGATAGTCTGTGAGGATATAAAAGCATTTTCAAC
This sequence comes from Clostridia bacterium, assembly GCA_017517965.1. Classification (GTDB taxonomy): domain Bacteria; phylum Bacillota; class Clostridia; order Oscillospirales; family Feifaniaceae; genus RGIG6165. Next base: position 21,226 of record JAFWXR010000024.1, read on the forward strand.
CGTTGAAGCAGTTGCAAAAATATATCCCGAAATCACGGCAAAATTCTTCGTTACGGTAGTGGAAGAATAATTTATTTTTAAACGGAAGGGCAGGATATTTAAATGGCAATTGATTTTAATATTGCAAAAATGCCATACGATCTTGAAGCGGAACAGGCCGTTCTGGGCGCTGTCATAATAGATCCCGAAAAAATGAGCGACATAGCCGATATGCTGACTAAAAATGACTTCTATTTTGAGAAGAATGCAGGCATATACGAGATAATGACGGGCATGTACATAAAGGGTAAAGAGATAGACGTTGTAACCCTGCTTTCCGAAATGAAAAAGGACGGCAGGTACGACGAGGGTGAAAGTAAAGCCTACGTTCTTCAGCTTGCCGAATTTGTACCAACTTCGACGAACATAAAAAAATATGCACAGATAGTGTGGGAAAAGTCAATCCTCCGTTCACTTATAGGCGCATCACAGGATATTGCCCAGCTTTGCGTTGAGGGCGGCGAGGATTTTCAGACTATAATTGACGCTGCCGAAAGAAAGGTGTATGAAATTGCACAGGGCAACAATACCAAGGAATTCAAGCCTCTGCCGCAGATACTTATTGACGTATTTGAAAGAATATCGATTATGTCAAAGGGCGGAGATGAATATAAAGGTCTGTCCACGGGCTTTCACGACCTTGACAATATGATAGGCGGTCTTTGTAAGAGTGACCTTATAATCATTGCGGCACGTCCCGGTGTTGGTAAGACGTCACTTGCACTCAATATGGCACACCACGTTACGACCAAGCTCAAAAAAGGTGTTGCGGTATTCTCACTCGAAATGTCAAAAGAACAGCTTGTAACGAGGGTTCTTGCAAGTGAAGCACTCATTTCGGGTAAGCGTCTGCTTCGCGGTGAGGTGCAGGACAATGAATGGGTAAGACTTACGGAGGCGACAGACGTTTTGTCAAACTGTCATCTGTGTATAGACGATAACCCCGTAATAACCGTTGCGGAAATGAAGTCCAAGCTTCGCAGAGAAAAGGGTATAGACCTCGTTATAATAGACTACCTTCAGCTTATGACGGGTGGCGCAGGAAGAAGCGAAAACCGTGTGCAGGAGGTTTCGAATATTACGAGAAACTTAAAGATTCTGGCAAAGGAACTTGACGTTCCCGTAATTGCGCTGTCACAGCTTTCGCGTCCTGCAAAGGGCAAGGAAAATGATTTGCCTCAGCTTTCCGACCTTCGTGAATCAGGTTCAATCGAGCAGGATGCCGATATAGTTCTCATGCTGTACAGAAATACGCTTGCAAGCCAGTTTTCTGATGATTACAATATGGCAAAGTGCCGTATTGCAAAGAACAGACACGGTGAGACGGGGGATATAGACTTTACGTGGAACGGTGAATACACCCGTTTCTATTCGGCAGAAAAACACCGTGATGAAAATGCATAATAAGGTAAAACTTTTTATAGAGGAGAATGAACTTCTCTCAGAAGAGCATAAAGTGGCAGTTGCCTTATCGGGCGGTGCAGATTCTGTTGCACTTTTAAAGATTTTGCTTTCTCTCGGGTATGATGTCAGTGCCCTGCACGTCAATCACAATCTTCGTGGCAAAGAATCTGACAGGGATGAGGCGTTTTGCAGAGAACTCTGTGAAAAACTTGGCGTTCCGATTGAGGTTGTCAGCGTTGACGTAAAAGGCTATGCAAAAGAAAAAGGCGTTTCAACGGAAACGGCGGCAAGGACGCTTCGTTATGAGGCACTGTGTAATACCGATGCCGACGTTGTTGCAACGGCGCATACGATGAGTGACAATGCGGAAACGGTTATTTTCAATCTTTTAAGAGGAAGTGCATTGTCGGGGCTTTGCGGCATACCGCTTAAAATAGAAAAAGGCGGTAAATTGTTTGTACGTCCTATTTTGTGCCTTTCGAGAGAGGATACGGAAAAAATAGCAGGCGAGTACGTAACCGACAGCACCAACAATGAGGATGATGCCACACGAAACAGAATAAGGCATCATGTGATCCCTCTTTTAAAACGGGAAAATCCGTCTTTAGAGGAATCCGTTTTAAAAAATTCGCTTATTCTGAGGAGTGAGGATGAGTTTTTAAAGCAGAGTGCAGAGGGTGTTGATTTATCCTGCAAGGCACTGAGAAGTGCGCCCAAGGCACTTGCTATGCGGAAAATAAAAAATCTGCTTGAAGAAAACGCTCTTCCCGTAAATTCGATTTATATTTCGGATATACTTGCACTTGCGTATTCGGACAACCCTTCGGCATCTGTTGACGTCGGCGGTGCAAGGGTACGGCGTGAGTATGACAATATAATCGTTGATAAAGGTGAAACTGCACCAAAACTTAACAAAATGACGTTGAGGTACGGAGAAAACGTTCTTTCTGACGGCGGTAAATTGGTTTTAGAGGAAAAAAGCGGTAAGATTAACAATTTATTCACCACTTTTTACGTGGATAAAGATAAAATAAACGGTACACTCAGTGTCCGTTCAAGGCGTATCGGCGATGCGGTGCAGACGCATGCAGGTACCAAAAAAATAAAAAAAGCGCACATAGACAACAAGGTGCCTAAAGAAAACAGAGGCAGATTGCCGGTCATAACCGACGAAAAAGGTATTGTATGTGCCTTTGGCTGTGGCATCGACGTTAAATATGAAGCAGATTCAAGTACAAAAAATACTGTCTGTATAAGATATGAGAGGGACGGAGAATGAGCAATAATATGTTAAACGATATAGAAGAGGTTTTGCTTACCGAAGAACAGATAGATAAAATCTGTCGTGAAATGGGTGCGCAGATAAGCGCAGATTATGAGGGCAAAAATCTTCTTTTAGTGGGACTGCTTAAAGGCTCAATAGTCTTTATGTCACAGCTTATGAAGTATATCACAATCCCCTGCAAGATTGATTTTATGATTGCTTCAAGCTACGGCAGCAGCACCGAAACGTCGGGCGTTGTCGAAATAAAGAAGGATGTAACAACACCTATAGAGGGGTATCATATACTTATTGTAGAAGATATTCTCGACACAGGTGTGACGCTGAGCAACGTATTGCCTCTTCTTTTGGAAAAGGGTGCAAAAAGTGTAAAAATAGCAACGCTTCTCAATAAACCCGAAAGAAGAAGATGTGAAGTTAAACTTGATTATCAGGGTATGGAGATACCCGACAAATTTGTCGTGGGCTACGGCCTCGACTATAATGAGGAGTACAGAAATCTCCCCTTTGTCGGTATTTTAAAGCCTTGTGTATATGAAAAATAACGGAGGTCAGTTTTGAAACTCAATAAAAAAGCACTGTTAAGAAGTATTATATTTTACATTGTCGTAGCGATAGTTATCACGATGACTTCAAGTTGGCTGTTTGACTCGTCGAGCGAGAAGCCGAGGGCGTATTCCGATATTGTCAGCGAGTTTAAAAATGAAAATGTAAAGGGCTTTACGGTCGATTCCGAAAACGTGATAGAACTTACGCTTAAAGACGACAGCAAGGTGACGTACAAACTTGCAAACATATCCATTTTCTATTCGGATCTTGGAGAGACCATAGCACAGCAGGCGGAAAACGGCATTCTGGAAACATATGACTATGAGCCTGCGAAGGAGCCGTCGTTCTTTGTGTCGATGCTCCCGTATATCATAGAGATACTTCTGTTTGTCGGCATATTTATGTTTATGATGAATATGATGGGCGGCAGAGACAATAAGGCTATGTCCTTCGGAAAGAGCAGGGCAAAGCTTTCGGATGACAAGAATAAAAAGACCTTTGCCGACGTTGCAGGTGCAGACGAAGAAAAGGCAGAACTTGAGGAGATAGTCGATTTTCTTAAATCGCCCGCAAAGTATACCGAGATGGGTGCAAGAGTGCCTAAGGGCATACTTCTTTACGGCCCTCCCGGAACGGGTAAGACGCTTCTTGCGAAGGCTGTTGCAGGTGAGGCAGGCGTTCCCTTCTTCTCGATATCGGGTTCTGACTTTGTTGAAATGTTTGTCGGTGTCGGTGCATCCCGTGTGAGAGACCTTTTTGAACAGGCAAAGAAAAATCTCCCCTGTATCGTGTTCATCGATGAAATTGATGCTGTGGGCAGACACCGTGGTGCAGGTCTCGGCGGAGGACACGATGAAAGAGAACAGACGCTTAACCAGCTTCTCGTAGAGATGGACGGTTTTGCCACAAATTCGGGAATTATCATAATTGCCGCAACCAACAGACCTGATATTCTTGACCCTGCGCTTTTAAGACCGGGCAGATTTGACAGACAGATTACAATATCGGCACCCGATGCAACGGGCAGAGAGGCTATACTCAAAGTGCATGCAAGAGGTAAGCCTATTGCTGAAGACGTTGATTTTAAAACGATTGCTCACGGTACGGGCGGTTTCACGGGTGCAGACCTTGAAAATCTTCTCAATGAAGCGGCACTTTCCGCTGTGAGAAACAATAGTAAGGTCATAACCATGAAGGACATTGAGGATTCAATCGTCAAGGTAATGGTCGGTCCCGAAAAGAAAAAACGCAAGATAACCGAAAAAGAAAACAGACTTACGGCATATCACGAGGGCGGACACGCCATACTCGGACATTATCTTGAAACGCAGGACTCCGTACACGAGATAAGCATAATTCCCAGAGGCGGTGCAGGCGGTTACACACTTTCAATTCCCGAAGAGGAGAAGTGGTATGCAACCAAGACCGAGATGACAGAGGACATTATATCCCTTCTCGGCGGCAGGGCAGCGGAAGAGATAATTCTCGGCGACATTTCGACGGGTGCATCAAACGATATTCAGCGTGCAACTAATATTGCCAAGAATATGGTTACAAAGTACGGTATGAGTGAAAAACTCGGCCCCATATCGCTTGGCAGTCAGCATGAAGAGGTATTCCTCGGCAGAGACTACAACGATATGAAGAATATGAGTGATGCGACAGCTTCACTTATTGATACTGAAACCCGCAGAATAATAGATGAAAGTTATTCAAAGGCAAAAGAAATGCTCTTAAATCACAAGGATGAGCTTGAAGCAGTTGCACAGGCTCTTCTCAAATACGAGAAGCTTGATGCAAAGCAATTTGTCAGCGTGATTGAAGGCAAAGACCCTATGGAAACAACTGAAGAATAAAGAATAAGGTGTCAAAGGGTGTGTTCACTTAGGGATTATTCGCTCAAAAAGCATAATTTTGGCGTATAACTTTGTTAAAAGACCTCCATATCCGTCAGGATTATGGAGGTCTTTTGCCTTGTTCTTCATCCAAAATAATGCTTTTTGTAGTGCTAAAGCAGTTTTGGGTTAGAAATTTTTCGTTTAGACAAAATAATAAAAATTCCGCAATACTTTGTGTATTACGGAATTTTTTTATGAAGTATTAACGGAAAAGTTCAATTCAAAACCGATTCATCCCTAAGCGAACACGCCCAAAGACACCTTATTTTTTTGTAAATTAGAGTAAAGTATGTTATGATAAAGACAGTACAACAAAGGGGTGTTTTTATGAAAAAGTTTCTTTTTGTAGTGTTGGCATTAATGTTGTTGCTTTCTCTGACGGCAGTTGCAGAAGGTGGCGAAACCATTAACGTCAAGGATATCTCCATAAACGTTACAATGCCTGATTTTCTTCACAGTTATACCAGAGATACACTTAAAGATGACAGCTTTCTGGAGTCCTTCGGTATGACAGCCGAAAGTCTTGGTCAGTATATGTCACAGACAGACTGTTATTTGGTTTCGTTTGATGAGATCGGTGAATATGAAGTATTGATTACTTCTGTGGAAAGTGCGTATGACGATTTCAATTTGTTTTCTGAGAAAAAATTAAAGGAATTTATCGAAATAGAAAAGAAAATTTCAGAAGAATCCGGATTGATATATACCTACGTAGGCAAGTATCCGCACAAACAGACAGAGTTTGTAAAAGTGCATGCTACACAGCCGTCAACTTACGGAACGACCTATTATATCAATTATTACACGGCTTACAGAGGAGACCTCATAAGTGTGATCGTACGTTCATATTCAAAAGAGGTTGACGACAAGCGCATATTTGATGGCATTGTAGATTCAATTGTGTTCGAAAAAGAAGCAATTGATTTTGATAAGACAAATGCTGTCAGAACCTTTACCAACGTCGATACGGGAACTACAATTAAAATACCTGACGGTTGGATAAAGTCGCCGATGAGTGGTTTTTACGGCCCGACACTATTTGAATCGACCGAAAAATACAATTGTATAGCGACGTATATAATTGATAACGAAGAACAAAAGGACGGATATATTGACGGGGCTTCAACTACCCAAGAGGTCTATAACGGAAGAATGTATTTCACGTGGATGGACAAGACCGACAGCGGTAGTGACTTAAAAAAGTGCCTTACTATACATAACGGTTATCTGCATTATTTTACCTATCGTGGAGATATGGACGGTAAATATTATGATCAGTTTGCGGATATGATCGGCTCACTTACAGACGGAGAAATAGGTGAACAGAAATCGATTCTACCCACAGTTGCAGTAGTGGTTATTGTAATAGCAGTTTTGGCTGTTGCCATCTGTATTTTCCTGCGAAAAAAGAAGAAACCTACAACTGAAGAATAAAAAATAAGGTGTCGGAAGACACCTTATTTTTTATCTAATACCGTAGTTTTCAATTACGTAGTCCATATCCTTGTCGCCCCTGCCCGAGAGGTTTATGAGAACTGAACCCGTACCCATTGTTTTTGCAAGCTTCATACCGTATGCGACGGCGTGAGCACTTTCGATTGCAGGTATAATACCCTCCATTCTCGAAAGAGTAAAGAATGCATCAATGGTTTCGTCATCGGAAATAACGTCATATTTAACTCTGCCGATATCGTGCAAAAATGCGTGCTCGGGACCTGATGAGGGGTAGTCGAGACCGCTTGCAACCGAATATACGGGTGCAGGCTCGCCGTTTTCATCCTTGAGCATAATGCTGTTAAAGCCGTGCATAATGCCTTCCGTACCGTATTGCAGACTTGCCGCATGGTCACCAAGCTGTGTACCGCGTCCGAGAGGCTCAATACCGTATATATCAACGGGGTCGTTAAGAAATCCCGAAAACATACCCATTGCGTTTGAACCGCCGCCCACGCAGGCAACGACCGCATCGGGTAAATTACCCGTCATTTCCAGAAACTGCTCTCTTGATTCAATACCTATAATACTCTGGAAATCACGCACCATCATGGGGAAGGGGTGCGGACCTACTACCGAGCCGATACAGTAGATACTGTTTTTATAATCTTTTGCATACGCTTCAAACGCCGCATCAACCGCTTCTTTAAGCGTTGCAAGACCGTGTGTAACCTCAACAATGTTTGCACCGAGAATTTTCATTCTCGCGACGTTGGGCGCCTGCTTTTTTATATCAACTGCACCCATATATATGTCACATTCAAGTCCGAAGTATGCGGCAGCAGTTGCAAGGGCAACACCGTGCTGACCTGCACCCGTCTCTGCGATAACCTTTTTCTTGCCCATATATTTGGCAAGAAGCACTTCACCCATACAGTGATTAAGCTTGTGGGCACCGCTGTGATTTAAGTCCTCACGCTTTGCATAAAGCTGAACGTTTCCGAGTGAAGCAGACAGCCTTTCAAGATGAGAAATAGGTGTCGGCCTGCCCTGAAACTCTTTTCGGATTTTTCGCAGTTCACTTATAAATTTGCTTGATTTGCATATGGTAAAATACGCCTCGTTTATCTCCTGCATCGCCTTTTTCAAGTCGTCGGAAATATATGAACCGCCGTATTTACCGAAAAAACCGTCCTTATCGGGATAGTTGTTAAAGTACGTATCAAAATTAACTGAATTAAATTCCATCGTTAGTCACCTTTTCCTATGGAAGAAAAATGATATTTGCATTGTTTTTTATTTCGTCGACGGCATCCTCACCGAGAAGCCGACCGAGTTTTATGAAGCCTTCGTGCAGATTTGGCTTTCTTGTCGTCGTATTATGACAGTCACTTGCAAGAAAATGGAAACAGCCGTGACGGAAAAGTTTTTTCAAAAACATTTTTTCCGTAAGACTCATCGATATAACAGACTGTGTATCTATCTGGAAAAGACAGCCGATATCACGAAGTTTTTTTATAAGGTCAAAATTTTTGTGTGCCGCAGGGTAAAGTTCTATATGTGCAATAATGAAGGTAACACCGAAATTTGCCGACATTCTCTGTATATCGTCTATCATAGCAGTGGTCCAGTCCGCCGAAAAAGGCAGTTCAAGCAACAGATACTGCGTATCCTCAATACAGAGTTTTTCTATATCCCCGAGATTTGCAAGGTGGCGTGTGTAAGCAACCTCGGCAGCCCGTTTCAGCAAAATGGGAGACGTAGCCTTTATTTTGTCGTACGCCTCGTCACGTTTGCAAAGAAACTCTTCAAACGAAACGGTTTCGGGATAGAAATGGGACGTAAGGACTGCACCCGAAACACCCTGACTTTTTTGAAGGTCAAGCATTTCTTTACTCTGCTGAGCATCTGCTGCCCCGTCGTCTATACCCGGTAATATGTGACAATGCAGGTCTACCATATGAGCACCCCCGTCAGATTATTTTGATGATTCTGATTTCTTGTGGTCTTTGTTGTAGCCGTAGGATCTGCGATAGTAACCGTATTTGCCGTATCTCTTGTAACCGTAATGCTTGTAGTAGCGTGAGTGGTAAACCGAAGAGACATTGTTGTCGACGCTGTTAAAAACGAAGCCGAGAATTTTAATGCCTGCAAATTCAAAGGCTTCCACAGCGGAGCTGAGTTCGGGATGTGTTGTAATATTCTGTCTGACAACTATGACAACACCGTCACTGTGAGGAGCAACCGACAGAGCGTCGGAAACGACGTTGACAGGAGGTGTGTCAAATACTATATAGTCGTATTTTGACGTAAGCGCATCGACAAGCTTTACGAAACGGTCCGAAGACAAAAGCTCGGACGGGTTGGGAGGTATTGATCCTGCAGTGATAAGGCTGAGATTAGGCTCTGTCGTTTCAAGAACGATATCCTCCTGAGAAGCAGTACCTTCGATATAGTTTGAAAGGCCGAGTTTATTCTTAAGCTTGAAGAAGGTATGTGTATGGGGCTTACGAAGGTCACAGTCGATAATTATAACTTTCGCACCCGTCTGCGCAAAACCGATAGCGGTGTTTACCGAGGTAGTACTCTTACCTTCGCCGGCAAATGAACTTGTGATTGTAAGTTTCTTACAGCCTTCCGATTTATGAAGGGCAAAACCGAGGTTGGTACGAAGCGCCTTGTAGGACTCAACCGTGTCAAAGGACATTTTGTTGCTGAGAAGGGTATCTTCTCTCTGAATTTTGGTATTTGCAGAATTTTTGGATTTTCTCATTAGTTTTCACCCTCCTCTGTATTTTTAGCATCCGGAGCCGTATAGTAATTTCCGTAAACGTAGTGCTTGTATGCTGAATAGCCTTTTCCGTAACCGTACTTATACTTGTAGCCGTAGCGGCCCTTCTTGCTCTGATTATCTATACTGAAATTGGGGATAGAGCCAAGCACGGGGTATTTGTGTGCAGATGAAAGATCTTCTTCTGTCTTGATGGAAATATCCGAAAGGTCAATTACAACGAATATAACCGTTGCCACAACGGCTGCAAGGAAAGCAAATACAACTGAAAGGAAAGCTCGGTTTGCATTTGCAACAACAGGCTCTGACGCCGTATCAACTATCGAAACACTTGCATTACTCTTGATATCGCCGATGTAACTGTTTGCAAGTTTTGCACAGGCGTTTGCAACGATTTTTGTATCATCCTTGTGTCTTGACGTTATGGTGATTTTGAAGATTTCAGTGTCGTTGACCGTTGAATACGAGGTCATCGTTGAAATTTTCAGCGGTGAATAACTGCGACCTGCAGATTCGATACGGTCGATAACCACGGTCGTTTCGTTGCCGTCTTCATCCGTAACGGTATCCGTCACGTCGTAGCCGCCGTTTACGGGGTCTGTCGCTTCAGAAACTAAAGTGTAAAAACGGGTAGAGTTGAACATGGCAATATATGAGTCTACCGCGTTGGTGGCATATGCCTGCTGCAAAGATTCGTTCATAGTAGAATCAGACGTGTCAACGTACAGTTTTACAGATGAAGAATAAACGTTATCAATAAAAAACGTACGGTAAGCAAAACCCGTGCATCCACCTACAAATGCGATTACGAGAATCACCAAAAGATGACGCCAGATTATGCGGATAAGACGTCCCAATGAAAAATCATTATACATTAAAAATACCCTCCAAAGCATATAGCCATAATATATTCACATTCTATCATATTTTGGATTTTACTGCAATAATATTTAATATATTAAATATCGGAGGTAGATATGGTAGACGTTTATCTTTCGCCGTCAACACAGGAGTTTAATATCGGGTACGGCAGTTACGGTACCGAGGAAGGCAGAATGAATCAGGTTGCAGACGTCGTTCAGTACGAACTTGAGAGACACGGAGTATCGGTTGAACGGAATTCCCCCTCGATGTCGCTTCGTGAGGCTGTAGAGCAAAGCAATGCGGTAAATCCCAGACTCCACGTTGCGCTTCACTCAAATGCGGGTGACGGGCTTTCAAGAGGTGCCGAGGTATATACACACCGTTTCGGCGGTACGGGGGAGGAACTGGCAGACAATCTCTATGAAGAATTACAAATGATTTCACCCACGCAGGGACTCGGCGTAAAAGAATCGGCACCTCTTTTCGGAGGTCAGGGACTCTATGAAATGAGATACACGAGGGCACCTGCCGCGCTTGTCGAGGTTGCTTTCCACGACAATCCTGCAGACGCACAATACATTATCAGTAACATTTATCAGATTGGCAGTGCCGTTGCAAAAGGTATACTTGATACGCTTGAGATACCTTATCAGCAGGATACAGCCGAGAACGTGACTTTTTTGAAAAACAAGTATAACAATGTATGATGAGAGAGAACTTCTTGCCCGCCTTATCCAATGCGAAGCAGGAGGTGAGGGCGACCTTGGTATGAAAGCGGTTGCAGGCACGATAATGAACCGTGTACGTGCAACAGAGGGGGAATACAGCAGGGTTTCAAAGGGAGGAAGCATAAGAAATATTATATTTCAACCCGGTCAGTACGACTGCGCCTCTGAATACGAAAACGGTGTCTATACCCCACAGAATATTTATAATATGAGACCCGAACAGATACATTACGATATTGCCGACTGGGCAATAGCGGGCAACAGATTAAACACGGTCGGTGATTCGCTGTGGTTTTTCAACCCCTATTCGCCGGAGTGCAGGGATACCTTCCCGAACAATTCGGGCACCTTTGCTGACAGAATAGGGGAGCATTGCTTCTACGACCCGACTGACGATTATTCATTGACTTAAGGAGATAAGATATGGACGATACACAGAGTTATCCTATGTATAACACGGAGCGACCGGAAACGGAAACCTACGTTCCGATGACCTTTTTTAACGGAAGTTCCGCAGAGCGCCCGATAGACGTCGACAAAACACTTCAGGAGATGCTTGCCGATAACTTAGACAGCTACGTTGTGTGTGAATTTCTGATAGGAACGCAGAATATGACGACTAAAGAGGGTATTCTGCACGAAATAGGCTCAAGTTTTTTCGTGCTCTATCATCCGCTTGAGGACACCTATGAATCGTGTGATTTTTACTCGGTAAAATTTGTCACCTTTTACCGTGATGAACAGAGTAGCACACGCCCACAGACACCCCAGACGCCTATTCAACCCCGCAGAAGAACAACGAGAAGATAACAGTAAAAGCAAGGCTGAAAGTCTTGCTTTTTTTAATGCGTTGTACTACAATATGAATGAAAATAAAAAGTGAGGAAGTGTTATGGAAATGGAAGTTTTAGAGTTAAACGGAATGCAATACATAAAAACGTACACACAGGGATATGAAAGTGGCAAAAAATATCCCGTTATCATATTTTTACACGGTGCAGGAACACGTGGTACCGATATTGAGTTGCTCAAGGGCAACAGTTTTTTCAAAATGATTAACAGGGACTATCCCTTTATGCTGATTGCACCCCAGTGTCACAAAAACACGTGGTTTGACCATATGGAAGACCTTAAAAAGCTTGTCAGCACGCTTGCTGAGGATGAATTTGTTGATGAAAAAAAGATTTATCTTATGGGTAACAGCATGGGCGGTTACGGTACGTGGCAGCTTGCGATGAGTATTCCCGAAATGTTTGCGGCTATCGTGCCCATCTGCGGCGGCGGTATGTACTGGAATGCGGCAAGGCTTGCGAACGTTCCCGTATGGGCGTTCCACGGTCAGCGTGATAAAGCTGTTTTTGTTGAAGAATCGCATAAAATGGTGGATGCAGTCAACGCAAAAGGCGGAAACGCAAAAATTACCATATATCCCGAACTCGGACACAGATCGTGGGATCCCACTTACAGTAACCCCGAAGTTATGAAGTGGTTGCTCAGCCACGAAAACAGCGGAAAAGTTGAACTCAACGACGAGTACACAGACATCAAATTACACGGCTAATAAAAAACGACAGGAAATACTTCCTGTCGTTTTTATTATTTCAGCGGTTCGAAATCTTCGGCGCCGTGTTTGCAAATGGGGCAGACGAAATCGGGCGGAAGTTCTTCGCCCTCGTGAACGTATCCGCATATCTTGCAGACCCAGCCCTTTTTCTTTGCCTGGGGCTTGGGCTTTACGTTTGCAAAATAGTAAGCATACGTCATAGGTGCCGTGTCGGCAATGACTTCACATTCCTCAACCTGTGCGATGAAAAGCGTGTGTGTTGAACAGTCCTGCTCGGCTATAACCTTTGCCGAGAAAACGGCACACACGTTGTCCTTTACGTAAACGAGACCGTTTGAGGTACGGTTTTCAAGGTCGGATGGTGTAAATTTGTCCGTATTTCTTCCGCTTGAGAAGCCGTACTTTTCGAATACGGAAAACGGCGCACTCTCGTCAATAACCGAGGCGTTGAAAACACCCGTTTTCTTTATCATATCGTGTGTATAATTGGTCTTGTTAATTGCAACCGCAATCGTTTTCGGATTATCGCTTATCTGAATGACGGTGTTTACAATGCACGCATTGTCCTTTTCCCCGTCCTTTGCCGAAAGTACGAAAAGACCGTATGAAAGTTTGTAAAAAGCAGTATTATCTATCATAATTATTCTCCTAACAATTCACCTAATAAGTCACAACCGAAATTTATACATTCGGGGCAGGATACACGTCCGTTTTGCTTTATCTCACGACATACGAGAGAACCGCATTTTTCAAGAAATTTTTCGGTAAGCTCTCCTGCAATAGCGTAGGTTGATGCCTTTGTTGTGGGGTTTTCGGGATTTTTGCAACTGTTTGAAAGCGATGCTATATAAATTGCACCCGAAAGGGCACCGCAGGTTGCAATCGCCTTACCCATACCTAAACCAAAGCCCTCCATTGAGGCAAATGCAACGTCTTGCGAAACGCCGACCTTGTCGCAATAAGCGCAGGCAACAGCCTGTGCACAGTTGCAGCCTCTGTCGTGTAAAATTGCCGCTTGCTTTTTTCTGTCCATATTTAAAACTCCTTACTCAGATGCTTGATAAGCTGTTCTGCCGCCCTGCCCGAGAGACCGCTGTGGGCAATGCCCCATTCTTTTGCGGCGGCTTCAAGCGCCTCTCTGCTCATATCAAGACCTGCTTTTTTTGCGAGGTATTCCACCATATCGAAATACTGCGTCTGCATAGGCTTCATAAAGTATATCTGCAGACCGAATCTGTCTGAAAGTGAAATTTTCTCCTGCATTGATTCGTTTCTGTGAACGTCGTCGTCACCGCGTTCTTTCCAGGTTTCCCTGATAAGATGACGTCTGTTCGACGTGGCGTATATCACGAGATTTTTTGGTTTTTCCTCAAGACCGCCTTCAATAATAGCCTTTAAATATTTGTATTCGATTTCAAAGTCCTCAAACGACAAATCGTCCATATAAATAACGAAGGCGTAACCGCGGTGCTTGATTTTGTCTATTATATCGCCGAGATATTTAAACTGACTTTTCTGCACCTGTATCATACGGAGACCGTCTTTGTAAAATTCATTTAAAATGGCTTTGATGCAGGTCGATTTTCCCGTACCGCTGTCGCCGTAGAGAAGCACGTTGTTTGCATCCTTGCCGTTTACGAACGCCCTCGTATTATCGAGAAGCTGTGCCTTCTGCACGTCATAACCCCACAGGTCCGAAAGGGTGACACGGCGGAAATGTGTGACGGGAACGAGAACACCGTCTTCACTCAACACAAAAGCACGGTAAAGACCGAGCTCACCCACGCCGTAGGCTTCATAAAAATCCGTACATACCTTGAAAAACTCGTCTGCATTCAATGCATTTTCAAGTTTTTTTGCAAATTCGGATGCAAGAGTGCCTATACAAACCGTTTCTTTGTCGGGCTTTTTCATGGGGACGTAATCGTCAAAGATTTCATCAAGCACAGAACGGTTAAAAAGCGTATAAAGCTCATCAAAATCAGCCTTCACCGTTTTGGCAAGTGCATTATCGGGCACCTGCCGTCTTTCACAACCGACGGAAAAGGGATTTTCGTCAGTCATAATAAGATACGCCACAAAGCAGTGCCACAGATTACCGCAGAAAGAGTGTTTTTCCGCAAGTTCAATCAGTTCTGCAAGACCTTCGTCAGTTTTTATTTTGTTTATTATTTTGTATTCTTTGGTTTTTCCGAGTATTATCATTTTTGTTCTATTGCTTTCTCCATACCATTTTATTTACCACGCCCGTGTAGGATTGAATTATTTTTACAACCTTGGTTGAAACACTTTCTTCAACGTAGTCAGGCACGGGAGTACCGTAGTCGGCGTTGTCGTTCATATCAACCGCCGTCGTTACTGCCTGAAGCAGACTTTTTTCATCAATACCTGCAAGTATGAAGCAAGCCTTGTCAAGCGCTTCGGGACGTTCGGTTGAAGTCCTTATACATACGGCGGGGAAGGGGTTGCCTATGCTCGTAAAGAAACTCGATTCTTCAGGCAGCGTACCGCTGTCCGACACAACGGCGTAGGCATTCATCTGCAACTTGTTATAATCGTGAAATCCGAGAGGCTCATTCCGTATAACTCTGCTGTCAAGCTTGAATCCGCTTTGTTCAAGTCTGTTACGGCTTCTCGGATGACAGGAGTACAGAATGGGCATATCGTATTTTTCGGCAAGCTTGTTTATTGCCGTGAAAAGACTGATAAAGTTCTTTTCGGTATCAATATTTTCCTCTCTGTGTGCAGAAAGCAAAATGTATTTTTTAGGCTCGAGACCGAGACGGTCAAGAACGTCGCTTTTCTGTATCTCGTCAAGATTCTGCGAAAGAACCTCTGCCATGGGAGAGCCTGTTACGTAGGTGCGTTCTTTAGGCAGACCGCACTCGTGCAGATAGTGACGTGCCCTCTCGCTGTATGCAAGGTTTACATCCGAAATAATGTCAACTATCCTGCGGTTCGTTTCTTCGGGAAGACACTCGTCTTTGCACCTGTTGCCTGCTTCCATATGGAAAATCGGGATATGCAGTCTCTTTGCCGCAATTGCCGAGAGGCAGGAGTTGGTGTCACCGAGAATAAGAAGTGCATCAGGCTTTATCTGATTCATCAGCTTGTAAGAGCAGTTGATAATATTGCCGACCGTTGCACCTAAGTCGTCACCTACGGCATTCATATACACTTCGGGGTCTGCAAGCTTAAGATCCTTAAAGAAAACACCGTTTAAATTATAGTCGTAGTTCTGTCCCGTATGTGCAAGAATGGTGTCAAAATAAGTACGGCATTTGTTTATCACGGCGGCAAGACGGATTATTTCGGGTCTTGTGCCTACGATAATAAGCAATTTGAGTTTGCCGTTATCCTTGAATTTTACGTCGGAGTAATCTAATTTCATATCCATTTTATTCTACCGCCTCTCCAAAAGTATCGGGATGCTCGGGGTCAAACTGTTCGTTTGCCCACATTAAAGTTACGAGATTTTCGTCTTCTGACAGATTGATTATATTGTGAGTATATCCCGGAAGCATATGAATTGCTTCGATTTTGTCACCGCTGACTTCAAATTCGATAACCTCGTCGGTATCAATTTTACGAAGCTGAATCAGACCGTGACCGCTTACCACTATGAAAAATTCCCATTTTGTATGGTGCCAGTGCTGACCTTTCGTGATACCCGGTTTTGAGATGTTTACCGAAAACTGACCGCACTTTTCGGTTTTGAGAAGCTCGGTAAAACTGCCTCTGTCATCAACGTTCATTTTGGGTGTGAAAGAAATTTTTTCCTTCGGGAGATAGGAAAGATACGTGCTGTAAAGTTTTTTCGCAAAGGAATTATGCGGAATTTCAGGCATAACGAGCGTTGTCGGCTGAAGCCTGAAGGTGTCAAGCAGGTCAACTATTTCACCAAGCGTAACCTTATGCGTGGTCGGTGCGGCACAGTATTTGCCGTTGTTGCATAAAACGGTATTGATTCCGTCAAATTCGCATCGATGCTCTTTGCCTTCGAGTGCATCAAGCATTTCTGTCACGAGGTCGTCAATATAAAGCAACTCAAGCTGTACGTTTCTGTCACTTACGGTAATGGGCAGGTCGTTTGCCATATTGTTGCAGAAGGTAGCAACGGCAGAATTGTAGTTTGGTCTGCACCATTTTCCGAAAAGGTTGGGGAAACGGTATACAAGCACCTTTGCCCCCGTTTCTTTACCGTAGTCAAAGACAAGGTCTTCACCTGCTTTTTTACTCCTGCCGTATTCACTGTCGTAACGGCCTATACAGGTCGCCTGTATGGAGGATGAAAGCATTACGGGACAGGTGTTGCTGTACGCTTTGAGCGTATCAAGAAGAGTGCCCGTAAAGCCGAAATTTCCCTTCATAAACTCATCGGGATTATCAGGGCGGTTTACTCCTGCAAGATGGAATACGAAATCTGCTTTTGCGCAGTATTCATCAAGCAAAGACGGGTCGGTGTCGATATCATATTCGAAGACTTCACCGATCGAAAGCCCCTGACGTGTCCTGTCCTTGTTATCACGTATATTTTTAAGGGAGGCACAAAGATTTTTTCCGACAAACCCCTTTGCACCCGTTACAAGTATATTCATCATCTCTCGGCACCTTTTGCAAGCTCGTCCTGAATATAGGCAAGAGAAGCAATTTTTTCCTTCGTTTCTTCTACCGTAAGAAGCTGAGTGTTGTTTGAGTTGAACTCGGTAAGCGGATTACGCTCGGTATCACCCTTGCTGAAATACTTGTCGTAGTTGAGGCCTCTTTTGTCACACGGAACACGGTAAAAATCGCCCATATCGATTGCGCCCGCACATTCCTCGTTTGTGAGAAGCGTTTCATACATCTTCTCACCGTGACGGATGCCGATTACCTTTATGTTATTCTTGTCACCGCCAAACAGTTCACAAACGGCTTCAGCCTGAGTCTGAATGGTGCATGCAGGTGCTTTTTGCACGAGGATATCACCGGGCTCACCGTGTTCAAATGCAAAGAGCACAAGGTCAACCGCCTCATCAAGCGACATAATAAAACGTGTCATTTCGCCGTTTGTTATCGTGATGGGATTGCCGTTTCTTATCTGGTCTATCCAAAGCGGAATAACCGAACCGCGTGAGCACATTACGTTGCCGTATCGGGTACAGCAGATTTTGGTGGCAGTCGTCGTGCGTGATTTTGCAACAACAACCTTTTCCATCATAGCTTTTGACGTTCCCATAGCGTTGACGGGATACGCCGCTTTGTCGGTGGAAAGGCATACGACGTTTTTAACACCTGCTTCGATAGCGGCGGTAAGCACGTTTTCGGTGCCGAGCACGTTGGTTTTAACTGCTTCAATGGGGTAGAATTCACATGAGGGCACCTGTTTTAAAGCGGCTGCATGGAAAATGTAGTCTACGCCGTACATAGCATTTTTCAGCGATGATATATCACGCACGTCGCCGATATAGAACTTGATTTTGTCAGCCACGTCGGGCATTTTTGACTGGAATTCGTGACGCATATCATCCTGCTTTTTTTCGTCACGGGAAAAAATTCTGATTTCTCCGATATCGGTGCGGAGAAAACGGTTTAACACGGCGTTACCGAAAGAACCCGTGCCACCCGTAATCAATAAAGTTTTATCAGTAAATAAAGACATTTTTCTTTCCCACTTTCTGAAGAATTTATTTGTTATTCTCAAGTTGACTTTTAATAACGTCTACGTGTTTTTGCGTGCAAACGGCTTTTGAAGCGTTGGCAAGCACGTAATCACGACCGCCACAATAGGAGGTTTTGGTATCTTTCATATCAAGAATTGCTTTCGCAAGCAGGTCGGCGTTTTCGGGTTCAACGGATATGCCTGCATTTGCCGACTTGAGTATGCTACTAAGTTCGCTGTTTTGGTCAACCGTTGCAATAATCGGCGTTTCGCACGCCATAATGCTCCACGTTTTAGAGGGCATTGCGCTGTTTCCGACACCCTTTTTCGTGGTAATTATTGCCACGTCACCGAGGCTGTAGACCGAGGGCACTTTGTCCTGAGGTAAAAGGGGATTTATAATAACGTTTTTAAGATTTTTTTCGGTCACAATGGCTTTCGCTGCCTCAAACTGAGCACCGCCACCGAAAATAACGAACTGTACATCGTCGTAACCGAGCAGTTTTTCGGCGGCATACAGCACGACGTCGGCACCCTGCGCCTGACCGAAATTTCCCGCATAAACAACCGTGTATTTATCTGTCGGTATGCCGAATTCTTCAAATAACGGGTTGTCCTGTTTCGGAATATTTTTCGTAACGTCGGTGTCTATCCAGTTGGGTATGAGGGATATCTTGTCGGCAGGAACGCCCTTATTCATAATGTTTTCACGCATACTCTCGCTAATAACGATAATACGGTCGGCGTTTTGATAGGTGTAATCCTCCATTTTCCGTCCGATTTTCCAGAGAATTGAACCCTCTTTTGAAATGCCCGTTGTAACGAGTGAATCGGGAAAAACGTCCTGCAAATTGTATATCAGGGGGACTTTTTTCTTGTACTTTTTTGAAAGTTTCTGTGCAATTTTTGCACACAACAGTCCCTGTGTGGGCGGTGTGCTGACTGCATAAATCACGTCAACGCCCCTTGTTTTTACGCCCTTGTGATACTGAATCAGATTCGTAAGCACATATCGTACGGCACGGCCGATAACGCCTGTACCTTCACGAAACATGGGAAAGCGGTAAATTTTTATTTTTCCGTCGTATTTTTCTTCATAACGGATTTTTTTGTATTTTTCATAAGTCTGCTTATCTATCCCTCTCGTCGCCGTCGGGGTATGAATATCGACTTCGAAGCCTGCCTTTGCAAAGGCTTGCTGACGGTCCTCCTCGAGATGTGTACTTGCCGTCAGTTCAGGATAACAGTATGCGGGCACCCTCAGTATTTTCATCTGACTTGTCCTTTCATATGTTCCATAAATGGTAAGTAGAGTCGGCACGGACGATTCTCTGTCCGCATGAAATATAAAAATTCAAAGCACCCGTGTTTGTTAGCTGAGTGCCGACAGAAAGGGTGGTAAGCCCTTTTGAATGGGCAAAGTGTTCAGCTGCCTTAAGGAGTTTTTTGCCGATGCCCTTGCCTCTTGCCTTGTCGGACACACGGATAAGTTCAATCACACAGTTTTTGCCGTCTGCCGAAAAAAGGCAGTAGCCCAAATTGGCAACGTATGCAAAGAATTTGCCTTCCTTGCCGAAGGAGTTTTTGAGCCACTGTTCGTAAACTTTTGCACCGCCACGGGCAAAAAGTTTTTTATCGTGGAAGAATTTTGAATGCTCAAAAACGGTGAGCTTTAAAAAATCCTCATTATAGGGAAGTGCTTCTTGCACGACAACCCCGTCCGGAGATTCGACGTCTTCGACGGGCTTTGAAAGTTGAACGTTGGTGTCTGCAAGAAAAGCGGTTGTGTCTGCCGAAATTCTTACGGCGTTTGAGGGGTCACAACCCTTGTTTACTATCGAAACAAAGTCATAATCTTTCTGTTCAAGCAGGAATTCTTCCCACTCTGCATCGGAAAGAGCCCCCTCCAGAATCGCTTTGCCGCATTTCACACCGAAAAAGTCTGTATCCCAATCAAGAAATTTTATCATTTGTCATTACCCTTTCCGACAGTTGCACCGTCAGTAATGTAAATGTTTTTACGCGAAAGAACAGAGGTTGCAGTTTTTACGATTATTTTTACGTCAAGGACAAAGGAAACGTTGTCAACATACCAGACGTCACGTGCAAGACGCTCCTTCCACGGAACCGTGTTTCTGACGTATGCCTGAGCGTACCCGGTAATACCCGGACGTACTTCAAGCTTACGAAACTCGTCGCCCTCGTACATTTCCTTGTGCTCGGGCAGGTCGGGACGGGGACCGACGATGCTCATATCACCTTTGAGCACGTTGAGAAGCTGAGGCACCTCGTCAAGTGAGGTTTTTCTTATAAATCTGCCCACCTTCGTCAGTCTCGGGTCGTCTTCCGAATTGAAGGTTGAGCCGTCGGCATTTCTTATGTCGGGGGCGTTCATTTTCATTGAACGGAATTTATACATTTTGAAAATTCTGCCGTCCTTGCCAAGACGGGGGGCGTTATAAAACACACTTCCTCTGTCCGAAAAATATATCATCGGGGCAATAACGGCGAATATAAGCAGGAAGAAGGGAAGTGCGATAAGACACAGAATTATATCTATCAGCCTTTTAAAAAAGTTACGGTACACAAAAATCACTCCCGCTCAAATACATTTTGTAAAGGTGTCAATAACGTAGTTTACCTCGTCATCCGTCAGACAGGTGTGAAGAGGCAACGTTATTTCGTTTTCAAACATACGGTAGGCGTTGGGATAATCCTTAATGTCAAAGCCGAGATTCTTATATGCCGTCATCATCGGAAGGGGCTTGTAGTGTACGTTTGTCGCAACGCCCTGTTCAGCCATTTTCGTTATAACGGAATTTCTGTATTCGGCATCTTTTCCGTCAAGGCGTACCATATAAAGATGACCGCTTGCGGCAAAATCCTCGCCGTAGTGCTTTAAAAGTGTTACGGGCAGGTCTTTGAAAGCTTCGTCATATTTTCGGATGATTTCTTTTCTGCGTGAAAGAATACCCTCGTATCTGTCAAGCTGAGCAAGACCCACAGCCGCCATAATATCGGTCATATTGCATTTGTAACCGGGGTATACAATGTCGTATTCCCATGCGCCGAGCCCCGTTTTTGCAAGCGCATCCTTGCTCTGCCCGTGTAGTGACCAGAGCATAAACTGACGGTAGAGTTCATCATTGTCTACACCCTCAACGTTACGCCAGGTGAGTGCGCCGCCCTCGGCAGTAGTGAGGTTTTTAACGGCGTGGAAAGAAAAGGAGGTAAAATCTGCAATCGCACCGCATCTTACACCTTTTCTGACAGCCCCCATTGCGTGAGCGGCGTCACACATAACGATGCATCTGCCGTATGCCCTCTGCAAATCGTTTGAAGGCCTGAAAAGAGCCTTCTTTTTTTCGACAATTTCAAATATTCTGTCGTAATCGCACACTATACCCGCAAGGTCAACGGGCACGATAACCTTTGTTTTTTCCGTAATTGCCTTTTCGAGAGCATCGTAATCCATCTCGACACTGTCTTTCTGACAGTCGACAAGAACGACCTTTGCGCCGACGTGGCAGGCAACCGATGCCGATGCCGTATAGGTATAAGCGCAGGTGATTACCTCGTCACCCTCACCGACACCGAGGACACGAAGTATCATTTCCATACAAGCGGTGGCGGAATTAAGGCATACCGCTTTTTCCGTACCGCAGTAGAGTGCAATTCTTTTTTCAAATTCTTTGGTTTTCGGGCCTGTGGTTATCCAGCCCGAGCGAAGTGTATCGGCTACACCGTCTATTTCTTTTTCGGAGATATCCGGAGGGGAAAAGGGGATTTTCATAGCTACACCTCTTTAATATAATTATAAAATCATTGTAACATTATTGATAAGTAAAGTAAATAAGCAAAGAGCAGGAAATTGTTTTCCTGCTCTTTAGGTATTTAATCGTTAGGCATAAGTTTTACGTCAAGGGTGAAATATCTTCCGTTTCTGTACACAAACAGAGTAACCGTGTCACCTGCACTCATAGAGCCGATTTTTGCCGAAAGTGCATTGACTGTGGATACTTCTTCGCCGTTCACAGCGGTAATAATATCACCGGGCTGAAGACCTTTTTTGTATGCGTCACTGTCTTGACGCACGTCCGTAACGTATACGCCCTTCATGCCGTAGAAGGTGTTTAAATCCTGACCCATTATGCCGATTACGGGTCTGCCCGTAACCCTGCCGTTTGTGATAAGCTCGTTTACAATCGGGATAGCCGTATTTGCGGGTATTGCGAAACCGAGGCCTTCGCTGTTAGCAAATTTTGCATTGGTGATACCTATGACCTGACCGAAGTGGTTGATGAGTGCACCGCCCGAGTTACCGCTGTTGATGGAAGCGTCCGTCTGAATAAGATTAAAGTCAACACCTTCAACGGAAATCGTTCTGTCAAGACCTGAAACGATACCGCTTGTAACGGAGGCATACAGTTCCATACTTCTCGGATTTCCTATCGCAACTACGGTTTCACCGAGTTTAAGCACATCCGAATCGCCGATTTCCACAGCGGGAAAATCCGCGCCTTCAATTTTTATAACTGCGATATCCGTCTGATTGTCGCTGCCGACTATCGTTGCATTATACGTTTTCTCGTTGCTGTCGTATACCGTAACGGACTGTGCATTTGCAACGACGTGTGCATTGGTGAGAATATATCCGTCAGCGCTTATAAAGAAGCCGCTGCCAAAGCCCGATTCCGTAACTATTCCGACAACCGAGGGCTTTACCTTTTCAACAATTTCGGGAACGGCGAGAATGCCGTCTTCGCTTACCGTGTATTCCACACCGGGTGTGGAATTCTGCGTTATTTCTGTTGTACCTTCGGGACCTTTTTCTACAAAGTTGGGCATAACTGTACCTGAGTGTCGCAGACTTACCGCTATTATAAGACCGCTTGCAATTATTGCGCAGACGAGTATTCCTAAAAATACCCATACGCCCTTGTTGCCTTTTTTCTTTTTCGGCTGTTCTTCTTTCGGGGGCTGCGCCTCCTCAGTGACAGGTGCTGCCTCTGTGGGTTCAGCCATCTCCTCCGTAACGGGTGTTGCCTCCACGGGCTCGATTATTTCTTCTTCAGGAGTCGGCGTTACCGTTTCCTGCTGTGTTTCATTTGAGTTTTCGTTTTCAAACATAATTATCCTCCTACTGCTTAAGCGGAAGTGTAAATGAGAATTCACAGAATTCACCGTATTTACTGCGGACCATAATATTACCTCCGCTGTTTTCCACTATTATTTTCGTTATATACAGACCGAGTCCGAGACTGCTTTTATCCCTGCCTCTCGACTTGTCCGTCTTGTAAAAACGGTCGAATATAAACGGAATATCGTCTTCTTTTATGCCCATACCCGTATTATAAACCGTAATTATCGCATGTGTCTGATTGACCGAGGTGCTTACCCTGAGTATACCTTCGTCAAATGAGTATTTTATGGCGTTGTCGATAAGATTGTATATTACTCTGTAAATACCGTCTTTATCGCCTTTGACGTTAAGGGCGTCCATATCAAAATCAAAGTCAAGAGCAAGCTTCTTTCCGTTTATCTTCTGTTCAAACGAAAAGAGTATCTGACTTATTATTTCGGCAACGTCAAACTCCGTTATCTGCTTGTTTGCACCCGATTTAAGTTCGGAAATATCAAGCAGAGTTGATACGAGTCGTGACAGTCTCTTTGTCTCCTGAGAAACAAGCCCGAGATAGTATTCCTCTTCTTCCTTCGGAATGGTGCCGTCAAGTATACCGTCAACAAAGCCCGTTATCGTTGTCATGGGCGTACGCAGGTCGTGTGACACGTTTTGCACAAACGTGTTTCGTGCATCTTCAAGATGTTCAAGACTCTCCGCCATATTGTTGAAGGCGTTGCCCAGTTCGTTTATCTCCTCGATACGACTGCTTTCAATGCGCACGTCAAACTGCCCTTTGGCGTATTTTTTTGCAGCCTGTGTCATCTGTTTAATGGGGTCAAGTTGTCTGTGGGTTGTAACCGCAAAAAGCAACACCGAAACACCGAACACGAATAGTGCAATCATCCAGAAATTTGTGGTAAACCCCTTCAATGACTGATTATATTCTCCTGCTGACGTGGTTGCAACAGAATAATACAGCGGAACACTGTTTATTTCAAGAGGCTCCATATATACGAACTGTTTTTCGCGGAAAGTTTTGCCGAAATCCGATTGAACGAGTCCCTTTTTCTTGTTTGCACGCTGAAGTTCGGGGATGTTTATAATGCCGTCAAGCCGTTCCGTCGTGGTGAAAACTATATTTCCGTGGGCATCGCAGATAGTAACGTCAGTATTCGTGTACTCCGTGAGAACCTTTATACTGCGAAACATCTGTCTTTGGTACATTGCGATATAGTCGGCAGGATATACCGACGTTTCAATCGTTTCAACTACCGACAGGGCGTATGCATTCGTCTGTTCAAGCGTACTTTTCATTCTGCTTTTGACCGTTCGGTTGAGCGTAAATATAAAAAGTGCGGAAAATGTGATATAACACAGCGACAGAACTATCAGCAGAACGCCGAGGTATCTTGTATGAAGTCTTCTGAGCATATTATTCCTCTGTCGTTGAGAATTTGTAGCCCTTGCTCCACACGGTCGCAAGTTCCCACTTGTCCGAAACGCCCTCAAGCTTTTCACGCAGACGTTTTACGTGTACGTCAACCGTTCTTGAGTCGCCGAAATATTCAAAGCCCCACACCTCGTCAAGAAGTTGATTACGGGTATATACCCTGTTGGGATTGCTTGCAAGATGATATAAAAGTTCAAGTTCCTTCGGGGGTGTATCCACGAGCTTTCCGTCAACACGCAGTTCGTAATTAGTGAGATTTACTTCGAGTTTATCATACTTCACACATTTTACTGCCGAAGCGTCCCCCTCGCTGTTTTGTGAGCGTCTGAGAACGGCTTTGATTCTTGCAACGACCTCTTTGGTGTCAAAAGGCTTCGTGATGTAATCGTCGGCGCCGAGTTCAAGACCGAGCACCTTATCAAAAACCTCGCCCTTTGCGCTTATCATAATTATGGGACAGTCAGAGGTCTTTCTGATTTCTTTGCATACCTGCCAGCCGTCAAGTTTCGGCATCATAATGTCAAGCAGAACCATATCCGTCTTGTTGTTGCGGAAAATGGAAAGCGCCTCGCTGCCGTTTGTCGCAGTAAGAACGGTAAAGCCCTCTTTAACAAGATAGAGGCGAAGAAGTTCGCATATATTTCTGTCGTCATCACAAACAAGGATTTTTATATCTTCCATTTTTTGTCTTTCACTCCCTGATAAATCATTTGTAAAACTGTATACTATCATTATTATACATCTTTATTTCAATTTGGTGAACAAAATTTAAACTTTGGAGGAATTTTAATGAAACTTGGTATCGTGGGATTGCCCAATGTGGGTAAAAGCACGCTTTTTAATGCTATCACGAATGCGGGGGCACAGTCGGCAAACTATCCTTTCTGTACGATAGAGCCTAACGTGGGTACGGTTGCGGTGCCCGATAAGCGTCTGGACAAGCTTACCGAAATGTATAATCCCGCAAAAACGACACCTGCTGTTATAGAATTCGTTGATATTGCAGGTCTTGTAAAGGGCGCTTCAAAGGGTGAAGGTCTCGGAAACAAGTTTTTGTCCCACATCCGTGAGGTTGATGCGATAGTACACGTTGTACGTTGCTTTGAGGACGGTAATATAACCCACGTTGACGGAAGCATTGATCCTCTTCGTGATATGGAAACGATAAATCTCGAACTCATTTTCTCGGATATGGAGATGATGGAGAGAAGGATTGACCGTCTTAAAAAGACCATGAAGGGCGGCGACAAGAAAAATCTTGCCGAGTGTGAACTCTGTGAGAAAATACTTGCCGTTTTACAAAACGGTCTGCCTGCAAGAAGCATTGATTATACGAAGGATGAATTTGAAATTGCCAAAGGTGCAAATCTGCTCACTTTAAAGCCGGTTATTTATGCGGCAAATATGAGTGAGGATGATTTCAAAGCGGGTATAGATTCAAACCCCCATTACCAGAAGGTAATTGCAAGGGGTAAAGAGGAAAATGCCGAAGTTCTTCCCATCTGTGCCGAGATGGAGGCGCAGGTTTCGGAACTTTCCAAAGAGGATAAGGAACTTTTCCTTTCCGACCTTAATCTCACCGAAAGCGGTCTTGACAGAATGGTTGCATCCTGCTACCGTCTGCTTGGCCTTATAAGTTACCTCACTGCAGGTGAAAAAGAAGTCCGTGCATGGACTATTGAAGAGGGTACAAAGGCACCTCAGGCGGCAGGTAAAATCCACAGCGATTTTGAGAGAGGATTTATCCGTGCCGAAATCGTGTCATATGACGACCTTATTGAATGTGGCTCTATTGCGGCTGCACGTGAAAAAGGGCTTTACAGAAGTGAGGGTAAGGAATACGTTATTAAAGACGGTGACGTAGTGCTCTTCCGTTTCAATGTATAGGAGTGAGAAAAATGAGTTTTTTATCAAAAAAACAGAATTATACGATGCTCTGTGATTTCTATGAACTCACTATGGGCAACGGTTATTTCCGCAGGGGAATAGGTGACAGAAAAGTATATTTTGATATGTTCTTCCGCAAGGTGCCCGACGGTGGCGGTTTTGCCATTATGGCGGGTCTTGAGCAGGTTATAGAGTATCTTAATGACCTTCATTTTTCAAAGGAAGACATAGAATTTCTGCGTTCAAAGGGTTGCTTTGATGAGGGATTTTTAAAATATCTTGAAGATTTCAAGTTTGAATGTGACGTTTATGCAATTCCCGAGGGTACACCCATTTTCCCGGGTGAGCCCGTTATAACGGTCTGCGGTCCTGCGGTGCAGGCACAGCTTCTTGAAACGTTTATTCTGCTGACGGTAAATCATCAGAGTCTTATTGCCACAAAGGCAAACAGAATAGTCCGTGCGGCACAGGGAAGACCCGTTGCCGAGTTCGGTTCAAGAAGGGCGCAAGGCCCTGCAGGCGCAGTGCTCGGTGCACGTGCGGCATATATTGCAGGCTGTACGGGTACGGCTTGTGTGCTCAGTGACGAGCTTTTCGGCGTTCCCTGCAGCGGAACGATGGCACATTCATGGGTGCAGATGTTTGACAGTGAATACGAGGCGTTTAAAGTATATGCCGAGGAATATCCTGACAATACTCTGCTTCTCGTTGATACCTACAACGTGCTTGAAAGCGGTGTTCCCACTGCAATCAAGGTGTTTGATGAGGTGCTCAAGCCTTTGGGCAAGCGTCCTCTCGGAATAAGAATTGACAGCGGTGACATCACGTATCTGTCAAAGCGTGCAAGAAAGATGCTTGATGCGGCAGGGTATGAGGATTGCCGTATATTCGTAACGAATTCACTCGACGAGTATATAATCAGCGACCTTATATCACAGGGTGCGTGTGTTGACAATTTCGGTGTGGGCGAAAGGCTTATCACCTCAAAGAGCGAGCCCGTGTTCGGCGGTGTGTACAAGCTTGCGGCGGTTGAGGACAAGGATGGAAACATAGTCCCCAAAATCAAGATCAGTGAGAACGTGGCAAAGATATCGACACCGCATTTCAAGAAGCCGTACAGACTTTTTGAGCGTGAAACGGGCAAGGCGATTGCCGATCTTATCTGTGTATACGACGAAACGGTAGACGATACGAAACCGCTCGTTCTGTTCGACCCCGATTATAAGTGGAAAAAGAAAAAGGTTACGAACTTCGTTGCGAAAGAACTTCAGATACCCGTATTTATCGGCGGTAAGCAGGTATATCAGTCACCCGACATCAAGGAGATAAGAGAATACTGCGCTCAGCAGGTAGGTACTCTGTGGGATGAAGTTTTAAGATTTGAGAATCCGCACAGTTATTACGTTGACCTTTCACAAAAACTGTGGGATATCAAGCAGGACCTTCTTGAAAAGGGAGGCGTCAAGGCGTGATTCCGGGAACAGGTACTTTGGTAAACGCCGCCGCTATAATAGTGGGAACAGTAATTGGAATACTTTTTCGCAAAGGTCTCTCGGAAAAACTCAAAACCAATCTGCAGAATGCGATATTTATCTCGGTCATTATAATGGGTATTGCAGGTGCGCTTGCAAACTGCATAAAGGTGACCGAAAACGGTATTGAAACGACCGATTTGCTTCTTATGGTAATATCGCTTGCAATCGGCACGGTTATAGGTGAACTTTGTAAAATAGACGTCGGTTTTGAAAAAATCGGCAAGGCACTCGGAAATAAGTTTGCAGGACACGGTGACGGTGACACCTTCGTCAAAGGCTTCGTGTCGGCATCCGTAATTTTCTGTGTTGGTGCAATGGCAATTGTCGGCAGTATTGAAGACGGTATGGCAGGCAATCCGCATATGCTTTACATTAAGGCACTTCTTGACGGTGTTACCTCGATGATTCTTGCCACAACACTCGGTCTTGGGGTTGCATTTTCCGCGCTGGCGATTATAATATATCAGGGGGCGATAACTCTGCTGGCGGTAGTTGCTGGAAGTTTTATTCCGGCTGACGTTATATCGCAGATGTCGCTTGTGGGCAACGTGCTCATTATGTGTATCGGCTTTACCACGCTTGATATAAAGAAAATCAACGTTGCAAATATGCTGCCGTCAATATTTATTCCGGCGGTATATGCACTTATTAAAAATATAATATTGTAAATTTACAGGTGTCGAATGGGTTTTATACTCGATTCGGTGAAAAGGGAAGCAGGTGTAAGTCCTGCACGAACTCGTCGCTGTAAGTGGGAGGGGTGTTTCATACCATTGGCAATTTGCCGAGAAGGGAAGCGCTCCGTTGAACACAAGTCAGAAGACCTGCCGGTAGATAATGCATACCACGAGTAATTGGTACAGGCAAACTATTATGGCCTTTTACTGTGTGTAAAAGGCCGTTTTTATTTAAAGGAGAGAGAAATATGAAAAAGATTTTAGGAACATCAGTCGTAGTCATACTTGCAGTTGTAATGGTATTCGTATACCTGCACTTCGGGGAGAAAACTGCTGACGGAAGTAAAAACGTAACGGTTGAAGTCACCTCACAGAGCGGAGAGGTGACAAGCTACGACGTTGAAACAGACGCTCTTTATCTCGTAGAAGTGATGGAGGAGATAGAGGCGCTTACCTTTACGGTTGATGACGGTATGATAATGACGGTAAACGGCGAAACGGCGGATTATAACGTAAACGGTGCATACTGGGCACTCTATGTCAACGGGGAATACGGAAACTACGGCGCGGACAGGCAACCCGTAACGGACGGCGACGTATTTGGAATTACTTATACGGTGGCATAAAATGGAAAAAACAAAAATAACCTCCCGTGAAATAGTCACGGTCGGTCTTATGGTGGCTGTGATAGAGGTGTGCAAAATTGCTTTTATGGGCCTTCCGAACATTGAACTGACGTCCTTTTGGATAATCTTGTTTGCACTATATTTCGGAAAAAGCATTTATTTTGCAATTCCCGTATTTATCGTGATTGAGGGGCTTATATTCGGTATCAATCTGTGGTGGATAATGTATCTTTACACGTGGCCACTTCTTGCAATTGCAGTAAGAATGTTTAAAAAGGTAAAGTCGGCATTTTTCTGGAGTGTTTTTTCGGGCGTGTTCGGACTTTTGTTCGGTGCACTTAATTCTCTGGTCTATATTTTTCTTGGGGAGACGCTGTCAGCAGGACTTAAAAGTGCGTTTGCATGGTGGATAGCGGGGATTCCCTATGACCTTATACACGGTGCAGGAAACTTTGTGATAATGCTGATACTATACAAGCCGATAACAAATATTATAGAAACATACAAGAAAAAGCAGGGGTAAACCCTGCTTTATTCTATATCTGTGACGTTTACCGTCATATACGTTCTGCCGTTCATCAGCGTTTCGCTGCGAAGGACTATACCGTTTTCGGTGGAAATCCAGTACTTTTCGGTCTGCGAAAGGCGTGGATACCTGTATTCGAGATAGATTACTCTCGTGTTACCGAGTGTGTCAAACCGCATCTGTGACACGTTGGACTCTGCCGCACCGTAAAACCATTCAAGGTCGGGCAGGCCGAGCAGTCGGTCCGAAGTGAAAATGCTGTTTGACGGCAAAGTGTAACTTTCGTCCGTCTGATTATCACTCACGTTTACACCCCTTGAGGTTATGGTGTAGGTGGTAAGGAGTTTCTGTCCTGCACCGTAGTAACGCACGGTTTCACGGGAACCGTTTTTCCTGTATTTGATATAGGTCGTCGACGTGTTTTCCGACGAGGGCGACAGAGTAAAAGTTATATCCATAGAGAGATTTGAGGGCTTCTCATAACTTTTGAGCATAGCTTCAAGTGACTCTTTATCTATCTCAAGCGTTTCGTAACTATCCTCGTCAACCTCGAGTTTATCACCCGAAAATTCCGCAGAATCCATCGGCGTTGAGGGCGAAGTCGTCACTATTGTGCCTGCCGAGGGCAGCCACATAAAGAGCAGTACGGATATAACCGCAAATATTAAAATTGTAAAAAAGAGTTTGCCTTTCTCCTTCATACAGTCTCTCCGTTTCAGCGGAAATCTTTGGGTGCTTCGCCTTTACCGAAATGGTAAAGAATAGCCTCTGCAATACGTCTGCTTGCATTACCGTCACCGTAAGGATTTACGGCGTGAGCCATTTTGCTGTAAATTGCCTCGTCTGTGAGAAGCGTTTCGAGGTCGTTTTCTATATCGGCCTGCTCGATACCCGTCATCTTAACCGTGCCTGCATCGACCGCTTCGGGACGCTCGGTCTCGGTGCGCATAACAAGAACGGGTCTGCCGAGTGAGGGCGCCTCCTCCTGAAGACCGCCCGAATCTGTCAGAACAAGATAACTTGCCTTGATGAGATTGTGCATATCGTCAGTATCAACGGGTGAGGTGAGAAGCACGTTTTCCACGTCCGAGAGCATTTCGTGTGCAACGTTATGCACGTTGGGATTCGGATGAACGGGATATATAAACTGCACCTCGGGATGCTTTAAAGCAACGTTCTTAACAGCCGTAAAGATGTTAACGAAGGGCTGACCGATATTTTCCCTTCTGTGTGCCGTCATAAGAATTATCTTCTTGTCCGCGCAGGAAGAAAGACAATCGGCAACGTCCCTGTTTTTGTACTCGTAACCCTCTCTTACGGTGTAGGAGAGAGCGTCAATAACCGTATTACCGGTAATTGTAATGCCTTCTTTGACGTTTTCGGCAAGAAGGTTCTTTTTATTGTCGGGTGTTGCGGCAAAGTGAAGGTCAGCAATATCGCTGATAAGCACCCTGTTCATCTCTTCGGGATAGGGTGAATACTTGTCAAATGAGCGAAGACCCGCTTCAACGTGGCCAACCTTTGCACCGCAGTAGAATGCCGAAAATGCGGCGGTAACTGCGGTTGTTGTGTCACCGTGAACAAGGACGAGGTCGGGTGCAAAATCACCGTACACGTCAGCCATACCCGAAATAACCTTTGACGATATTCCGCAGAGCGTCTGTCCCGGTGCCATAATGTCGAGGTCGTAATCGGGCTCTATTTTAAAAAGGTCGAGCACCATATCGAGCATTTCTCTGTGCTGTGCCGTAACGCAGACACGGCAGTCAATCTGCTCGTATTCTCTGAGTTTTAAAACCAGCGGAGCCATTTTTATTGCTTCGGGTCTTGTGCCGAATACGGCAAGAACCTTGATTTTATCCATTGTTTACATCCTCTTTTTTGTCAAGTTCTTTCTTGTGATAAGCGGCGAGAATAATTCTCACGAAGAATATGCAAAGTATATAGCAGACAAGCACCGTCCACCACATAGTCGGATTGTAGCCCGTAGCAAGACCGACCGAAATCAGACCGCACACGGCACACATAAAATAAATTATAAGAACGGTTTTTATCTGTGAAAAACCAAGTTCAATAAGCTTGTGATGCAGATGCGTTTTGTCGGGTGCCATGGGGCTTTTTCCGCTCAGTATACGGCGGATTATTACGAAAGCCGTATCAAATATCGGAAGTCCCAGTGCAATTACGGGTATAAGGAAAGATATCGTTATGGTGGTTTTAAACATACCGCCGACTGCTATTACGGAAAGCATATAACCGAGCAGTGTTGAGCCCGTGTCCCCCATAAATACCGATGCCGGATGAAAGTTGTAGGGCAAAAAGCCGAGACACGCACCTATAAGTGCAGACAAAAGAATTATAGAGTTGTACGAAGCACCCGTCAGCACCGCAGTTGCAAGAAGTGATGCACAGGCAATCGTTGAAATACCGTCTGCAAGCCCGTCAAGTCCGTCAGCAAAGTTTATGGCATTCGTCATACCCACTATCCAGAATATCGTAAGCGGGATAGCAAGCCAGCCCATAAACCAATAACTTTTTTCGGCAACGCCGAAGGGGTTTAAGAAGTCGATACGAAGACCGCCTATAACGGGAAGTGTCGCCGCTATAATCTGAACTACAAACTTGGGGAGTGCGGGAAGGGCATATTTATCGTCAAAAATACCCAGTATCACAATGATGGTTGCACCTGCAAGTGTAAAAAGCAGTTTTTTGTCAATATTGCATACAGACAGCGACGTAACTATAAAAGCAATGTAAATTGCAAGACCGCCCATTCTCGGAATGGGCTTTTTGTGCATTCTGCGGGCATCCTTGGGAACGTCCATAACACCAAAGCGTATAGCAATTTTCTTTGCAAGCGGTGTGAGCGCAAGAGAGATTAAATATGCTGCAATAATGCACAGAAGAGCAAGTTTTATCATATTTATTTTCCTTTCGCCACAAAGCCGACCTTGCGGTAAACTTTTTCAAGCGTGCGTGATGCAAGCCATTCTGCCTTCTTTGCAGATTCGGTGTATATCTTTTCAAGATGGTCCTTATTCTGAAGAAGATAGTCCTTCTTCTCCTGAATGGGACGGAGCATTTCTATAAGAGCCTCTGCAACGGCAGTCTTGAAATCGCCGTAGCCTCTGCCCTCAAACTCTTTTACGATTTCCTCGTCAGTTTTGCCTGCGGCAATTGAGTAAATCGTCATAAGGTTGTTGACACCCGGCTTGTCGTCACGACGGCAGACGAGCGCCTCACTGTCGGTAACGGCACGTTTTATCTTGCGGTTTATCACGTCGGGCGTGTCGGCAAGAAGAATGTAGCCGTTTTCGTTTGAGTCACTCTTACTCATTTTCTTCGTCGGCTCGGACAGACTCATTATTTTCGCACCTGCCTTGGGTATAAACGGCTCGGGCACGGTAAACGTATCGCCGTACACACCGTTGAAACGCTGTGCTATGGTGCGTGCAAGCTCGAGATGCTGTTTCTGGTCAATGCCGACGGGCACGATATCCGTCTTATAGAGAAGAATATCAGCCGCCATAAGTACGGGATAAGTGAAAAGACCGGCGTTTATATTATCCGAATATTTTGAACTCTTATCCTTAAACTGCGTCATTCTCGACAGTTCACCGAACATAGTGTAGCAGTTGAGAAGCCACGAAAGCTGAGCATGCTGAGGCACGTGACTCTGTATATAGAGTACGGTGTCCTCATATTTTTCGGGGTCAATTCCGCAGGCGATGAGCTGTGCAAGCAGCTCAAAGGTCTGTGCACGGAGTTTTGCAGGCTCCTGCCTTACCGTGATGGCGTGTTCGTCGACGACACAGAAGATGCAACGGCAATCCTCCTGAAAATCAACCCAGTTTTTAACTGCGCCGAGATAGTTGCCGAGCGTAATTTTTCCGCTTGGCTGTATACCGCTGAATACGGTTTTTTTATCGTTCATTTAATCACCTGTTTAAAAATTCTATGGCGTCATCAATTCTCTTAAGCGTTTCTTCTCTGCCGATTATCTGCATTACCGCATACATATCGGGAGAATTCGTGCGGCCTGTTACCGCAACACGTATAACTGATGAAATGTCGCCGATGTGTCCGTTATATTTCTCGGGCTCTTTCTTGTAATCGCCCGTCTTTTCGGCATAGCCGTATTTAACGCAAATTTCCTTGATTTTGGAGAACCACGTGTCCATATCGTCGTTCTCATTATAGGTCTTTGCGAAGTCGGAAAGCACTAAAGAAGCCTCTTTCACGTTGTCGGGGAAGGTGTTTTCCGCCTTGAAAATGGTGGGATAGAAGATGCTCACGTAATCACGTACGTCTTTCCATGCGGACAGGTCTTTTCTCGGCTTGTTACCGCCCCTGCCGATAGCAAAAATGCTCTTTGCACGGTTTTCGTCTGAAGTGAGTATATCGTAAAGTTCCTTATCGTAATCCTTTGCCCATGCCGTCACCTGTTCGTATACGGTGTCTGCATCCATTGCGGAGATAACGTTCTTTGAAACGTCGGTCAGCTTATCCTGGTCAAAGAGTGAGCCTGAAACGCTCATCTTCTTGTGTGAGAACTTAAAGTCTCTCGCGCTTGCCTCTTTATTTGCTCTGCGCCATTCCTCAAAGTTGGAGTTGAGCGTTGTCATAACGTATTCGTAAACCGCATCAACGGGGTATCCTTCGCTTCTGTAGAAGGACATTGCAGCCTCAGGGTCCTTACGTTTTGAAAGCTTTCTCTTTGAATCACCGTCCATCTTCATGAGAGGTGATATGTGCAGGTATTTCGGACGCTTCCAGCCCAGCGTATCAAAAAGCTGAAGGTGGAAGGGGAGTGTTGAAAGCCACTCGTCACCCCTTACGACGTGCGTCGTGCCCATAAGACGGTCGTCAACGACGTGCGCAAAGTGATACGTGGGAATACCGTCAGACTTTAAAAGCACGTGGTCAATGTCGTTTTCTGTGAGTTCAAGGTCGCCTTTTATAAGGTCGGTATGCTTGATTTTATGCTCGACACTGCCCTGAGAGCGAAAACGCAGGACGTAGGGCATACCTTTTGCAAGAGCCGCCTCAATATCTTCAAGGCTTCTGTCACGCCATTTTGCCCACTGACCGTAGTAGCCGAAGTTTGCCTTCTGCGCTTCCTGCTGTGTATGAATGTCTGCAAGTTCCTCCTCCGTGCAGAAGCAAGGGTAGGCGTTGCCTGCAAGCACAAGTTCTTTTGCAAATACGTGATATATGTCTTTGCGCTGTCTCTGACGGTAGGGGCCGTAGGCACCCTTGTCACCGTCTACGGTAGCGCCTTCATCAAATTCAATGCCGTAGTAACGGAAGGTTTCGATAATATCCTCGACACCGCCCTCGACTTCACGCTTTGCATCGGTATCTTCGATACGCAGATAGAATACACCGCCGCTCTGCTTTGCAAGTCTTTCACTGGTTATCGTCGGGAACATACTTCCGAAATGAACGAAGCCCGTGGGTGAGGGTGCCATTCTCGTTACAGCCGCACCTTCGGGAAGCTCTCTCTTAGGGTATTTTGCATATATATCTTCGGGTGTATCGGTAACGTCGGGGAAGAGTATGTCTGCAAGTTTTTTATAATCCATTTTATTTCTCCTTTGGTGTGTAACTGTCTTTAAGACCGACGATGAGGTTAAACGTATTGTCGTACTTACTGTCACGGCAGAAGTAGCCGTTTCTTACGAACTGGAAGCGGTCACCTGCCTTGCTGTCGGCAAGTGAGGGCTCAACGTAAGCGTTGTCAAGCACGGTAAGTGAATTTTCGTTGAGGTAGTCACCGAAATCGGTGCCCTCTTCCATATCGCCAAGGTCTTCAAGAGTAAAGAGCCTGTCGTAAAGTCTGAGTGAAACGGGCTTTGCATACTCGCTTGAAAGCCAGTGGATAGTGCCCTTGACCTTTCTGCCGTCGGGTGACGAGCCGTTTCTCGTCTCGGGGTCGTAGGTGCAGTGTACGGCGGTCACGTTGCCGTTTTCATCCTTGTCACAGCCCACGTATTTGATGTAATAACATCCCATAAGACGTACTTCGCCGTCAGGCTTTAAGCGGAAGAACTTCGGGGGCGGAACCTCCTCAAAGTCACTTCTTTCAATATAAAGTTCCTTAGTGAAGGGGAGTGAACGAACACCCTCTTCGGGATTTTTCGGGTTGTTGGGGATGTCTATATACTCAGTCTGTCCTTCGGGGTAGTTGTCTATGATAACCTTCAAAGGCTTCGTAACAGCAATTCTTCTGGGCGCAGTTTCGTTAAGCTCGTTTCTGATGCAGTATTCGAGAAGACCGATGTCAACGAGGCTGTATGTCTTTGCAACGCCTG
The DNA here is from genome assembly GCA_017517965.1 of Clostridia bacterium. GTDB lineage: Bacteria > Bacillota > Clostridia > Oscillospirales > Feifaniaceae > RGIG6165. The sequence goes on from JAFWXR010000024.1 coordinate 57,560, forward strand.
CCCTTGTCACGAATTCTATTATTGACGAGGGAGTGTAACCTCTTCTGCGGAGGGCGCAAAGTGTGGGCAGACGGGGGTCGTCCCAACCGTCAACGTAGTTTGTCTCAACGAGGTGGCGCAGATAGCGCTTGCTCATTACCGTATAGGTCACATTAAGACGTGCAAATTCGTACTGATGCGACTTGTGTCCCGCATCAATATTGTTTACCACCCAGTCGTAAAGCGGGCGGTGATTTTCAAATTCTATCGAACAGCAGGAGTGTGTAATACCCTCAAGCACGTCCTGAATGGGATGTGCAAAATCGTAAAGAGGATAGATGCACCATTTGTCCCCCTGTCTGTGATGTGAGGTGTGCACGATTCTGTAAATGGCAGGGTCTCTCATATTCATATTGGGTGACGCCATATCTATCTTTGCACGGAGAACCTTCGAACCGTCCTCAAACTCGCCGTTTTTCATGCGTTCAAAGAGGTCAAGGTTTTCCTCAACACTTCTGTCTCTGTAGGGTGAATTTTTACCCGGCTCGGTAAGCGAGCCTCTGTATTCACGCATTTCCTCCTGCGTGAGATCGCATACGTATGCAAGGCCTTTCTTTATGAGAAGCACCGCAAATTCGTAGCACTTATCAAAATAGTCACTTCCGTAGAAGATACCGCCTGAGGGGTCTTCACCCGTCAGCCATTTTATATCCTGCTCAATAGCCCTGACGTACTCAACGTCCTCCTTGACGGGATTGGTATCGTCAAAACGCAGGTTGAAAAGACCGCCGAATTTCTTAGCGGCAGTCGAGTTTATAAGTATAGCCTTTGCACTGCCGAGATGCAGATAACCGTTAGGTTCGGGAGGGAAACGTGTGTGAACCTTTTTCACTCTGCCTTCGGCAAGATCTTCAGCAATTATTTCTTCAATAAAGTTTCTTGACATTTCTTCCATTGGACATAATCCCCCTTATAATTTGTTATTTTATCATAAGTCGAACCTTTCTTTCAATATGTATAGAATATTTTTAATAAATACAGATAAAAATATGCCTGAAAGACGGGGTAAGGAATATGAAAAAAAGGACGATTTTTTTAACGGGTGCACTTGTCATAGCGATAGGTTTTTGTATAACACTCTACACTATAATGGCGGAAAAACAGCGTTTTACCGATGCGGCATACGAAAAGGCGCTCGGTGTGCTGACGTCGTCGGCACACAAGGTCGAAAACAGCCTTCGTGACACGCAAAATGCCGATATCGACAAAACGTCATCAGCGGTTTCGCTTGCCTGCGGCAGAGCCATAGAAGCACTGTCACAACTGCCTCTTGCTGATTACGATATGCTTCTTCTTGAAGCGTATTTTAACCGAACGGCAGACTACGTTGCTTATCTTGCGGATAAGGGGATAAAAACAGACCATCAGACACAGGAACTCTCACGGTATGCATCACAGATAACGGATGAACTGGATGACATATTGCTTTTACTGAGAAATAAAAAATCAAGTTTTCGTGACGTTGTTACACCAACCGAAAAGAGTAGCGGTTTTCGGCTGATTCGAAAGGAACTTGACGATGTCGGTCAGCAACTTTCGGACGCGATAAACGCCATAGAAAGTGTGCCGACCTTAAAATATGATGGCAAGTACTCGCAAGATGAAGAAGTGATGTCGCAGCCGTATGAGGATATAGGGGAGGATATGGCACTTGAAATTGCGGGAGACGGCTGGGAAATTTCGGGCAAAAGCGAGGGGAGAACACCGAGTTATATTCTTACAAACGGTAACGACACGTTGTGGTTATCGAGAAGCGATGGTAAGCCCGTACGGCTTATGACATCCGACTGTATATGCGACGGCGAGGCAACTGCCGAGGATATAAGACACAGTGCCGAGGCTTTTCTTAATGAAAACGGATACACCCTTTCGCCCGATGCCGAGATGGATATTAAGGGAGACAGATTCGTCATAAAAGATGCCGATATAACCCTTTCCTTCTGCGCAAACTGCGGCCGTCTGCGTGCTTTCGATGCAAAATAAAAAAGTGAACTACGGTTCACTTTTTTTGTACTCTATATAAGCAAAATTGCTGTTTTTACTACGCTCCTGCATTGTCATAAGTACTTTGCTGTGTAAATCTGCCGTTTTATCAGCCACGGTGTTACCTTTTGCATAGAATGGGCCGTCAAAAAAGACTTCGGTAATCGGTCGCCTGAATAATTTTGATTTTTTGTAGGTGACTGTCATTGCAAATGCAGGTTTATTGAATTTTACGGGAAATTTGAAGGAGGTGTCGGGGAAAGGGCGAATTTTCGTATAATACTCCCACACGTGAGCTTCGGGATAAATTACAACGGGGTGTCCTTTTTCGATGCGTGTCCCGATTGCTTTGGTAAGCTCCTTCATGCCGTGAAGCGTATTGACAATCGGAAGTGCGCCTAAGTACGGAAGTATTTTCCCGATAACGGGTATGCCGTAGTTTGCCGTGCTGACTACCGTATAGATTCTTTTCGGAAGAACGCACAATGCAGGCAGAATTACGTCACCGACGGGTTGCGTGTGATTGCCGTAAATGAAAAAGTCACCGTTTACGCTTTTAATATTTTTTCTGCCTCTTATTTTTGTATGCAAAAATAATTTACAGTAAAGCCCTCCGAAAACGACGGCAAGACCGTAAATAAGATTTGATAAAACCTTTGACAAAACATCATTTCGCACCCAGACGTAATCGTCGGGCAACTTGAAGTTCTGATTTGCGCTTTGTGTAAAATCGTCGGAAAACGATTGATAATATCTTACTTTCATAACGAGCCTTTCCAGCCTGCAATATCCGAATTCTCAAAAGTGTAGGTCAGCTTTTTGCCGTAAACTCTTTCGTAGCAGTTTTTCTTGAGATTGTAATCCGCCTCGCAAAGCAACTGCGTGTTTTCTTTTGCCGACTTGCTCTCGTCGGGATACAAAACGTCCAACACGTGCAGTTTGTATTTTACCTTTTTGAATTCTGTGGTATCATCCTCGTCCTTGTCAATCATTTCCACAAAGCAGGAGACGATAGGGACGTTTAGTTTTGCCGCGAAAAAATATGCACCGTTTTTGGGCGGACGGGGTTTTCTGTAGTTGAACCACATTTCCTGCTCGGGATAAAGCAGTACCGCCTGTTTTTTATCCACCAGTTTTTCTCTCAGCACGGAGAGAAAATTTTTTGCCAGATATCGAGGCTCGGTTGAGAGGGGGATTGTGTCGGCGTAATTCATAAGAAATCCTATAATACCCGTCATGGCAAAATTCGAGGTCTGACTTATTATGGCAAGGTCACGCCTGCCAAGCGTATTGGTCAGGTGGCGTATAACCGTGTTTTCCAGAGGGCTGAAATGGTTGCTCGTTATGAGCATACCGCCGATATTTTCGGGTATTTTTTCAAGACCTATGATTTCGGTGTCCTTGTTTATAAGACGTGTTGCAGTTTTTGCAAGAAAAACGGCAACAGCCTTTTTTATTCTGAAGGTCGGGGTTTTTCTGTTATTTACATAAAAGTCGGTGATTTCTTTACTCTGAGCGGGGGTGAGAACGGGATCGTTTAACTCAACTTTTTCGTGAAAATTTCCGCTTTGAGCGAAATCTTTAATATTTTCAATGACTTTTTTTCGGTTGTCACCTATAATCATAACCTGATTTTTACTCCGTTTTCGTGCATTTTTTTGAAAGTAATCTCGTTTTCGGGAATTTCCGTGCCTCTGCGTACAAGAAGTTCAAGACATTCGCCGTCTGCTTTTTTCTTGTCGTCGGTGTAGGCTTTTTTGTATGCGAGAATTTCCTCTATATAACCGCTGTCCTGTGCATACTTCCAGAAAATATCGCCATATTGTATCCCGTCATAGCACCACGGTTTTGAAAACAGATTGTAGTGAATGATGCCCGTACGTTCAAGAGGTGGTCTTGCGTCGTTGGGCATAGCGTCCCAACGTTCGTCAAGATAGAGGATTTTGCCGTTGCACATAGCGTTAAGATAATCCTGGTCGGGTGCAATGCTGTCAAAGTGATAGGTGTTCAAAAGGCTCAGAAAATGCCCTTCGAGGTCATTTTCACGCATTTTTTTCAGGTTCATAAGCAAAACGCCTGAATTTATGTATTCTTCTGCTTTTACACCAACGGCGTTTTCGGTATACGCTACGAGAGGCGGAATATCGGCTATCGATAAGTCGTTGCAGGCGGCAATAAAGTTGTCACCCATATCTATATCGAAAAGATTTGCAATGTCATCCGTCAAAACCACGTCGCTGTCAATGTATATACCCTTGTCGTACTGCGGAAACATTGCGGGGATAAACAGACGGAAATATATGGTCAGCGTGAAATAATCGCAGCGTAGACGGTTACTCATTCTGTCGTCGAGTGCATCAAAATTTGCTTTCATGGGAGTAAGCTCAATTTTGAAGTTTTCCGTTTCGAGTGCCTTTAATTTCTGTATATTGGTTTCGTTTAAGCCCTGATGCAAGACGATTGCCCTGTACGTACGGGCGGAATTTGCATTTTTGATTGCGGAATTGAGTGCTACAGCCAGAAAAGGCGCATAGTTGTCGTCTATGGTGAAAAATATGGGGATTTCTCTATTCATTGTTCAATACTCCTTTTATATATATCGTCAAATTCAAAAATTCCAAGTTCGTTATGAAGCCTGTCGATATGCCACGGCTTTACGGTGACAGACCTGAAATACGGCAGAAATTTAAAGAAGGTCGTAAAGTGCTTGAATACGGTTGCCTCCTTGATTTTGCCCTGCTCGTTGTATACGGCAGGCACCTTCTTTTTTAGTGCCAGTTTGTTGAGTGCCGACTGATCAGGCATAAACATTTTTTTGTCACGGCACATCCTTCGGCATTTTTCAAACAGACCGTTTTTACGGATGTTTGCCATATTCATGAGAAGCACGCCTGAATTGAGATAATCGTGTTTAAATATATTACCGAAAAACCATTTTCCGTAACGGTCGGGCACGCCGATGATATCAATATCCGTCATATCCGTGTTATAAAATTTTAAGAAATCTCTGCGACACAGCACGTCGGTGTCGAGGTAGAGAATTTTGTCGGGTATCTGCGGTGTTATATCGGCAAACAGCCTTAACATACAAAGCGGTGTAAAGCGTGTTTTTATATTCGCAATCGGCAGATAGCCGTTAAAGCTTTCGCTTATATCAAGCAGAATCACTCTGTTGCTTCTGCCTTCGCCACGTATTGCAAGACTGAGTTTTTCTGCAAAATCAGTGCTTATGGCGTCTTGTCTGCCGGCATTTGCGGTCAGAATATAAAAGTTCAGATCTGCCGTCGTGTTTTTGCAAATGGAAAGTGCGGACATAAAGATGCCTTGTCGTACACCTGCATCACCGCAAAAGAGAATATTCAAACTTCTTCACCTCCTGAGTGCATTATGACGGCATCTTTTTTGAAATAAAACCTATGATTGATAGAAATTCGTCTACAAGTTAAAAATCAGCCGTAGAATTATTCTACGGCTGATTCTACGAATCGTAGAGCGGCAAAAACGCCCCGTTTTTAAGGCAAAACGGGGCGTTTAAAGCAAGTTATTTTTTTGTGGGCTTTTTGATAAAAGCACATAGTATCACAACGATTTGCCCTGCAACACCCAGAAGATATATGAGGGCAACGTTGATTTTAAAGTGCAGGAAAGTTATGTGTATTGCTGCAAGAACCGACCAGATAAGTGCCGATATAATAAAATAGTTGTTTCGCGGATTAAACCAGATTGAATTAAACACCAATCGTATAATCAGCACGACGGGTACGGTATAGACGAAATACAACCATTGAAAAGTTGCTTCTTTCGTTATAAGTGAAGTGATGATAAAGGCAAGTATAACGACAAGCCATACCGCACTTTCTGTAATGTAAGAAATCACTTTGCGGTTATATTTAGTTTCCTTCTGCTTGTTCTCTTTGACCGCTTCCTCAACGTTTTTGTCCTTGACCAGATAATCGAGAGAAACACCGAAAAGTTCGGCAATTTCAACGAGGACGGAAATGTCGGGAGAAGATTCGGCACGTTCCCATTTGGATATCGTCTTGTCCGAATAATTGAGTTTTTCGGCAAGTTCCAGCTGAGTCATATTGTTAAGCAGCCTGAGTTCTGTTATGTTTTTGGCAACTATGTTCTTTACGTCCTTCATGGTATTACCTCATAAATACAACAAAATTGCCCTTCTTTTACTGTTGCTTGGTTTCACAATAAATACAACGGTACGTGCGTTTATCCTTGTCCGTCAATTTGAAAATGTGGGGCAATTCCTGCTCCGTCTGTGTGATACAACGGGGGTTTTTGCAGAAAAGCACGTTTGTCAGTTTTTCGGGAAGGTCGAGTTTTACCTTTTTTACAAGCTTGCTGTTTTCTATAAAATTGACCGTTGCATCAGGGTCCACGTAGCCGAGAATGTCCATATCCACGTCAAGATTACCGTCAATCTTGATTATGTCCTTGCGACCCATTTTTTTACTGTGTACGTTTTTTATAAACGCAACCGAACAGTCCATCGTGTCAAGACCGAGCAGTTTGTAGAGAAGCATTCCTCTGCCTGCGGTAATATGGTCTATAACGATACCGTTTACTATAGAATCTATGTTCATACTTATTCTCCTTTTTCAAGACCGAGCAGTTTGAGTATAAGCGCCATACGCATATACTTTCCGTTAAGCACCTGCTTGAAATAGCAGGCACGGGGATCCTTGTCCACGCCGACTGCAATTTCATTGACTCTCGGCAGGGGGTGAAGCACTATAAGGTCGTCCTTACCCGTTTCAAGTCTGCTCTCGGTGAGAATATAACTGTCTTTAAGACGCAGATAATCCTCCTCGTTGAAGAAACGTTCCTTCTGGACTCTCGTCATATAGAGAATGTCAAGGTCGGGAAGTACGCTGTCAAGATCCGTCGTCTGCACGTAAGGAATATTTTTTGCCTTTATGACGTCGTTTTTTATGTAACTCGGGAGCTTGAGTTCAGCGGGGGAGATGAGCACGATTTTTATGCCCGTATGCTCACTGAGTGCCGAAATAAGCGAATGTACCGTTCTGCCAAACTTAAGGTCACCGCAGAAGCCTACCGTAAGATTGTCAAGCCTGCCTTTTTCACGGCGTATCGTGCAAAGGTCTGCAAGTGTCTGTGTCGGGTGGCAGTGACCGCCGTCACCTGCGTTGATAACGGGGATAGAGGCGTTCATCGAAGCAACGAGAGGTGCACCCTCTTTGGGGTGACGCATTGCGATAATGTCGGCATAGCAGGAAATTACCTTTGACGTGTCAGCCACACTCTCGCCCTTTGAAGCCGAGGAGGACATGGCATCCGAAAAGCCGATAACGTTTCCGCCAAGATCGTACATTGCCGCCTCAAAACTGAGGCGTGTACGGGTCGAAGGCTCAAAGAAAAGCGTTGCAAGCTTTTTACCGTCACAACGGTGAGCGTACTTTTTCGGATTTGCAATTATGTCGTCTGCAATTTCGAGAAGTTCGTTTATGTTTTCCTGGCTTAAATCAACTATGTCGATAAGACTTTTGGGGAAATCTGACATTATTTTCCCCCTCCAATCCAGCTTTCATCAGAGGGATTGTTGCGGAATGCAATAAGACGCTGAATATCGCTTTCTGCGATGTAGCCTTCCTCTGCAGCAACCTCTGCAATCACGTCAAAGTTGGTAAGAGAGATGTTTTTAACGTTTGCATCGGCAAGTCTTTCAAGACCTTTTTTCATACCGTACGTAAAGATGCTCACGATGCCGAGAACCTCTGCACCTGCTTCACGCAGAACGTTTACAACTTCGATAACGCTGCCGCCCGTTGAGATAAGGTCTTCAACAACGACAACCTTCTGTCCCTTTTCGAGTCTGCCTTCAATCTGATTCTGTCTGCCGTGGTCCTTTGCGCCTGAGCGAACGTAGCCCATAGGCATATCAAGAATATGTGCCGTAATTGCGGCGTGTGCGATACCTGCAGTAGAAGTACCCATAAGCACTTCTGCATCGGGATAGTTTTCTTTTATGAGCTTTGCAAGGCCGTTTTCAACGTCCGTTCTTACCTTGGGTGCTGTGAGTGTAAGTCTGTTATCACAGTATACGGGGCTCTTGATACCGCTTGCCCAAGTAAACGGTTCATCGGGGCGGAAGAATACCGCTTTGATTTCAAGAAGGTCTTTTGCAATAAGTTTTTCCATTTTTGTTTATCTCCTTATCCTACAAATTCTTTTACACAACGGCGGTATGCTGCAACCGGGTCGTCAGCCGCCGTAATCGGTCTGCCCACAACTATGTAGTCAGAGCCTATTTCTTTTGCTTTTTCAGGTGTCGTTATACGAACCTGGTCACCCACGTCACCGTCAGCAAAACGCACACCGGGGGTAACTGTGAGAAATTCTTTTCCGCAGTTTTCGTGAACGATGCCTGCTTCAAGCGGTGAACATACGACGCCGTCAAGTCCTGAATTTTTTGCAACCGTCGCATAGTGTAAAACAACCTTATCAAGAGGCTCTTTTATAAGCAGGTCGCTTTCCATTCTTTCCTGCGAGGTTGAAGTAAGCTGTGTAACTGCAATAAGTAGAGGGCGTGTTCCGTCGGGACGTGTGAGACCTTCGATAGCAGCCTTCATCATTTCTGCAGTGCCTGCGGCGTGCAGGTTGCACATATCAACGTCAAGTGCCGAAAGAACAGCCATTGATTTTTTAACCGTATTCGGAATATCGTGAAGCTTTAAGTCGAGGAATATCTTGTGTCCTCTTGCCTTGATTTCACGGACTATGGCAGGACCTTCCGCATAGTAGAGTTCCATACCGATTTTTACAAAAGGCTTTTCGTCTTTAAACTGATCAAGAAATGCCATAACGGCGTCCTTACTTGAAAAGTCGCATGCAATAATTACGTCTTTACCCATTTTTCTTTCCTTTCTTAGTGAGCAGCACCAATGATGTCTGCAAGTTTTTCTATGTTATATTTTTCCATTGCTTTGGGAAGGTCGTCAATTATCTTAGGACAGATAAAGGGGTCCGTAAGATTTGCTGCACCGACCTGAACACAGCGTGCGCCCGCCATCATCATTTCGATAACGTCGTCAGCACTCGAAACACCGCCCATACCGACTATCGGGATATTTACGGCTTCGTATACACGGTATATCATCGAAACTGCAACGGGGAATATACCGGGGCCCGAATAACCGCCACTCTTGTTTGCAATTACGGGACGGCGTGATTTTAAGTTTATTCTCATACCGAGCATCGTGTTTATAAGGCTGATACCGTCGGCACCTGCCGCTTCACACGCTTTTGCAATTTCCGTTATATCCGTAACGTTGGGGGAGAGTTTTATTATTATCGGCTTCGTTGACTGCTTTCTCACCGCCGCCGTAACCTCTGCCGCCGCTTTTGCCGACGTGCCGAAGGACATACCGCCGCCGTGAACGTTTGGACAGCTTACGTTGACTTCAAGCCAGCCGATATTGTCCTGCCCTTCAAGACTTGCGGCAACACGCTCGTATTCACCTATCGAGAAGCCGTTTATGTTTGCCATAACGGGTTTATGGAAAATCTTTTTCATTTCGGGCAGAATTTCGTCCACAAGGACTTTCACACCCGGATTCTGCAGGCCGACGGAGTTTATCATACCTGCAGGACATTCGGCAATTCTCGGCGTTGCGTTGCCGAATCGGGGCTCTTCCGTGATACCCTTGAAGGAGAATGAGCCGAGTTTGTTTATATCGTAAAGTTCTGCAAATTCTTCACCGTAGCCGAAGGTGCCCGAAGCACCCATAACAGGATTGTCAAGTTTTATACCGCAAAGGCTTGTGCTTATATCTACCATATTACCTCCTCACGGTCTAAAACGGGACCGTCTTTGCATATGCGTTTATCACCGTATTTCGTTTTGCAGCTGCAACCCATACATGCACCGAAACCGCAACCCATACGCTCTTCAAAACTGTACTGACCGCTGCCCACAGCCTTTGCTTCTATCGCCTTGAACATGGGCAGGGGACCGCAGGTGTAGAAGAATGAATAAGTAAGGTCTGCCATAGCATCGGTAACGAAGCCTTTTACGCCGTATGAACCGTCTGCCGTTGCAACGATTACTTTTGCACCGAGATTTTCAAATTCTTTTTCAAGAAAAATCTCACTCTTTGTGTTAAAACCTAAAATAACCGTGGGTTTTGCACCCTTTGCAATAAGTTCTTTACAAAGACCGTAAAGAGGCGGTATTCCGACACCGCCACCGATAAGAAGGGGCGCATCCCCACTTTTATCGGGGTTAAAGCCGTTGCCGAGGCCTACAAGCAGGTTGAGTTTTTTGCCTGCCTGCATTACAGACATATCTTCAGTACCGCTTCCCACAACCTTGTATATGAGTACGAGGCTGTTTTCACCGTATTCGCATACCGAAATGGGACGGCGTAAAAATTTACCCTCAAGCTTTATATTTACGAACTGACCCGGCTTTGATAATGCCGAGGTGTCACCCTCAAGCGTCATTTTGTAGACGCTGTCGGTCAATGCAACGTTTTCTTTTATTGTAAAAATACTCTCTGTCATTTTATGTCCTCCGATATCCAGATTGCCTTATTGTCTATTGACGTGCACAGGCATTTGCCGTAAACTTCCCTGTCCTCAAAGGGTGTTGCCCTGCCGAGTGTTTTGAAGTTGTCGGGATTTATGCGGTAAGGCGTGCTCACGTCCCATATTGAAAAGCCTGCATCACCCTTGAGCGAAAAACGCTCTCTCGGTGCGGTGCACATAAGTTCAGTAAGGCGCATCATATCTATGATGCCTTTTTTAACGAACTCCGTATACATCACGGGAAAGGCACATTCAAGCCCCACGACACCCATCATACTTCCGAGCAGACCCTTTGCCTTTTCTTCGGCAGAGTGGGGAGCATGGTCTGTTGCTATCATATCGATAGTGCCGTCGCAAATACCCTCTATAAGTGCCTGCTTGTCCTCTGCACTGCGTAAAGGCGGGTTCATTTTGAACTTGCCGTCATCCTGCAGATTGCTGTCATCAAGCACGAGATAGTGAGGTGCCGTTTCGCAGGTTATGTCCACACCTTCTGCCTTTGCCTTGCGTATTATATCAACTGATTCCTTGGTCGATATGTGGCATATGTGAAGCGAAGCACCCGTTTCTTTAAGAAGTTCTATATCTCTTGCAATCGGGCTCCACTCACTTTCTGAGCAGATGCCGGGTAAAGAGTGATTTTTTGCATATTCACCGTCGTGAATCACGCCACCGAAAAGAAGTGAATTATCCTCCTCATGTGCGGCAATGAGTTTGCCGAGTGCTTTTGCTTTTAAGAGGGCGTCTTTCATCATTTCGGGTGTCTGTACACCACGACCGTCATCCGAAAATGCGCATACACGGCTTGCCATACCGTCCATATCCGAGAGGACTTCGCCCTTTTCACCGACCGTTATCGCACCGTAAGGGTGTACCCTTACCCCGTTTGAAGCCTTGATACATTCGTAGGCAATATCAAGGTTTTCGACACTGTCGGGTACGGGTGAAAGGTTTGGCATGGTGCACACGTCCGTATAACCGCCTGCCGCTGCAGCCGCCGTTCCCGTCGCAACTGTCTCTTTATAAGAAAAACCCGGCTCACGCAAATGCACGTGTACATCTGCGAAACCGGGAAGTAATATCATATTTGTCGCATCAATGTCAAAGGACGTGCTGTCCGAAAAAGGAAACACTTCTACCTTAGCGTTGATACGCTTTTCGCCGTTTGGCGTATATTCTTTTACGTTGTTGAAATTGTATATCATAGAAAAACTCCGTAAAAAAGCCTTGCCTTTCGGCAAGACTTTTTAAGACATTTAAATTGTCTTAGCCCATAATTATAATTTTTATTATTATAACAAAATCAATATATCAAGTCAAGAGTGTAAAGCGAGTCTGACGAGTCTTTTATGATATACAGCCATCAGTAGCAGAAGGGCAAGAAGCCAGAGGGGCATAAACCTGATTCCGACGTATTTTGCAATAAGTCCGAAAAGAGTCGGCATAAGACAGGTGCCGGTATATGCACTTGCCATCTGAACGCCTATAATCGCCTGTGAATGCTCTTTGCCAAAGTAGGAGGGCGTCGAATGTATGATGCATGGGTAAATGGGTGCACAGCCGAGCCCTATGAGAACAAATCCTGCAAGGGTGGCAATATTTCCGAGGGGCAGCAAGAGAACGGCTATGCCTGCAAAAATTATGCCCTGACCGCCGTAAATCAGCGTTCTGTCCGAGAATTTATACGCAAGAAAGCCGTTTACGGCACGTCCGAGAGTCATACCTATAAAAAACATACTTGCATATCCTGCCGCAACGTCAGCAGGGATATTCTTAAATAGCGCCATATAACTTCCTGCCCACAGCATAACCGTGCTTTCGAGTGAGCAGTAACAGAAAAAGGTTATCATAACCTCTTTTACACCCTTCAGCCTGAAGGTTTCAGAGAGGGAGAGCGGTTTGCCCGACGTGGCGTCACTTGTTACGGTTTTTTTCCAGAGAGGCAGGCTTAAAAATATGAAAATGCACAGGATTGCCTGTATTACCGATACGGTGCCGTAGCCCGTGTGCCAGCCTTTTCCGCTTTTCAAAGCATATTCCATTATGTACGGGCTGATTACCGTGCCGACACCCCACATACAGTGAAGCCAACTCATGTGACTTGCTGAATAGTGAAGAGCAACGTAGTTGTTGAGTGCCGCATCAATGCTTCCTGCACCGAGACCGTAGGGTACGGCAAGCAGACACAAAGCAAAAAAAGAACGGCTGAGTGAAAAACCGCCGAGTGCGACAGCCGTCATGGCAACGCTTACGGCGGTGACTTTGCCTGCGCCGAAACGGCGGGTTATCCTGTCACTGCAAAGACTTGATATTATAGTACCTATTGCAATAATCATCGAGATGATACCTGCAAAGGAGACCGGCACGTCAAGTTCGGTATACATTGACGGCCACCCCGAGCCGAGAAGTGAATCGGGCAGACCGAGACTTATAAAAGCCAGATATATAACGGCAATAAGCAAATTTATCATAGTGTTTTCCTCCGTTTGATACCGTGTATTATAGCACGTTTTTTCAAAAATGCAAAAAGAATGCAGGCAAGATGCCTGCACCCTTTTATTTTAAAATTTCAACAACTCTTGTTTCGCCGTACCATTCAACTTTACAATCAAGACTTTCTGCAATTGCTCGCACAGGAACCAATGTTCTTCCTGAAACTATTACCGCCGGTGAATCCAGGACAACAATGTTGTCGTTTTTGAGAAGATAGTCCTTAGCGATAGTAATTTTGATAGTGGTATTATCGGTTTTGCCTATGGCTGTACGGGTTGTTCCGTCCCAATCAACTTCTGCACCAAGGTATTCAAAAATTGTGCGCATAGGAACCATTGTTCTGCCATTGATAAGCATCGGGACAACGTCAAATTCAATCTGTTTACCATTGATAAAAACTTTAATTGCGTTATCTCCGTTGGAGTTGTTTTTAGTTTCATCAAAGGTTGAGTCATAATACGTTTCAATGTCATCGTAATTGGAAGATACGTTATCAGTAGCTGTTTCGTCATACGTCTCGTCGTAATCGTATTCTATATTCGCATTGTCGCTGAATTCTTCGGCGTAAGCCGTTGTAAATGAAAATATCATAATTAGCGACAAAACAACAGACAATATTTTTTTCATATGAAACCTCTCTTTTGTGCAGGACGATTATTTAAGAATGTCATTGATTTTGTTCAGGGTGTTAGGACCTGCAATTCCGTCAACTGACAGACCATATTTCGACTGAAAATTCTTAACCGCCTGTTGTGTTCCGTTGCCGAAAATACCGTCAACAGTCAATCCTGCATTCATTATTCTGTTTAGTGCTGTCTGTAGTTCTTTGACAGCGGAACCGCTTGAACCGTTACTTAATATTTGATTTGTGTTTGTTATGGCTTTTTTTGTGCTTGCAGGGACGTTCGGGGTTGTTGGAGCCGTTAGGATTTCATTGATTTTACTAAGTGTAGCTTGTCCTGCTATTCCGTCTACAGTTAAACCGTATCTGGATTGGAATTCTCTTACGGCATTTTCTGTGTCATTACCGAAAATACCATCAACAGTTAATCCTGCATTCATTATTTGGTTAAGATTATTCTGAAGTTCTTTGACAGCTGATCCGCTTGAACCGTTACGAAGAACACTTTGAGTTGAAGAGGTGCCGTTTACGGTAAAGCTTTTCGTGGCGGTTACAACCTTACCGGACGTATCTACGGCTTCAATTTTCATAGTGTAATTTCCTGATGAAAGTTTTCCGAAGGTCAATCTCTGGTTGAGGTTTGCCGGGCGTATATCCATATACGTAGAGTTGGGGGTATCCGTGGTTGATTGTACAAGGCTTCCGTCCGAACTGTAAATATAGCCTCGTACTCTTGAAATTGGGTAGTTGGATGAAATGTCTCCCAGTATGTTGAAAGAACTTCTGATGTTGAGGGATACCGGATATTTTTCAAGATTAATTCGCAAAGTCGATTCAGCTTTACTTTCTCCGGAAACAGTGAAGTTTTTGTTTATTTTGATCACCTGACCGGAAACATCAATTGCTTCAACACAAAGTGTGTAATTACCGGGAGATAGTTTTCCAAAAAGGAGACTGTTATTGAGATTGGCGGTTTTTACATTCAGCTTTTTTGAGTTTGGTATGTCTTCGGAGGAGTCGTATACAACATCTCCTTGCTTTATATACCCTGAAACCTTTTTGATGGTGTAATTTGATGTAATTGTTCCACTGAGACTAAATGGGCTTCCCTGTCTGATTGATGTGGGATAAGCTGTGAGATCAATATTCAACGTTGAGTTTTGTTGTGTGGTTTTTGTTTCGCCACAATAGCACTGTCCGTTGTTGTAAGTATAGTCGTGTGAATGTGCTGTTGAGATATTTCCGGAATCGTATTGCTTTGCAGTTGATACTATTGTTGTGAGTGTTGGTTTTTGGTATGGAGGCAATGAAGATTGATAAGAATTATCAGATTCTGAATCAGAATATTTTTCAATGTGATCAGAGTAAACATATGCGGTATAACACATTTTTTTTACGTCATCTTCGAAATATATTGCATACCATGTGTTGCCATAAGCATTCGTGACTGTGCCAAGCACGTTCAATCGGTCAAACACTACGTCATCTGAAAGGCATTCTGCATCTTTGTATGGGGCTTTTCTGACAATCGCCTTATAGGTTTTGCTGTCTTTTTTGAGATACAATTGCTGTATGTTTGTGCTGAAGGTAGATTGCCAGTCATACGCTTCACCACACTCTTTGCATGCACCTAAAACACCGGAATCAGATGTGTGATAATTTTTTGTACCGAGTTCTTTGTGATCTGTAGAGCATTTTTTATAAAGATAATAATTTATTGATGCAGAACCTACAGGCCGCCCACCGTTTGTTTCCTGGAGTGAATTTCCTTTTCGAGTGTATCCCTGTGGGCATGGATTAACATTGCAACTTGAGTCATAAGATGATCCGTAATGAATACCTAAATGGAGGTGATTTCCATAGCGTGTTTCAGTTCCGTCTCCGGAACCGCCAACTGATCCTATTGGTGTGTTGATATCGACCTTTTGTCCTTCTTTGAATACACTGATTTTGCTCAAATGCATGTAAACAGAAAAATATCCGTCTTCATGATTGATAACAATACTGCGACCTTCCGCTCCGGCGGTATTGTTATCTACTGTATGTACAATACCTTTTCTAACCGGGTAAACTACAGTTCCTCTGCTTTGGGCTATGTCTACACCGTAATGGTATCGATTATATACTTTGTTTTCTGATGGATCTGTTCCACGATAGCCATATGAAGAAATGATTCTAGAATATGCTGATGTTGTTGAGGTATAGTCGTGAATTGGCCAATACCATCTTGCTTTGGTAATATTACCGTCGTAATCGCCAGCGGCGAATGCTGGAGAGGCAGTTATAGTACTTGCTGTAAATACGATACACATTAGGATAGTAGTTAATTTTAATAAATATTTTCTCATATAGTCAACTCCTTATTTATAGTTTGGACTGATAAGCATATTGCCTGTTCTTGATCAGTTAACCAACACGCCGCTTCCGGTAAAGTTCCAATCCGGATGTTTTTTCTTCAGTATAGTCATTGTCGATTTCATAAGATCTGATGAAAAAGGAATTTCTGCTGAAAAAAGGTAAGTTCCGTTAGTGCACTTTATGTTGAATCCGGACGAGCGGAGTGATGATAAAATACTATCGCTTATCGTTCCGCTTATCTTTACAAAAGATATCTTGAAGGTGTTTGACTCATCAATTGCTGTAATCGTCGTAAATCCGAAAACACTTTTGTTTTTGCTGATGATATTATATGCATTTTCAAATGTCCGTACTGCCATATTTACAGATGCTGACGGTGGGTTTGAATATGTTTGTTTTGTTGAATTATTTGAAGTGATTGCGGTACGATTAGTAACAATGCTCGGCCTCTTTGGAGAAACGACAGGTCTTGAAACAGGTGTTGTTGCAGTTTTGCGAATGTTGCCGTAAAGATCTTTTTTGCCGGCTTGATCTTTTTCATAAGCAAGAGTTAAAAACTTTCGACGTCTCGAAATTTCGTCATCGATATATTTTTGCCAGTATTCTTTATCCACACCAAAGTCATCGTATTGTATTAATTGATAACCGTTGGTAAAGGCTATAGCCAGTTTTAATAAAGCAAATTGATCATCCGACAAGTCCTTGAAGCCCCAGTCGGACAATAATTTATTTAGTTGTGATTTTTGATAAGGTATTGTGGAACTTATATTTATCCGTGGGTTGTTGTACAGGGTGAGTTCTTTTTCCACAACATAAGTTATGTGCTTTAGTATATTTTGTCTGTCATAAGCAATCAGTCTTTTGTAGACTTCTGTGTTTCTCATGGGATTAGATTGAAGTTTAAGCTGTTCTTTTTTGTCATTAATGGCTTTTTCGTTAGAGTATGATGTTACATCAATAATAGCACCAATGCACAATCCGATAATAAAACACCATTTTGTTGCGGGAAATGGGTCAAGAGGCATTGTTAACAGACCATTGCGTATAATTAAATCGATAAAAAGAAAGCCTGCCCCGGCCCCATACAGTCCAAATAATACTGTGTGCATACAACATTCCTCCCTAGTTACAAATACAACTTATTTTTAATGTGAAAGTGTCAGTTTGTCACACATAATATGGTATCATATTTTTCGCCCAAAAACAACTTTGGCTTTGCAACTTTGTTGATAATTGTGCTTGGGATTACCTATTACGAATTAAATTATGCAAAAAAGAATGCAGGCAAGATGCCTGCACCCTTTTTTATATACGAGGGAAAGTGATTTTTAGTTAAAATATCTTTTCAAAAGACCTTCAAGACCTTTGCCGTGGCGAGCTTCGTCACGTGCCATTTCGTGAACGGTGTCGTGAATAGCATCAAGGCCGTTCTTCTTAGCGCATGCAGCAAGGTCAAATTTACCCTGTGTTGCACCGTATTCACAGTCTACACGCCACTTGAGATTGTCCTTTGTCGTAGCCTTCATGTTGGGCTCTAAATCTTCGCCGAGAAGCTCTGCAAACTTTGCAGCGTGTTCAGCCTCTTCGTAAGCAGCCTTTTCCCAGTACAGACCTACTTCGGGATAGCCTTCACGATGAGCAATTCTTGCCATGCAGAGATACATACCAACCTCTGAACATTCGCCGTTGAAGTTTGCCATAAGCTGTTCGAAGATATACTTCTTATCTTCTTCGGAAATGTCGGGATTGTTCTTTACTGTCTTGCCGTATACGCCGTATTCATGCTCTGCCGCAAGCTTCATTTCGCCTACAACTTCAGTAAACTTTTCACCGGGCACCTTGCATACGGGGCACTGCTCGGGAGCAGTTTCTCCTTCATGAACGTAACCGCAAACGGGACATACAAATTTTTTCATAATAATTCTCCTCATTTATATAAATTTATTTCTGACATTTTGGGCAGACCCCCGAAAATTCGAGAGAGTGTGCTTCAACCGTGTAACCGCTTGCATCCTTTACGGTATGCTCAAGCGTATCCATAAACGGCAGGTCCACGTCACACACCTCACCGCAGTGGCGGCAGACAATGTGATAATGCGGTTTTACCGTGATATCAAAACGGTCGTCGGCACCTGCAAAGGTGAAACGCCGAACCTCGCCGATATCTGCCATTGCGGCACAGACACGGTAAACCGTTGCCCTGCTGATTGACGGATACTTCTCATGCACAGCCTTGTAGACCATACCCGCCGAAGGATGATTGAGTTCACAGAGAACGGAACGTATTATTTTTTTCTGAGTAGTATTTCGCTGTTCCATATTTTCTCCTTATTAGGACTCTGTCCTGATAACAATATAACATACCGTTTCTCACTTGTCAACAAAAAAATAAATGATTTTCAATTTTTTTGTAAAAAGGTCTGTTTTGCTCTGCCCAGCTCGACGGTGAGAGAACGGGATTTACGAAATAAAGACAGTTTGCAACGACGCTGTAACTGTCGAGAGCAAGCTTTGCTGCTTTTATGCTGTCGGGTGAGGGGTTATTGTAAATCGTGCCGTTTGCTGTGGGTGTAAACTGTACGCCGTGGTTAGTGTCAAAAATAACGGAGTAGACGTCGTTTGGGAAATCTTTGTCGTCAACACGGTTTAAAACGACGTTGCCGACGGCAATTTTGCCGTCCATACTTTCGCCCTGTGCTTCGGCGTGGATTATGCGTGAAAGCCAGTATAAATCCTTTTCATCATATGTTTCGTTTGAAAGAATTATACGGTTTGCTTCACCGTTCCACGCGACCGTAAGATTGCACAGTTCGGCGGTGCTCCGCAGGGGGACGTAGGTCGTGCCGTCGTGTAAAAATGTGTTGGAAGACATTTGGTGGACGTTACCGTTGAACGTGACGTGAGGGCTGTCTATTTTATATATGAAAGAATTACTGCCGTCCGAGACGGTAACGGTACGTTCTGTCGGTGACCACTCTACATTCAAATAAAATTTTTCAAAAAAGGCACGTACGGGCACGTATGACGTTCCCTCGTGAACGAGTGCGGTCACGTTGGTGGAATTTCCGTCAAGTCTGACGTCTGCCGCATAAGCGGTTGCCGTCAGTGTAATAATAAAAATCAGTGTGTAAATAAATTTCATTTCAACCTCCTTTTTAAGGCTGTATTATAGCATGTGAGGAGGTAACGGGGAAAGATGAAACGGAAAATTACAATATATTGGCAGGCGTTTTAAAAGTTACAAATAAAAAAATAAAAAAATTGTTGACAAGCCGTTTCGTTTTGTGGTATATTGATTAGGCTACTTTATGGTAGCAATTAAAAATTGCTGGTGTAGCTCAATTGGCAGAGCAGCTGATTTGTAATCAGCAGGTTGCGGGTTCGAGTCCCATCACCAGCTCCATAATGGGCGGGTTCCCGAGTGGCCAAAGGGGGCAGACTGTAAATCTGTTGCGTTTCGCTTCGGTGGTCCGAATCCACCCCCGCCCACCAAAAAAAGCAAGTCGAAAGACTTGCTTTTTTGTTTGTGTGGGCAGGGGTGGAATGAGGACCTTTTGCGCAAGCAAAGCGTACGTCGAAGCAGCCGAAAAACCGCGATAGGTTTTTCGGACTGTGAAGTCTCGAGCACCGCAGATTTTTCGTAACTGCTCGGAGCAGTCGAAAAATCAAGGAGTCGCAGAGTATCCACCACCCAAAAAAGCAAGTCGAAAGACTTGCTTTTTTGTTATTTCTTCTCTTTTAATCTTGCCTTTGCTTCCTCTACGCTTTCACCGTCTTTGGTGAGGTAAGAATCAACAAACTTATCTTCGATTTTGGTGTAACCTTCAACGACGCCACGCTCGATTTTTTTGTAGCCGTCAACAACACCTTTTTCAATTTTTTTGTAGCCTTCCGTTACTGCTTCGGCAATTTTTTCGTTTGCCTCTGCTATTTTTGATTTTGCCATATTCGTATATTTTCCTCCAATCAGATTTATACCGAGAAGCAGTACGACAATCCATACCGCCGTTCCCGTGAAAACGTTTAATAATAAAATATCTGCTCTTTCCATTCCCGGAAAAGAAACGAGCATCGACCGCTGCATTGTGTAAACTGAAACACAAGCATCGGCAAGTGCGATATTACGCAGGGTTTTCAGTACAGGTGAAGCACACCGAGTTGCTTTTGCCATACCGATAATTGCGATTGTTATTTTCGCAAAGGTATACGTTGCAATGGTTATCATTACGATTTCGTGAAAAACGGTGCCTCTGCTTTCTACGGCGGACAGTACGTTCACACCGACTATACAAAACGAAAGTACCGTCAGTAAAATCCCTGTAATGCGACGGGCAAAAAACTCCATAGAATAGTCACCGTTTGCTTTTCGCCTAATCTGTAAGACGGCAAACCGCGCTATCGCAAGTACGGCGTAATAGGCGCCTGCCGTAATGAACCACCACGAAGAGTTAAGAAATCCCAATATGCAGTTGCCGAGCGCATAAGTGACGTTAACGGCAAGGCTTGTATATGGGCTTCTTGCAACGCTCAGCATTTTCATTTGATGCCTTTAATCATCGGAATGAGCGCAATCAGCATAACGATGCCAAGCAGACCGACGAGTGTGCCCCATATGATTTGATTCCACACAAGACATAAACACATACCGACACCTAAAACCAGAACGGCAACACCGGCATACAATGTACGCAATACGTTTTTAACGTTCAGCTTGGGCAACTTTACGTTTTCCATTTTGCACCAGACGAGTGCGGTGATAATGCCCAGAATTATGCCGATACCGCCGAAAACAACACCCTCTGTAAAAGCGTTCCATTCAGGCAGAAGTGCCATACACATACCGAGCGAAAAAAGAACTCCGCTTACAGTACCCATAACGAGTGCAATAAAATTACTCTTTTTCATTAAAAAACCTCCTTTATTAAACCGACATTTGTGTTTTTATTGCAAGTGTAGTATAATATTTTTTGCAAAGTTTCAACAATCATCAATTCGGAAACAATTGTCGGAATAATGGAGAAACTGTTATGAACGTAAAGAACAATAAAAGGCGTCGGGAGTCGCAGGAAAAAATTGAAAAGGCGTTTATAGAGTTACTGCAAACCCGTGATATCAAAGATATTACCGTTTCGGAACTTATAAAGATAACAGGGCTTAACCGCAGTACCTTTTACGCAAATTACATTGATATATTTGACCTTGCCGATAAAACGAGGGAAAAGCTCGAAAATGAATTCAGTAATCTGTTTGCAGATTACGATTATTTTAATGAGCGTACGGGTGTGCTGAAGATGTTCAGGCATATCAAGGAGAATCAGATTTTTTACAAAACGTATTTCAAACTGTGCTATGATGAAAAATTCTTAATTTCAATATATGACGCCAAAAGAGCCGAAAAAGAACACATAGACATCAACCTTAAGTATCATATTGAGTTTTTCAGAAACGGCCTTAATGCCATTATAAAGCTTTGGCTTGAAGGAGGATGCAGAGAATCTCCTGAAGAAATGGCAGAGGTTTTAAAATCAGAATATCGGGGTCGATAGAAATTATTTTACGGAGGAGAATTTTTATGAAAAGAATATTTTGTCTTATAATGGCGTTCCTGCTTATGTTTGCGGGTTGCGGGAAAGGGGAAAGCGTTACCCGGGATACGGGTGATAAAACGGCGTATGCGCTTATATTAAATAACGAAGCAGATGCCGACAACGTAAAGCCTATGGTGTTCGTTCAAAGCAGTAAGGAAATTGCGGTGGGCGATACTTACGACAGTGACGTTTTCGGCAAACTTGAGGTTTTGTATGCATACACGGGATTTGACACAGAGGTATATCTCGGTCAGAATGACCCGAGAGGATTTATAATGGAGGCTGTTGCACCGTGGTATGTTGAAACGGATTACGTGACCAGCGTAACGGTTGAAGACACAATTACGCCCGTTTCGACGGCAAATTGGTTTTACGGTTTCCAGAACTGTCACACCTTTGACCTTGAAAAACTTGACACACAGAACGTTACGAATATGGCGTATATGTTTCATTATGCGGGCGAAAGTATCACAGATACCGTAACAATCAAGGGTATGGACAATTGGGACACGTCAAAGGTTACGGATATGAATAATATGTTCTGCAGAACGGCAGAGAAGTCGGAAGTATGGGACATCGGCGATATTTCCGTATGGGATACGTCAAACGTAAAGAATATGAGTTATATGTTCTCTGAGGCGGGACGTGGCGTAACTGAATGGAGTGTCGGTGATTTGTCGGGCTGGAAAGTGGACAACGTAACAACCATGAAGCAAATGTTTAGCGTGGCAGACACAGCTTCACACGAATGGGACGTGGGAGATTTGTCATCGTGGAACGTTGCAAACGTTACTGATATGTACAGTATGTTTTATCAGGCAGGCTACGGCGCTGAAAAATGGCACATCGGCGATATTTCAGGCTGGGATACCTCAAATGTGAATAATATGTCGCTTATGTTCCGTGAGGCAGGTAAATTTGCCGACTGGAATGCAGGTGACCTTTCAAAATGGAACGTAGACAACGTCGTATGGTACGATTATTTTGAGGCAAAAGCAACTGCTTTACCGAAGTTTTAAGATATTATTGAGAAGACGGAATGAAATAGTTAATAAAAAAGCAAGTCGAAAGACTTGCTTTTTTTGATGTGGTTGACAATTAGTATAGATATATTATATTATGAAAGTGTATATATATAAAATAAATAAAGGAGTACCAAAATGAAAAAGAGCACAAGAATCTTAGCATTGATCCTTACGCTGTTGATGGTTTTTTCGGCTGTGCCGATGTCAGCAATGGCGGATGCTGTCAGCAGTGAATTTAATTTCACACTTGATGACAGTATGGTAACCAACGTTGTAAGAGCAACGACGTCTGTTGACGGGGACACAATCAACGTTGTGTCTGAATCGGGCGAGCAGACAAGCAGTATGAGAATTAAATTCAGATTGCCCGACGGGGCAAGCGTGGCGTTTGCAGACGGTGCAGATGCAACGTACGCGGCGTTTGCAACGGCAAACGTTCTTGAATTAAAGAATCCCGGTGTGGGCAGATTGAATTTACCTTTGACGCTCACCGATTCGCAGGGTGTGACAAAAACGGTTATGCTCAAGGCGGATTTCGGCAACAAGGTAAGGTATATTACAAACTGTACGGTAGCACAAAACGGTGACACTCTTACGGTGGCATCGGGCTCGGCGACAGCCTACGTGGTATTCGACACTACGGGAATAGACGGTGCATACGTAGAGGTTGAAAACGTTTCAAGAAACCTGCTTGAAAGATACGTGACGGTAGGCACGGAAGCGGTTAGATTCTACAATCCCGTTTATGATGAAGGCTACGTGACGGTAAACATCAAAAACGGTGACGGCGAAACGGTGCGTTCCTATGACGTGAACGTTGTGTTCCACCAGGGCAAAGACGCAAACGGAAATTACATAGTCAGTGAATATACGCCGGTATTGCAGACACTCAGAGGCATTTATGCCGTGGACGGTGACACAATCAAGGTTACGGCAAATGCAGGCGTTACAAACGTTTATATTAACTTCGGCAGATATCAGGCGGAGACGCTTACTGCAAGTTTAAACAATAATTTTGTCAAAAAGACGGGTGCAAGAAGCTGGAGAGTGATGAACACCGGCACAGTCGTTGAGTTTGACGTTTATTTCGATGCAACAGCATCAGGCGGTGAACTTGTCACAAGACACGTTGAGGTTGATTTCACCAATAAGGTGCCTGATAAAGTAACGGGCGTTTCGGCAACCGTTGAAGTTGACGGAAACGGAACGGTCAAGAATGAAGTTTCGATGAGTGGCGAAACCTACAATGCCACGGTGCCTGCAGGCGTTGCCGTTGAGTCGGATACGCTTACGCTTTCCGTTTCTGAAATGGAATCAACGGGCAATATAGTGGCTGATGAAATGGATATGCTTCAGTCCTATGATGTGCACGTAGAGGGCGTTTCAAAGGAAAATGACGTGGCAATCATCGTAACGCTCGGTGAAATACTTCCCATCGGTATGAATAAGGGTAACGTGGTGCTCTATCATATAGAAAACGGCGTTACAAACGTGATGACACAGGTATTTTCACTTGACGAGCTTGATGCACATAACGAATTCTACTATGATCCCGCAACAGGTATCGTAACGGTGGCAATGGCAACCTTCAGTGAAATTGCGGTTGCTTCTGATACGACAAAAGCGTGGAATGGCGAAGAGGATGATTCGTGGTATGTAGGTAAAACCTCTCCTTATGAAATTGCAAATGCCGACCAGTTCTATTATTTTGCAAAAATCGTCGGCGGTATGGTTGAAGGCATTGAGCAGGATTCATTTGCAGGTAAGACAGTAAAACTTATTTCCGACATCAACTTCAATGATGGTGAAGAAGCCAATAAGTCAACTCTTCTTTTCTATCCTGTTGGTTACTGGAACAGCGATGATAAGGAAAACTATGGCGTAAAAACGGGCAAAGCTATCGAGAGTGGTTTTTACACCTTTGAAGGTACTTTTGACGGTGACGGTCACACTATTTCAAACATTTACCAGAACACCTGGGAAATGAAGGGCGACCATGACTGGTATGCTCCGGAGGATCAGCACTACCGTGACGGTATGGGCCTCTTCGGTAAGGTTTACGGAGGTACGGTAAAGAATCTTACCGTTGATAACTTCAAGTCTGACGGTGAAATCGCAACAACGGGTGTTATTGCGGCTTATGCAGACTACGGTGCAACGTTTGAAAACATTGCGGTTACCAACTGTAATCCCCGTGTTTATAACATCGGCAACGGCGGTATCGTAGGTTGTGTCGGCTGGTACACTAAGGAAGTTACCGATAAGAAAGTCTCATTTAAGAACATCACGGTGGATAATACCAACAAAATATCTGCTCTGTGGGGCTCGTACGACGTTGCCTGCGGCGGTATCGTCGGTCAGTATTATCCCACCAGCGGACAGACGTCGTCAGGTTCTCCCAAAAATGCGGGAATTGACTTTGAAAACTGTCACGTCGGTGCAGTAATGGACGTTTATAACGATGTTTGTGCAAACTATCAGTATTATGCATACCGTTATACAGGTATGATGATTGGTTCCATTCGTGAAAACAAAACGGAAAACGGTTATGTTTATCCCAATATGGACGGTATTACGGCAACGGGCTGTACCGTTCATTATGACACGTGGAACGATTACTATTACTGTGAATTGGTTGCAAATTCACTTGCTTCATATACACATGACCATCAGTTCAGCCGTCTCGAACAGGTTGCAGCTGTTAACGGTACGACAATCACACCTCTTGAAGGTGAAGCATATACCGTTCCCGCTTCAGGACGCTACAACTACGTTGTTGTTAATAAAAAAGACGATGGCAGTTTTGACCACGGAACGGAAAAAGCAACGTGTTATCACTTTGTAGACGGTGCAGTATGGGAACATAAAGATGCAGGGGAAGAAACTGTTAACGGTGAAACCATTCTCAAGGAAGACAGACAGCACTATTACCTCCCCTTTGCACAGCTTTTCACAGGCTACGGCTGGGGCGTTACAAGCAAGGGAATAGAGGATTTTGCTGGTGTCGAAATTAAACATGTTGATCAAAAGGATTCTGTTGAAAAATTTGATATTGTTGTTGAAAATAACAGCGAGACATTCAATAACACTGACTACACTGTAGGAGATTTCTTTACTGCAAAAGCAGGTGCAGAAATCAACGAAGATAACGTATACTTAACAATCGACAAGGTCAACGAAGACGATGATGTTGAGTGGACGTATACACCAAATGCAGACAACTGGATGAACGGTGAAATCACATTCACGGGCACAGGTGAAGTTAAACTTACAATCCAGGATTACCACTATTGTACTCCGACTTCAATCACCGTAACGGTTAACGATCCTGTTGCTGTTGAGAAGTTTGAGAAGAAATTAGAAAATGAAAACTACTTGTACCGTGTTGGTAATCAGAATGCGGTTTCGCTTGGCTCACTCTTTAAAGCAAAAGATAATGTTGACATTGACGGTGAAAACGTTACGGTAACAGTTGGAGCTGTTGAAGGCTCATCCGCATCAGGTACGCATACAAAAAATGCGACGTGGACAAACGGAACGATTAAGTTCAACGGAACGGGTGTTGTAAAAGTAACAATTACTGATAATAAGTACTGCATACCGACAGAAATTACTCTCGAAGTTGTTGATGCAGTGAATGCAACAACGGCAACAAGTGCAACGGCAAATAACGTCGTTCTGCTTAATGATGCAGGTTTCAGTTCACTTGAAGTGTCCGGCGGATATACCCTTTTTGGTAACGGCTTCACACTGACTTGTGCGACAGATTCAGTTGCAGCGGATTTGGGATATTCGTTTGTAACACTTAAAAACGGTACACTTGACAACGTTCAGATTGTTTGCCCGAACTTTGACTATGCGGCACTCTACAAGAGCAATCTGACAGCAACAGACAACAGAAGTGAAACTGACGCTAACGGAAAAACACGTTATTACAATGCAAAGAGTGGCATTATGGTTTCGGGTAACAGCCAAATTCTCAATTCGAGAATTTCGGGTGCACGTGCGGCAGTAAATATCAGTGGTGGCAATGCAATTATTGATAATTCAAGAATTGAACTCGGTGCAGTCGCCAATATTATTGTCGGTGCGGCAAACAGCGTTACACTTAAAGACGTAACACTTGTTCAGAAGCCTACGGCATCTACGTATAACAGCAGCAAAACTCTTATGGGCTTCAGTGTGCTGGTAATGTGTACTGCCGGAGGAGATGCGACGCCTATTACGCTTGAAGGTACGTTCGTTCAAAATGCATGGGCAGATGAGGGCGATAGGAATTATGTGCCGTCAGGCGGAGAATCTATTATTGATGTAGTTTTGAAGAATACGGATTATCTCCATGATATTGACGGAGATGGAACAAACGAATCACTCAACTTAGGTATTGCCTATATGCCAGCTGATGGTGAGTATACTGTGAATAATCCCGATATCACAGATAACAGAACAGATAAGGATAATGTTCCGTATGAAAGTGTAGAAGTAAGCGAGTTTCCGCTGACAACTTACGTCTACTCCTACAAAAACACAAACGGAACTGATACAGACTTTGTAAATGTTCCTGATTATGTTCCCAATAAGCAGGGGGATATAATTACGGTTGCATATTCCGATACGGCTGACGGTCTTGAAACAGGAAAATCATTTGAAACAAACGGTTGGGTTTATGAACTTAACGTAGATCTTGACAAATTAAGCGGATATGCACTTGATTTCAGCAAACTATCTATGACGGTTAACGGTAGGACGGTTACCGACTATCTTGTAGACGGTAACGCTAAGCCTACAACACCTGTTGCCGTAGTTGCAGGCGGTGTAACCTATACTCTGACGGCAACGATTGACGGAACGGAATATACTGCATACTATAAGGTTACGGGTACTGAAACAAGCAAAGATTCCCCATCACTTGTTGCATCAGCTTATGGAGCAGGCGTTTGTGTCGCTTCTTCATATGGTGGCACGTGGAGTGGTGCGGCACCTGCCCTTGAGGGAATCCAGATAAGATACTGGAGTGTTGCTGAAAAACAGTATAAGACGATAAACCTTGCGGATTATACACCCGCTACAAAAGGTAAGTTAAACGGAACGAATACAACGTGGACCTATTCACCTGACAACGGCGACTTTACGCTGACACTTACAGGCGGTCAGGTACATTCCGGCAACAGTGTATACGCTATGCCTGTTTCGGTTGATACAAATTCGGACGGCACTGCGGACACTCTGTACTTCGTTGCAGCATCATCAAATGGCTTGGTAAACAGCGGAAACGGTGCAAGAACTGTTCCTGTTTCATACTCCTTCAAGGACAATAACGGTGGCACTGAATTGACCTTCAGTCATACGTGGTCTGTAGCAGAAAACAAAGAAGCACAGTACAAATATTCGGATTTCTGCAATGGTACGTGGACTCAACTTGAAAGTTGTATAACGCCTGATACTCTCATTACACTTGCGGACGGTTCACAGGTGAGAGTTGATTCACTCACGGGTGATGAAGAACTTCTCGTATGGAATCTTGAAACGGGTAAGCTTGATACGGCACCTATTATGTTCGTTGACAGCGATGCCGAAAGTGATTATGAGATAATAAAACTCATTTTCTCGGACGGCACGGAAGTAAAGGTGATTTACGAGCACGGTTTCTTTGATTACGACCTCGGAAAATACGTATATCTTGATGAAAACGCAGCAGATTATATCGGACATACTTTTGCAAAGCAAAACGGTGATACGCTCGAAAAGGTTACGCTTACAGACGTTGTGATTGAAACTGAAGTCACAACGGCATGGAGCCCGGTTACAGTCGGACATCTTTGCTACTTTGTAAACGGTATGCTTTCAATGCCGGGTGGTGTAGGCGGTCTCTTCAACATATTTGAAGTTGACGTTGAAACCATGACGTACGATTTCGAAGCAATGGAAAGAGATATCGAAACTTACGGACTCTTCACCTATGAAGAAGTCAACGCCATAGAACCTCTCAGTGAAGAAATGTTCTATGCGGCAGGCGGTCAGTATCTTAAGATTTCTATTGCAAAGGGAAATCTGACGGTTGAAGAATTGGCTGCAATGATAAGACGTTACAGCAAATTCATCTAACAAAATAAAAAGGAGAAGCGGTGCTTCTCCTTTTTTTATGCAAAAAAAGAGCCACGGTTGTAACCGTGGCTTTTTTGTTTTTACTTGTTCTTTTTGGGGAGGCAGGCAACTACCATACTTCCGAGTGCAAAGAGTGCAAGAACGTTGGGGATTACCATAATGTTGTTGAACATATCCGTAAGTTCCCATACGAGATCGTTTGAAAGAATTGAACCGAGGAAGATGAATGCGATTGCGATAACCGTATATACCTTCGAGAACTTCTTACCAAAGAGATATTCTGCATTGAGTCTGCCAAAGAAGTTCCAGCTGAGAATCGTTGAGAAAGCGAAGAAGAGAAGGCAGATTGCAACGAAGATGTTACCGAAGTTACCGAATGATGAGGGCAGAGCATTTGTAAATGCAGTCTGCATCATATTCGTCTTATCAATTCCGCTTGATGCGAGAACTTCTGCAAAGTTGCCCGATACGTTAGCAAACGGACCGTTACCTGTGTAAAGCGTTGAAATAACAACGAGAGCCGTCATTGTAAGAACCACGAACGTATCTATAAATACACCGATCATGGCAACGACACCCTGGTCGTGCGGTTTTTCAACGTTTGCCATAGCGTGAGCGTGGGGAGTTGAACCCATACCTGCTTCGTTTGAGAAGAGACCGCGCTTTGCACCCTGGCTGATTGCAGTCTTAAGAGCGTAACCGATACCACCACCGATAAGTGCGTTAGGTGTGAATGCATACTTAAAGATAAGACCGAACGTTTCGGGAATGTAGCGGAAGCGGATACCGAGAATTACAAGACCGCCGACAAGATAGAATACCGCCATAACGGGAACGAGCTTTTCAGTAACCGAAGCGATACGCTGAATACCGCCGAGGAAGATGAATATGCAAAGAACTGCAACTATTGCGCCGATAACCCAAGTGGGAACACCGAAAGCGGTCTTCATTGAGCTTGCAATTGAGTTTGACTGAACCATTGAGCCCATAAAACCGAGTGCAAGTGTGATTGCTATTGCAAAGAAGCCTGCAAGGAATTTGCCGAACTTGCCCTTGAATGCGGTTCTTATGTAGTAAACGGGACCGCCGGCTACAGAGCCGTCTTCGTTAACAACACGTGTTTTCTGCGCGAGTGTAGCTTCGGCGTAGATTGTTGCCATACCGAAGAAAGCGATAATCCACATCCAGAAGATAGCACCGGGACCGCCGATGAGAATAGCACCGCAGGCACCTACGATGTTACCCGTACCGACCTGTGCTGCAATAGCGGTTGCAAGTGCCTGGAATGAAGTAAGACCGCTCTTGTTCTTACCACCCTTGAGTGAAAGGTTACCAAAAACCTTCTTCATACCTTCACCAAAGTATCTTACCTGTACGAAACCTGTGCGGATCGTAAAGTAAAGACCTACGCCTACGAGAAGTGCTATCAGAATATAGTCTGACAGGTAGGCATTGATTTTTGCCACAACGTTAAGTGCGGCTGCCTGGAATTGTTCCATAATTTTTACCCTCCGTAAAAAAATAAAAAGTTGCCCTTTTTTAAGGCAACCCTGAAGAAATATAAGCAGATAATCCAAAAGGATATTATTTCTGCTCCGTCTTTTTGCCTGAGAGATTCGGCGTTTCCGCCTTGCACCTTCGGCCCTCAATTTAATGAGCTTCTCCAGAGCCCCCTCCATATCCGGTTTCCTGAGATTCCGAACACTTCAAAGGAAATATTGTTGAAATGATAGCATATTTGAAATTTTTTGTCAACATATTTATTTTCTAATATGATAGAATTCTTTTGTGCAAATCGGGGACTATTGATTTTTTCTTGCATATATCTTAAAATGGTTACACAACCCCACATAAGAAAGGTGATGTATATGGAAATTTTGATGGGTGTAGCAATAGTAATTGCTTTTTTCATTGTTATTATGCTTATCGGTTACGTCAAGGCGCCGCCGGATACCGCTTATATGATATCGGGCTTCCGCAAGACACGTATTTTAATCGGTAAAGCGGGTGTACGTATTCCATTTCTGGAAAGACTTGACAGACTTTCACTTAAAATGTTCTCGGTTGACGTTAAGACGACCGACTACGTTCCCAATGCGGAATACATAAACGTAAAGGTGGATGCTACCGTTAAAATCCGCATAGGACAGAGTGCGGAAATGATGGCGCTTGCATCAAAGTTCTTCCTTAATGAAAGAGAAGAGACCATTATCCGTCGTGTTCAGGACACGCTTGAAGGTAATATGCGTGAAATCGTCGGTCAGATGCGTCTTGAAGAAATGGTTACCGACCGTAAGGCGTTTGGTGAACGCGTTCAGGAAAATGCAATTCCCGACCTGCAGAAAATGGGTCTTGAAATGATTTCCTTCAACGTGCAGTCCTTCTCGGACCAGAACAACGTTATTGAAGACCTTGGTATTGATAACATTTCACAGATTAAAAAGGGTGCTGCCGTAGCAAAAGCACAGGCAGACAGGGATATTGCCATTGCACAGGCTCAGGCTGCGAAGGAAGCAAACGATGCAAAAGTGCAGTCCGAAATGGAAATTGCAGAGAAGCAGACGTCACTTGCAATCCGTCAGGCTGAACTCAAACAGCAGTCGGACGTTAAAAAGGCTGAAGCGGATGCCGCTTATTCGATTCAGGAGCAGGAACAGAGAAAATCTATCGAGGTTACCTCTGCAAATGCCGATATTGCACGTGCTGAAAGAACGGCTGAACTCAAGGCAAAGGAAGTTGAAGTAACAAAGCAGACTCTCGATGCCGAAATCCGTGCAAAAGCAGACGCTCAGCGTTATGCGGCAGAGCAGGAGGCTGAGGCTGAACTCTATCGCCGCACGAAAGAGGCTGAAGCAAAGAAGATAGAACGTCAGCGTGAGGCTGAGGGTATACGTGCAGTCGGTGAAGCCGAAGCAGAGGCAATAAGACTTAAGGCACTTGCCGAAGCAGAAGGTATCGACAAGAAAGCCGAAGCTATGAAGAAGTACGGTGAGGCGGCTGTCATTGAGATGATTATGCAGGCACTCCCCGAAATAGCAAAGAACGTTGCTGAGCCTCTCGGCAAGGTTGACAAGATTACCATGTACGGTGAAGGCAACAGCGCAAAGCTGATTTCTGACATCGTAAACGGCACCACACAGGTGACGGAGGGTATCAGCGCAGGTATGGGCATTGATATCAAGAGTCTTATTATGGGTGCTCTCGGCGGTAAAATACTTGCCGATTCGTCAGCCCCCACGATAGTGGTAAACGACGAAGAAAAAGAATTTGCAAACGACTGATAAACAAGTAGGGGCTCACGTCTTTGTGAGCCCCTACAGATAATATTGTAAAGGTGTTAATATGAAGATTTTATTTGTCTGCCTCGGTAATATATGCAGAAGTCCGATGGCGGAGTTTGTTATGAAGGATTTAGTGCGTAAAGAGGGGACGGAAAACCTTTTTGAAATAGCATCGGGGGCAACGAGCTCTGAACAGGTGGGAAACCCCGTATATCCCAACGTGAAGAAACTTCTTACCGAGCATGGTATAGACTGCTCGGCAAAGAGGGCGTATCAGTTGCAGAAGCAGGATTACGACAAATACGATATGCTCATCTGTATGGATGAAAACAATTTGCGTAATATGAAGCGTATCTGCGGTGAGGATAAAGAGGGTAAAATGCATCTTCTTATGGAGTTTACGGGAAGCAATGCCGCAGTTGCAGACCCGTATTATACCCGTGATTTTGACACGGCATGGAATGATATAAACAAGGGTTGCAGGGCACTTTATAATCACATAATGGAGAATAAAGCGTGAAAAACATTATACTTATAGGTATGCCGGGTGCAGGTAAAAGCACCGTGGGCGTCGTGCTTGCAAAAATGCTGTGCAAACAGTTTTTTGATACGGATTTGCTCATTCAGCAGAGAGAGGGTAAAAAACTCTCGGAGATAATTGATTTAGTCGGGGCAGATGGTTTCAAAGAACTTGAGGGCGAGGTATGCTCGCAGTTTAATGAACAGAACTGTGTCGTTGCAACGGGCGGTTCAGCCGTTTACAGCGAAAAAGGTATGGCAAACCTCAAGAAAAATGCCGTTTGCATATACCTTAAGGCAGATTATGAAACCTTGACCTCACGACTCGGTGATTTGTCAAAAAGAGGCGTGGTTTTTGAAAAAGGGCAGACTCTTGCCGATATACTGGTGGAGAGGACACCGATTTATGAAAAATATGCCGACGTTACGGTCGACGTTTCAAACGGCAGTATAGAGCGCACACTTGATACGATAATAAAAATAAAAGAGTGGGAATAACCCACTCTTTTTAGTATTTAAGATACGTTAACTGTCAATAATTATATGTTCCTCAAATACGGGTTTGCCGAAATAGTTGAGGGTAAAGGTAAATCGCTCTGTCTGTGTAACCGAGAAGCCTGCGGTGCTGCCGTTTCTGAAACTATTTACTGCTTCTTCGCTCGGAATGTAGCCGTCATCGGATGAATAGCAATCGAGCGTGACCTCGTGGTGCTGTATGCCGTTTTTGGTGTAGGTAGCATATTTTGTCGGTCGGTAAAGAGGAAGCTCACGCAAACTTTCGGGGTATGCGGTGTATTTTTCACCGTCAAAATCCCACGCCTTTCGCATAGAAAGGTGATTGAGCGAGGGTACGGCAAAATGCTCGAGCACGACGTCGTCGATATAGTCACGGCTCATCGTGCCTTTTTGATCGCCCCAGTTTTCGAGATTTATTGCAAAAGCAAAATACAGATATTCGGGGCTGTCAACGGGTGCTTCGCCTTCTTCAAAGAAGGGAACGTAGTCAAAACGGTATTCTCTTGCCAAATCGAAAAAGTAGGTATTTATATCGGTAATTTCGGGCAGTACAAAGTTTTTATCAACCGTTTTTTCGGGGATAAAAAGTGCGATGAGCAGTCCTGCAATAATGAGAGTCAGAGCGAGAATAACGTATATAAATTTTTTAAAAACGCCTTTCTTTGCGACAGGCGTATCGTCACCGCGTATAAGCCAATCGAGAGAAACACCGAACATATCACATATTTCAATAAGCTTGTCTGTTTCGGGGTATGCCTGCCCCGTTTCCCATTTTGATACCGACTGTCTGGACACGCCGAGTTTTTCGGCGAAACCCTCCTGCGACAGTTCGGCTTTCTGGCGAATGGATAAAATTCTTTCGCAAAAAGTCATATAATCGCCTCCTTCGGGTTTATGGTATCAAAATTTTGAAAAATACGCCACATATTTTGGGTAGAAAAAATGTAAACCGTAGGTTGCACTTGTTTGCAACCTACGGTTTTTTGCTTTTTTACGCCTTATTTAAGTTGTCACGCAAAAGTCTGTATGCCGTTGCGGCAAGCGGTACGCCTAAAAGCATACCCAAAATACCCATCAGTCCGCCGCCTATCGTAACGGCCGCAAGCACCCATATACTCGGAAGACCGAGTGATGAGCCGACAACCTTGGGATATATGATATTGCCTTCAAGCTGTTGCAGTATCACGATAAAGATAATGAATATTAATGCTTTAAGAGGTGATACCGTCAGTATCATAAATGCACCGACAGCAGCACCGATAAGAGCACCTGCAATCGGAATAAGTGCCGTAAATGCAACGAGCGCACCTATCATGGTTGCGTAGGGCATACGCAGAATCAGCATACCGATAGTGCAGAGAACGCCTAAAATAAGAGCCTCCGTACACTGACCTACTATATAGCGCTTGAAGCAGTCGTTCATAACCGAAAGTGTATAAATCACCTTATTATATAAAGTCGGTTTCATATAGCGCTTCATAACACGGTTAAACTGATATTTAAGAGTATCCTTGCTTGAAAGGACGTATACGGCAAAGATGATTGCGATAAGTGATGTCACGATGCCCGAAAATACGGATGAAACCGTACCCACTACGATATCCGTCACACTTCCGATACCCGAAATGACCACGTTTGCTATCTGACCTATCTTTGACTGCCAGTCAATCGAGGCAAGCGTTTCGGTTATACTGTCGGGCAGGATATGCGAATCCTCTATCCATGCGACTACGGCGTTGAAAGCGTCGGGAAGTTCTGCAATGAGCAACTGTATGCATGAAGTGAGCTGAGGCACGACCAAAATAATTACGAGTGCGATAACCGCTATCAAGGTGATTATTGCGGCAATCATACAAACGGGCCTGCGACTCTTACCCACGGCTGCCTTTTTTGATTTTGTAAAATAGTGACGTTCATAAAACTTCATCAGCAGATTGATAAAGTACGCTATGACACAGCCTATTATAAGCGGTGAGGCGGCACCAAACAAAGATGAAACAAAACCTGCAAATGCAGACCAGTAGTTGATACATAAATACAAAACGAATACGCTAAAGCCTATTTTAAAACAGTTTTTCCATTCAATTTTCATACCGACACTCCTTTTACAACTATAATAGCAAAATAAGGAAAATTCCGCAATACTGTGTACTGCGGAATTTACAATTAGGACAATAATGTTCTGTCTGACAGGCTTCCGCCTCGCTCTGTAAAGAATTTTACAAGGTCGGAGGGTGTCATATTTTCTCTCTCTTCGCCCGATATATCGAGCACGAGTCTGCCCGAATCCATCATAATCGTTCTGTTACCGTAGGAGAGGGCGTTTTTCATATCGTGAGTTATCATAAGCGTGGTGATGTTATCACGTGCCACGATATCACGTGTTATTTTGAGCACCTTCTGTGCTGCCGACGGGTCAAGTGCCGCCGTATGTTCGTCAAGTAAAAGCAGTTTTGGCTGAGCAAGTGCCGCCATAAGCAACGAAGCCGCCTGTCGCTGACCGCCCGAAAGAAGCCCCATTTTAGTCTTCATTCTGTCCTCAAGACCGAGGTCGAGCTGAGCGAGCGCTTCTCGGAAAACCGCAGAATCCTTTTTATTTACTGCAAAAAAGGACTTTGACGCCTTGCGTGTATATGCAAGAGCAAGGTTTTCTTCAATGGTCATATTCGGTGCTGTGCCACGCAGAGGATTCTGATAGAGGCAACTTATGTTGAGCGCCCTTTTATAATCCTTTTCGAAGGTTATATCCTGTCCGTCAAGAATGATATTGCCTTCATCGGTTATAAAATTGCCGAGAATCGCGTTGAAAAGGGTTGATTTTCCTGCACCGTTAGAGCCAAGTATCGTTATAAAATCGCCGGGTGCAACTTCAAGAGAAAAGTTATCAAGGGCAACTTTCTCGTTGATTGTGCCTTTTTCAAATTTTTTGGTTAAGTTTATAAGTGATAAGGAACTGCTCATTTAACTGCGCCCCCTTTCCTTATTCTGCGGTTTTTCGCCTCTGCCAGCTTTGTTTTTGCTACGGGTATCGACAGAGCGAGTACCACGATAAGTGCAGAGAGAAGTTTTACCGTGTAGCTCGGCATATTTATTTTGTATGCAAGCTGGATGATTATTCTGTAAATGATTGAGCCGACTGCTGCTGAAATCAGCCCCACGGTCACACCGCGTTTGCCGAATATCACCTGACCGATTATAACGGCGGCAAGACCCATGACGAGCATACCCGTTCCGCTGTTTAAATCGGCAAACTTCTGTTGCTGACACAAAAGTGCACCTGACAGACCGACAAGTGCGTTTGCCATAACTATACCTGCTATTCTCGTAGCATCGGCATTTATTGACGATGAACGTACCATCATCTCGTTGTCACCCGTTGCACGTATTGCAATACCCGGCCTCGTTTTGAAGAAAACCGCAAGCACTGCACACAGCAGAATTATTATAAATACGGTTATTATTGAAACGCTGAGTTCGGGATTGCCCAGTTTTTTGGTCAGTGCCGAAAAAACGGTGTTACTCGTGTTGTATACGGTTGCACCGGCATCGTTGAGCGCTTCGTACTGAAGATATCTGTTCGACTGTCCGCCAAGCACCATATAATTCACGGTGTAGAGCGCTGTCATTGTAAGAATACCCGACAAAATAGGGTTTATATGCATTTTTGTCTGCAAAAGACCCGTCACGAGTCCTGCGAGCGCACCTGCAACCATACCTGCAAAAAGTGCAAGCACGGGATGTCCGCTTATAGTGACGACGGCACACACCGTCATACCGAATACGAGACTGCCGTCAACCGTAAGGTCGGCGGTATCAAGTATTGTGAAAACTATAAAAATGCCGAGTGCGAGAGGGGCGTATATAAGTCCCTGCATTATCGCAGAAACGGCAAGGTTGAGATAAATCATTCTTATTCTCCAAAGTGGTTTGTACCGTCTGCCTCAACGAGAACGGTGAACGTTTCAAGCGTTGCAGCGGGAAGTGTTACGCCTATTCTGTCTGCCGCCTGCATATTGATGAATTTAGTGCAGTCGTCGAGCGTTTCGTAAGGGATTTCCGAAGGTGCCTTACCGCCGACGATGTCAATTACCATCTGTGCAACCTGCTTGCCGATCTGCACGTAATTTACGCCCGTCGTTGCAAAACCGCCGTCTGCAACCATCGAGTCGGCACCGCAGTATATCGGAACGCCTGCGCCGTACGCGATGTCCGTGTAAACGGGCATTGCCGATGCAATCGTGTTATCCGTGTTCGTATAGAAGGCGTCGATGCCTTTTGAGATGAGTGACTGTGCAGCAGTCTGCAGGTCGGATGGGTCGCTTATCGTAGCTTCTTCGTATGCAAGACCTATACTGTCACAGTACGTTTTTATGCCATTCATTGCCGCAACCGAATTGGTCTCACTTGAAGTGTAGAGAAGGCCTATTTTATCACAGTCGGGCTGAGTGCTGAGTATAAGGTCGATTGTCTCTTCGGGAGGAATGAAGTCTGACACGCCCGTGATGTTTTCACAGCCGTCACCCGTAAGACCTGCTGCGACGGGATCTGTAACCGCTGCAAAAACGATAGGTGTGTTCGTTCCTTCGAAGACCGTTTTTGCCGCTGTTGCGATAGGCGTTGCGATGGGGACGATTACGTCAACACCCTGCGCCTTGTAGTTTGAAACTATTGTGGTGAAAGCAGAACTGTCGTTATTTGCATCTGCCGTTTCAACGACGATATCAAGACCTGAATTCTCAAGCTCGCTCTTGATAGTGTCTCTTATCTGGTTGAGTGACGTGTGGCTCAGAGGCTGAACGATTGCAACGGTGATTTTGCCGTTATCAGCCGTGCCTGAACATGCACAGAACGTAAACACCAGTGTGATGGCAAGTGCCAGTGCTAAAAACTTTTTCATAATATTTTTCTTCCTTTCGATAATAAGAATTTGATAATTGTTGGTAAAAGTTACAGTAGGATTTACCATCGGCAGATAATACCGCCGGATAAGTGTATGAAATTTTTCACAGCAATCATCCTTTCACAAATAGTTTATGTTAGTCATAAAAACAAAAAAGCCCTTGACGCAATTATCTTGCATCAAGGGCGAATAAATCCGCGGTGCCACCTTGCTTTAGTTCGTAACGAACCCTCATCGGAATACAAGCATATCCCTGACAACTGACGTGTGTCTGACGTTGGCGCATTTAACGCCACCCTCGGCAGGCCATATTACTCAGCTTCCGACACGGGAATCACACCGTCACCCGCTCTCTTTCGACGGAACATCTGCCTTTTCTCTGCCTCATCGGTTTTTCTGTATTTTAGCACCGTCAAAAGCCCTTGTCAACACTTTTTGCAAAAAACAAACGGTTACATATTTATATTATATATATTTATACTTGACATTTTACTATTAATAATGTAAAAATATATTGAATGTAATAAAGTGTAAGGAGGAAAAGCAATGCCTGAAATTAAATTTGACGTTGTTAAGGAATTCGGCGTTATTTCGGAAAATGCAAAGAACGGCTGGACGAGAGAACTTAATCTCGTAAGCTGGAATGACAGAGAACCGAAGTACGAACTTCGTGACTGGTCGGCTGATAAGAGCAAGATGAACAAAGGCTTCTCTATGACAGCTGATGAAGTTAAGAACCTCAGAGATCTTCTTAACTCAATTGATTTATAAAAAGATGCAGGCTTGATTGAAAGCCTGCATTATTTTCCACAATCAAGGGAATAATAAAGTCCCTACATTATATATATAGGAGAAACCGTGAATAACAGAAAACAGTCGTTAAAGAAAAGAAAATTTTATATCGGCGTCGTACTCAGCGTTATCATAATAGTTTTTTCGGGGTTCGTGGGCTATAAGGCGGCGTATCTCGTTGCAGGCTGGAATAATATGAACGTTTCAAACGGTGAGACAGATGAGGTTATTGAGGATACACAGTTTAACGTGCTTCTTGTCGGCATAGATAAGGTCAGCGAGTCGACCGACGTTCTTATGCTCCTTAACGTAGACACCGAGAATCTTACCGTCGATATGTCGTCTATCTACCGTGATACCCGTGTAAATTACAACGGTTATTACTGCAAGATAAATTCTGTCTATAAAAGGGCAAAGCGTGACATCGGCGAAACGATAAAGGCGGTCAAGGAAATCACGGGTGCACCCGTAAACTATTACGTTATGGTCGACCTTGAGGGCTTTGAGTACATTATCGATGAACTCGGCGGTGTTGATTTCTATGTTCCGCAGGATATGTATTATGTTGACGAGGTGCAGAATCTTCGTATCAATCTCAAGGAAGGTCAGCAGCATCTTGACGGTGATAAGGCGATGCAACTTGTCCGTTTCAGAAAATATCTTCAGGGTGACGTGCAGAGGGCAAACGTTCAGCAGGATTTCATAACTGCGCTTATCGAGCAGAAGCTCAATGCAAAAACAATAGCGAAAGCACCCGAACTTTTCTATGAGTTTTCCGATTATATAAAGACGAACGTGTCGGCAGGTGTGATTACCTCAAATCTTAAATTGTTTAAGAAGATGTCGGATTGCACCATAACTCATTACGAGATGCCCGGTGAAGGTAACTATGTGGGCAACGTTTCATACTTCCTTCAGTATGAAGATGAAATATACGATATGTACGCTCAACACTTTATGGGTGAGGGTGTTCCGAAAGTCAGAATATATACCGACTACGACAGGGCAGGTTGGCCTGAAGGATGGACTCATTCAATATCTTAAAAATTTTTGAAAAAAGTTGTTGACAAACGCAATCAAAGTTGCTATACTATCAAAGTCGCTTGTCGAGAGGCGAGCGACTTAAGATATATTCCACCAAGCGAAAAAAAGTCTGCAAGAAAAGGAAAAAAGTACTTGACAAAGCGGAACAAGTTTGGTAGAATAATAAAGCTGTCCCTCAGGAGAGGGAGAGCGACTGTACCTTGAAAATTAAACAACGAACTTTAAGAAA
>JAFWXR010000025.1 GCA_017517965.1 Clostridia bacterium
ATACCGACGAAATTATCGCAAACCACACATATGATTTTACTATAACCGCAGGCTAATTTGTAAAGGAGGATATAAACCATGAAAAAATTATTTGCACTTATTTTGACTGTTTGCCTGTTGGCATCTATGTCCGTCACCGCTTTTGCGGCTAATACCACGGGCGGCTCTACCGAAGTTTCTTTTAACGTTGACCCCACCTACACCGTTACCATTCCTGCTACCGTTGAGCTTCAGAAAATAGAGGATAACGGCACCGTTACCTATGAGAACGACTACACCCTCACCGCCCAGGCCGGTGTAAGGCTTAAGAAGGGTGAGTACATTGAAGTCACCGTTGCAAGCGAATTCAAAATGACCACCGCCGAGGGCGCAACCCTTGACTACACCATCACCGCAGAGAATGCAACAATTGCCACGGGTGGCGTTGTTGCAGAATTTGCTACCGACAAGGCCGAGCAGACTGCCACCATTCACATTGCGGCAAATGACCCCGACTACGCCGGTGAATATAAAGATACCGTTACCTTTACCATTGCCGTAAAGGATGCGCCTGTAACGACTATCAACTTTACCATTGGTGAAGATACCTATCAGGCAGAAGAAGGTATGACCTGGGCACAGTGGATAGAGTCTGCATACAACAACGGCGGATTCTATTCTGCAAATGAATCAGTCTATTGGGGCGAAGGTTTCTGGTTCATTTTGTGCAATTACGGCAAAACCCCAAGCGATGATGACTACTACGTTAATGCGGCCGATGTGATTCAGGCGAACACTGATTACGTTCGCGTTGAGTTGAGCGAAGGTTAATTGTTGATCATAAAGGAGGAACAAACCTATGAAAAAACTATTTGCACTGATTTTAACCGTTGTGATGATCGCAACTATGTCCACCACCGCTTTTGCGGCGAACACCACCGAGGGGGAAGCTGACATCACCACCAGCATCGCGCCTACCTACACCGTGACCATTCCTGCTGATGTGAATGTTCAGTTCAACGCTACCGAGACCTCTTTCGGCGCTATCGAAGTAGAAGCTTCTCAGATCCACCCCGACAAGTGCATCAAGGTGGAGCTGACCTCCGACGGTAAGCTGGAAAACAGCATTGATGCTACCAAGGTCATTCCTTACGCCATCAAGGACAGCGAAGGCGCTGCATTTGCCTCTGCTACTTATCTGACAGAGGGCGACAAGACCGAGCTTTCTATCCACATTACTGCTAACGACTGGAACGCCGCTTATGCAGGCGACTATTCTGACACCGTTACCTTTACCGTTTCCTACGAAGATAAATAAGGAGGTAGCATTATGAAGAAAATAACAGCCTTGCTGTTATGCTTCTTGACTTTATGCACGTGTAGTGTGACCGCCTTTGCCGCAGAGCCGGAAGCCGAGGAAACAAACACCGTAATCTCCGTTACCGTTCCCGACAACCATAAAATCACCGTTACGGCAGATTCAGCCCGGGTGTTTTATGAGGGTGTCAGCGGTGAGGAATTTACGGTAGAACGTTTAAGCGAGCCGCGACTTCTCATTCGCGCCGAAAGCGGCAAGGTTATCAAGTCGGTTATGATAAACGGCGAAGATGTTACCGAGGAGCTTCACGGCGGCTATCTTGACCTTGAAGCTGTTTATGAGGATAAGGTGCTTACTGTCACCACCGAGGATGAACCGGTCGCGCGTGATGACACCTACACCGTAAAGGGCAAAGTTACGCTGAACGGTCAGCCTCTCGACGAAGTGGATTTGGAACTGCGTTCCACCCTAAAGACCACCAAGACCGATAAAAACGGCAACTTCGTCTTTACCGATGTGGAGCCGGGCAAACACTCGTTGACGGCGCTCCGTGACGGCAAGGTCATTGGCTATCTGTCCTTTGAACTGAAAAAGGACAACAAAGCCGATGTGGTATTGTTGGAAGATGGCACCTACACCGTGTCCATTGACCAAAACGGCGCAGGCGTGGAGCTGCATCTCACACTGAACGAGGAAGCGGGCACCCTTGCCCCGACCGAGATCGGCACCATTGAAAAAGCAGATCCAAACTCACCCCAAACGGGAGATAACACAAACCTCTCTTGGTGGTGGCTCTTAGCTGTACTCAGCGCCACCTGCATAGTAGCTTTAGAAACCTTAAGCAGAAAGAAAACAGCTTAATAACGAATACAGCCCCTGCTACCTATTTAGCAGGGGCTGATGTTTAAATATGATGATCTATAATTATAAGCAACAGTCAGTTGCTTGTTATTCGGCCTTCATACTGATATAATATAGTCACAGTAAATAAAGGCGGTAAAAAACATGGAAACAAAAGATATTATCCTTGAACTTAGAATAAAAAACAGATTATCTCAGGATGAACTTGCTGAAAAAGTATTCGTGACTCGACAGGCGGTAAGTCGCTGGGAGAACGGTGAAACAATCCCAAACATCGAAACACTTAAGCTCCTGTCAAAACTTTTTGATGTTTCTATCAATACACTTCTTGGCTCACCGAGAGAACTTGTATGCGAGTGTTGCGGAATGCCTATTGATGACAGTAATATTAGCCACGAAAAAGACGGTGCATTAAACGAAGAATACTGCAAATGGTGCTATGCAGACGGCGAATACACGCTTGATTTTTTTGAAAAATATAAGGAGCTTGGTGGAAAAGAAAAGTTTGAGGAATTTAAGCAACAGCTTATCCACGAATTTAACACCTTGCTCCATATTGAGGGTTTGCCAAAGGTTGAAAATCTGAACGTTCTGTCAGGCAGTTTTATCAATCTGGAATACCGCCTACCTAATGGACAAACGGTAAAATTCCTTGATGATAATGCCACCTATCTTGGCAGTCAACTGGAGTGTGAGTTTGGCGGTGATAGATGTTTTGGCATTGCTGCTAATATGGATTTTTTACTCGTCTGCACATACGAGGAAAATGGCGAAAACCCCGAACTTGTAATATATAAAAAGAGATAAAAATGACCGCTGAGGAATCTTGCGAAACCTCAGCGGTTTTTACGTTTATCGGACGACCGAAGAATGACTATAGATATAGAACTCCTCTTGGCTCGGCATCCACTTCTTTTCCTTTGGTAGAAAAGTAGTGTCGAATGCTTCGACAGAGGCGGTGTCCTCACAGCAATCGGCGGCGGTACTTGGAATATACATCCACTTTTTGCCGTCAAGTGTGTTTGGCACAAGCTCACAAACAAGAAGTGCCGTTGGGAAGTTGCCGTCCACTACAAAACTTACATTCTTCTTTTTACAGCTCACGAAACCACGGCTGACGTAGTTACCCGGATTGCCAAAGTTGATGTTGACATCATAGCCCATCTTGCGAGCAACCTCAAAGGAATGCTCGATCAGCATTTTGCCGAACTTCTGTCTTTGGTATTCGGGTGCAACGCAAAGCGGCCCAAAGGAGATGATCTCCTTGCGTTTACCATTCTCATCTTCAAGCCAAGCCTTCGTGTACATAATGTTGCCGACAATCTTGCCGTCCAGCTCCAACACAAACGCAAGCTCAGGTATGAAGTCAGGGTGCTTTCGCATCTGATGCACGTAATAATGTTCGTCTGCACCGGGCTTATAGACGTTCCAAAATGCCTCACGGGTAAGTTCTTCTACTGTTCTGTAGTCTTTTTCTGTTTCTAAACGTATCGTCAAATTGTACATTTTAATTTTACCTCCAATATATTGTGACGAAGCAATCTTATGAGAGGTTTTGCGGAATCATAGCAAACCTCTCGGTTATGCTACAATCTCCAA
>JAFWXR010000026.1 GCA_017517965.1 Clostridia bacterium
GCCGGCGGTCAGATCAAGACCGTTATCGGTGTTGGGTACAGATTGGAGAATGAAGTATGACAAAAAAGATATTTCACTCCATATTTACGGTGGCATTGGTGGTGCTCCTTGCAAGCATCGGCATTGCAACAAGTTTTTTATATGATTATTTTAACGATTCTCAGGTAAAACAGTTAAAGGCTGAGTTGTCTCTTGTTGCAGATACAGTCAACGAAGTCGGTGTCGAATATTTTGAAAATTTTGACTCTACCGTATTCCGCTTCACCGTTGTGGATACTGACGGTACTGTGCTTTATGATACGCAGGTAAAACCGAGCGAGATGGATAACCACGCAGACCGTGAGGAAATTGCCGAAGCGTTTGAAAGTGGTACAGGCAGTAGCGCCCGTAATTCTTCAACTTTAACAGAAAAAACTTTCTATGAGGCTGTTCGTCTTGAAAATGGCGACGTGCTTCGTATTTCGGTAAGTCAGCTTACGGTTGGTGCATTAATTCTCGGTATGCTCCCTGCCATTATTGCTATTATTCTGATTGCAGCAGTCGTTGCCGGTATTCTTTCTCACACTATGGCAAAAAAGGTAACTGAGCCTTTGATGAAACTTGATTTGGAGCATCCTTCTGACAACAGTACTTATGAGGAATTGACTCCCATACTCACCAAGGTTCACAAACAGCATAAGCAAATTAAATCGCAAATGGAAACCTTGCGCCGTAAATCCGATGAGTTTGAGCAGATTGTTTCTTCGATGAACGAAGGTCTTGTGCTCCTTGATGAACACGGTATGGTGCTCAGTATGAATACGGCGGCG
This sequence comes from Clostridia bacterium, assembly GCA_017517965.1. Classification (GTDB taxonomy): domain Bacteria; phylum Bacillota; class Clostridia; order Oscillospirales; family Feifaniaceae; genus RGIG6165. The sequence continues at coordinate 810 of JAFWXR010000026.1, forward strand.
AAGAAGATATTTGCTGTGAAAAAGGATGTTAAAGGTAGCGATTTCTTGCTTGTTGACCGCACAAGCAAAATGAGTAAAGCCATTTGGAATGCCCTTGATGGCAACCATAGTGAATACACCGAAGAAAGACAGGGTAACGAATATCAATTTACTATCAATCCTATTGAATCGGACGGAAAAGTTCTTGGTGCAGTTATTCTCGTGTTTGATATTAGTGACCGTGCTTTTGCAGAGCGTAACCGTCAGGAGTTCACCGCAAATGTTACTCACGAACTGAAAACTCCGCTTCAATCCATTATCGGAAGTGCAGAGTTGCTTGAAAACGGACTTGTGAAACCCGAAGATACTACGAGATTTGTCGGCAACATCCGCAAGGAAGCAACAAGGCTTGTATCTCTTATCAACGATATTATTCGCCTTTCTCAGCTTGATGAGAACAACGAACCTGCAACCGAAACGGTAGAACTGACAGAGGTTGCCAAAGAGGTCGTTGAGGTGCTTACCGTATCGGCGGCTAAGAGAAATGTTACGCTTAGCATTGAGGGTGAACCGCAAACCATTTTCGGTGTGCGCCGATATATTTATGAGATTATTTATAATCTTTGCGATAACGCTATCCGCTACAATGTGGACGGCGGCAAGGTAGAGATCAAAATTGGCAAGGATAACGGTCGTGCGGTTGTATCTGTAAAGGATACCGGTATCGGTATTGCACCCGAACATCAAAGCCGTATCTTTGAACGCTTCTACCGAGTAGATAAGAGCCATTCCAAAGAAACCGGCGGTACAGGACTTGGACTTTCTATCGTTAAACACGCCGTACAGTATCACAGCGGCAAGGTAAATCTTGAAAGCGAAATCGGTAAAGGAACGACAATTACAATTATATTTTAACTAAATATATTGCCCCGTTGGAATTGCAGTAATCTCTGCATTTCCAACGGGGCTTTTTTCGTTATATCAAGTCTTTTATGGCTTCTTTTAATTTCATAAGTGCCTTTTCACATTTTTTGTGCGCGGTGTTGGCGGAACTGTATTCGTGGTCGGTGGCAATATCGGTATACATCATCGGTTTGATGGGTTTCTTCTTGGGATCTCCGTACTCGTCGAGGTCATCGTAATCCATATAGAAGGTGCTATAACAATCAAAGCAGAAGCCAAGTCGTTGGGCGAGCATCATTCGCTCGGTGTATTCGAGCTTGTCATAGGCATCCCACAGACGTGCATAAAGCTCACCCTTCATATACAGCGTGTAAGTGTCGGAGGTGGTATCGGGGTGCGCTTCTTCCGTGCTTTCCGTTTCATCATCTTCCGCATACTGCTGATAAAGGTCAACACGGTTTTCATTGAGCAAGCCGCCGAGCAGAATTTCTTTCGTATCTTCTACGGTTTCGCCAAGTTCAGCAGCAGCTGCTTCAATCGTAGCATCGGCATAACTTCGGTCATATTTGTCCCATACTGCCATTACCTTGCGGAGTTTTGCATATTCCGCAAGGCTTTGTACCGTAAATCCTGTCCGCATAGAACGGATATAGTCAAAGATTTCACGCTCTGCATAATGCTCTTTGAAGGAGACAAATGATGCGCCGCCGTCGGGCGTGTATTTGCTTAGTGCTTTCAGCAGTCCCGCAATATACGCTTGCTTCAGATCGGCAAAATGCTCTTGCATAAAGAATTGCCGCATATAGCTTTGCACGTTCTTATTCAGCGTTTTTTCATAATAATGAAGGAACCAAGCAA
>JAFWXR010000027.1 GCA_017517965.1 Clostridia bacterium
GGAAAAACGCTTGCACTTGCCGGGGAAAATGAAGAAATCATAACCGCAGCCTGTGATATGCAGATTCTTTCTGATATTCGCGGCAGCATACCTGTCTTCTGTAATAGACGACCGGAATTATATTAGGAGAGAAAACCATGTTTGATGCAGTAAAAGTAAAAGATAAATGTGTATTATGGATCAGAGATTTTTTCGAGAGAAACGGAAAAGGATGTAATGCGGTTGTAGGAATTTCCGGTGGGAAAGACAGCTCGGTAGTAGCCGCTTTGTGCGTTGAAGCGTTGGGACGAGAACGGGTAATTGGTGTACTTATGCCGCAGGGAGTTCAGCCCGACATCGAAGCAGCTTATTTACTCGTAAATCATCTTGGTATCAAGCATTATGAGGTCAATATAAAAAATGCCGTTGACGATGTTTTGGAAAGCATTTCTGCCTTGCCGGAAATCAGCCGTCAGACAAGAGTGAATCTTCCTGCCCGTATCCGCATGGCAACTTTGTATGCTGTATCGCAGAGCATTAATGGCAGAGTGGCAAACACCTGTAATCTGTCCGAGGATTATGTGGGATATGCCACAAGGTACGGAGACGGCGCAGGTGATTTCAGTCCTCTTTGTAATTTGACTGTCACCGAGGTGAAAGAAATTGGGCGTGTTCTCGGTCTACCCGAGATACTTATTACGAAAACACCTATTGACGGTCTTTCAGGTAAATCCGACGAAGAAAACCTTGGCTTTACTTACGATGTACTTGATCGATATATCTTAAACGGTGAAATATCGGATTTGGATATAAAAGAAAAAATCGATCGGTTGCATATGCTCAATAGATTTAAGATAGAAACCATACCTGGATTCAGAAAAGACTAAACCAAATTAAAGCGACAATATACAAAATAGGGGGTGATTATTTGGCGAAATATCATGTGCTTGGCATAGGTTACGATTACGACTATTATTCTCTCTCTACTGCCAAGTGGACTAATTACGATATAGAATTTGATTTTGCAGATAGTTTCGCTCAAGCAAAAGCCCTTCTCTCGATTAAGGATTATTTCATGTGCAGTGGGATTGCGGTTCGTCGCTTGGTGTGGTTTATGGCGAAGACCGCTGCCGAGCTATAAAGGAATGATCCGAGACAATTCTATCACGCACCAGTTGCAAGCGGTTGTTATGAATTCGCAAAAAACTGTTATGATTTAGCCTCTAAAAATGAAAAGTTCCTCAAAGCATACATATAATATGCTCTAAGGAACTTTCTTTTTATATTCTTATTTACTTTTATTTATGCGAATACTCAAAACGATATCTTCCGTATTACAGATGCTCTGCTGTTCGTGACAGCGGAGCTTTTCTGCTTTTATAAGACTCTCGACAGCCGTCTTGCCATATTCATCAAGTGAAAGATATTCCATTATGATTTCCCTGAACTGGTCTTCCACTTCCCAACGGCCGAGCTGATCAATATCCTCTTCGGTAAACTGCGGAGATGATGCATCATTTGAATACCCCAAAATATAATCGATGCGTTTATCAAAAATATCGGAAAGGCGATCCAATGTTTCAAAGTTTGGCTCTCGCTTACCGATTTCCCACATTGCAATAGTGCCTTTGGATACGCCCAAAGCTTCTGCAAGCTGCACCTGGGTCATAATTTTCTCTTTACGTAGTTCTTTTAATCTTTCAGCAAACATAGTTTTGCACCTCCGATGCATCAATGATATCACCATCTGTGAGTCTTGTCAATACTTTTCTTACTAAATAAGATACAATACGGAAAAATATTTTAACAAACTGTGAGATTTACTATTGACAAAGATAACTAAATGTTGTATCGTATAAAATGAAATCTCACAGTTAGCGAGTTTGCGTTCCTTGACAACTGAATCCCACCCACGCAGATATACTGTCGACACTGTGCCACGATGGTAATACCGGAGCGCAGGTCGGCAGCCGAAACGCCAAGAGAGAGACGACTTGGCTCTGCGGTGCAGGTGGATGAAAACAATACTAAAGGAAGGAGTTAAATCATTATGGAAAAATCAACAATGAGCGTTCAGGAGTTATCCGCTCACATGGGTATCAGCCTCCCCAAGGCATATGAGCTTGTGAAAGAACCGGAATTCCCGACACTCCGTATCGGCACTCGCATCTTGATTCCGGTTGAAGGTTTTAAGGCTTGGCTCCGAACAAAATCCGAAAGCGGTGATGAATAATGAATGAAAGTATCACCGTGTATTATGCCGACGTGTGCGGCAACCCACAAAACTGTCAGTATTCCCATAAGGGAACGGCAACTACTCCCGAAGAACTGAAACGCTGTATGGCTTGGGATCACGTATTCATCCGCTTTAACGGGAGCTACCGAAACAGCAAAAATGTCAATATTGACGTTATGCTCAAAGGTCACTCCGGCGACAGTATCCGTGTGGACCGTATCGGCAGAAACAGCGAAAGTATTATGAATCCTGCGCTGACGGTTCTGCTTACGGTACAGCCGAATGTGCTGTCAGGAATGATGCAAAACGGCACATTCCGCGGCAGAGGCCTTACAGCAAGATTTCTATACTGTATGCCGAAATCCATAGTCGGTAACCGCAGATACAGAACCGAACCTATCCCTACCGATGTAGCAAGACAGTACGATCTGCTTGTTCAAAATCTCTTGAAAGAAGAACAATGTGAAACTCCCGAAGAGATCACCTTAACCCCGGAAGCGGATGAAATGCTTGAAGCCTTTTCCTACGAGGTGGAATCCAAACTGAAGACCGAATATGCGGATATGGCAGATTGGGCTGGCAAACTTGTGGGTGCAGTTCTTCGTATTGCAGGTGTTTTATGCCGAGCCTCGGTTTATCGCAATAACGGATTTCTGGAATCTGCCGAACCCTTGGTGGTGGATAAAACCACAATGGCAAATGCTATTACAATCGGAAGGTATTATACAGAGCATTCCTCGGCGGCATTCTCCCTTATGGGAGCGGATGCCTTGGTAAAACAGAGTGAGTATATGCTGGATGCCATTTGCAAAAGCGGTCTTACGGAGTTTACCCGCCGTGACATTATGCGACTCTGCCGAAGTTTCAAAACAGCCGATGAAGTACAGCCGGTACTGAACCACTTGACCGAATATGGATACATTGCCCCTAAAACGAGCGATGTCCAATCCGGCAAAGGCAGACCTACGGGTCAAACCTATCTTGTCAATCCTTATCTTTATGAAAAGGCATCGTAACAGAGTTTTGTCCTTTATGTCCCTTTGTCCCAAAGGTATGGGAATAAAGAAAAATATAGAAAAAGTAATCGTTAAACTACTGCTTTCTATATACGGATGTTTACCCACATTCTCACTCTTACGGACAGCGTGACAAAAAGGACAAAAGGAAAAATAACGGAAGGAGGTGTAAGTATGTATAAAACCAAAAGGGATTACGCCCAGGATAAACTCTGCCGTGAAATCGGCAACGGGTGTCGTATTCTTCGCGTTGACGGAGAACGATGCATTTACCGTGACTTTGGCAATGGATTTAATGTTGAAGTCAGCGGAACACACACCACAAGCAAACGTAGAAAAGCCGTCATCTTTTTGTGGTACGGGAGTGCGTTCACAGTTACGTGCATAAAGGAAGTACCGTTTTCAGAAATCGGTAATGTAATAAATAGGCTCTACGATTACACTTGTGAGCTTTGTCGCACCGGTGCCGCCACGGAAGAAAACCTCAGAGAGCTTAGATACGAACGTCCGCAGGTTTGATGTAGATACCTTAGGGTGCTATTCCCTCTAAAACTTATGCGAATTTTTTCACGCGACCCCTGGCCCGTTGCCCGGAGTCATAGTCGTAGAGATTTAGACCCCCCTGGGGGGTATCGAAATCTCCACAGCTTTTTATTTATGCAACGGGCGTGGGGTGTCATGAAAAAAATCGCAAAATCAAACGGGGTATTAACCCCAATATCAATCGAATCGGCCACGAGAGGGCGGCTTTCGGGTCGCTCTCCCTTACTCTTGTAGTCATAGGAAGGAGATATGCCATGACACTACAAAACAAAATCGCTATTAACAATATGCGGCTTGAGGGGCATAGCCCTTCCGTGATCGCCGCCACTTTAGGTTTATCTGCCGGGACCGTCCGTGCACATATTCACAGATACCCGGAAATACCGAACACCAAGCTTTGCAAGAATTGCGGTAAACCCGTGCTTCAAACAGAAAAACGCAGGGAGAAAAAATTCTGTTCGGACAGTTGCCGAATGCTGTGGTGGAACACTCACCAGGAGGCTGTGAATCGCAAAGCCTATTATAATCTCACCTGCGAATACTGCGGAAAGGAGTTTGAGAGTTATGGTAACAAAAACAGAAAATACTGCAGCCGTGCCTGCTATGTTGCGTCAAGACAAGCAGGATAAATATGCAGCCGAAAATATGATGCTGTACCGAACCTCCCTGGCTCTGCTAAAAAGCCTTGCGGAGGATGGTACTTTTACCGAGAAAGAGTATTGTAAGATATCGACAATGCTGTCCCGTAAATACGGATTATCTTCGGGTAGTATATTTGCGGAATCTGCTTGATATATCCGCCAGTTAGAGCGAATATGTAGTGACCTTAATTGATACAAAGGAGGTATATGTATTGGAAAGGATCGTTACACAGACCCGTTTTGCGAAAACGGAATTGCCGAGAGCAAAATGGGTGGCGGCTTACGCCAGAGTGTCCTCCGGCAAGGATGCGATGCTCCACTCGCTTTCCGCCCAGGTGAGCTATTACAGCAAATTGATACAGAACCACTGCGGATGGGAGTACGCAGGCGTATATGCCGATGAAGCTTTAACCGGCACGAAGGATAACCGAGAAAACTTTCAAAGGCTCCTTTCAGATTGCCGAAACGGAAAGGGGGATATGATTATAACCAAATCCGTTTCGCGCTTTGCAAGGAATACGCTGACATTACTCGAAACTGTACGAGAACTAAAGAGCCTGGGTGTGGATGTCTACTTTGAAGAGCAGAACATACACTCGGCAACCTCGGACGGTGAGTTGATACTTACAATCCTCGCAAGCTATGCCCAGGAGGAAAGCCTTTCTGCCAGCGAGAATCAAAAGTGGAGGGTGCGGCAGCAGTTCCAAAACGGAAAACCCTGGAGAGGTTTTATGATGGGTTACCGCTACGACGGTGAGAAATATGTCATCGTTCCCGAGGAGGCAGAGGTGGTTCGCTCCATCTTTCGTGACTACCTTGACGGCAAAGGCGTTGCCGCCATTATGAAACGGCTCAACGAAGAAGGCATTCTCACGCAGCAAGGCTTTACTTGGCATCAAAGTGCCGTAAGCCGAATCCTCCGTAACTATGCCTATACGGGCAACCTTCTGCTTCAAACCAAATTTCGTGAGAATCACCTTACAAAACGCACACTGGTAAATCACGGAGAACTTCCGCAGTACCACGCAGAGAACACCCACGAGCCGATCATTGATATCGGCACCTATAACTTGGTGCAACTGGAAATGGCAAGGCGTGCAGAGCATTTCGCAAAACCACAAACGAAAAACGAATATCCATTTACAGGACTTATCACCTGCGCCAGGTGCGGAAAGCACTACCGCAGAAAGGTGACTAAAACGGGCCCGGTATGGATATGCGCCACCTATAATACCCTTGGCAAAAAAGCCTGCCCGTCGAAATCCATCCCAGAACCTACTTTGATGGTGCTTTCCGCCGAGATGGATGATTTCAGTAAAATAACGGCAATTACAGCCGACAAAGATAACACCTTGATATTCTCCCTTGAAAACGGAGAAACAATCGTTAAACGATGGAAAGACCGCTCCCGCTCGGAGAGTTGGACTCCTGAGATGAGGGCAGCGGTCGGTAAGAAAACAAAAGAAAGGAGTAAGCAAAATGGCAACAGCTAAAAACGTAACCGTAATACCCGCCACACGAAACTTGCACACGGGTATCCCCACCACCTCAAAGGCAAAACGCAAGGTTGCAGGTTATGCCCGTGTGTCCACTGACAGTGATGAACAGTTCACAAGCTATGAGGCGCAGGTGGACTACTACACTAATTACATCAAAAGCCGTCCTGAGTGGGCGTTTGTTGAGGTCTATACGGATGAAGGTATATCCGCACTCAACACCAAAAAACGTGACGGCTTTAACCGAATGATTGCCGACGCCCTGAACGGCAAAATCGACCTTATCGTAACCAAGAGCGTAAGTCGCTTTGCCCGTAATACCGTGGACAGCCTCACCACCGTCCGCAAGCTGAAGGACAAGGGCGTTGAGGTATATTTTGAAAAGGAAAATATATGGACGATGGATTCCAAGGGCGAGTTGCTTATCACGATCATGTCATCCCTTGCCCAGGAGGAGAGCCGTTCCATTTCCGAGAACGTAACCTGGGGCCAACGTAAACGCTTTGCTGACGGCAAGGTTTAATATGCCGTACAAACAGTTTCTCGGATACAGAAAAGGCGCAGACGGTCTGCCCGAGATCGTTCCCGAAGAGGCAGAAATCGTCCGCACCATTTACCGAATGTTTGTGGAAGGGATGTCCGCAGGCTCTATTGCAAAACACTTGACCGAAAACGGTATACCCACACCATCCGGGAAAGCGGTATGGCAAAGACATACGATCGAGAGCATTCTTCAAAATGAGAAATACAAAGGCTCGGCACTTCTGCAGAAGAAATACACCGTGGATTTTCTGCAGAAAAAGATGAAGGTCAACGAGGGTGAAGTTCCGCAGTATTATGTGGAACACAGCCATCCTGCCATCATCGCACCGGAAGAATGGGAACGGGTTCAGTTGGAGCTAAAACACAGAAAGGATAGCGGCAGACGCACCTTTTCCACAAGCCCCTTTGCCGGGAAACTCATCTGCGGAGATTGCGGTGAGATTTTCGGCTCAAAGGTGTGGCACTCAACCAGCAAATACCGACGAACAATCTGGCAATGTAATGCAAAATTCAAGGGTGACAAGAAATGCACCACACCACATTTATACGAAGACGATATTAAGGAGCTTTTCGTGGTAGCGTTAAGCAAACTGATGGTTAACAGAGAGGCGCTTCTTGAGGACGGCAGGCTTATCCGTCACGAACTGATGGATACCGCAGCAATTGATGCCAAATGCGAAGAACTTCTCCAAGAGATGGATGTGGTCGCAGGTCTTATCCAAAAGTGCATCAATGAAAATGCCGTGCAAGCCATCGACCAGGATGAATATATCAGCCGTTACAATGCCTTGGTAGAACGGCACGAAAAACTGCAGAGCCGTTACGACACCTTGCAGAAAAAGCATGAGCGCAGACTTATCCAAGCAGATGTTATGAGCGGATTCCTTTTCGCCATCACCGAACTGGACAACCTCCAGCTTCAGTTCAACCCCGCCCTCTGGCACGCCACCGTCGACCACGTTACGGTGTACGCAGATGAATGCTTGGAGTTTCATTTTATGAACAGAATTAATGTTGAGGTGAGGATATAATTACAAATATAAAGAAAGCTCCTTATTACCATCAGGTGATAAGGAGTTCTCTTATTATTAGTGCTTATTTAATTGGTAGTCGAGTTATCATTTGGTTCATGAAGCGTATCTTCCCAAATGCCTTGTTCTCCTTCCCCAGGGGTAAACTCTAAACGAATTTCCTCTCCAATATCAAGAACTTCAGCTTTTTTCATAATTCGTTCAAGATTTTTTGGTTTTACAGATAAGTACCTTCGCATTATAGGAACTTCATATTTTTGGCCCCACAAAGGAACCTCAACGGTTCCTACATAAGCCAAAGTGAAAGGTTCTTCATTCCATTCTGCGATTTTCGCTTTAAACTCTTCGCATATTTCAACTTTAAATGCTATGGAGGACCAAGTTACTGTATTAGTTTCGCCGCTAATTAAAGTATACAAATACTTAAGAAGATTATGTTCGCTATCATAGATTTCTTTCGGTGTATCAATGGTAGTTTGGAAGTAGTTTTCAACAGCAACAACCATTTCCCAAAAATGAACTTCCTCTTCGATACTTTCAAAGTCAGATGAATAATTAAAGTCATCCAATCGCCCTTTAGCAAATTCTTCTTGTAATTCCAACGATTTTACAGAAATAATCTTGCCTTCTTCCACATCTTTCATGAAACGAACATATTTCAAGATATCGTTATTAGTGGGGTCGTTTATAGATATAGTAAAAGAAATTCTCTGCGTTTTTAAATTTGTTCTCATTGTAAAGAAGAACGGGGAGTTTTCTTGTTCTCGATTTGAAACAACAATGGTTTCATCGTCAAGTATTTCTTGTGTGCGAAATAGTATATAGTCGAACTCAACTTTATCGTTAATACTGATCGTACAAGGAAATGCTTTTCTAAAAGGTTTTGGGGGAATAGTAAGTGATTTACCAACCAACTCATCCGCTTCGTGCTGTACAGGGTCTATTTCTGCTCCTAATAATTTTTGTGCCTGAGTAATGTTTAGTACCAATGGAAGTTGATGGCGATTTGCGTAATGAATAAGATCGGGAGTTATTTCACTAACATATTTTTCACCTATGCGTACTGTTCCCATGCATTTGAACTTCGGAGGATATAGCGTTTCGGCCTCCGATGAAAGAGGAACACTATTCAATACTTGTTTGCCGTTCTTTAGTTTAAAATCATATCCATAATGTGGGAAGAGGGTATGACGTGTACTTAATACATTGGTAAAGTCCGTGAAAAGCGTCTCTAATGTTGATTCTTTTCCACCAAGCATACTAAGCCCTTCTGCGATAGCCTTTTCAGGAGAAAACTGAATAAAAGAGGTTATTTCGGAAGTAGCTATTTCACGTTGCTTAGTCATTTCGTTAATAAGAACTTGAGTTTGTTCAGTGTGCTGTTCTTTTGAAGTTTCTGCTATCTCTTCAGATATTTCGGCTACTATAAAAAGAAGATCTGAATTTGTTTTGCTACGATAATATGCTCTTAGAATTTTTATCGCCTTATTAACGAGAGTTAAAGCTCGTTTTTCTCCCAATTTGGTTCTTGCTTTGGCAAAGTTTTTAACTTTACTCGTTATTGTTATATGGGCAGCGGTTCGTTCGGCAGCGGTTCCGCGCAAACGCAAACGAAGATCATCAATAAGATCACCTTGCATATACTCAGCTAAGGCACCAAAATCAATTTCTTCCTCAACAGAACATGAAAAATTGTATTTCGCCTGCCTCTCAATGAAATTTGTGATTCTTTCGCATGCTTGTTTTTCTTGAATAGCATCTTTGATTTTATCACGAGATACTTCCAAACCAATATCAATTAAATGACCACTCAGAAAAGATAAAATTTTATTTCCCATAACATTTCCTCCGTCACTTTATAATATCATAAATTTTGAATATTTCCAACAGCATCAGCCGTTTAACGAAATGCAGTTGTTTAACGATAAGTCAGCAGGAATGTTGGGTTAAGCCCCGGGTAGGGGCTATAAAAACAATCAAAAAAGCGTTGCAGGATGGGTGGAATACTCCCAAAATGCAACGCTTGTTTTTATAAGTGCTTATTCTCTGTATGTTTTTAGCGGTAAAATAACGATACCGCTGTCGACACGATTGTATCAACAGCGGTATCTGTTTTGGTTGCGGAGGAAGGACTCGAACCAACGACCTTCGGGTTATGAGGGTTCAACAAGAAAAAACGAAATGCGTAAACAGTCGCAAAACAGCAAACTTACGCACTTTGTTTTTTGCACTGTGCTGTGCTTGCCCGATTAAACCCGCTGCGGTTGGGGCCAAATTGGGGTCAGTGCAAAAAGTATTTCACATTAATTCAATGGCCACAATAAAAAGCCTACTAAATTGCTAAGATATTAGCAGGAAACATGTGTTATCCCTCTTTGTTCTTTTTTAAGTGTATCATACTCTTTTCTATCGTCCAATAAGTCTCTGTATGAGATAAGTATCGTGTGCATAAATAAACTTTTTATACATACGAAATAAAAAAGAGCAAGGTTGAAATATACCTTGCTCCTATGAAAATATACAAATTTGATTTTTAAACTTTATTCATTTGTTTCTCTATATACTATTTACTCGAGTATCAGTAAATTACTTCTCGAATGCTTTCATCGATAGGTTTTGCATCAGCAGGATTAAACAACACTAAATTTTTGCCAACAACCTTGTTGGTTCTTGTACATGGATATATTATCCCTGTAACGCCCTTGCTTTCTAAATACATGGACAAGATATGAAATGATTTATATGCCTTTTCTTTTCCAATCTCATCTTTTTCATCAACTTTTTTATAAATGGTATTGCAAACCATCTTTAGATACTGTTTTGCCACAGCATCTTCAACAACCTTGCGATTATGATACTTTTCAGTTTTGTTTTTTATTTCTTTCTTCAGTTCTTCAGGATTTTTTATATAGTGTTTAACTTTTTCGGATTCGGCTGTTAATTCTGCTAACACTTGTTCCTTTATATCTCTTCCGTGAATATCCAATGAACGTTTTATAGTCGCGAGTTCAATATCATTATAAGACAAGTCTAGAATTTTCCCCTTAACCAATGGTTCAAATAAGCAAAAAGAATACTTATTGCCTCTTTCTGCCCGATATTCTTCGAGACAAATGTATTCGTTTAGTGACAATTCGTCTGAATATATTTGTGGTGTCTCGCTAAATGATAAGTATAAGTAAGTTCTACCTGGCGGATTCCATCTATTATTAGTTTTATTAGGCCAAGGAATAAATCTATCTGTATTATGTCCCCAGCCATCTACAACTCTACACAAAATATCTGTTTTCTTTAACGGATAAAAGAATTCTTCTTTATGCTTATCAATGGTGTTAGAAAATACGTCATCAAAAATCTCAATAAAAGATTTTTCGCTATCTGACGAAGAGTTAATAATATCCCATTTTTTCTCAATGATAACTCTGGCATTTTCAAGTTGGATTTCATCTGTTAATTTTTCATAATAATCTGCGGTAAGTTTAGGAACAAAAATCGCTCCAAGCATTTCTATCACGTCAACATAATCTTCAAGCAACCTGTATGTGCAAACATTCCTATTAGGATATTTTTTATCAATAACTCTATTGGCTACCACAAGAAGGATTAAAAAATTGATATCATTATCCCAAAAGTCTTTACGCAAGTTTTTGCTTAATAATCTTAGTTCTGCTTTGTATTTTGGAGAAAACCTTTCCAACTTATCGAGTTCTAAAATTATCTTATTAAAATTATTCTTTTCACACACTGTATACATTTTCCTAACCAATTTTTAATATTTTCTGGAATTGGTCAGTTACTACCAATTCCCAATATAATGTATTTTTCAAGAATGGTATTGACAGTTGTTTTATCTTCTTCTGATAGCACCAAACTCTTTCCGCTGACTTCTTGTGCCTTTGAGGAATACATTGACATTTCTGCCAGATTGTATTTGTTGAATGTTCCACAATCAGAATGATAATAAGTCATATGACCTTTTAGGTTAATGACACAATCACTTTTGCAATCCGCAGTTCCTTCTATCCAAGAACCACTATTGATTATTTCTGACAAGGAGTTTGCATCCTCTTCGGAAATTTCAACTGCCTGTTTGAGTGTTCCTCTGCCAATCTCTGCTACTGTATTTTCATCCACTTCAAGGTATGAAGATTTCAATTTATCTTCATGCCTTGGGGGAGCATACTTTCTACCCCAAGTTGAAAATACAACAGGCTCATTGTTGCTCATTAGGTGCATATCAATTGCCCAAGCACCTATTATAAGAATAATTAGAAGTCCAACAACTATATATAAAACTGTTTTCTTCTTCATATGAAATACCTCCCTATAACATTATATTTCTATCTTTATAGGCTGATAAATCAGAAAAACTCCCACTTTATGTCTGCATTATATTATATTTTTACTGATATGTCACGTTACGTAGACAATCAATTTAAAAATAACCAAAAAAACATACTCATAATTTGTGGCCACTGAGTGGAAGAACAACCATTGTTGTTCTTCCACTTGCGAGGGGTTAAGGGGAGAGTAAAGTCCGAAATTTAGTTTTGAAAATTTACAACTATATTAACTCTTACATAATACAATCTATATTATGAGGAGTTAATGTGATGGCTATATATAAAACAGCTAATTGTAAAGGGAAATACTTTGATGAAAGCACAAAAGAAGATGTAATCTCGTATGTTATAAACGATAACAAAATGATACACAACTATGCAGGCGGAATTCAAGTAAACAAATACGATATTGCAGGAAGTATGAAACAAATATCGGCACAATTTAAAAAAGGGAACGGGGTTCAAATTCGACACTTTATAATATCTTTTGAACCTTATGAATTAAGCAATCCTTTAATAGTTAACGAAATTGCCATGCATGTGATACTCTATTTAGGAAAAGAATATCAGGTGATATATGCGGTGCACGAAAATACTGAATCCTTACATATTCACATCGTCATGAACTCAGTGAGCTATATCGACGGACATCGCTATCGAGGCACAAGAGCTGAGCACTATGAGTTTATGAGCTTTTTACGCAAAGTATTGAATCACTATGGTATACATAAACTTCAATATGTCTCAAGTAAATAATACTGAAACAGGATTTTTACAATATTATTCCTCCGGAATCTTGCGAACTTTCTTTTAGATATTATACCTTTGATACATAGCTTTGTATCAAAATCAAAGAAAGCGAGGAAACAAAAATGGCATTTAGTTTCAGCAAAAAGAAATTCTTTAAGAAAATCATTCTCGGTATAGGTGCGCTGCTTAAATATCTTATAGGCGGCATAGCAGAGAGTCTTATATTTTCTTGAAGCTAAAGAGGTGGAGGAATAAAAATGAATAAAAAAACAAACTGCTCCGTATGCGGGGCAATACTCACAGACGAAACAGCGATAGAATTTGACGGAGAAATATTTTGCGATGAATGTTTGAGAAAAAAGACGACAATTTGCGACTGCTGCGGAAAACGCATATATCGTGATGACGTGCAAGGTGATGAAATTACAGCATTATGCGATGATTGTTATGGATACAGTTACACGCACTGTGAAAGTTGTGGAACATTGATACATAACGACGATGCGCATTATGAGGACGATTCGGATTATCCGTACTGTGCGGAATGCTTTGCAAAGCTACAAGAATGTACGATAAAATCATATAATTACAAGCCCGAGCCGATATTTTACGGCTCGGGCAATTTCTTTATGGGCGTAGAACTGGAAATTGACAAGGGCGGTGAGGATGATGAAAATGCGAAGATTCTGCTCGATGTCGCAAACGGTTATAAAGAGCATATATATTGCAAGCACGACGGCAGTATTGAAAACGGCTTTGAAATGGTTTCGCATCCGATGAGTTTGGAATACCACATAAATGAAATGCCTTGGCTTAATGTGTTCAGCAATGCGGTTTCTATGGATTATCGCTCTCATCAGACAAGCACCTGTGGATTACATATTCACGTCAACCGCTCCGCTTTTGGAAAAAGTATTGACGAGCAAGAAGATGTCATTTCAAGAATAGTGTACTTTGTGGAAAATCATTGGAACGAACTTTTAAAGTTTTCACGTCGGACGGAAGAAACAATCAACCGATGGGCTAGTCGTTACGGTATCGCCACAACAGCTAAAGACACCTATAAAAACGCAAAGGACAAGCGTATGGGGCGATATGTTGCGGTAAATCTTGAAAACTATAGCACCATAGAATTTCGTCTATTCAGAGGCACGTTATGCCACAAAACTTTTATTGCAACCTTACAGCTTATTTATGAGATTTGCAGGTTTGCTATCCAAATGAACGACCAGTCTATGGAGCGATTATCTTGGTCGGAGTTTGTTCTGAAAATACCTTCCGACAAGGCAGAACTGATTGAGTATCTGAAAGCCAAAAGACTGTATGTAAACGAGAAAACGGAAGAGAGCGAGGATATGTAATATGTGCTGCCTGTTTGGGATTTATAATTACAGCGGTCAAGAGATACGTAATCTAAGCAACCTCACCAATCTGCTTGCCGAGAATGCAACCGTGCGAGGTACCGACGCTACCGGAATTGCGTATAACAATAACGGCAAGCTTACGATACACAAAGAGGCAAAATCAGCGCATATGATTAATTTCAGGCATCCAGATGATGTGGTTTGTATTACCGGTCACACAAGGCACGCAACGCAGGGTGATAAAAAGAAGAATTACAATAACCATCCATTCGCAGGTTCTTGCACGAACCTGCGATTTGCTCTTGCTCATAATGGTGTACTTATAAACGATGCAGAGTTAAAATTGCAATACCATCTGCCGAAAACAAAAATCGTAACGGATAGCTTTGTTGCCGTTCAGCTTCTTGAGAAGCGAAAGCATCTTGATATTGAGAGTGTAAAGTTCATGGCAGAAAAAGTAAGCGGTAGTTTTGCCTTTACAATTCTCGACAGTTCAAATGCATTATGGTTTGTCCGCGGCGACAGTCCGCTCTCGCTTGTTCATTTGCCGAAGTACAAACTGTATGTTTACGCTTCAACAGATGAAATTTTGTATAAAGCGCTTGTTGATACAAAGCTGTTTGCTGAAATAAAAAACGGATCATTTGAAGAAGTGGCAATTCGCTCCGGTGATATTATAAGGCTTTTGCCTGACGGCAAACTTCTTAAAGATGTTTTTAATTATACGGATTACAGTAGTTGGTATGATTGCCGTTGGTGGAACAATATTTTACCGGAAACACAAGAGTCATACATAGAGAATTTAAAGACCGTTGCCGCATATCAGGGCTTTGCCCCCGAAACAGTTGATGAATTACTCGATAACGGTTTTTCACCGGAAGAAATAGAGGAATACATATACTGCTTGGAGTAATCGAAAAAGTTATTATATAATAACAAATGCACACTTTTTACCGGGAGGTGATTAAAATGATATACGGCTACGCAAGGGTTTCTACTACCGGACAAAAAGAGGACAGGCAGCTCGATGAGCTGCTGAAATACGGCGTTTGCCAAAAGGATATTTACATAGACAAGCAGAGCGGAAAGGATTTTAAAAGACCGCAGTATATGCGCATTTACAAAAGGCTTAAAAAGGATGATTTGCTTGTAATTAAAAGCATAGACAGGCTTGGTCGTAATTACGCTGAAATACAGCAGGAGTGGCAGAAAATAACCAAAACAAAAAAGGCGGATATTATTGTGCTTGATATGCCTCTGCTTGATACAACAAAATCAAAAGATTTGCTCGGTACTTTTATCGCCGATCTCGTTTTACAGCTTCTCTCCTTTGTCGCAGAGAATGAGAGAATAAATATTCTGCAACGGCAGGTAGAAGGAATTGAAGCAGCCAAAAAACGTGGCGTTAAATTCGGCAGACCAAAGTTTGTTCCGACAAAAGAGTATATCTCAAATTATACACTGTGGAAAGACAAAAAAATATCAGCACGCAAAGGTGCTGAAAACTGCAATATGCCACTCTGGGCATTCTATAGATACGGAGACCGTATTATGTGATTTTTACGAAAAAGTATAGGTTTTTGAAGTTGGATTTTAATCTCCAAAATTTGCCTAAGTATAGCACACTTCTTACATTTAGTCAATTATTTTAATGAGAATCCGGTGAATCAGACAATAAAAACAGGATTTTTTGTTTTTACAAAAACCTATACTTTTAAGAAAAACACAAAGGAGATTATGTGAAATGGGATTGTTAGATAAGGTAAGCGACTCTTTATTAAAAAAGGTGACAAAAAAAGAAACTGTTCGTGTAAATTACGAGCAATTAGCCGAAATCGTGCAAGAGCAATTTGTCAATGGCGCAGATGACGAGTTTTTAAACAAAGTTTTGAAAACGGCAAAAGGTGGTGGCGTTTTTACGCAAAGAACTCTTAAATCAAACCCGGAGAGATATACATTTTTTGTGGGTGGCGGGAATCGCTGGTTTTTTGGAAGAGAAAAGCAATCGTATATTTTTGACAATGTGGAAAATAAATTTTATAGACTAGATAAGGATAGACATTGGAAAAAGTTTTATAAAGCAGTAGGGGCATTTATTACAGCAGAAAAAAACAACAGAAAATAAACTGGAGGAAGATATTTATGAACAACATTATTGAAGATACTCAGACAAATAAAAAACCAAAAAGCAAATTCAGCTTTATTAAGAGTGTTTTGTATGTGGTTATAGGCGTTATTGTTATCGCTGCTTTTATAGAAAACTTAAATCCAGATAATCATAAAGTAGGAATTGATAGTATGAGGGAGGCCTATGAGATTGCCACAGAAGTTGTAGCAGATCAGTTTTCATCAGAAACAGAAATGGACTTCCCAAAGTTTAATAAAGATTTTATAGTAGGACATTTTGAAGAACTTAAATATGAGGGTGAAGACTATCATGTTTACACAGTTAGTTCCTATGTTGATTTCAAAAATCTTTTTGGCACAGATTCTCGAAATGAATATGTAGTAAAAATCGGCTTGCCTGCCAACAAAGAGAACGATAATTATTATTATGAATTTGTTTCAGACAGTTTAGGATTTTTTGCGTAAGCGTAAAAATTTGACACCTTAAAGCTGCATTAAAAGATAGGACAATTAAGAACATATAAAAAATCATATTCCAAATTTAAAAGTCCGTAAAGGTCTAAGAGCAAATCTGTGATAACAGACTATTCTCGACAACCTTTACGGACTTTTTTCGTCTTGCCCCGTTATCACAGATTTGTGATGACCTTGCAGGACTTTTAAATTACACTGTCCCATTAGGGTACACCCATATGGCACAAACGAAAAGTATGCCATTAGAGTTTAAGTACGCCTTTTGGGATATTTCACCATTTATGTAGACTCTAATGAGAGAGGAGCTAAAAATGAAAATCGGATATATTCGTATCAGCACTGCCGAGCAAAATATTGCTCGGCAAGAGGTGCTCATGAAAGCACTTGAAGTTGATAATGTGTTTATCGACCGAATGAGCGGCAAAAACACAAATCGCCCCGAATTGCAAAAAATGATGAATTTTGTGCGCGAGGGAGACACGGTAATCGTGGAATCCATAAGCCGTTTTGCAAGAAATACAAAAGACCTACTTGACCTTGTAGAAAAGCTTACAGAAAAGAACGTGGAATTTGTATCTAAGAAAGAAGCCATTGATACGACTACGCCGACAGGCAAATTTATGCTTACCATATTCGGCGCAGTTGCAGAGCTTGAAAGAGAATACATTTTGCAAAGACAACGTGAAGGAATAGCCATAGCAAAAGAAAATGGCGTTTACAAAGGACGTAAGCCCATAGAACGACCAGAGTTTAATTCTATTGTATCATTATGGAGAAAAGGCGAAATCACCGCTGTCGAAGCAATGAGACGCCTTGATATGAAGCCAAGTACTTTTTATAGGAAAGTGAAATAGGTGGAGAGGAATTTTCTCCACCTGTTCTCATAAAAATCATATTATTTTAACTATACGGTGAAAAAGATTGTAAGATGCCTAATCTTTGAACTGTAAAGAATCCAGTTTTTGTATTTGCCACCTTGTTTGTCGAATGCCATTTTTCATCTTTTGTTTGCTTAATATTTGATAGGGAAGTTCCAAACTTACCAACGCTTTGTTAAGACTATTCATTCCTATTTTTTTAATTTTTTTGTGATTGAATTTAGTCCAAAGTGTTTTTATGTACGGTGAAATGTTATGGGTTTTAATCATAATTCTAACGCAATTTGATGCAAAATCAATTTGCTCAGACTTGTCAATGAACGTCTTATTTTCCGCGTATTTTTCCAAAATTGAACAAAGTTTATTACGACACAGCTCATATACTGACCAATTTTCTTCATTGTATTGATGCCCTATCCAACTGAGTTGTTCGAAAAGAAAACGGTTTTTATCTTTCTTTTCGCTATCAGTGGCGCGATTTAGTGAGTACAATGAATACGCTAAATTAAGCAATGCCGCTTGGCTGTGGTCATACTGAATAATTTGTTTTTGATAAGAGGTGTCCCCTTGTGAACGCTTTCTGTTTATTTCTGTATTTATATGCGGATATAGCAACTGTTGATTTCCTGTATTTGGCTTGTAAATTAACCTCCTTACTTCATTATCGGAAAGAATTAATTTATCTGCAAGACCATCGCTTTCATTACTCCAATGGGATGTGCGGCGCAATACTGTTTCTGCTAAAAGACTGTATGTTACTACGTACTCCAATGCTATTTCATACATATGTCTCCGATAGTTCGTTTTTCTCCCCTCATAGCACTTGATATGTACATTTATTTTTTGATTATCTACCCTTATTCTTCCCAACATTTGCAAAAATGTAGTTTTATCAATAGCGGATATGACTATGTTCTTTACGGATTTATCGCAGATACTAACTCCGCAATCAAGTACCGATGTGGTAATTAGCACATCAAAGTCAAAGCTTTGCTTTTCTATAAGCTGGTTGTGCGCAATCAAAGAGTTGAATTTTTTGTAAGGTTTTGTAGATGATGATATAAAAGCGACTTTCTTTCCCGCAGTGGTCAATTTATTAAAGATGGATTTTCCTTCCTTCTCGCTATCTACGAAAATAACCCACTTGCCTTTATCGTACGCATAAGTAATTATATCCAAAATATCATCGTACTCCTCAAAGTAGTACGAATTCACATATGAATAGTCTACTTTCTTGTAAGAGCTATCGTAGATTATAAGTTCTGATGTGTCGGTTATAGCCTCTTCAACAATATCAAAATAGACTTTGTAGGCTAAGTTTTCTATGATTTTTTTCTCTTTTTTCCCATCTGCTTTCTTATTGTCATCGCATTCTTCATGGTCTTCTGGCGGCAAAACGGAAAATTTACCTAATTCATTGAATCCCAGAGTTACACTCTTCGATGGCATATCTATTTCTTTGCGTCGTCTTCTATATTCTCGCATTGCCTTGTAAAACTCATGCGCGGAATTCTTGTTAAATCTTGCCCTGTGTAAAAAACAGAAAAGCGGTTCGGGTGTTGCTGTGAGAAAAACTGTTATTGCGTGGTTGTATGATTTATTATACCAATAATTTGTAGAGCTATTAAACAAAGCATCTTGTACAAAGTAATGTGCCTCGTCAAAGACGTAGTACATAATATCTTCTGTGGAAAAATGCTTATAACTTTTTCTGTTGTTGTTATCATTCTCTATTTCTTCCTTGAACCCAGGAAACTCTTGCCGAATTTCACAACTTTGGTAAGTACGGATAATCATTTTAGAAATACATTTCTCAGCAAATTCGCAATCATTCAAATAAACATCCCGTATATGTTTTTTTATTATCTCTTCTGTTTGGTCAAGCAGTGTTTTTCTGTTGCATATATAGACTACGCATTTATCGTGTTCAACTGCGTAAGGCAATAGAGTTCTTATAATAAACGAGGTTTTGCCGCTTCCGGTTTGTGTAGAAATCAGAATATTATCTTTAGGCTTCCAGTTAATATAGTCATCACCGATTAGGTCTGACACATATACTCTACTTCGACTCATTTGCTTTTCCTTTAAATATTTACTATTTTCTCTCATTTTTCTATAAATTATATAATGAATTTTAGCATAAATCAACTTATAAAAATTAATTTATATCACACTACAAACTTCTTATTAATTCTCTATGTAAAACCAAAAAGCATAATTGTATATTATCTTTAAGAGATTAGGAGAAATAAAAAAGAGGTGAATAAAATGTCTAAAACAAGAGTGAACGGAGAAGGAAATATTCGACTACGCACAGACGGCAGATGGGAAGTTAGAATAACCATAGGTTATGATTTTGCAACAGGAAAACCGAAACGCATTTCGAGATATGCCAACACACAAGAGGAGGCGGTTAAGATTTTGCATGAGCTTTCTTTTATAAGAGATACAATGCCTAAAAATTTTCAAGCAGTTACCTTAGGTGAATGGCTTGAGTTGTGTTTAGATGTATATATGAAAAACACGCTTAAACAGTCTACATATTCAAGCTACGAATCCTATATTCGAGTGCATTTTAAACCTGCACTTGGAAATATACTACTGAAAGATTTAACCCCGCGACTTTTGCAGCAGTATTATAATTACAAAGCAGAGCAAGAGGGGCTTGCTCCAAAAACGATTGTGAACCTTAATTTATTTCTGCATAAAGCACTTTCATATGCGGTAAATGAAGGATATATTATGAGTAATCCGGCAGCGTCTATAAATCTTCCTCGTGGGGACAAGCCACAGATTGAGATATTGACGCGTGATGAGCAAATACGCTTGATGAAAGGGAGCTATCTGCACAGATACGGAGTCTTTATCAGACTTGTACTTTTCACCGGAATACGACTCGGAGAGCTTCTTGGTCTATGGTGGGAGGATGTGGATTTTTCCTCGCACACGCTATATATTCGCCGTACCTTGAATCGTTTGTCCAAAATTGAACGTACAAGTGAAAATGATAGTTCTACAGAAATTGTAATCCAAAGTCCTAAATCTCAAAACTCAATAAGAAGAATCCCGCTTCTTCCCGAAGTTGTAGCTGACTTGCAAAGCTGGAATGCTATACAAAACGCAGACAGACTTGCAGCAGCAGAAAACTACGAGCAGAGCGGGTTTATTGTTACAAATCCAATGGGTAAATATATTGAGCCGCGCACATTTAAGGACTATTATAATCAAATCTTACAACTTTCGGGACTGCAACACTTCACTTTCCACGCCCTCCGACACACATTCGCATCAAGAGCAATGGAACAAGGCATGGATGCAAAGACACTCTCAATGATTTTAGGGCATTCTTCCGTTTCCTTTACATTGGATACTTATACACACGTACTCGACACACATAAACGCGAGGGTATGGCTTTAATGGAAGAACTGTATACATAAGTCATTAGGTGGGGTCAAATCGGGGTCAAATCCCCAACATTTAGAAAAGTGATATTGAAAAAAGATATGAAGAAAACCCTGTAACCATTGCAGTTACAGGGTTTTCATATGGTTGCGGAGGAAGGACTCGAACCAACGACCTTCGGGTTATGAGCCCGACGAGCTACCACTGCTCCACTCCGCGATATCTGATTGCCTATATAGGATAACACAATTTTTCTGCCGTGTCAACAATAACTTGTCGACATAATTCGTGATATGTAACTCCGTCGCTTTTGCGACGAAGCGTTTTGTCAAATCAGAACCATCTGCTGCAACCGCATCTGCCGTTCCATCTTGTGCTGTCTGACGAACGGTTACATCTGTTGCAGGAATTTCTGCAAAGACCCCAATTTGAACACATAACGATCACCTCCGAATAATTATCGGCGCCGTACTTTATACTATGAATAAAAAATACGTATTGTTACTGTAAAATTTGAGTTTTTCCGCTTGATTTAATGCGCCTTTCGTTTTAATATATCTTATGAGGTGGGTAACTTGATTTCTAAAATAAAATCTTTAATAAATAAAATAAAATCAAATCCTTATCTGTCAATCACTATACTGTCATTTATGCTGTGTCTTTTGATAGAAAGTCTTTCAAGACACAATCCTTTTGGCGGTTTTATTTTTATGTTCAAGCATCCGCTTGCTTTTTTGTATGACACCGCGCTTATATGTACGACGCTATTTGTTGCGATGTTTTTCAAAAAACGCAGTGCCGTGCTTACTCTCGTTTCACTTTTGTGGCTGACGATGGGTATTTCAAACTTTGTCATTTTATTTTTCCGCTCAACGCCGTTTTCATTTGTCGACATAACGTTACTCGGATATGCTCTTCAGATGGCGGATATATATCTGACAAAGCTTGAACTCATAATGATAATTTTAATGGTTGTCGGCGCCATTGCCGCCATTTGCATAGCCTTTGTCAGAACAAAAAAGGTTGAACGCCCGAAAAAAATATGGTATCACGCTATTGCGTTTGCTCTTGCAATTGCCCTTTTGGTAAGTTTGGGCACGGTTATCGGAAAGAAAAACGACAACAGTATTGTGAATGCCTATGACCGTTTCGGCTTTGCCTACTGTTTTTCAAGAAGCATTTTTGACGTCGGTATAGACAGCCCTTCCGACTACGAAAACACGGTTGAAGATATTCTCGCCCTGCTTCCCGATGCGACCAACACGGCAGAAGTGCCAAACGTGCTTTTCATTCAGCTTGAAAGCTTTTTTGACGTTGATTACATTAAAAATCTGAGTTTTTCAGAAAATCCGATACCCAATTTCACCGCATTGAAGAATTCTAATCCCCACGGCTTTTTAAGTATGCCTTCAATCGGGGCAGGTACGGCAAATTCCGAATTTGAAGTGCTCACGGGAATGAATCTTGACTTCTTCGGTTTTAATGAATACCCTTACAAGACTATTCTTCAGGGCAGTACGTGCGAGAGTATGGCATATTCCCTGAAAGAAAGCGGTGCACAGTCGGCGGTTGCCATTCACAACAACACGGCAACCTTCTACGACAGAAACAAGGTCTTTGCAAATCTCGGTTTTGACTGTTTTATATCCGAAGAATTTATGAACGGCATTGAGTTTAACGAGCTCGGCTGGGCATACGACAGTATCCTCACTCCGCAGATTATACGTTCACTCGATGCGACGGAGGGTAGCGATTTCGTCTATACTATTACGGTACAGAGTCACGGCAAGTACCCTGACGAGCAGATGGATGACGAACAGGCAGTTATATCGGTGTTTGACGAAACGAATCCCGAAAACTCGCTTATGTCATTTGAATACTACGTAAATCAGCTTCGTGAGGTGGACAACTTTATCGGCGACCTTATGAGCGAGATTGAAAAGCGAAAAGAGGACACCGTAGTCGTCTTCTTTGGTGACCACCTGCCCAATCTCGACCTTACGGAGACAGATCTTGAAAACGAAAACCTGTATCAGACCGAGTACGTCATATGGAACAACTGCGGTCTTGATTTTGAAGGTGGCGACATCGAAGCTTATCAGTTATCTTCAAAGGTTCTCGGCGTTCTCGGTGCCGACAGTGCGGTAATGACACGTTATCACCTCTACACCGACGGCAACCTCGAGGATATGAAGACTCTCGAATACGATATGCTTTACGGCGACCACATAATAACTGCAGGCGTTCTTCCCTACGAAAAGACTGACCTTGCTCTCGGTATGGCGGACCAGATTGTCACGGGAATCAATGAAAGAGGCGACTTCACGATTATCGAAGGCTCCAATTTCAACGACTACAGTAAAGTTATGATAAATGACAAGGTGCAGAACACGCTCTTCTACAGCGACACCGCACTTATCATACTCTCAAGTGATTTTGAAACAGGCGACACGATATGCGTTGCACAGGTTGCAGGCGACGGAACAGTGCTCTGGAAAACGGACAATCTTTCTTACGAATAAAAAAAGAGAGGTATTTTATACCTCTCTTTTTTATTTATCTTCCAATCCTTTAACTGCCTCTGCTTCCTCACGTGAAACATGAATTCTGCCGTCACGAAGCACCTTCACTTCATCTTTGTCAAAGGTTTTAACGGTTGCCTCTCCCTCTTTACCTATCTGGACTTTGAGCCGTCCTCTGAGAAGATTGACCTCGGTTACGTTGCCCTTTCCCGAAGGGGTCTGCACGTATGCGCCCACCTTGGGCGTAGTTGCAATAAGTTCCTCATACGCTTCCTGTTCATACTTGAGACAGCACATAAGTCTGCCGCAGGTACCGCTTATTTTGGAAGGTAAAAGCGCTATACCCTGCTCTTTTGCCATTTTTACGGACACGGGATGAAACTCACCTAAAAACCGTTTACAGCAGAAGGGATTTCCGCAAATACCTATACCGCCTTTTATCTTGGATTCGTCCCTGACACCTATCTGCCTGAGTTCTATCCTCGTGCGGAAAACGCCTGCAAGGTCCTTTACAAGTTCACGGAAGTCAACCCTTCCGTCAGCCGTAAAATTGAAGAGCAATTTACTGCCGTCAAACGTGTATTCGGCATCAACGAGTTTCATTTCAAGACCGTGTGCCGCCACACGCTCTTTGCATTTTTCAAGAGCCGCTGCCGCACGCACCTTATTTTCCTCATACTTGCGGACATCGTCCTCACGAGCTTTGCGTATAACAGGCTTTATTTCTCTGTCAGCCGGAATATCTTCATTCCTGTTTGCTATTGCGATTTCTCCGAGTTCGACACCCCTCGTCGTTCCGACAATTACCTTGTCGCCGACAGCAAACGTAATATCAAGCGGATTGAAATAGTATACCTTACCGCCTTCTTTAAATCTGACTCCGCATATCGTCATCCGTTTATCTCCTCCCGACAGGACAAAAGCATTTTCTGCACAAGCATTTTTACATCAGCTGCTGAATTTTGCGCCTCTGTGACACTTTGTCTTGCCGTTTCAATTATATTTAATGTTTTAGTTCTTGTCAATTTCTGCGTGGCATTTACAATATTTTCCACAGGAAAATGCAAATTATCCACACCCGAAATATGCTTGAGAACGTCCGTGCAAAACACCTCTATCCCCTCCGAAACCTGCTCAAGCGCAGTCCTGTCGGTTATAAGCTGTGCTACCTTCATAAGTTCAATAACATTGTCTTCGCAAAGCGCCTTCATTATCTGCATCGTCAGAAAATAGGGATGCTTTTCATCCCCTGCCATCAGATCAAGCGCTTTGCCGATTATACCACCGCTGTATACCGCAGCCTGCCTTGCCGTAACTTTAGACGAAGCATTCTCATATTTTGATACAGCCTGCTCTATCTCCTGCAACGATGACGTCGGAACCGTCAACAATATGCACCTTGACCTGACTGTCGGCAGTATCCTTTCGGCATTTGAACAGGTCAGAACAAAAACGTTTCCCTTTTCAGGCTCCTCAAGAAGTTTCAGAAATGCATTCTGTGCATTTATATTCATCTTCTCCGCACGGTCAATAAGTATGACACGTCGGTCTCCCGATATGGGGGTTACCGAGCAGACTTCTTTCAGACGGCGTATCTCACCTATCTTGATGTCACCTGCCGCACCGCCCGGCACAAGATGCTCTATATCGGGATGAGCGCCTGCCGAATACGCCTTGCATGCACGGCATATACCGCAGGGGGCATTTTCCCTGTCTGCACACAGAATTGCTTTTGCCATTTCGCGTGCAAGCGTCCTCTTCCCTATACCGTCGGGACCGCATATCATATAGGCGTGGGAGAGTTTTCCTCTGCACGTTTCATAAAGTTTTTCTTTTACAGCTTCATTTATCATCTGTATTCCCTGTCAACCGAGCTGTCAACGTAGAGCGGATTTATTTCAAAACGGGCAATATCGCCTGCTTCGCAGGAAATCCCCGTAACGTCAATCACGCAGTTTGAAAGCCCCACTCTGCCGAGCACCTTTGCCCTTTTTCCGTTTACGGTGCAGTACATACCGCCTTTTTTGAGCAGTGCCTTCACGTCGGTAAAAATGTATCTGAATTTATCTCTTAATCTGAAAGTATCGTGCGCTTTTGCCGCGGCATAACCGTCACCGTACCCAAGCGGAACAACGGCAACTCTCGTTGCTTTTTTCACCTTGCAGGTGTTTGCATAGCCCACGTTATGCCCCTCGGGAATGTACCTCGGACAGTCGATTTCTGCCTCGATATAACCGCACGGCATAAGCTTGCCCTTACCCGTTTTCACGGGCAATCTGCCGATAAGTGCACTTCCGACACGCACCGTATCAAAAAGTGTTTCAGGATATAAAAATAACGCACACGAATTTGCAAGATGCGTATATTTGAATTCAACGCCCTCATTCTTAAAGAAATCGAGAGTTTTTGTGAATTCTTCAAGCTGGCAAAGCGTATACTTTTTCTTTTTCAGAAATGACGCCGAGAGATGTGAAAATATACCCTCAACCACAACGTTTGTCAGGCTTTTTACGCTTTCGAGCATTGCGCTCTGCTCATCGGGATGAAAGCCGAATCTGCCAAAGCCCGTGTCTACAAGTATATGTGCGCAGGCATTTTTGCCTGCCTCGAGAGCGGCGTTATTAAGTGCCGCCGCCGAAACGGGAGAGCCGATAGACGCCGTAATATCAAGGTCAACTATGTCCCTTGCATCACGGGGATTTTCCGTAGGTGACAGAAGAAGAAGCTTATCGTCTATGCCGTTTGCACGCAGAGTTTTCGCCTCATCAAGCGTTGCAACCGCAAAGAAATCAAAACCGTTTTCTTTGAGCAGTTTCGTGTATGCGACAATGCCAAAGCCGTAGCCGTTACCCTTTACAACGGCTATGACCTGCCTGTCCCCCGCTTTTTCCCTTACCGTATCGGCATTATGCCTTACCCTGTCCTTTTCAAGAACGAGCGTTTTCATATTATTTACCTCTGTTTTTGAGTTTGTATACAAACTTTATATATTTTTTATGCAGTTTTTCTGCAACGTTTATCATTTTGTTTGCAAACGGTTTGAACACGATACTCATCTCACCTGTAAACTCGGTGAATTCGCCGTTAAAGCCCTTCTTGAAACGGTAAAGCCCGTAAAGAGGATGGTCTTTTTCAAGAATTCCTGCCACGCCTCTGAAATCGTATATCCTTGCACCCGTTTCAACCGCCCACTGTATCATACTCCACTGAAGCAGGTAGTTGGGCATTACGTTACGGTAACTGTTTGACGATGCACCGTAGAGATACCACACCTTGTCCCCGTAGTGTATTGCAAGCGTGCCTGCAATTGCCTTACCCTCGTAATATGCCATATAGAGCCTTATATGCTCACCCAGAGAATCGTACATCTTTTGGAAATACGAAAGCGAGCGTGTTACAAAGTTATCGCGCATACCCGTTTCTATCATAATGTTGTAGAAGGTCTCAAGTTCTTCCCTCGGTGCAATTTTCACCTCGACACCGTGTTTGAGTGCAACGCGGATATTGTATCTCGTCTTGCTCTCGAAAAGTGCCATCACCTCGTCTTCGGTTTTACCTTCAACGTCAAGTCTGAAAACGTAACGGGGCTGAATTGCATCGAAAGTCTTACTCTCCTCTTTAATAGCAAAGCCCTGCTTTTTCATAATCCCCGTAAAGATTTCATCATCACTCTTTACGTCGGGATCAACGCGGAAAATATACGCATTATTCCTCTTTGCAAGTTCTTTGACGCCGTCAAC
This sequence comes from Clostridia bacterium, assembly GCA_017517965.1. GTDB lineage: Bacteria > Bacillota > Clostridia > Oscillospirales > Feifaniaceae > RGIG6165. The sequence continues at coordinate 27,087 of JAFWXR010000027.1, forward strand.
AAGGTCTTTTATGACGTTTTCATCATGTACGTCACACACGGGTCCTCTGGGTGCATACATAATCGTATAAGGAAACATAGGCACCTTTCTTACCAGAACGCCTATTGCACCTACTATATTCCCCTCCCCGTCTCTTGAAACGACGGCTTCAAAATTCCATGCAGATTTTACTTTTCCCCACATAACACTCTGTGTAAAATGGCCTTTGGGGTGGGATGCCACAAACGCCTCGTATTCACCGAGCGCTTCTTTTTTTAATATTTCCATTGATTTATCACCTTTAATATTATTTAAATTATTATACCATTATAAACATTTAATTACAAGTCGCCTATTTTGTTGACAGAAACGGAATTTGATAATAAAATAGATGTAAGTATTGATAAAAGGAGAATTTTTGTGAAATCAAGTAATAAACGCGCAAAAAAAATACTTGCAAATAACATATTCACGGGCATAGTCGTGCTTCTCGTCATTGCCGCACTCGTTACGCTTGCGGTTGTCAACCTCACAAGCGGTAAGACAAGCTTTTCCAACGGTACGTGGGACGCCGTGTCCGATGATGAACTTTACGGAAAAGGCGGTTCACTCATATCCGTATTGCCCAAATCAAACTCAGATCTTGACGACTTCGTTGCGACGGGCAGAATCACTTTAAAGGGCTTCTTCCTTGGTGAATCGGGCGCAATGGCGGCAATCGTCGATATGAACGGTACTACGGTATCGCTTGAAAAGAACGAATCTGTCGGCGGTGTCACACTTGCGGATATTGATGACGGTCTCGTTATTCTCGCAGTCGGTGACGATTATGCATATCTCACGCTTGATGAGCCGACCTACGATATTCAGTAAGGAGGATGAAGTATGAAAAACACGTTTAAAATACTTGCTCTGGTAATTGCCCTTGCAATGCTCTTTACTTCGGCTGCCTTTGCGGCAAGCACATACACGGTAGAATCGGGCGACAGCCTGTGGACCATCGCAAATAAATTCGGTATATCGGTTGACGATCTTATGAGTGCCAACAACCTCAAAGGTGAAGGCCTCCAGATAGGTCAGGTGCTCAAAATCCCTTCTGCGAACGGTGAAACGAGTAACACGTCACCCTACGATATTCCGATTCCTGACGATGCCCCGGTCGGCAACGGCTACGATATTCCCACCCTTTCGGTAGACTTCATAGACGCTATTTCATTTGAAGTAATCGATACGGATGTTCGTGACATATTAAATATAATTGCCAACTATGCAGGCAAAAAAATAGTGTATCTCGGCGAAGCGCAGAAGGTTACGGTAACCTGTTCACTCGTATCCTGTATGAAAGCGATAAATCTCGTAGTTGAAGCGGCTGACGGTCTCTCCTATATATCGGACGGTGATTTTATAATCGTCGGTCCCGAAAGCAGAATTTCATCGGTTATGATGTATTCGGAAATGACCAAAACGCTGACTCTCGACAATATGACTTCGTCGGAATTCGTTGCCGTTCTCGAGCACTTAGGCCTTGATGTAAGCGGTATTACGGCGGATGAAACCAACACTTCAAAAATTTCAGTAACCGCAACACCAAAAGAACTTGCCCGTGTGGTAAATGCAAAATATATGATAGACAAGAGAGTCAACTTCCCTCTCGACGAGCTTGCTCAAGTAAGACTTTTCAATATGTCTTCATACTCGCCCAAATACGCAACGCGCGAGATAATGAAGGCGTTTACCGATACGCTTGCACTTAATTTGACTTACCTTCCCAACTATAAAGACGACGGGAAAATAATCGTGGCAGGAAGCAAAGCCGCTACGCAGGACCTTGATGATTTATTTGCAAAAATCGATACTGCGGAAAACGTAACCTCCGACACCAGAATGAGAATATATTCGTACACAGTTTCAAATATAAGCCGTGACGATTTATTTAAAGAACTCAACCGTCAGGGATTTTCAGACGTTGCCTTTATAACACGTGCAGGAAACAAAAAAATCGTTTTCTTTATCGGAAATAACGACCGTGTCGAAGCAGCGGTAAACGCAGCAACGAAACTTGACGTAAAAGCATAATAAATAAAAAATAAAAAGGATGGTTTTTAACCATCCTTTTTTCATTATTTTTTGAAATAAGCGATTCCGCCGCCGCCCTGTCCTACGTGTGTGCCGACAACGCTTCCTATATCGCTTACGAGAACGCAGTCGCCAACGTACGACAACTGTCCGACAATCACCTTGAGCAAATCGGGAGCCTGAGTGTGTCCGAATGCAACGGGCATGGACGAATCGGGCAAATAACCCTCGTGTTTAAGCTTTTCATCAAGCGATTTTACTGCCGAGTTCATTCCCCTCGCCTTGCCGATTGACTTGATTTCGCCGTGTTCAACCGAAATAAGAGGACAGATATTAAGCATTCCGCCGATGAGTGCAGCCGCACCCGACAGCCTTCCGCCCATATGCAGATACTTGAGCGTTGCAACCGCCGCAACAATGCAGACCTTGTCGGAAAGTTCGGTCATTTTGTCCGAGATTTCCTTTGCCGACATACCCTTGTCACGCATTTCGCAGGCAACCGTCACCATAAGGCCGAGGCCGATAGTAACCGTCTGTGTATCGGGTATATAAACCTTATCAGTTTCGAGCATATCTGCCGCAATTATTGCAGACTGGCGTGTTCCGCTGAGTTTTGAGCCGATAAGAAGGCATACTATCTCGTCACCCTCATCAATATACTTCTTGAAAGTATCGGCAAATACCGCAGGCGGAATCTGTGCAGTCGTCGGCAACGTTTCCACCGTCGCAAGCTTGTCGTAAAATTCTTTATTCGTTATATCTACACCGTCACGGTACGTTTCTTCACCGAAATGTATTGTTAAAGGAAGTACTGTAATGCCGAGTTTTTCGGCATTTTCGGCAGAAATATCCGCTGTACTGTCTGTTATAATTCTAACCAAAGCAATTATTCTCCTTTACTCTTTAAAAAAGATGTTATTTTTGAAATGACCTTTTCAAGTTTGTCAAACTGTTCTTCGGGCAATTCCTCTTCAACCTGTTCGACAATCGTGTCCTGAAACGCCTTATATCTCTCATTTACCGCAAGACCTTTGTCCGTCGGCACGATAAATACCTGCCTTTTGTCGCCCTGACGCTTTTCGCGGTCAAGATAACCCTTATGTTCAAGCACCGTTACGCAAACGGTAAGCGTGCCCTGCGTTATATCAAGCTCTTTTGCTATCGCTTTTGACGTCGAGTCACCCTTTTCTACGGCGTTGCAGACCGCAACGATACAATGTATCTCCTTTGCCGAGAGATTGGAAAACTCACCCGTCGCTATCGCTTTTTCTTCAGCCTTTATGAGCGAATTATAGGATTTAATAAACAGTTTATTCAGTTTTTCAATATATTTTGACGGCAAATGCACACCTCCGTATCAAAGTATTTTGAAGTTCAAATATTTTGAATATCAAAGCAATTATACCTGCTAAATATATTCTTGTCAACTTGATTTTATAATATGATAATAGTAAAATAGTTACATTAAAGCAAATAAAGGAATTTTGTATGAGATTTTTTTCACATTTAAAAACGGTTATACGGCATAAAAATGCGGTATTTTTACATTGCTGTAAGGCTGGAATACCCGTTCGCGGTTTTTTGCACGATTTATCAAAATTTTCACCCGTTGAATTTTTTAACGGCGTAAAATATTATCAGGGCACACGTTCACCCAACGAAGGGGAGCGTGAGGCAAACGGCTATTCTCTCGCCTGGATGCATCACAAGGGCAGAAACCGCCACCATTTTGAATACTGGGTGGACGTAAACCCCGTATCAAAGCGGTATGAGCCGGTCGAGATGCCGAGAAAATACTTAATCGAAATGTTTTGCGACAGAGTGGCGGCAAGCAAAATATATAAAGGTAAGGATTATACCGACGATGCGGCACTAATATATTTCGAGCGTGCAAAACACAAAAGGGTAATCCACCAGAAAACCTCCGACGAGCTTGAATTTCTGTTACGCTTGCTTGCAGAAAAAGGGGAGAGGGAAGTCTTCTCCTACATAAAATCCCACAAAAACAAAGAATTGATATAAAAAAGACAGCCAATCGGCTGTCTTTTTTACTTATTTAATTACTTCTCTGTGCATATAGGGGACGAGGGCTTCGGGGATTGTTACCGTACCATCCTCATTCTGATAGTTTTCAAGAATTGCCGCAACCGTTCTGCCTACTGCAACACCGCTTCCGTTAAGCGTGTGTGCAAACTGAGGCTTACCGCCCGCATCCTTGAAACGACAGCCCATACGGCGTGCCTGGAAATCTTCAAAGTTTGAGCATGATGATATTTCAACGTATCTGTTGTATGAAGGCATCCAAACCTCAATGCCATACGTCATTGCACTTGAGAAGCCAAGATCCCCGCTGCAGAGTCTTACAACACGGTGGGGGAGACCGAGTGCCTGAAGCACGCTCTGTGCATCGAGAGTGAGACTTTCAAGTTCTTCGTATGAGTTTTCGGGACGTGAGAATTTAACAAGTTCAACTTTATTGAACTGGTGCTGTCTGATAAGACCTCTCGTATCTCTGCCTGCACTGCCTGCTTCAGCACGGAAGCAAGCCGAATATGCGCAGTATTTCACGGGAAGCTTTGCACCGTCCATAATCTCGTCACGATGCATATTCGTAACGGGAACTTCTGCCGTAGGAATAAGGAAATAATCCTTTTCACCTTCGAGGTGGAACATATCCTCCTCAAACTTGGGAAGCTGACCCGTACCCGTCATCGACGCTCTGTTAGCCATATAGGGAGGAAGAATTTCGGTATAACCGTTATTTTCGCTGTGATAATCCATAAAGAAGGAGATTATCGCCCTCTCAAGTCTTGCACCGAGGCCCTTGTAGAAATGGAATCTTGTGCCCGTTACCTTTGCGGCTGTATCGGGGTCGAGAATATCAAGGTCCTTGCCTATATCCCAGTGAGCCTTGGGTTCAAAATCAAACTTTCTGGGCTCACCCCATTTTCTGATTTCAACATTGTCGCTGTCATCCTTACCAACTTTAACCTTTTCGTTGGGCACGTTGGGTATCTTTTTGATGACTGCATCGAGTTTTTCCTCGATTTCGGCAAGTTTTGCACCGTCTGCCTTTATACCTTCAGAAAGTTCCCTCATCTCAGCCATTATTTCGTCTGTGGGTTTGCCTTCTTTTTTGTACTGCGGAATGAGCTTTGAAACTTCATTCTGCTTTGCTTTTCTCTGTTCGGTATCGAAAATAAGTTCTCTGCGATGTTCGTCAAGTGCAAGAACTTCATTTATCTCCTCACCGTAGTCCTTCTGTCTTCCGAGAAGTGCCTCTCTGACACCGTCGGGATCTGCTTTGATTCTTTTGATATCCAGCATTTTACCGTCTCCTTACATATCTATATCAATATTAAGTGAATCCATAAGTTTGTTCAAATCTTCACTGTCGTAAAATTCAATTTCAAGCACACCCTTGCTTCCTTTTGTCACAAGATGCGTTTTCCTGCCGAGAATTGAACCGAGTTTTCTCTCAAATTCCTCTGCAATATAACTGTCAAACATCATATTCTGACCTTTTTCGTGCTTGACGGGTGATATTTTTGCAAGTCTTTCGGTCGTCCTCACCGAAAGCCCTTCACGAACCGCCTTTTCAGCAAGTAGGGCCATTGCCTTTTCATCGGCACAGCCGAGTATCGCCCTTGCGTGACCTGCCGAAAGAGCACCGTTTTTAACGTACGCCAAAACGGAGGAGGGAAGTGACAAAAGCCTCATGGCGTTTGCCACCGCCGGTCTTGACTTGCCCACTTTTTTTGCAATTTCATCCTGCGTAAGATCGTATGCTTTTGCAAGATTTTCGTAACCGAGCGCCTCTTCAACGGGATTTAAATCCTCACGCTGAAGATTTTCTATAAGTGCAACCTCCATAGTCGTTGCATCGTCATAACTCGTAACTATTGCAGGAATTGTTTTTAAACCCGCAATTTTGGATGCACGCCAACGGCGTTCACCCGCAATTATCTGATACTGACCGTTATCCGACGGACGCACGATAATCGGAGATATTACCCCGTGAGTTTCAATACTGCTTGCAAGTTCTGCAAGCGCATCCTTATCAAAGTCCTTTCTCGGCTGATTTCTGTTGGGTTCAACCTGACTTATTTTAAGCTCCGTAATGCCCGAAGTAACGTCTTTCGTATCTCCGCTGTCCTCAAAGAGTGCTTCAATACCCCTTCCGAGACCCTTTTTTATAGCCATCGTAAACTCCCTATCTGTTATTTTTCAAAAATTCTTTGGCAAGTTCACCGTAACTTTCAGCGCCCCTCGACGTCTTGTCATAGTACATTACGGGCATACCGAAGCTCGGCGCTTCCGACAGACGAACGTTTCTGGGAATAACCGTCTTATACACCTTGCCGGGAAAATATTTCTTTATTTCTTTTGAAACCTGTGCCGTGAGGTTGAGCTGACCGTTGAACATAGTGAGCAGCACACCCTCGATTTCAATATCTTTATTATACATCTTTTTGACGGTACGTACCGTATTCATAAGCTGACTGATACCCTCAAGCGCATAATACTCACACTGAACGGGGATAAGCACACTGTCAGCCGCCGACAGAGCGTTGAGCGTTACAAGCCCGAGTGACGGGGGACAGTCAATAAACACGTAATCATATTTTTCTTTACTTGCCGCCAGCGCGTCACGCAACACGTACTGCCTTGCATCTGCCGAAACAAGTTCAATTTCCGCCCCTGCAAGTGCCATACTTGAAGGAATTATCGAAACGTTTTTAAACTGTGTCTTTACGGTGTTTTCATCAAGTGTGCGTTCACCCGTTAAAACGGCATAGAGCGACGATTCTTCAGGCCTTTTGAATACGCCGAAACCGCTTGAGGCGTTACCCTGCGGGTCAGCATCTATAAGAAGCACCTTTTTGCCTGCCGCACCTACACCTGCCGCAAGATTGACGGCAGTCGTCGTCTTCCCGACACCGCCTTTTTGGTTTGCTATTGCAACAATTTTCATATATGCTACCTTTAACCGTTTGATTTCTGTATGTCTATATATTATAATATAGTAAGTAAATTTTTTCAATATCGGAGTTGAAAATGATATATCTTGATAATGCGGCAACGACCTTGCCGCTTGATAAGGCACTCGAAAAATATATTGACGTGAGTAAAAACGCCTTTGGCAACTCATCATCCATGCACACGGCAGGTCTTGACGCCGTAAATGCGCTTGAGAATGCACGTGCATCTGTGGCATCGCTTCTCGCCTGCGACAAAAGTGAAGTGTATTTCACAAGCGGTGGTACGGAAAGTGACAATATTGCAATTTTCGGCACTGTACGTCGGCTTAACAGGCGTGGAAAAAAAATAATTACCTGTGCTTACGAGCATGCCGCAGTTGAAAACTGTATGAACGAGCTTGAAAAACAGGGTTTTGAGGTCATCCGTATAGGCACGAAAGACGGTGCTTTTGATATTGATGCTTTTGAAAAGGCTCTGTCTGAGGACGTTATTCTCATTTCGGTTATGTATGCCAACAACGAAACGGGGCTTATCAACCCGATTGAACGTATAAAACCGCTTCGTGACAGGCTTGCCCCTGCCGCTTATATACACACGGATGCCGTTCAGGCCTTCGGCAAGTTGCCCTGCGACGTGGCAAGGCTTGGTGTTGACCTGCTTTCCGTATCGTCACACAAGATAGGCGGTGTCAAGGGAATTGGTGCTCTTTACATAAGAAAGGGCGTCACGGTTTCATCCCCCGTCTTTGGCGGAGGTCACGAAAAGGGGATAAGAAGCGGTACGGTAAACGTACCTGCTGCCGCAGCCTTCGGTGTGGCTTGTGAGAATGCAGACCCCGCTAAAAATTACACGGCAGTTTCCGCACTTCGTAAATACGCCTGTGAAAAGCTTGATTTTGTTAAAACACACACATTTTCTGCACAGTCACCCTACGTTTTAAGCGTTACGGCTGACGGATATAAAGGGGAAACGCTTCTCCACTATTTAAATTCAAAGGACATTCTGGTTGCCACGGCATCTGCCTGCTCGTCAAACGGCAAAAAGGACGGCAGGGTGCTTATGAGTCAGGGGTATGACGAAAACGAGGTTTCCTCCGTTCTTCGCATAAGTTTTTGCGCAGACAACACCAAAGAAGATATAGATGCGCTTGCAGCGGCACTTAAAGAGGGGCTTGGCACCCTTTCAAAAGGAGTAAAATAATGAAAGAAATAATTCTCGCCAAATTCGGCGAACTCGTATTAAAAGGGCTTAACCGCCGTTCATTCGAGGCGGTTATCGAAAGAAACACAATGCGTGCACTTGAACCTATAGGAAAATTTTCTTTTTTCAACGTTCAGTCCACCATTTATATCGAATGTGAGGATGACGGCCCGTTTGCCGACACCCTTATTGCAAGGGCAAAGGAAAGAGTGCGTGACATTTTCGGTTTCGTTTCGGTTTCAACGGCAGCGGCAACTGAAAAGGATATGGATGCCATTGCAAAAACCGCAAAAGAATACCTTGCCCCCACACTTTCAGCGGTAAAAACCTTCAAGGTCGAGGCAAAGAGAAGCGATAAGCGTTTTCCCCTCAAATCGCCCGAAATATGCAGGGAAATCGGTGGCGTGCTTTTGTCCACCTTCCATCATCTTAAAGTTGACGTGCACAATCCCGACGTGACGGTATACGTTGAAATCCGTGACAGAGGGGCATATATTCACTGCGGAAGAGAACAGGGTGCAGGCGGTCTTCCCGTAGGAACAAGCGGTAAGGCAACTCTTCTTTTATCGGGCGGTATAGACTCGCCCGTAGCAGGCTATATGATGGCAAGAAGAGGCGTTTCTCTGTCGGCTGTTTATTTTTCCACACCGCCGTATACGAGTGAGCGTGCCACGCAGAAGGTTATCGACCTTGCAAAGATTGTTTCACGCTATGCAGGTCCGTTTAAACTTTTCGTCGTGCCCTTTACGCATATTCAGGAGGAGATTGCAAAGCATTGCAGAAGCGAACTCTTTACCATAATTATGCGCCGTTTTATGTTCCGCTGTGCAGAAAAAATCTGTCTTTCGCAAAAGGGCGGTGCACTTATAACGGGTGAGAGTCTCGGTCAGGTTGCAAGTCAGACGATACCTGCAATCAGCGTTACGGGTGAGGTTGTATCAATCCCCGTATTCCAGCCTCTTATAGGTATGGACAAAGAAGAAATAACAAGAATTTCACGCAAAATAGGTGCTTTCGAAACGAGTATTCTTCCTTATGAGGACTGTTGTGCACTCTTTTCACCCAAACACCCCAAAACGCATCCCCGTTCGGATGAACTTGTAAAAGAAGAACGCCATTTTGACATAGACGCACTTGTTGACGAGGCACTCAGGGAGTCCCGTCTTATCCGTGTTGACTACGACGGTGAAACCGTTGAAGTTGAAAAGAGGTATGACTGATGAAGGCCGAAATAATTGCCGTCGGCACGGAACTGCTTTTGGGTAACACGGTTAATACAAATGCCACCTTTCTTGCACAAAGGCTTCAGGAGTGCGGTGTCGAAAGTTACCGTCAGGTTGTTGTCGGTGATAATATCACGAGAATTGCCGATGCAATAAAATCCGCACTGTCAAACGACATCATTCTTATATGTGGAGGTCTTGGCCCGACGGGTGATGACGTTACGCGTGACGCCGTTGCACTTGCAGCAGGAAAAAAGTTGTACGAAGATCAAGTGTGCAGGCAAAAAGTTTCCGATTATATAAATAAGGCAGGAACGCCTCTTACCGAAAACAATTTCCGTCAGGCGTTACTTCCCGAAGGTGCCGTCGTTCTCCACAACGAAAACGGAAGTGCCGAAAGTTTCTACCTTGATATAAATAATACGAGAGTTTACGTTCTGCCCGGCCCGCCGAGAGAACTTAAACCGATTTTTGACAAATACATCGCTCCCGAAATATCGGGTGAGAGTGTACTTGTAAAAAGGCAACTTCGTCTTTTCGGAATATGGGAGAGTGCGCTCGAAACGAAGATAGCACACTATACCCATGACCTTGCAAACCCCTCTGTCGGCATATACGCCTCACACGGCGGTGTTATGCTGCAGGTGACCGCAAGGGCAAAAACTTTAAACGAGGCTGAAAATATGCTTGTCCCCGTGGTTGATGAACTTTGTGACATTTTAGGGGATGACGTATACGGCATTGACGTTGACAATATCGAGCATGCCGTTGTAAATCTGCTTACAAAGCAGGGCAAAAAGCTTGCGGTGGCAGAAAGTTGTACGGGCGGTCTTATCGCAAAACGAATCGTTGACAGACCGGGGGCTTCTGCTGTTTTTGACTGCGGTGTCGTTTCCTATTCAAATGATATAAAAAACAAAGTGCTCGGTGTCAGCAAAGAAACGCTTGAAAAATACGGGGCGGTTTCATCGCAAACTGCGGCAGAAATGGCGCAGGGTATACTCAATCTGTCGGGTGCTGATATTGCCGTTTCGGTGACAGGCATTGCAGGGCCTGACGGCGGAACACCCGAAAAACCCGTCGGCACGGTATGGTACGGCATTGCCGACAAAAACGGCGTAAAAACTTTTAAAAACGTCGTCTCCCGTGACGGTGCCGACAGAAATTATATTCGCGAATATTCGGCGTCATACGCCTTGAATCTTGTCAGGAAGCACCTCTCTTGTGTCTGATTTGTGATTTGAGCGCAATATAATGTGTTTAAAATTTATTAAAAAAATTTGGTTGACACGCAGCTGTATTTTATGTATAATTGTTGGTGCAGCTTTAAAAATATTATAATTATTATATAAAGAAGTCGAAAGGAGTGGCTACAATGTTAAGAACATACCAGCCCAAGAAGAGACATAGAAGCAAAGTTCATGGCTTCAGAAAAAGAATGTCAACAAGAAACGGCAGAAAAGTGCTTGCTCGCAGAAGAGCAAAGGGCAGAGCAAGACTCTCTTACTAAGTCTCATTAAGACCGACAAGCTCGGTCTTTTTGTTTATAACTGACGTTATGAAAAACACAATCAACAAAAATCACGAATTTCGTCGTGCATATTACAAGGGCAACTCTGCGCCCGGCTCCAAGGTGGTTGTTTACGTTGTGAAGAATCGCCTCGGGGTTAACCGGCTCGGCCTTACTGTGAGTAAGAAAAAAATACGACAATCCGTTCAGCGCAACAGATGTAAACGTCTGATGCGTGAGGCTTTTCGCATGCTTTCTCCGCAGGTTAAGGGCGGGCTTGATTTTGTTATAGCAGCAAAATCTGCCTGCATAACGGCAACCTGTGCAGAGGTGACTGCGGATATGCGCCGTCTTTTTGACAAACTCGGTGTGCTCAATGAAGAAACTACTGATTAAATTTATAACGTTTTACCAGAAACGTATATCACCGCACAAAAAGGCGTGTTGCAGGTATTATCCGACCTGTTCCCAATATGCGAAAGAAGCGATCGAAATTCACGGTGCAGCAAAAGGATGTCTGCTCGCTATATGGCGTATCCTGCGTTGCAACCCCCTATTTAAAGGCGGTATAGACTTTGTTCCGCCGAGAAAGGACAAAAAGAAATGAGTGTAATTTACGAGTTTTTCGGCACAATACTTAAATTTTTCTACGATTTGTGCAACAACTACGGTGTGGCTCTTATCCTCTTTACCCTTGCGGTGAAGGTGCTCCTTCTCCCGCTTGGTATCAAGCAGCAGAAAAACACCATTAAGCAGATTAAACTTCAGCCTAAGGAAAGGCTTATCCGCAAAAAATTTGCATACGATAAAAACCTTGCACAGCAGAAGGTTATGGAGTTTTATCAGAAGGAAGGGTTCAACCCCATGGGCGGTTGTCTTCCCTTACTTATCCAGCTTCCCATTCTGTTTATTCTTTACAGGGTTATCCAGCAGCCTCTCACCTACATTTCAGGTTATTCGGCTGAGGCAATAACTGCCATTTCCACAAAGTTGCAGTCACTTTCTCTTACAGAGGCTGAACTTGCACTTATGGAAAAATTCACTGTAAATCCCCAGTACGGTGAAATTTCGCTTATGCAGGTGATGTCATCACACATAGCAGAACTTGGTGAACTTTTCAAAGGTGTGCCCGATTTCAATTTCCTTGGTATAGACCTTACCTTAACACCGAGTCTTTCAAACTTCAATCTGCTTCTTCTGATTCCGCTGTTCTCATTCCTTACAGCACTGCTTCAGACCTTTGTTTCACAGTCTACAACAAAGTACACATCACAGAATCAGCAGCAGAACAACAGCCTTATGATGTTCATCATGGGCCCAGGTATTTCGCTTGTTTTCACCTTTATGTTCAGCGCAGGTATCGGTCTTTACTGGATAATTTCAAACGTGTTCGGCGTTCTGCAGACACTTCTTTTAAATGCATTTATGTCACCCGCACAGGCGGCTGCCGATGCTGAATATGAGTTAAAGCAGGCTGTTTTGGAGAGAAAACTCAAAAAAGCAAGACTTGCAAAAGAACGTCAGGAACGTATTGAGCAGGAAAAGCTTGATAAGAAGAACGCTGCGAGAAAGGCAGCAGGTCAGAAACCCCTCACGTCACTTGAGGAAAAATCGACAGAAGAAGAAAACGGAGAAGACGAAAATGATTAAAGAATATTTCTTTACCGGTAAAACCATTGACGAGGCCGTTGCAAACGGTGCAAAAGAACTCGGTCTTGACGTGGATGCCGGCATAAATTACGAGGTTGAGGAATTCCCTTCAAGCAAGCTTCTCGGTCTTATAAAGACTGAGGCTAAGGTAAAAATTCTTGTGGAAGCACCCGACCCGAAGCCCGAAAAGAAATTTACTCTTGCAGATGAGAAAATCGCACCCAAGGGTCAGAAGAAGGAAGAAAAGCCCGCAAAGGTGTCAAAACCTCTCCCCAAGCAGAATTTTACTCTTGCTGATGAGAAAATATCAGAAAAGAAGGTTGCTCCAAAGCCGGAAAAGGTTAAGGAAACTCCTGCTCCCAAGCCGAAAAGAGAAAGCAAGCCCGTTTCTCCCGAAGTTTTGGAAAAGGGTGCCGAGGTTGCAGTAAAATTCGTTAAAGAAGTTTTTGACGTTATGGGCGTTGAAGCAAACATTACTTCCGACACAGAAAACAATTCCGTAAATCTTCTTCTTGAAGGCGAAGGCATGGGTCTTGTTATCGGAAGAAGAGGCGAAACACTTGATTCACTTCAGTATCTTACAAGCCTTGTAGTAAACAAGGGCAAAAGCGGCTACATCAAGGTAACGCTTGATACCGAAAACTACCGCAGTAAGCGTGAAAAAACACTCATCGACCTTGCTCATAACAAGGCACAGCGTGTTCTCAAAACTCATAAGAGCATCACACTCGATGCGATGAATCCCTACGAGCGCAGAATAATACACTCTGCTCTCCAGGACACAGCAAATATAACGACGTCTTCTATTGGGGCTGAACCGAACAGAAGAGTCGTAATCAGATACGAAAGATAATTATTAACAGCCCCTTATCACAAGGGGCTGTATTTGTTTGGGAGGAAAAATGGCTGTAATTGCTGCAATTTCAACGGCATTATCAAATGCCGCAATAGGACTCGTGCGTCTTTCGGGTGACGGGGCAGAAAAAATAGCGCAGAGCATTTTCTCCTCACCCCTCAAGGACCGTACAGCCGTATACGGCAGAATCGTCGGCAAAAACGGTGAAACGCTTGATACTGCACTCTGCACGTTTTTCAAGGGTCCTCATTCATATACGGGTGAGGATATGGCGGAATTTTCCTGCCACGGCGGTCTTGTCGTGCTCAGGGGTGTGCTTGAAGCCGTGCTTGACGCAGGTGCCGTACCCGCACAGAGAGGTGAGTTTACAAAACGTGCCTTCTTAAACGGTAAAATGGATATGTCGCAGAGCGAGGCCGTAATAGATATTATCACGGCAAAGAGCACCCTTTCTGCAAAAGAAGCGTTTTTGCAGGCAGGCGGTTCACTTCGCCGTGTCATAAACGAGCTTCGTTCACAGCTTTTAGACATAGATTCGGAAATTATGGTGTATGCCGACTTTGCGGCTGAAGGTATCGAAGCACCCGATGCGACAAAACTCTGCCCGATGATAGAGGCGGCTATGAAGCGTACCGAAAAACTGCGTTCATCTTACGGTACGGGTAAATTTCTTAAAGAGGGTTTTCCCGTATGTCTTTGCGGTAAGCCGAACGTTGGCAAATCATCACTTATGAACAGACTTATCGGGCGTGACCGCAGTATCGTAACCGAAATTGCAGGTACGACGAGAGATATTATAAGTGAAACCATTGAACTTGAAGGTCTTCCCATAATATTATCCGACACGGCAGGCATCCACGAAAGTGAGGATACCGTTGAAAAAATAGGTATTGACCGTGCAAAAGAAGAAATAAGAAACAGTGCGCTTGCCATTTTCCTATTTGATGCCTCAACTCCGTGTGATGAGGATGATAAAGCACTTCTCACACTTGCAGGGGAGTGTGACAGCCTGATTGTTGCAAACAAAACGGATAAAAATACCGTATTTATACCCGACGGTGCAATTCTTATAAGTGCCGAAAACGGTGACGGTATGGAAAATCTTATTTCCGCAATTAAAGAAAAGGCACTTGGCTCAGCACCCATGGATATGGGTGAAACGATTACCAATTTAAGACACAGGCAGGCACTTGATAAGGCGTACGAGGCACTTTCAAGGGCGTATGATGCCATTTTTGCAGGTGTTGACCCCGAGGTTGCCGAGCTTGATATAAACGAAGCACTCTGTCAGCTTGGTCTTATTACGGGTGAAACGGTCAGCGATGACCTTATTGACAGAATTTACGAGAACTTTTGCGTAGGAAAGTAGGTGAGAATATGCATATAGCAGTTATTGGTGCAGGTCACGCAGGAATTGAGGCGGCACTTGCAGCGGCACGTCTCGGCGTACCTACGACACTTTTTACACTTTCACTTGACGGTGCTATTGCAAATCTCCCGTGTAATCCGTGTATAGGTGGCAGTGCAAAAGGGCATCTCGTTAAGGAAATAGACGCTCTGGGCGGTGAGATGGCAAAAGCATCGGATGCCACGTTTATACAGAGCCGTATGCTCAACAGAGGTAAGGGGCCTGCCATACACTCTCCCCGTGTGCAGATTGACCGCACCGCATATCATTTATATATGAAGCATATTCTCGAAACGACGGATAACCTCTATCTCAAGCAGGCAGAAATAACCGATATATCCGTTAGTGACGGACACGTGACGGGTGTTACGACCGACCTTCACGAATTCTACGCCTGCGACGCCGTTATTATTGCAACGGGCACCTATCTTCATTCACAGACGATTGTGGGGGATGTTTTTACTCCGTCAGGTCCTGACGGTATACGCTCGGCAGATGCTTTGTCGGACTCGCTTAAAAAACTCGGCATACCGATGATGCGTTTTAAAACGGGCACTCCGGCACGTATAAACCGCCGTTCAATCGACTTTTCCGAGCTTGAAGAACAGATAGGCGACGACCCCATAACACCGCTTTCATTTGACAATGCGGATGAAACCGGTTACGAAAACAAGGTTATCTGCCACATAACCTACACGAATAAAAATACACACGATATAATTTTGAAAAATCTTGACCGTTCACCTCTTTACAGCGGTCTGGTCAAGGGTGTCGGCCCCCGATACTGTCCTTCAATAGAAGACAAGGTTGTGCGTTTTGCAGATAAGGAAAGACACCAGTTTTTCGTTGAGCCCGTCGCACTTGACAGTGAAGAAATGTATATTCAGGGCTTTTCTTCCTCAATGCCTATCGACGTTCAGCTTGATATGTACCACTCGGTCAAAGGTCTTGAAAATTGCGAATTTATGCGCCCTGCATACGCCATAGAATACGACCTCTGTGACCCGACGGCACTTTTAGCGACACTTGAATTCAAGAATATAAAAGGCCTCTACGGCGCAGGTCAGTTTAACGGCACCTCGGGTTATGAGGAGGCAGCGGCACAGGGCCTTGTTGCAGGTATAAACGCCGCAAGGCAGGTTTGTGGCAAGGAGCAGATTGTTTTTGAGAGAAGCGGAAGCTATATCGGCACACTCATTGACGACCTTGTTACCAAAGGCACCTGCGAACCATACAGAATGATGACTTCGAGAAGTGAATACAGACTTCTTTTAAGGCAGGACAATGCAGATGCAAGGCTTACGCCCCTCGGCCACGAGATAGGACTCGTTTCGGAGGCAAAATATCAGCGTTATCTTAAAAAACAGGCGCTTATAGATGCTGAAATCGAACGTGTGCAGAGCACCACGATACCGCCGAGCAAGGAACTGTCGGAATATCTTGTTTCCTGCGGTACGGCAGAAACCGTAACGGGTGCAAAACTGTCCGACCTTATAAGAAGGCCTCAACTTTCATACAAGGGGCTTGCGCCGTTTGACAAGGGCAGACCGACACTTCCCGAATACGTCTGCGAAGAGGTTGAAATAACCATAAAATACGAGGGTTATATCAGACGTCAGTTGTCCGAAGTCCGTGAAAATTCGAAACTCGAGAACAGAAGACTGCCCGATGATATAAACTATCTTGAAATTTCCGGCCTTCGCCTCGAAGCAAGACAGAAGCTTGAAGATTTCAGGCCCAAAACGCTCGGTCAGGCATCAAGAATTTCGGGCGTAAATCCTGCCGATATATCGGTACTTCTCATATATCTGGAGACACGAAGATGAAAAATTACGACGCTCTTGCAGACAGACTTATCGAAGCAAACAAAAGGCTTAATCTGACTGCAATAACACAAAAAGATGCCGTTATGGTGCTTCATATTGAGGACTCGTTGACACTGTGCGACCATATTCCGCAGGGGGCAAAGGTCATAGACGTGGGCACGGGTGGCGGTTTCCCCGCACTGCCCATTGCAATGGCAAGAGATGATATTTTTGTGACGGCACTTGATTCAACGGCAAAAAAACTTGCCTTCGTTGAGCAGACGGCAGACGAATTTTCACTTCCGTTAAAAACGTTCTGTGCAAGGGCGGAGGAGGCGGCAGAGCAACTGCGTGAAACCTTTGACGTTGCCGTATCAAGAGGTGTGACGGCACTCCCCGCACTCTGTGAACTGTGTCTTCCTTTCGTTAAAATCGGTGGAAGATTTATTGCAATGAAGGCAAAAGACTGTGAGGCTGAAATTTCAAGCGCCAAAAACGCCTTATCTGTTCTCGGCGGTGAAATCAAAGAGGTGCTTTGCCCGACTTTGTCGGATGGTACCGTTCATACTCTCATAATTATAGAAAAAATTTCTGCAACACCTTTAAAGTATCCTCGCAGGTGGAGTGAAATAAAAAAGAAACCTTTGTAAACACAAAGGTTTTTCTTTTTTATATATTGTATTTTAGAGTAAATAATAATAAAATATATATAACTATATTTGCAGGAGGTAAATATGACATATTCTCAAAGGCGTAAAGCCGCAAAGAAAAATGCCCGTCTTTCACTCAAAGGAAACTGGGGTAAAAGCATTGCGGTATGGTTTATATTGATTGCAATTATTCTCGGCATAGCCGCACTTATGGCAGGCACACTTTATGCCGCAAGTCCCGCAGACTACGATATTGCCGTTTCTCCGAGCGGTATCCACACGTCAACTATCGACCCGGTGTCACTCGAATCGGCGTTAAACCGTTTCACGTTTATTCTTGAGCACGAGGGCAGGCTTGCTTTCGAGGCGTTTGAAGACGTTGAATTTATCAACACGTCACCTCTGGGCACGGGTGTTATCGCAGGCTTTTGTCTGTTTATGATAATTGTTATGTACCCTCTGTCATTCGGTATATACCGCTTTTATCTCACAATGACCGACGGTGACAAGCCGTCAATCAGCGAACTCTTTTCGCTTTTCTCATCGGCAAAGAAGTTTTTCGGCTCTTTCGGAGTTGTACTTCTGGTAACACTCTTTTCTTTCCTGTGGGGCACACTTTTTACAGTGGTGTGGGGCGTGATTATCGGTGTAACCGTTGCAATTCTCGTAATAAATGCAGTTTCGGCAGAGGTTGTGCTTACCACAGTTCTCGTGATGTACGTTCTCTTCCTTGTTACCGCAGTTTTGTTTGAGATATTCCTTATGAAGTACTATGCGACACCCGTAACGTTTGTCAGGGGAAACGGTGTATACCAATCTGTCAAACAATCAGTTTCTGTGATGAAAAAGCACCGTTTTGAAGCCTTTTTGTTTGAACTTTCATTCATAGGCTGGCATATTCTGAGCACGCTTACGTTTGGTCTTGTCTATATTTACGTTCTTCCTTATTACGTAGCGTCATACACTTCGTTTATTTCGGCATTGACGGACGGTGAAAAGGAGGAAGATGACTTCCCGACCTACGAAAGCACACCCGAAATACCCAATTTTACAGATTTTCTTCCCAAGGAGTAAAAATAAAATGTCAAAGAAACCTTATTACATTTCAACAGCAATAGCATACACGTCAAGAGTGCCTCATATAGGCAACACCTACGAGGCTGTCCTTGCAGACGCAATAGCACGTTTCAAGAGGCTTGAAGGCTACGACGTGTTTTTCCTCACGGGTACTGACGAGCACGGTGAAAAAATTCAGCAGCAGGCTGAGGCTGAGGGAATTTCACCCCAGCAGCACGTTGATAATATCGCCGGTGAGATTCGTCGTATCTGGGACTTTATGAACGTAAGTTATGACAAGTTCATCAGAACCACCGACGATTATCATATGGACTCGGTTGCCGCAATATTTGAAAAGCTTTTCAAGCAGGGCGATATATACAAAGGCTCCTACGAGGGTTATTACTGCACACCCTGTGAAAGTTTCTATACCGAAACACAGCTCGTTGACGGCAAGTGCCCCGACTGTGGCAGAGAAGTGCATAAGGCAAGCGAAGAAGCATACTTCTTTAAAATGAGCAAGTATGCAAAGCGCCTTGAAGAGTATATTGAGCAGAATCCCGAATTCATCCAGCCCGAAAGCAGAAAGAACGAGATGCTTAACAACTTCATCCGTCCCGGCCTGCAGGACCTCTGTGTTTCAAGAACTTCGTTTAACTGGGGCGTTCCCGTAAAATTTGACTCAAAGCACGTTATCTACGTGTGGATAGACGCCCTTTCAAACTATATCACGGCACTCGGCTATCATCCCGACGGCAACAAACTGCCCTTATTTGATAAGCACTGGCCTGCAGACGTTCACCTCATTGGTAAGGACATTCTGCGTTTCCATACGATTTACTGGCCCTGTATGCTTATGGCACTTGATTTACCGCTTCCCAAGCAGGTATTCGGCCACCCGTGGCTTCTCATGGGTGACGACAAGATGAGTAAGTCAAAGGGCAACGTCGTATATGCTGAGCAGCTTGTGAAACTTTTCGGTGTTGATGCGGTTAGATATTATCTTCTCCACGAAATGCCCTTTGCAAGCGACGGTAATTTTACCTACGATCTTATTATGGCAAAGACGAATTCTGACCTTGCAAACATTCTGGGAAATCTTGTGAACAGAACTATTGCCATGGTCGGCAAGTATTTTGACGGTGTGATACCCGCCCCCGACAAGACGGATGCTCTTGATGATGAGCTTATTCTTGCGGCAAAAGAAGCGGTTGAGGGTGCTGTTGAAAATATGGCTACTCTCCACGTTGCAGATGCTATGGACAGCGTATGGTCACTTCTCAGACGTTGCAACAAATACATCGACGAAACTACACCCTGGACGCTTGCAAAAAACGGTGAGACAGACAGACTTGCAACCGTTTTATACAATCTCTGCGAAGGAATACGCATTGCAGCGGTTATGATAAAGCCCTTCCTGCCCGAAACGGCAGAAAAAATGCTTTCACAGCTCGGTTGTGACATTGATTCATTTGAATCCGTTTCATCATTCGGCGCACTCAAAGCAGGCACGAAGACGGGCGTTGCAACACCCCTCTTTGCAAGAATTGACGAAAATGAGAAGCGCAAAGAAATCGAGGAAATGCTTGCAGAGGCTGAAGAGCCCGAGGAGGATACGGGTCTTGCACTTATCGGCATAGACGATTTTGCAAAGGTTGAACTCGTAACTGCAAAAATACTTACCTGCGAAGAAATTAAAAAGAGCAAAAAACTTTATAAACTTACCGTTTCACTCGGCAAGGAAACAAGACAGGTGTGCAGCGGTATAAAGGCATACTATACGCCTGAAGAACTTATCGGCAAAACCGTAGTTCTCGTTAAAAACTTAAAGCCCGTCAAACTCTGCGGTGAAGAGAGTTTCGGTATGATTCTCGCCGCTGATGACGGTGACAGCGTTAAGGTGCTTTTCCTTGACGGTATAAATCCCGGTGCAGGTATTCACTGATGAAATTTTTTGATACACATTCTCACTACTGTGACGACAGATTTGACGGGGACAGGGACGCTCTGCTTGAAAAACTTTTGGCAGAGTCGAACTGCGGTATACTTACCTGCCCGTCAAACCTTGATGACGTTGCTTTTTCAAAAGAACTTGCTCACAAATACGAAAACGTATGGTATGCGGCAGGCATACATCCGCACGAATGTGAAAAATACGAGATTTCCGACCTTGACAAGCTTTTTCCCTACCTTGAGGACGAAAAATGCGTCGCCGTCGGTGAGTGCGGTCTTGATTATTACTACGATTTCGCATACCGTGACACACAGATAGCATTTTTCCGTGCTCAGTGTGACATTGCAAAGCAGGTGAAAAAGCCCATCATCGTGCACGACCGTGAGGCGCATGCCGACACGATAAACGTGTTGTCCGACCTGCGTCCCGAGGCAATAATCCACTGTTACAGCGGTTCACTTGAATCGGCAAAAATACTTGTCGGCCTCGGCTGTTACATCAGTTTCGCAGGAACGCTCACTTTCAAAAACGCCTCGAAACTTCTTTCGGTGGCTCAGTGGGTGCCTGAGGACCGTATACTTATAGAAACGGATGCGCCCTATCTTGCACCCGAGCCGATGAGAGGTCGCAGAAACGACTCGTCACTCGTTATGCACACGGCGCAGAGGCTTGCAGACCTTCGTGGCTGCTCGCTCGAGCACATTGCCGAAGTTACGGCAAATAACGCAAAAAAGGTGTTTGGAATATGACTGTTATAGTGACAGATACCGATTACAGAATGACACTTCCGCTTATACGTGACCTTGCAGATGCAGGGCATACGGTTGTGGCAACTTACAGAAACAACTGTGTCGGCGGTATGTCAAAAGGGGTAAGTGCTGTCTACAAATGCGACTCCCCCTACGAAATTTGCAAAAAATACGATATGCCGACCTTGCTGTGCGTCGGCAGGGAAACAATAGAAGAGGTTTCTTCGGACAGGGAAAAATATGACGGTGTATGCCACGTTTTAGTGCCCGAAAGGGAGATTCTTGACAGAGCAAACGACAAGTCGTACGTGCTTTCTCTTGCGCAAAGTATCGGCATTCCCACGCCGGGTGAGCCGACGGCTTATCCGTGTATCGCAAAATTCCCGTGCGGAGAAAAACTCGGCCTCAAGGCAAGCGAGCGTTATTTCGTTGTAAAAGATGAAACCGAGCATACCTCACTCAAAAACAAATACCCCGACCTCATTTTTCAGCAAATGATTGAGGGCGATGGCGTAGGCGTGTGTATGATTATGAAAGGTGGCAAATGCCTTGACTATATATCGCACCGCCGTATAAGAGAATGTCCCATATCGGGCGGTCCTTCCTCCTGCTGTGTCACGCATTTTGACGAAAAGCTTATCGCTTATTCCGAAAAACTGCTTGCCGCACTTTCCTTTGAAGGTATTGCAATGGTGGAATGGAAGGGTGGCGTGCTTATGGAAATAAATCCGCGTGTCTGGGGAAGTTATGCTTTAACGCGCATTTCAAAAAGCAAATTTTCACAAAACTGGGCACTTGCAAGTGCAGGCAAAAACACTCTTGAAAGTCATCCTCTGCCCGACCGTAAAATGACGTTTTTTACAAGTGAAATAAAACTGATAATTGCATATATAAAAAAGAAAAACTTTAAAAAAGTGCTTGAAATCATCAAAGATGCGTTAAATCCCCGTGTTAAAGACGGTATAATCGACCTTCACGACCTTAAAGGGACGTTTTCATACATCAAATCTATAAGGAGCAATCAGTAATGAAAATAAAAGCCGACCTTCACGTTCATTCGCACAACTCTATGGACTGTCGTATGACGCTTGAAGAAATTGCAAAAGCGGCAAAAAAGAAGGGTATAGACTGTGTGTGCGTCTGTGACCATCATACGACAGACGGTTATTACGAAATACTTGAAAAATCCGATGAGAACGGCTTTATTGACGGCGTGTTATTCCTGCCTGCAATAGAGTATTCGACGGATGCAGGGCATATAATCGGTCTTTTTATGCAGTCTCCCATTACTGATACCCATAATTCCGCTTCGCTTATTAAAGACCTGTGCAGATTTTCTTTCCCCGTCCTTGCGCATCCTTATGCAAACGGAAAAGGCAATCCCATGATAAAGAAATATATTGAAATGGGCGTTGCTGTCGAGGTTGCAAATGCACGCAGGTCAAAAAAAGCAAACAGACTTGCCGCGGAAAATGCCGTAGGTCTGTTTACTGCGGGAAGTGATGCCCATCTTCCTGCCGAGGTAGGAAACACATACGTCGAGCTTGACGTAAGAGAACTCACTGCAAACGGTGTATTTGAAGCGCTTCGCCATGCAAGAGGTGACGTTTATTATACGCCTTCAAGAAAGCTATACAACGGCATTTCACAGTTATACAAGCAGATAGATGCGGGCAGATGGCAGAAAATACCCGTTGTTCTCGCAAAAATAGTTCTGTTTTTCATCAAAGATATAATTACTCCGAGAAAAACCGTAGTTATGGAGGGTAAACAGTGGCACTGATAGTCAGAATAGGTAAAAAAGTAAAAGCAATTATAAGAAAGTTGTTCCCAAAACAGCATTATATGGGGCTTGTCAGAAGGATTGAGCGTGTTAAAACAACACAGCGTGTCGTTGCAATGACATTTGACGATGGTCCGTGTGCATTACCGCCGAGTCCCGATAAGGGGGATGACCTCTCCCTCACCGAAAAGATTCTTGAAATTATGCGCCGTTACGATGCAAGGGGCACGTTTGACGTTGTGGGCGACACAAGTGAAAACTATCCCGACGAAATAGGCGCAGAAGGCTCTGCCTCATGGGGCGGTATAAAATACGACCATTATCCCCAGTTTGAATGTGACCGTTTCGGCGGTGCAAAGCATAAGCCCGAGCTTATACATCAGATTCTTTCGGAAGGACACGAGATATCCAACCATTCGTACAGACATCTTCTCTTCGGAAAGAAGAATATGATATACAACAAGCGCAAGACGTTTGAATCGCTCACCGAAGTGCTTACGGATTTACGCCGTCTTGACGCTTTGCTTGAGGAGAGGGACGGTTACGATATAAAACTTTCCCGTCCGCCTCACTACGTGGACAAGATAAAGGGCGGTTTCACAAGCTACGATGCCTATGCTCTTATGCAGTATCAGTATATGGCTGCATCCTTTGACGGTGCAGGCTGGCTGCCCTGTGCAGACGGCTACGAGGCTGAAGTTGACGAAATGATAAATCCGCTTAAAGCGGCACTTGAAGCGGATGAAGACGCATTATGCGGACAGATAATCTTCCAGAAGGACGGTTACAATATGGCAAGCCGTTCGCCCGTGGCAGACGGTCTTGATTTACAGCTTAAACTGCTTTCGAAAAAGGGCTACCGTGTAGTTCCCGTCAGCGAGCTTATGGAAATTTCACCTTTTGCCGATCTCGGCGAGGGGGACGACTGTTTCGAAGAAGCAAAGTGGCTTGCACAGCACGGCAGATGTGTCGCATTTGACGATAATACGGTACGTACATCAAAGCCTCTTACGAGAGGGGAGGCTGCAATGCTTATAGCACCGCCCTCTGCAATAATTGCAAGAATTATTGAGCTTATGAAAAATCCCAAAGCACCCGATTTATTTAAAGACGTGAAATTGAGTGACCCGTATTCAACCGCTATCCGCTGGTGTGTAGAAAACGATATAATGCAGCCTAAGGGCAAGTATTTCCTGCCCGATAAGGTTATGACGGGGGAAGAGCTCGACAGCGTTATCGCACGCTTCGGCGGTGCGACCAAGTCGCTGTCACACACTGCAACACATGCTGATCTTATAAAGGGCGTCTACCTTGCCCTGTGCAAATAACGGAGGCTTTTATGGAAGAAAAAGATATAATTCAGCCCGAAGAAGTTGAAACAAAGCGATCCCCGATTGTACGGGTACTTGCAGTTTTAGGCGCAATCGCCGTCCCGATTATCGCCTATCTGCTTTTCCGCTACGGATATTTATTGAAAATATAAATTAAAAGGAGAAAAAATATGGCAAAAAGCAAATGGGTTGCATTTTTTCTGTGTTTCTTTCTTGGTGGACTCGGTATACACAAATTTTACGAAGAAAGAATTCTGCTTGGTGTCGTTTACCTGTTAACCGGCGGACTTTTTGGCATCGGCATGCTCGTCGACCTGATAGTGTTATTATTTAAACCCAATCCATATTATCCGTAACAAAATAAAGACCGACCTATGTTTTGATCATAGGTCGGTTTTTTGTATTCAGTTTTTTATCCTCTGAAAAAGTATTTCTTTTCGGCGGTGCGGTAGGAGATTACTTCTGCTATTATTAGCTCGTCTATCTCGTCCTTGCCCTCAAGGTCGGCAACCGTCTGCGCCGTACGGAGAAGCCTGTCATAGCTTCGTGCCGTAAGCCCGTAAAAGTCAAACGCCTTTGTAACTAAAGCTTTAGCGCTGTCTGTCAGCACGCAGAGCCTTGTTATCATATCGTGCGTCATCTGACTGTTGAGCTTTATGCCGTAGGGTGCAAGCCTTTCCTTCTGCCTTTCGCGTGCAGAAAGTACACGTTTTAATATACTGCTGCTCGGCTCCTCCGCCATTTTGTTTTCAAGGTCACTCAGCGGAACGGGCGGTACCTCTATCATAAGGTCCATTCGGTCAAGAAGCGGTCCGCTTATATGTGACATATACATTTTTCGCTCTCTCGGCGAGCAGGAACACTTTCTTTCGCTGCCGAAATTTCCGCATTTGCACGGGTTTGCCGCCGTTACCAGAATAAAATCGGCAGGAAAAGTACTGCTCTGCGCCGCACGCGAGATAGTTATCTGCTTATCTTCGATAGGCTGTCTTAAAATTTCAAGTGACGTCTTTGAAAACTCGGGCCATTCGTCAAGAAAAAGCACGCCGTGATGAGCAAGCGATATTTCGCCCGGTCGCGGAATCGAGCCGCCGCCCGAAAGACCGACGGGGGAGACCGTGTGATGCGGACTTCGAAAGGGCGGTGCCTGTATAAGCTTGCCCTGTGTTCTGCCTGCAACGGACCAAATTTTCGTAACTTCGACAACCTCTTCACGATCAAGTGGTGGCATTATTGAAGGCAATCTCTTTGCAAGCATACTTTTACCGCTTCCCGGAGGGCCGATAAGGGCAATATTGTGTCCGCCTGCAGCCGCAATTTCAAGCGCTCGCTTTGCGAAATAATGCCCTCTCACCTCAGCAAAATCGGGGAGGCCTTCATTTTCATACGCATTATCAAGGCTACTTTCCTGCGGTAAAACCGTTATTTCACCTTTTAAATATGAAATAAGCTCTTTTACGTCGGTTATTCCTATAACTTCAATTCCGGGAATGAGCGACGCCTCTTTTGCACAGCATTTCGGCAAAACTATCCTTTTTATGCCGTTTTCTGCGGCAAACGCCGTATACGCCAACACACCGCCAACTTCACGAAGTTCGCCCGAAAGCGAAAGTTCACCTATAAAAACTGTGTCCTGCAATACGTTTTCAAGCAGACCAAACGCACCGCAAACTGCAATAAATATGGGTAAATCGAGGGCTGACGCCTCTTTTTCCGTGTCGGCGGGTGCAAGATTTACGGTTATACGCCCCTTTTGAAAATCGCCTACCGCATTTGAATAAGCGCTTCGTACACGGCGTGTCGCCTCTTTAACCGCCTGTCCCGCCATTCCGACAATGTCAAACGACGGTATTCCCTTCAAACAATCCGCCTCAACGGTGACGAAATATCCGTCAATGCCCTTGAGACCAACCGATTTAACCGTAAATGTCATATTTATATTCCTTTATAGAGTTTTGCATACAGACCGTCCATGGCAACAAGTTCTTCCTGATTACCACGCTCGACTATCTCACCACCGTCTATGACGAGTATCATATCACAGTCACGGATAGTTGACAGACGGTGTGCTATAAGAAACGCCGTTTTGCCCTTCATAAGCGTTTTCATGGCACTTTGTATCTGCAATTCCGTTCGGGTATCGACGTTTGAGGTCGCCTCATCGAGAATAAGCATCGGCGGATCTATAAGAAATGCCCTTGCTATGTTGAGAAGCTGTCTCTGTCCGCCCGAAAGCGTGCCGCCACCCTCCGAAAGAATCGTTTCGTAGCCGTTTTCAAGCTGTCTTATAAATCTGTCTGCACCTGCAAGTTTTGCCGCCGCAACAACCTCTTCCATAGTCGCCTCAGGCTTACCGAAACGGATGTTATCCGCTACACTCATGGTAAACAGGCTCGTATCCTGCAAAACGATACCGAAGTTTCTGCGAAGCGTTTTTCTGTCAATGTCGGCAATATCGTTTCCGTCAATGGTTATTCTGCCGCTGTCAAGCTCGTAAAACCGCATGAGAAGATTAACTATCGTCGTCTTTCCCGCACCCGTCGGTCCGACGAGAGCAATATGCTGACCCTGCTTTACGTCAACCGAGATATTTTTAAGTATCTTTCTTTCGGGTGTGTATGAGAAATCGACGTTTTGTATCGAAATGTCGCCCCTGAAGGTGTCAGGCTTGAGCACTTCGCTGTCACGGTACTCACTTTCGGTGTCAAGCGCCATAAACACACGCTCCGCACCCGCAACTGCCGCCTGTATTGCAATTATCTGATGTGAAATCTCGTTTATCGGATTTGCAAATTTCTTTGCATATTTCAAAAATGCGCTGATACCGCCAAGGTCAAGTCCTCTCGTCAGGGCAAGAATACCCGCATACATAACGGTAAAACCGTAAAAAATGTTGTTTACGCCCTTTAAAGCAGGCATCGTTATACTGGATATAAACTGTGCTTTTATGCCGTTTTTACGCAGAGTTTCGGCATAATCGGCAAACTCACCGCACACCTTTTCACCACGGTCAAAAGCGGTAACGACGTACTGCCCCGATATACGCTCCTCAGCGTAGGAGTTGACGGTTGCAAGGTCTGCCTGATATCTGCGGTAATATTTTTTCGTGTGTTTGGTGATAAAGCCCGTCACCACGTATATCACAGGAATAGAGAAAAGCGATACAACCGTAAGTCTGGGTGATATCCAGAGCATAAGACCTATCGTGCCCACGGTATTGAATACACACTGAAAAAGTTTTGCCAGCGTGTCTTTGAGTGCAAGCGCAACGTTTTCAAGGTCGTTTGTAAACCTGCTCATTATATCACCAAAATGATTTCTGTCAAAATACGATACGGGCAGAGTCTGTAATTTCGTAAAAAGTTCACTTCTCATGCTGTGAGTCGCCGTCTGCGAGATTCGTATGAGCATTTTGTTTGAAATATACTGAAAAACACCGCTGATAACGTAGAGCAGGGCAAGCGTTACGCAGATTTTAACAAGCCCCTGATAATTTTTGGGGATTATGTAATCGTTTACTATGGGTTTGAGAAGATAGGTCGTAAGCAAATCAAGTCCCGTATGGACAAGCAGCAATATTATTGCCGTCGTCATACCCACCTTCGAGCCCTTGAGATAGGTGAATATCCTCTTTATCGTGCCCTTCATATCCTTGGGCTTTTCGGCAAGCAGATTGGCCGCTCGCTGACGTGCCATATTGCCGCCACCGCCCATCATACGCTGTGACATATCAGGGGCATCCGTCTTTCTGTAATCGTTATTACTCATCGGCTGCCTCCTTCTGAGAATCCATTATCTCTTTATATATCTCGTTGCTCTGCGACAGAGTTTTATGCGTGCCTTCAGCTACTATTTTTCCTCCGTCAATAACGTAAATTTTATCAGCATTCTTTACGGATTTTATACGCTGAGCAATTATAACCGTCGTCGTGTCGGGATAATTCTTTGCAAGTCTTTCTCGGATTAATGCATCCGTCTTGGTGTCAACCGCTGAAAGTGAATCGTCAAGAAGCAGGATTTTCGGCTCTTTTATAAGCGCCCTGGCAATACAAAGCCTCTGCTTCTGTCCCCCCGACAGATTTTTACCGCCTCTTGCAAGAAACGTGTCTATTCCGTCGGACAAATTCTCAACGAATTCATCGGCACATGCAGTATGCAGTGCTTTTTTTATCTGTTCTTCATCTGCATTTTCGTTGCCCCACAGTAAATTTGCCCTCACCGTTTCCGAAAACAGCGTCGAAAACTGCGGTACCACGGCAACCTCTTTACGAAGCACGGAAAGAGAAAGGTCTTTAACGTTTTCGCCGCCTACCTTAACTTCACCCTCTGTCACGTCATACATTCTCGGAATAAGGTGTAAAAGAGTGCTTTTTCCGCTTCCCGTACCGCCCAGAAAGGCAGTAACTTCACCCTCTTTTGCCGTAAATGACACGTCTGACAGAACGTCGTCCCCACCGTCCGTATAACCAAACGTTACGTTTTTAAACTCGACACTGCTGTCGGCAAGCTCCGTAACGGGATTTTTCTTTTCTTTTACTGCAGAATCGGTATCAATTATCTCATTTATTCTGTCTATGGACACCTTTGTCCTCGAATAATTAACTATTACGTTACTCATCATTCGAAACGACATAAGTATCTGCGTTATGTACGTGATAAGTGCCGTTATGATGCCTATTGTGACTTCCTCATGCATATAAAGATATCCGCCGTACCAGATAACGCCAACCGTCGTAAAGCCCATAATAAGTTGCATAAGAGGCTGGATTATCGCAAGCTTTACGTTGGCATCTGCCGTAATATCCGCATAACTTCCGCTGATTTCGTCAAAAGCCTCTGTCTGCGCCTGCTCTTTGGTGTAGTTTTTGACCACCCTGATGCCGAGCAGATTTTCCCTTACGAAATCGTTAAGTCCGTCAAGCGCCTTCTGAACACGTTTGAAGACCGGAAGGGAGGTATTCATACGGTATACTATGGTAAATATCATCGGAATTATTGCATAAAGAAAAACAAGAGACAGTTTTTTATTAAGCGTCGATGCAATAATTATGCTGTTTATAAACATAAACGGTGCACGCAGACCTAGACCGAGTATCTGCCTGAACAGATTCTGCACCGATGAAATATCGTTAGTCAGACGAACGACCAGCGACGTCGTTGTCAGCCTGTCAATATTTTTGAGACCGAGCACCTGAATCTTGTCAAACGCCGCAATTCTCAGATTGTGAGCAAGACCGAAGGACGCCTTCTGCGAGGCATAATTCGCAACGAGATGCACCGTAACACCCACCAGAGCAAGAATTACCATAAGCGCACCCATTTTGTAAATGTAACTGAGTCCGTCTGCCGTACTGCCGCCCGTATCGGTTATAGCCGTAACGTAGTCAATAATCTGCGCAAGAATTTTGGGTAAATGCGTTTCAACTAAAACCTCACCGCACATAAGTGCAACGGTGAGAAGCGCCATAAACCGTATTCCTTTTGAATACTTTACTATACTTTTCACTCTTTATCACCTGCCATATACGCTAATTTTAACACATCCGCCACCTTAAATAAATAAAAAAGGAGAAATATATATATTTCTCCTTTAATTATTTTTTATTAGCATACACATAAGATCGTTTACATTGGTACCCGTCGGCCCCGTGAAAATAAGCGCATCTGCCTTTTGAAGTGCGCGATATGAATCATTATTTTCCAGATACTCGTCTATTTTTCCTATATTTTTCGCCGTTAAACCATCTACGATTCCGCCTGCCGCATCCGTCGGACCGTCCGTCCCGTCCGAGCCTAACGAGAAAAACAGCACGTTTTTCATACCGTCCATCTCTTTTGCGGCGGAAAGCGCCACCTCCTGATTACGTCCGCCAAGACCATTTCCCGTCACGTGCACGACAGTCTCTCCGCCACCGATAAGTGCAACGTTTTTATCGCATCCGACGTACTTTTTTGCGAGTGAAACAAACATTTTACCTGCCTCTTTCGCCTCACAATCAATTGAGTCGGACACAATTACCGTTTCATAACCCTTTTCTTCAAGCACCCTTTGTGCAGCAAGGCAGAGTTGCTTTACAGATCCCGTTATTTTTGCGCTTACGTTATAAAGCACCTTTGGCGTTTCCTCTTTAATAAGCGCTTTTGCCCTGTCGGATAGCGAAAGGTTATACTTTTGTGCTATGTAAAGTGCATCATCCGCCGTCACGCTGTCAGGATATGACGGACCCGATGCAATCATATCAAGCGGATCGCCGATTATGTCCGACAAAACCACCGAAAACACGTGGGCAGGCGAGCAAATTTTCGCAAATTTACCGCCTTTTACCGCCGAAAAGCGTTTTCTTATCGTATTTATCTCGGTTATGCCTGCACCTGATGCAAGAAGTGTTTTGGTGATGCTTTGCAATTCAGCCTCATCAATCAGAGGCTTTTCAAACAATGCCGAGCCGCCGCCCGATATCAAAAAGAGTACCATATCCTCTTTACAGAGGTTTTTTACCAAATCGATTGCTTCGGCGGTTGCGCTGTACGAATGCTCATCGGGGACGGGATGACCAGCTTCTCTTATTTTAAGCCTGCCGATTTCACCTTTTGAATGGCCGTGTTTGGTTATGACAATACCGTCATCTATTTTCCCCAAAAGCTCGTCATACGCCGCTTTTGCCATCTGCCACGCGGCTTTGCCGATTGCCACAAGAACGAGTTTTCCCGTATACGATGGCATTTCTGCAAGGGCTTTTTTTACGGCAATATCGGGCTGTGCCGCCAAAAGAGCCGCATCTATTACTGCTTTTGCATCATCTCTTATAATTGCCGACACCCCCTTTTTCGTACATTATATCACATTTTCTTTGATTTTGCCCTCTCCATACACAATATTCTCACTTTTTTCCTGATGTCACGACCGCTTCCCGTACCGCCGATGAGTTCTTTTATTTCATTTTCAGTGGGGTTTATGCCCTGTTTTTCACACATAGAGTATGCTATCTGCCTTTTTTCCTCTTCTCCGAGCGGGCTGAACGTGATTATTTTGTCAAATCTGCCTCTTATTTCGGGGCGAAATACGTCTTTTAACTCCTTATCCGACATTCTGCCTCCAAAACCGCTGAGTGCCTTTGAATAGGTGTTTGACGTCAGAATTACGATACAATGCGAAAAATCCGCCTTGATACCGTGGGAATCCGTCAGTCGACCGTAATCAAGTATCTGTAAAAGAAGTGAAAGCACCTGCGGATGTGCCTTTTCCGCCTCGTCGAAAAGGAGCACGGTGTGCGGATTTTTTCTTATACCCTCTATCAGAAGCCCGTTTTCCTCGTGTCCGACGTATCCCGGCGGTGAGCCGATAAGACGTGAAACGGAGTGTGCCTCGGAATACTCACTCATATCAAAGCGAATCGGTTCACGTGAAAAAAGTTCTCGGCACAAAGCCCCTGCAAGTGCCGTTTTTCCAACACCCGTCGGTCCGCAGAACAAAAAGGAGGCAAGCGGTCTGTCTGCAGAATTTGCAAAAAAACCTGCTTTTACCTCATCGCAAAGGACTTTTATTGCCTCGTCCTGCCCGAAAACTTCATTTTTCAGTACGTTTTCAAGGTTAAACAGTTTTTCATTTTCCTTGCCAATAGGCAACCCTGTCTGCAGAGCCGCCGCATCAAGCAAATCCTCTTCAGAAAGCAAACCTCCCGTCTTGGCAGACAACGCCGTATCTATAAGATCAAGCGCCTTGTCGGGTAAACTGCGGGAGGGAAGGTATTTTACCGAAAGGTCGACGGCACGGTCACATATTTCATCGGCTATCTCGCAGGAAAAGAACCTTTCATATGCTTTTTTTGCCCCGTGAAGCATTATTTTCGCCCTTTCAGGCGTCGGTTCTTCTACGTAGATAGGAATAAATCTTCGTGCAAGCGCACCGTCTCTCTCTATAAAACGCAGATATTCGGCGTGTGTCGTTGCTCCGATTACCGAAATTTCACCTCTTGCAAGAAGCGGTTTCAATATCCCTGCGGCATCTATGCTTCCTTCCGCACTTCCTGCACCCACAATGGAATGTATTTCATCTATAAACACCACGGCATTTGCTTTTGACAATTCCTTTAACAGATTTTTTAAACGCTCTTCAAATTCACCTCTGTATTTTGCACCTGCAACCGTTAAAGCAAGGTCAAGTGAAAAAAGCGGCCGTCCGCAAAGCCTTGCGGGCACGTCTCCATCCGACATACGCAGGGCTAAAGCCTCTGCTATCGCCGTTTTCCCCACGCCTGCCTCTCCGATAAGGCAGGGATTTGCCTTTGTTTTACGGCAGAGCGCACGGCAAAGTCTTTCCGTTTCTTCTTCACGGCAAAAAATTTTATCTATTTTCCCCCTGAGCGCAAGTGCGGTTAAATCCGTGCCGTAAGACAGCAGGGAGGAGGGAAGCGAACACAGCGTCATCGACGGCTTTCTCAGTTCCTCTGGTCGCGCCCCCATTGACTTTGCAGTCTTATATGCGGCACACTCACAATCACTCATAATGGATGAAAGAAGGTCGTTACAGGTAATTATGTGTTTCGTATGCAGTCTTTCAAGAGCACATTTCAAAGCAGGCGTCATATTCTGCGCAGTAAGCTGTGTAGGCTTTTTTGAAGACGAAAGCCTCGTCATAAGTGCGGTATAGGATACGCCCGTTTCTGCAAGAATTGAGCGCAGAGGGCTTGTCGGCAAGGTAAGAGCGAGAAGAAGATGCTCTGTGCCAACGTATCTTGCACCGAGATCTCCTGCAAGTGTGAGGGCTGCACCCAGCGACTTGGCAGCCGCAGTATCAAAAGTAGAAATTTTAATCACCTCTTTTAAAATTATTTACCTTAAAAAATCGCTTTAAACACTTGTTACTTAGATTTACATAATTCGACTGTTACTGAAATTACAGACAAGCATTTTTCCTTGAAAAATCAAGGGTTTTTAACATTTTCAACCGAGTTATGAACAGTTATCAACGGGTTTTACCGAGTTATCAACAGGAATTATGTAAACTTGTTGATAACTTTTCTGTTTTTTCGACAAGATTAAACATAGGTCGGTGATATAATATGGTAAATTTTGATGAGCGGAGAGATATTATGAAATGCAACGTAATGTGCGGTAAAAGTTTAAGCGGAATCATCGGACAAAACATATTGACTTTTATGCCTGATCTTGAAAATATATCGTACTTTAAAAATAAAATTGACGCAATAATAACCAAAGACAACTGCGAACTGTCTCATAATTATATTTTCCTTAAATATATGAATACTACCGTAGTTACCGGTGTCAAAGATCTCAGATACGGCGATAAAGTTACAATAGATACGGATTCGTCCACAGTAACCGTAATCGGCAAGTGTGATGATGTATACCGTCCTGCCATTTATTCTTCGGTAGTTTCCGTCCCCTTTGCCCATTCGGGTTATCCCGTAGGCTTGTGGCGTACAGAGGGAATGCTTATCGACGGAGTTCGTGACTTTTCAAAAGAATATATTATGTTTTCTGAATTAGAGCCAAACGGCGTTATCAGACTTTTTGATTTTGAAGGGGACAAGCTGTCCCTTGCCTGCGGAATGGAGGAACGCCTTAAAGAAAAACAGCTTTTTGACATTTCCTGCCTTGAAAAAGCAAATATTCTCATTCCCAACGTGCGAAATTCAGGCGACGTACGCTATATCAGAGGCAGGTTATCTTCAATGTGCGGTGGAAACAAAGATTTTAAAATTGGTGCAATGATAGAAAATGTATCAGGTTACTGTTCCGTCGCCTCAATAATTGCAGAGTGTGATTTTATTTCTATAGGCTTAAACGGTCTGTGCCGTGAGTTTATGTCAAAAGAAAAAGCACTTGCTGCCGCAGTTCGCACGACTGACCTTGCAACAAAGGCAGGAAAAACATGTACTGCTTGCGGAGAAATTATAACAGACCCCATAATGTTTAAAACACTTACTGCCTGCGGTATAAGCGGAGTATGCTTATCTCCTGAAGATATTCACATTGCCGAAGAACTTCTTTCCGTGACAAAAATCCCCGATCAGCTTTGTTTTTTGTAATTTTTCATTGTTCACAAATTGTTTACGAAAATTCTACTTTTTTTGCAAATTTGTATGATAATATATAAGTGAGCTAAAGATTACCCCTCTTTAGTTCAAACCCCACCCTTCTTATTTATATGTTGCAGAAAAAGAGTCCGCTTTTGCGGGCTCTTTTTCCGTATAGTGAATGTTTCACGTGAAACATTCGACAAAAAAGTTTCACGTGAAACAATTATTGATAAAATCAGAGTATGTGGTAAAATATAAAAGAGGTGAGTTGTATGTCATTTGAAATGCTTGAAAGTAAAACAGTTTTTGAAGGAAAAATCATTACCGTGAACACGGATACTATACGTCTGCCCGACGGCAACGATGCTTACAGGGAGAAAATATGCACAACTGACGGTGTGGGTGTTATCGTGCTTAACGAAAATGATGAGATTCTGCTTGTCAGACAGCACAGATACGCTATGGATCTCTATACTCTTGAAATACCTGCCGGTAAAACTGATAAAGGTGAGGACATATATCAGGCAGCCCTTCGTGAATTAAGGGAGGAAACGGGCTATAAAGCAGAAAAACTGACAAAACTTTCTCCCGTTATAACCATGCCTGCCATTTGTACAGAAACTGTTCATCTTTTCTACGCAGATTATAAAGACCTTACCTTTGTCGGAACCGATTTCGACGAGGATGAATTTATAGAACTTATTGCCGTACCCTTTGAAAAAGCGGTAAAAATGGTGCTTGACGGCGAAATATGTGATTCAAAGACAGTATCTGCTATTTTACAACTATATGTTTTAAAGAATAAAAAATACTCGGGATAATCCCGAGTATTTTTTATTTAGAGATCGTCCACGTCCTGTACGGGAATTTCGTATTTATCCTTACATACTCCCGTATAACTGCCAAACGGGTCTGTTTTGAAATCAGCCATTACGGATTTCGTTTCTTTTGTGTTGTCGTGCTCTATCTCAGGTTTTCTTTTTTTATCCATAAACTCACCCTGTATTATTATCTGTTGTTTTGTTGATATTATTATGGTAAAATAAATCTATATTATTATAAAGGAGAAAAATTATGGTAGTAATTGAAATGGACAGCGGCGAACTCATTGAAATAGAGCTTTATCCCGAAATTGCCCCCAAAACAGTGGAAAATTTTGAAAAACTTGTAAATTCAGGCTTTTATGACGGACTTACCTTTCACCGTGTAATTCCCGGATTTATGATACAGGGCGGTTGCCCCAAAGGAAACGGTACGGGCGGCCCCGGCTATTCGATAAAAGGTGAATTTGCCGCAAACGGTGTTAAAAACGATTTAAAGCATACACGTGGCGTTATATCAATGGCACGTGCAATGGATCCCGATTCGGCAGGAAGCCAGTTTTTCATAATGCACGAGGATGCACCTCATCTTGACGGTCAGTACGCTGCTTTCGGAAAAGTAGTTTCAGGTATGGATGCAGTTGACAGAATCGCTGCAGTTGACACCGACTGGGGCGACAAGCCTTTAACCCCCGTAGTAATGACAAAAGTAAGTATCAAATAATGCAAAAGAGTCATCCGTTTGGATGACTCTTTTATTTTGTTTTCTGAAATGCAATTCTGGGTGAACCGTCGTCCATATATACGATTCCGCAGTATTCAAAATTTAACTTTTTAATTAGATTTTGCATAGGAATATTGTCTTTATGAGTGTCTATACGCAGGTTTTTGCACCTTTCAAACGCCCATTTAATGCAAAACTCGCCGACACCTTTTTTCTTTCTCGCAGATGCAATTCTGTGTACAACACCGTACGGTTCATCATTTATCCATTGTCCTTCTATATACGCATACCAAGGATCGTTTTCTTCAAAATAAACAAAAACTGCAAGTATTTCTTCGTCTTCCGTACAAACGTAACTTTGTCCTTTTTCTATATCATTTTTCACCATTTCTTTTGAAGGATATCCCACCCACTGCGTCGGATTACCGTTTTCAGCCATAAAAACTGCTGCATCTTCATATATTTTCATCAATTCATCATAATCACGATGCGTTGCTTTTCTTATTTCCATATTTTACTCCTGTGTTTTGATGTATGTATTATATATCTTAGTTACTTATTTTTCAATAAAATTATCTTGTAATTATATACTATATATTATATAATAAGATATATTATAAAAATAGAGAGGTTATTTATGTTTTCATTTGCAGATGTTTGGGCAAAGGCAAAGCGTGATTATATTTTTGGTGATAACTCCACAATAAGTGTTGCGGCGGCTCAGTGGATTGACTGTGCTACTGCTCTTCGTCTTGAAGGTGATACGGCTTATTTTTCATGTCCCTCTTCATTTCAATGCGATATGTTTTTAAGATATAAAGAACAGGTTCTTTCAGGTCTTGAACGTGCACTTGGTTTTCGTGTTGATATAACCGTAACTTCCCCTGAAGAAGCACCCGTTAAATTGTATAACGAAAATTCAGTATCTCCCGCACCTTTTACCGTTTCACTTCTTGATACATATACTTTTGCAAATTTCGTAGTCGGTGAAGGCAACAGGGTTGCCCATGCAATAAGCGAAGCTGTTTCAAGAGAACCCGGCACTGCATATAATCCGCTTTTTATTCACGGCCATTCAGGTCTTGGTAAAACTCATCTTATGTGTGCAATCGGCAACAGAATAAAAAAGCATAATCCCGATGCAAACATTGTCTACGTAAAAGGTGAGGAATTTACTAACGAACTTATTGAAGCCATAGGTAAAGAAAAAACTATAGAATTCAGAAATAAATACCGTCAGGCAGACGTATTTTTGGTAGACGACGTTCAGTTTATCGGCGGAAAAAGGTCTACCGAAGAAGAAATGTTCCACACCTTCAACAGTCTTTATAATGCAAGAAAACAGATTGTTCTTACAAGTGACCGTCCTCCGAAAGAAATTCCCACACTTGAGGACAGGCTTCGTACAAGGTTTGAAAACGGTCCTATCGTTGAAGTGACAAAGCCTGACTATGAAACACGCTGTGCAATTATAAAGCAAAAAGCGGCTGAAAATAATATTGAACTTCCGCAGGAGATTATAGACTGTCTTTCAAAAGCACTGAATGACAACGTAAGACAGCTTGAAGGTGCAGTTAAAAAGATTAAAGCAGGTCACACACTTATGGGAAAACCTTTAAATCTTAAACTTGCTTCCGACGTTTTACACGATATCAGTTCTTCTATGGAGCCTATTGAAAAGCGTATTGAAAGAATCATTGAAAGAGCTGCAGAAATACATCACGTTAAACCTGAAGATATTACAGGTCCGAAAAGAACGAATGAAATTTCAAAAGCAAGAAATGCTGCAATCTACGTTGTTAATGAGCTTACCAATCTTTCTCTTTCCACAATAGGTTCATTTTTCAACAGAAATCACAGTACTGTTTTAAATTCTTTAAAAAGCGTCCGTGCCGATATGGAAAATGACAGTAATTATAAATTAAAAATCTCATCTTTTATAAAAGACTGTCAGCAATAGAATTTTTTTTACAAATATCATCAAAATTCAACAATATTTTTGCTAAAACTCAATTTTGAGTTATTGTAGTAGTTACTGTTTATTAACAATCAGGTTTTGAACATTATCAACAATGCACAATAATTAAATACAATTATTAACTTCTTATCTTCCGTAAACTGACAGCTCAAAAATTTGTCAAATGCTTGTCCTTACGGTCTTTTGAGAGTTTTGAACAGTTTAAACAGCCCCTACTAATACTACTATAATTTTTTTACATTTGTTTTTTAACAAAAACACTTTTTTTACAGACGAAATAACTTAACAAAGAACAATAATTTATCGGGAGGTAAATATATGAAATTTACAGTTGAAAGAAGTATTTTAAGCGAAGCTGTTGCAACGGCAAGCGGTGCGGTTGCAAGCAAAGCTGCATCACAGATACTTGAAGGGCTGCTTATTGAAACAGACGGTAAGGGAAGTCTTAAAATAACCGGCTTTGACTTGGAAATTGCCATCATTTGTACAATTCCTTCTATAAACGATGAATATGGCAGCGTTGTTATCAATGCAAGCACATTCGGTGAAATTATAAGAAAACTTGCAGGAACGCAGGTAACTATATCTGTTGATGAAAATAATAAAGTGGATATAGACAGCGGTATGACGCATTTTTCAATAATGGCATCGTCGTATATGGATTATCCCGAACTTCCTTCCGTAAATTATGAAAACAGTGTTGAAATAGAAGAAAATAAACTTGAATCTATGATAAAGCAGACTGTTTATGCCGTATCTACAAATGAGGCAAAGCCTGTACATACGGGATGTCTTTTTGAAGTGAACGGAAATAACATAAGGGTTGTCGGTGTTGACGGTTACAGACTTGCAATAAGAAATGAAGAACTTTCTTCAACTGCAACGGAAGCGCTGAAATTCAATATTCCCGGAAAGACGCTTCTTAAAGTGACAAGAATGCTTAAAGAAACCGATACAAAGGTTAAAAT
Organism: Clostridia bacterium; assembly: GCA_017517965.1. GTDB lineage: Bacteria > Bacillota > Clostridia > Oscillospirales > Feifaniaceae > RGIG6165. Next base: position 65,834 of record JAFWXR010000027.1, read on the forward strand.
CAACGTATCCCGCAAGCATGCACAGTTTGAAATAGAAAATACCATTCTTATAACAAGACTTCTTGAGGGTGAATTTTTAAACTATAACAATGCTATGCCAAAGGAAAAAAGCATTGAAATTGTTTCGGATGTAAAAGCATTTGCTGACAGTGTTGAAAGGGCGTCACTTCTCATAAATGAAAGACAGCGCTCACCTATCCGTCTTAAATTTACGGATGATCAGGTAAAACTCTTCTGCTCGTCACCTTTGGGCAAAATTGAAGATATGTTTGACGTAAAGAGCAGTGGCGGTAATCTTGAAATAGGATTTAACAATAAATTTCTTATAGATGCACTTAGAAACTCAAGGGAAGATCAGGTAAAGATTGAACTCAATAACAGCCTTTCACCTATGGTGATAAAGCCTGTTGAGGGTGATTCTTTCATATTCCTTGTACTTCCCGTAAGATTAAAGACAGAGGAATAAATGAATATTAAAATAAATACAGAATTTATAAAATTAAATCAGCTTCTTAAATTCAGCGGTGTTGCTTCAACCGGCGGTGAGGCGGACATTCTTATAAGAGAAGGTCAGGTTCTTGTGAATGATGAAGTATGCACGATGCGTGGTAAAAAAATAAGAGGCGGTGACCGTGTAACAGTTGACGGTGAAACGATAGAGGTTATCTGATGAAGGTAGTAAGTCTCTATCTTGAAAACTTCAGAAATATAGAAAAGACGGGTTTTGACTTAAGCGGCGGCGTAAATGTTTTTTACGGCAGAAATGCTCAGGGAAAAACCAATCTTCTCGAAAGCATATATGTGTTCACGTCGGGAAAGAGTTTCAGGCCTGCAAAGGATAAAGAACTTATTATGCACGACAAAGAAAAAGCAGTGCTTAATATGACTTTTTTTGCTGAAAACAGAAACAACGAGTATGATATTATCTTTTATTCGGATAAAAGACGGCGTGAAGCAAAAATAAACGGTGTACCCATAAAAAGAAATATGGATATGGCAGGTAATTTCTATACCGTTTTATTTGCCCCCGAACACTTGAATCTCATTAAAGAGGGTCCCGGTGAGAGAAGAAGGTTTTTAGATCAGGCAATTTCCGTATTAAAGCCCAAATATGCAAAAGCAGTAGAGGATTATGAGAAAATTCTCACACAAAAGAATGCTCTTTTAAAAGATATATATAAATATCCGCAGCTTGAAGCGACGCTTGACGTGTGGAGTGAAAAGCAGGCAAACGTCGGGGCATATCTTATGTTTATGAGGAATTCCTACATAAAAAAACTCGGTGAAATTGCCCGAAAAGATCATCTTGAATTGTCAAACGGTAAGGAAGAACTTAAATTATCATACATTCACAGCGGTAAAGAATCGGAAAATGAGTTTTACTCGCTTGAAGCGACGAGAAGTTTTCTTGCAAAAGAAATATCTGATATGAAAAATGAGGAAATTTCTGCAGGAATGTCACTTGTCGGACCGCAGAGAGATGATATGGAAGTTACTGTTAATCAGATGTCGGCAAAAATGTTCTGTTCGCAGGGTCAGCAGAGAAGTGCTGTTCTGTCAATTAAAATGGCAGAAGGGGACCTCGTTTATGAAACGACGGGTGAACAACCCGTAATGCTTCTTGATGATATGCTCAGCGAGCTTGACAGACCGAGGCAGACATATATCTTAAAGAAAATAACGGACAGGCAGGTAATTATAACAGGCTGTGACCGTGCAAGATATAAAAATATAGATAACGTAAAGTTTTTTAACATAAAAAACGGAACGATAATCGAGTGTTAAAAGTTTACATAAACACACACTAATCTTAATATACGGGAATATAAAAAATGTACGTTCATATCGGTGGAGACAGAGTGATTTCCGACAAGGATATAATAGGTATTTTTGATATGGATAACACTACTGTTTCCAAGAATACACGCAAAAATGCCACTTCGCTGATGCTTGAAAAAGCACAGAGAGAAGGCAGGGTTGAAACAGTAATGGATGATATACCGAAAAGTTTTGTGGTGACGGAAAATAAGGTTTACATAACTCAATTATCTGTACAGACCATCATAAGAAGAATTAACAATGAAGAATTAACATAGTAAGGAGAAAAATCGTGGAAGAATTGGAAAACAGCACTAAGGTTGACAAAGTCTACGATGACAGTCAAATTCAGGTACTGGAAGGGCTTGAAGCGGTAAGAAAAAGACCCGGTATGTATATCGGATCTACTTCGGCGAGGGGTCTTCACCATCTCGTTTACGAGATAGTGGACAACTCTATCGACGAGGCGCTTGCGGGATACTGCAGTCACATTGAAGTAGATATACTTGAAGGTGACATAATAAGAGTCACGGATAACGGTCGAGGAATACCTTCAGGTATGCATCCGAAAATGGGCATCAATACCATTGACGTCGTTTTCACGGTGCTTCATGCAGGCGGTAAGTTCGGCGGTGACGGATATAAAGTGTCAGGCGGTCTTCACGGTGTTGGTGCGTCTGTTGTTAACGCACTGTCCGAATGGCTTACGGTTGAAGTTAAAAACGGCGGAAAGATACATACTCAGTCGTATAAGAGAGGTATACCCGACGGTCAGGTAAAGGAATCGGGAAAATCTGACGAAACGGGAACGACAATTATGTTCAAGCCCGATGCGCAGATTTTTGATGAAGTTGTATTTGAATATAATGTACTTCTCAAGAGGCTTCGTGAACAGGCATTCTTAAACGGCGGTATAAAAATAACACTCCGTGATTTAAGGGGACTTGAAGAAGAGCATAAGGAAAAAACGATGCTCTATGAAGGCGGTATAAGAGAATTCGTAACCTACCTCAACAGAAATAAAGAGGCTATTCATGAGGACGTTATTTACGTAAGCGGTTCGAAAAACGATTCGTTTGCGGAAGTTGCGCTTCAGTGGAACGACAGTTATGAAGAAACATCTTTCTCCTTCGCAAACAACATAAATACCACCGAAGGCGGTATGCATGAAACGGGCTTTCGAAATGCTCTTACAAGGGTGCTCAACGCCTATGCAAAGAAAAGGGGCTTCTTAAAGGAAAATGACAAGCCTCTCTCGGGTGAAGACGTGAGAGAAGGTCTTTGTTCAATTATCTCTGTAAAACTGCATGAGCCTCAGTTTGAAGGTCAGACAAAGACTAAACTCGGAAACTCCGAAATGAGAAGTCTTGTTGACTCGATGATAAATGAAAAACTGTCCGATTTTCTTGAAGAAAATCCGTCGGTGGGTAAGATAATCATTGATAAGGCACTTACTGCAAGCAGGGCGAGGGAAGCGGCGAGAAAAGCACGTGAAACTACGAGAAAAAGTGCGCTCTCAGGCGGCGGGCTGCCGGGTAAACTTGCTGACTGCCATGAAAAAGATGCTGAATTTACCGAGCTTTACATAGTCGAGGGTGATTCTGCAGGCGGTAGCGCAAAGCAGGGCAGAGATTCCGATTTCCAGGCAATTCTTCCTCTGTGGGGTAAGATGCTCAACGTGGAAAAAGCACGTGCCGATAAGGTTTACGGCAACGATAAACTCACCCCCGTTATAACTGCAATAGGTGCAGGTATAGGCAGTGAATTTGATATATCAAAAATCCGTTACGGAAAAGTCGTTATCATGGCCGATGCCGACGTTGACGGTGCCCATATCAGAACGCTTCTTTTGACATTCTTCTTCCGCTTTATGCGTGAAATGATAGAAAAAGGACACATATACATCGCACAGCCTCCGCTTTACAAACTTTCAAGAGGCAAGGAAGTGCGTCAGGCTTATTCTGATGAGCAGAGGGATGCTTTATCACTTGAACTTAAGGGTGGAGATCCCAATGCAAAGGTTGAAATTTCACGTTACAAAGGTCTCGGTGAAATGAATCCGCAGGAGCTTTGGGACACAACCATGAATCCTGCAACGAGAACGCTTCTTAAAGTAACTATGGAAGATGCCGTTGAAGCAGATGAGATATTTACCATACTCATGGGCGAAAAGGTTGAACCGAGAAGGGCGTTCATTGAAGAAAATGCAAAATATGTTACAAATCTTGACGTATAAGGAGGTGCACTGACAATGAAACCGGAACAGATAGAAATATTAAAAAATCAGCACATAGTTGACGTTGAACTCCGCTCCGAAATGGAAAAGAGCTTTATTGACTATGCGATGAGTGTTATAGTTGCACGTGCACTGCCTGACGTAAGGGACGGTCTTAAACCCGTACACAGAAGAATTCTGTATACGATGTATGAGGACAAGCTTACAAGTGATAAACCCTACCGTAAGTCAGCGACAACCGTCGGTGACGTGCTCGGTAGATACCATCCCCACGGTGACGCATCCGTATACGATGCACTCGTTCGTCTTGCACAGGACTTCTCGCTGAGATATCCGCTTGTAGACGGTCACGGTAACTTCGGTTCAATCGACGGTGACCCGCCGGCTGCATACCGTTATACCGAGGCGAGAATGGCAAAAATTTCAAACGAAATGCTTGCCGACATCGACAAGGATACGGTTGATTTCGTACCCAACTTTGACGAGCATCTGGAAGAACCTACGGTGCTTCCTTCAAAAATACCCTGTCTTCTCGTAAACGGAAGTTCGGGTATAGCGGTTGGTATGGCAACTAATATACCTCCTCACAATTTAACGGAGGTAATAAACGGCACAATTGCTTTGATTGACAATCCCGATATAGACACCGAGGGACTTATGGAGTACGTGAAGGGTCCCGATTTCCCGACGGGTGCGACAATAATGGGCAAAAGCGGTATACGTGCCGCATATTCAACGGGACACGGTAAAATAACCGTTCGTGCCAAGGCTGAAATAATCGAAAAGAAAACGGGGTATGAAATCGAAGTCACAGAAATACCCTATATGGTAAATAAGGCTGAACTCGTAAAGAAAATTGCCGAACTAGTAAAGGATAAGCGTGTCGAAGGTATTTCGAATATAAAGGACGTTTCGGGCAAAGACGGTCTTAAAATACAGATTTTCTTAAAGCGTGAAGCAAATCCTCAGGTTGTTCTTAATCAGCTTTATAAATTCACGGCACTGCAGGATACGTGTGCGGTAAATATGCTTGCACTCGTTGACGGGCAGCCTAAAGTGCTTGCACTCAAGGATATTCTTAAAGAATACGTGATGCACCGTGAAAAAATTGTTGAACGCAGAACACGCTTTGAACTCAAAAAGGCTGAAGACAGGGCACACATTCTCGAAGGTCTTAGAATTGCGTGTGACAACATTGACGAAATTATCAGGATAATCCGTTCAAGCTACAACAACGCCAAAGAAAGACTTATGGAAAGATTCGGTCTTTCCGACATTCAGGCACAGTCAATCCTTGAAATGCAACTTCGCAGACTTCAGGGTCTTGAACGTGAAAAAATTGAAGAAGAATATAACAAACTTCTCGAAGATATAAGATATTATAAGGAACTTCTTGCAGACGAGCGCAAGATACTCGGCGTTGTAAAGGACGAGCTTATTGAAACACGTGATAAGTTCGGCGACGAGAGAAGAACCGATATCGGCGATGCGATTGACGGCATCGAGGATGAGGATCTTATCGAAAGAGAAGACGTCGTTATAACAAGATCGCACTTCGGCTACATCAAGCGCCTTCCCGTCAACACATACCGTGCACAGAAGAAGGGCGGTCGTGGTGTTACGGGCATGACCACCCGTGAAGAAGACTTCGTTGAAGAGATGTTTGTTGCAAATACACATTCGTACATTCTCTTCTTTACGTCAAAGGGCAGGGTGTTCAGACTTAAAGGTTACAACATTCCCGAAGCGGGCAGAACGGCAAAGGGCGTAAACCTTGCAAATCTGCTTCCCATTGAACAGGAAGAAAAGATAAACGCAGTAATTTCGATAGATTCCTTCGATCAGGAAGACAAGTATCTCACGATGATAACCAAGAAGGGTACGGTAAAGCGTACTGCACTTTCCGAATACGATACGGCAAGAAAGGGCGGTCTTATCGCAATCCTGCTTGACGAAGATGATGAACTTGTTACAGTTGCACTTACGGGCAATGAAGAAAGATTTATCATCGGTACTCGTAAGGGTAAGGCAATTCGATTTGAGGTTTCCGACATCAGACCGATGGGAAGACCTGCTCATGGCGTGAGAGGTATACTTCTTGCAGAGGATGACTACGTTGTCGGCATGGAAATTGCCGATGAAACGGGTAAGCTTCTTACAGTTACGGAAAATGGCTTCGGTAAGAGAACGGAAATTTCCGAATATAAGGTTCAGGCAAGAGGCGGTAAGGGAATACTCAACTACAATCTTACCGACAAGACGGGTGACGTTGCAGGCATCAAGGTGGTAAAACCCGATGAAGATATTATTCTTATTTCATCCGACGGCGTTATCATCAGAATGGATGCAGACGACATTCAGGTTTATTCAAGAGTTACGCAGGGCGTCAAGGTTATGAAACTTGCGCAGGACGTAAGAGTTATAGCACTTTCAAAGACCGCAAAGGAAGAAGAATCTGATGAGGAAATTGAAGAAGTGACGGAAGAATAATAAAAGTCTTGCACTTTTTATATCAGTATGCTATTATAACAATGCTTATTAAAAATTATAATTTTAACGGAGGAATATAAAATGACTACAGTTTTCGGAGTAATCCTTGTCGTTCTTTGCGTAGCGATAATCGGACTTGTTGTTTGTCAGGATGCAAAGTCAGAAGGCATTAACGGTGTAATTTCCGGCGGTGCAGAAAACAGCTTCTACGGCAGACAGAAGAACAAGCAGCTTCAGAGTATTCTTAATAAGGCAACAATCGTTTGCTCAATTCTTATGGCAATAGTTGTTATCCTTATGCTTGCTCTCGCATTCTAAAAGCAGACAAAATAAAAGCGGTCTTCGTATGAAGACCGCTTTTTTCTATTCAATTGGTATGTTGTTTTCTGCAGCGTACGTAAATGCCGTACTTTCGAAGGGCGTTGTTACAACAACGTTTTTTGAATCCAGAAAAACGTTGTTTCCTATTTCGGTAACGCTGTCGGGTATTGAAATACTCTTGAGCGAAACGCAGTCTGCAAAAGCTTGCTCGCCTATCGACTCACATCCTGCAGGAATATCAATGTATTCAAGTTTATAACAACCGTAAAATGCATACGGGCCGATAGACTTAATTGTCGTCGGGAGTGAGATATCGCAAAGTTCGCTGCAAGCTGCAAAAGCATCGGTTTCAAGCGCAGTCACCGTATCGGGAAGAAAGATGCTTTTCAGCGTTGTATTTGCAAAAAAGACCGAGCCGATATCCTTGACCGTGTCAGGAACAGAGATATTGCTTCCCGTACCGTTATACTCGATAAGTATTCCGTCCCCCACAATTACAAAACCGTCTTTCTGTATAAGTTTCGTTCCCTCAAAAGCACTGAGACCGACTTTTTTGACAGAGGGTGCAGTTATTGTTTCAAGGTTTATACAGTTTTTGAAGCAGTTTGCGGGAATTTCCGTTACGGAGTCGGGAAAAGTGACGTGTATCAGTGACTGACAGTTTTCAAAAGTACTGCTTTCAAGTGCAGTGACAGTTTTGCCGTCGATTTCGTCGGGCAAGGTCAGGTCACTTTCCTCTCCCGAATATGATGTTATCGTTATGCCCGTCATATTCTCAACGTATGAAAAGGTTTCCTTTTCTTTAGCGCATGAGCAGAGCATTATGATAAAAGTTGCCGTGAGAACAAGTAAAAGTGATTTTTTCATACGGTGTCACCGCCTTTAAAATTCAACTCGCAGGGATTTATCGGCAAGTCTTGTTATGATTGCGGCAACCTCGCTTCTCTTTATATTTGTTTCGGGCATATAGTTGTGTTTTGCATCGCTGCCCGAGCAGATACCTGCCGTATAAAGTTTAAGCACGGCTTCATAATCGGTATGAGTTTCCGTCATATCGGGTATGCTGTCAACGTCGTTTATTTTTTCAAGCCATTTCTCAGGCAGAGTTTTTGCGAATATACGAGCCATTTCAGCTCTTGTAATCGGGAAGTTGTAGTTTGCAAAATCCCCTTGTTTGATAATCTTGTTTTCGAGAGCGTAATTTACATAGTTTTTATACCACACGTTACCCGTTGAGATTGTAACTGCATCACGACCGTAATAGGTTGTGTGGAGACGGCAGGCGATCGTTATAGCTTCTGCAACCGTCATCGTATCAGCGGGATTGAAGGTGGCACCTGATTTACCGAACATAAGACCGTATTCGTAAGCGTTTGCAACAGAGGTATAGAACCAGTGGTCAGTTGAAACGTCGCTGTACGTATTGCTGTTATAGGTGCCGTTTTTGGAGAAGCCCACTTCCGTGAGAGGCTTGTTGGTTCCTGTATTTGAGCCTGTGTTAGTACCTGAACTTGTACCGGGTCTTACAACAGTACCTGAGCCAGTGCCAGTACCTGTACCTGTTCCTGTGCCAGTACCTGTTCCGGTACCTGTGCCTGTGCCTGTACCTGTGTCTGTACCTGTGCCTGTGCCCGTGCCCGTTCCTGTACCTGTGCCTGTACCAGTACCCGTACCTGTACCAGTACCCGTGCCCGTGCCTGTACCCGTGCCCGTTTCGTCATCCGAATCCTCAGCAGGAGGTGTCACAACGGGGGGATTGGAAATGATTATTTCCGTATTTTCAGGCAGATAATACTTGAACATTGTTGTGTTAAGATGTGCAGGAATGGTTACCTTTTCAAGCGTAGTTACACCCATAAAAGGCTCAAAACCGACCGTCAGTACACTGTCGGGGAACGTAACTGATTTAAGCGATCTGCAACCTGCAAATGCCATATCCGAAACTTCCGTAATACCGTCGGGAATATCGAAGGTCACGAGTGAGGAGCAAGCGTTGAAGGTTGTCGGGGGAATGGTTGAGAGACGTCTTGACAAATTCACCGTCTTAAGTGATGAGCAACCCTCAAAAACACCGTCTTCCATATATGATACGGTGCTGGGCATCGTAAACTTGGTCAGTGACGTGCAATATGAAAAAGCACATGAGCCGATTGTCTGACAACCGCTTTCAAAATTTATTGTTCTCAGATTTGAGCAGGCAAGAAAAGCCATAGCACCGACCGATTTAACCGATGACGGAATGGTGACCGACGTTATTGATTCGTTGTTTGCAAAAACGTTGTCGCCGATAGTTACGACGGTGTCGGGAATTACGACGTTACCGCCCGGGCCGTTGTATTCTTCAAGATAACCTCCGTCGAGAATTACGAATTCGGGAATGTCATCATCTGCGACAGCAAAAAGAGGGCAACATGAAAGAATCATGCTTAAAGCCAGAAATATGTATATAAGTTTTTTCATTTTAGGTCACTCCTACTGTATGGTTATACGGTAATTTTATAACATATAAGGTTGATAGTCAACAGAAAAAGGGTCAACTATTTATATCCGCAGACTGTGAGCAAAGGCTCGTCAGCAGACAGAAAAACGCCGTTTGTCAGGAGAGTTTCCTGATCAAAAAACAGGGGGATAACGGGCATATTCTCATCAAGTGAAGATATCAGCTGAGAATCCGTATACGAGGCATATTCGGGCAAAAGTGCCGACACGTCCATATCGTTCGGAAGAAGCGTTTCGCCCACGTATATATCGTAAGCGCCTGCCGAAATCGCCGCAAGATAATCGTCCCACGCAAGAGAAGATACGGTTGCCTTTGCACCGAGCTCCTCAAGCGTATCGGCAAGACTTCTTGCTATCATAAGTCGGTTGACGTTCTCACTGTTTACAACGATATTTACCGATGCACCCGACAATCCGGCCGAGGAGAGAACATCTTTTGCATCGGCAGTTGAATATTTTGAAGAAACGAGTGTTGAATCAAATTTATACCACGACGGATTTATAACGGAAAACGACACGTAACCGTTACCCTGCGGTGCAAACGATGCAAGATACGTTCTGTCAATGATTGAGGAGAGTGCGTGACGGTAATCCGCTTTTGAAAATAGTTTACGGTATTTGTTTATTCCGAGAAAAGTGAGCTTGTTGGTGGAAATCGTTTTTAAGGGATTTGCCTTATCTATCTCCCCGTAGGAGAGGTCACCTCCGTTGTAAAGAAGCGTTATCTTTTTGTTGTTGAAAAGCTCTGTTTTGTCGCCCGTGACGAGCGATATTTCGGAAATGGTGCCTTTTGCACCGTAATAGTTTTCGTTTGGTACGAGTGTAGAGTCATTTGCGAATTTATAGGCACCGACACCGTTTGAATGTTCGTTCACTATCGGAAAAGTGAGTAAAGTTTCAAGGTCATGAGGCACGAAACTTAACGTAAACTGAACACAATACGGCGAAATCAGGGCTGTTTCGGTAACAATGTCGGAAAATTTATGATATTCTGTCCCCGAAAGCTTTGAAACGGAATATATAAGTGAATTTCCGTCAAAATGTGTGCCGTCAGAAAAACTGACGTTTTCACGAAGTGTCACGGTCAGCAGATTCCCACTCACAAAATAACTTTCGGCAAGCAGATTTTTTACGCTGAAATCGTTATCTATTGCAACAAGACCGTCATACACAAGTGACACAATTATTTTATCGTCTTTGGTTTGTGCCAGAAAAGGTGATGGGGAACCGTCCGTATACAGAGAAACGGATGACGGATTGTCAGGAAGATATACGGGCAGACTCTCATCCTCATCTGCTTTTGAACATCCGCAGAATATGAGGAGTACAGCCGTTAATAATAGAATAAAACGTTTCATTTTTACCTCAAAGAAATAAATGCCATCTGTGTACCCCTGGGAAGACCCGTTCTTCTGTGGGAGAAAAACATATCTTCTTTCTCAAAGGTGCACAGATCGGAAATTTTTATGTTTTCGGGCTTTATACCGCAGGCAATAAGTATGTCTGCATTTGCCCGCCTTAAATCTATATGCGGTTTTTCATAAGTCGTAATTACGGCTGACGGGTCAAACTGTGATGCAACGTCCTCGCTGACCTCGTATGCAGCCGCACTGATACACGGACCAATCTCAACAAGAATGTCACTTGTATTACTGCCGTAGCCCAGCATGGCATCAAGGGCAGCCTTTTGTGAGCCTTTGACTGTGCCTCGCCAGCCTGCATGGGCGGTTGCTATAACCTTTCTGACGGGGTCAAAAAACAAAATCGGCACACAGTCGGCGGTAATGCAGGTAAGCGTTACGTCGGAAAGTGCCGTAACAAAACAGTCAGCATCCCGTATATCCGGGCACATTTTCACAGACGTAACGTCGGTCACGTCGGCCCCGTGTACCTGATGGTTGAATACAAGGCTTTCTCTTGTAACGCCAAGCTCATCACATATAAGAGATAGGTTTTTTTCGATATTTTCTTTGCTGTCGGCAGAAAAAATGCCGGGATTAAGTGAGGCAAATACCCCCTCCGACACGCCACCGAGTCTTGTTGAAAATGCGGCGGTAACGCCGTCAAAACCTTCGAATGCTTTAATCAGTCGCTCAGACAGAAAAATCACTTCCTTTTTATACATTATAACATAAAATATGCGTATATGATACAAAGATGATAATTTACAGGAAGATATTTGCTGGTATATAATATAAACGGAGGTATAATATGGTAAGACTTATTCTTGAAGGCGGCGGAATGCGTGGCACGTATACCGCAGGTGTGATGGATTGCTTTTTGGACAACGGTATAGAAATAGACGACATCGTCGGGGTTTCTGCAGGAATCTGCACGGGAATCAGTTACGTGTCGAAACAAAAGTACCGTTCGCTTAAAATCAACACGAAATATCTCGACCACGGTCGGTACGTGGGTATAAAAAATCTTCTTGCAACGGGCAGCATATTCAATATGGACCTTCTTTTCAAAAGAATTCCGGATGAGCTTGAGCCTTTTGATTATAAAACCTACAATAACAGCGGGAAAAGGGTAGTTTCCGTTGCCACAAGTTGTCAGAGTGGTGAAGCGGTGTACTTTGACGTGTCAAAATTAACAAGGGGTAACCTTGAAAAAATACAGGCTTCGGCATCAATTCCGCTTCTTGCAAGACCCGTGGAAATAGACGGGGAGTTGTATTATGACGGCGGTGTTTCCGACAGCATACCGATAGAGTGGTCAATTAAAAACGGTGCAGACAGAAATATTATAGTTTTAACCCGTCCCTCAGGCTACAGAAAAGATGAGAAGGAGGATTTGGGTATAACCGATAAGGTTCTGAAAAAATATCCTGCGATAGCAAAAGCGTATTCAAACAGAACGAAGGTATATAACGAATCTCTCGAACTCTGTGAAAAAGAGGCGGCGTCGGGCAGGGCGATAATTATAGCGCCAAGTGATACCGAAGGTGTATCAAGGCTGACAAAAGACAGGGTAAAACTTGTTAAACTCTACAAAAGAGGGTACAGTGACGCTGAAAAAATGATAGACAAAATAAAAGAATTTATATAAAAAACAAGGCATCTTCGGATGCCTTGTTTTTTTATCTTGATGAAACGTAATTAAGCGGGTTTTTGGTGTTGCCGTGTAGGCGCACTTCAAAGTGAAGATGGCTTCCCGTACTGTTTCCCGTACTTCCGACCTTTCCTATTACGTCGCCCTTATTTACCTGTTGTCCTTTCTTGACACTGAGTGCCGAACAGTGAGCATAGTAGGTTGAGTAGCCGTTTCCGTGGTCAATTTTAATAAGCAGACCATAGCCGCCACTTCTTCCTGCAAAGGTAACCGTACCGCCGTCGGCAGCATATATCTTCGTACCTGTCGGACGTGCAATGTCTATACCCGTATGGAAGCCCGAACGCCTGTAACCGTAATATGATGTGATTGAACCGCCTGATACGGGACGTTTGAACTTGCCGGTTGTGACAGAAACCTTTGTGCCGTAGTGCTCAATCTGCTTAACAGGTTCGCTTACGACCGTTTTTGATATGGTAGCACGGCTGACTTCCTTGCCGTCTATGATATAAACCTCGTCAACAACTTTTGTGACACCTTTGGAGCCCTTTTGTACGACCTTTGTTGCCCCTTTTGTGAGGGAAGCGTCGGGAAGACGCTCCGTCTTATACGACTGATAGGTTTTGTATTCTTCGTTCTGAACAACCTTTACCGAGATAGGCATTCCCATTGCTTTGGCGTTCGGATTAGTATTGAGAGCCTCGTAAATTTTGGTTTCGTTAAAATTCGAAAGAAGCTCATTGGTAATGTTTTTATCCGAGGTTGATGCCGCTATCGGAGAGACGATTTTATCTATAAATTCGTCTTCGGCATTTGTTTGTGTTGCCGTTGCCGATACGTATGTGGGCTGTACCGTTACATCCTGAATAAAAGCAACGGTACGCTCGTCACCGTCGGCAGCATTTTTACCCGTACCCTCAAGGTAGGCAGTCTTCAGACCGTCAAGCAGACCGTCGAGAGTTTCTTTTGAGGAATTGGTCATAACCAGATTGCCGTCGACGTAAAGACCGTAACTCTGAACAATCTGATCATCAGCTTCCTTGAGAAGCCTGTCACGGATAGTTTCTTCTTCGTCGGTCAGAGACGGGCCGTATGCAACCGTCGCACGAAGCGATGCATTATAATCGGGCTTGTATTCTTTTCCCGTCAGCGACTGTACGTAGTTTGCCACGTAGGATTCAATGTTGTGAAAATCCTGCGGTTCCTCCACTGTTGCGATGACGTCTCCGTTGATAACTACGTTAAAAGCGGATATATAGTCCTGAAGTCTTATTACAAACACCGTGGCAGAGCACATTATGACAACGGGAATCAAAAATGCCGCTACACGCTTTGTTGCGATAAGAGCATATTTCTTTTTGGCTTTCGGCGAAAGCGTATCCTCAAAAACAGATGCGGAAGCACCCGTGAGCATAGAAAGAATACGGTGAACCGTATTTTTGATTGAGTGTGAAAAAAACTGTGGAAGATTGTCCTTGGGAAGAACGGGACCGAGATATTTGAAAAGGCTGCGGAGACCGGTCATTCTGTAAAGCTTTTTCAAAACAAAGACCGTGCCGTTGTAGGTGTAGCAGCCGACAGTATATAGAAAAATCGCAATGCGGTTGAGTATCTTAAAAAACACGTTTGACTTACTTTGCGTTTCCTGCATAAAAGCCCTCCTTTTTCAGATTGTCGTCTGACCTATATATTTTACCTCAAATGTCGCTCTGTGTCAAATTAACAAAGAGTAAACGGAAATAATTGATAAATGTTGACATTCTTAAAAAAAATGTTATTATAAACAAAAACATTGTTATAAAACAAAAATTTAAATACAGGAGAGCTATTTATGGACGTAAAAAAACTATCTCTTGAAGACAGAGCGGCTATGTGTAACGGTGTAGGTTACTGGTATACACAGGCTGTCGAAGGTCTTGACAGCATAATGATGTCAGACGGCCCGCACGGTCTTCGTAAGGAAAACCGTGATGAAGAAAAAGGCACTGTTGAAAGGGTAAAGGCAACCTGTTTTCCTTCCGCTGCAGGTCTTGCGTGCTCGTGGAATGAAGAACTTATAGGCGAAGTGGGAAAGACGCTTGCAAAAGAAGCAAAGGCAGAGCAGGTAAGCGTAATTCTCGGACCGGGCGTTAATATGAAGCGTTCACCTCTTTGTGGAAGAAACTTTGAATATTTTTCAGAGGACCCGTATCTCGCAGGTAAACTTGCAACGGCTTACGTAAACGGCGTGCAGGGCGAGGGTGTCGGCACAAGCCTTAAGCATTTTGCGGTGAATTCACAGGAGACAAGAAGATTTACGATAGACGAAGTTGTGTCGGAGAGAGCACTTCGTGAGACGTATCTTCCTGCGTTTGAAATGGTTGTCAAGGAAGCACAGCCCAAGACCATAATGGCAAGTTACAATAAAATCAACGGTGTGCACGCCTGTGAGAACAAGTGGCTTCTTACAGACCTTCTCCGTAAGGAGTGGGGCTTTAAGGGTCTCGTTACGAGCGACTGGAAGGCAGTTACCGACATAGGTAAGGCACTTGAAGCAGGCTGCGATATCACGATGCCCGCAACAAAAGGCGAGTTCCCCAGACGAATCGTACAGATGGTTAAAGAGGGTACTCTTGATGAAAAATACGTAAATGAATCTGCACAGAGAGTGGCTGACCTTGCAGAGTGGGGTCTTTCTACCGTAGATAAAAATGCAACGTACGACAGAGATGAAAACCATGCTGTTGCGGCAGATATCGCGAGAGAATGTATGGTACTTCTCAAAAATGACGGTATGCTTCCGCTTAACAAGGGAGAGAGCGTTGCTATAATCGGCGGTTTTGCAAGAAATCCCAGATTCCAGGGTGGCGGCTCAAGCCACGTTGAAACGACGAAGGTAGACGATATTTTCGAAAACTTTGAGCAGATAGGTGGCGGACAGCTTGTTTATGCACAGGGATATCCCGAGGATACCGACCAGCCTGATGATGCACTTATAGCAGAGGCGGTTGAAGCAGCAAAGAAATGCGGTAAGGCAATAATCTTTTCCGGTCTGCCCGACAGTTATGAATCAGAGGGATATGACAGAACGCATATGAGAATGCCCGAGTCTCACAACAGACTCATTGAAGAAGTTGCAAAGGTTTGTCCCGATACGGCAGTTGTATTTTCTGCAGGTTCTCCTGCTGAAATGCCGTGGATAAGCAGCGTAAATGCTCTTCTTCACGCATATCTCGGCGGTCAGGCACTCGGCAAGGCAATTGCAGAGATAGTTTACGGCGATATAAACCCCAGCGGTAAACTTGCTGAAACACATCCGATAAAGCTCAAGGACAATCCTACCTACGGCTTCTATCCCGGTGATCTGGAAACAAGTGTACATTCTGAGGATATATATATCGGTTATCGCTGGTATGAGAAAAAGGAAATTCCCGTAAACTTCCCCTTCGGCTTCGGTCTGTCATACACTAAGTACGAATACGAAAGCATTTCTGTTGACAAAACGGAAATGACCGATGAGGATACCCTTACGGTAACCGTTAAAGTGAAAAACGTAGGCAAGCGTGACGGTAAAGAGGTTGTTGAACTTTACACGGCGGCACCTGAAAATGCGGTTGAACTCCGTCCCGTAAAAGAACTCAAGGGCTTTAAAAAGGTGTTTATAAAGGCTGGTGAGAGCGCAGAAGTAACGTTTACACTTTCAAAACGTTCATTTGCATTCTGGGATGTTCACGAACATATGTGGAGAGTGCCCACAGGCAAGTATAAGATTCTTGTCGGCTCATCATCCGTTGACGTACCGCTCGCAGCAGAGGTAAATATTGAAGAAAAGAATCCTCCTTGCCATCCCATCACACTCGAAACAACGTTCGGAAAACTTATAAGAAACAGTTCTTACAAAGATATCGTTGAAGACGTTGTAGGTGCATTCGGTTCAAAAAATGCTGTCCGCATACTGACGTCAGAGGAAGCAAAGGCTGACCCCGTATACACGCATTATCAGAATCATACGCCCAGAAGGTCATTCTACACAGGATACTCGTATGAGTATATAGAAGACGTTGTTGAAAAGGCAAATAAAAAATTAGGATTCTAAATAATAAAAAAGCAGGTCTCTAACGAACCTGCTTTTTGTTTTACCGTAAAATGAAAAAAGAGAGTAAGACGGTGCAGAAAACGGACAAGGTCAGGTTGATATTGTTTTCGTTTATGATATAATTGTTGTAAGTAACACAGATGAGAGGTGCTATTTATGGACGTAAAGAAATTATCGCTTGAAGACAGGGCGAAGATGTGTAACGGTGTTGGCAGATGGTATACACAGGCAGTCGAAGGGCTCGACAGCATTATGGTGGCTGACGGTCCGCACGGACTTCGTAAGGAGAATCGTGATGAAGAAAAGGGTACTATCGAAAGGGTGAAGGCTACGTGTTTTCCGTCTGCTGCAGGCCTTGCGTGCTCGTGGAATGAAGAACTCATAGGCGAAGTCGGAAAGACGCTTGCAAAAGAAACGAAGGCAGAGCAGGTAAGCGTACTTCTCGGACCGGGTGTTAATATGAAGCGTTCACCTCTTTGCGGAAGAAACTTTGAATATTTTTCAGAGGATCCGTATCTTGCGGGAAAACTTGCAACGTCCTACGTAAACGGCGTGCAGGGCGAGGGTGTCGGAACAAGCCTTAAGCATTTTGCGGTGAATTCACAGGAGACAAGAAGATTTACGATAGATGAAGTCGTGTCAGAGAGAGCACTTCGTGAGATATATCTTCCTGCATTTGAAATGGTTGTAAAAGAATCACAGCCCAAGACCATAATGGCAAGTTACAATAAAATCAACGGCGTGCATGCCTGTGAGAACAAGTGGCTGCTTACAGATCTTCTCCGTAAGGAGTGGGGATTTAAGGGGCTTGTAACGAGTGACTGGAATGCAGTTACCGATATAGCAAAAGCACTTGAAGCAGGCTGTGATATTACGATGCCTACAACGAAGGGCGAGTTCCCGAAACGTATCGTACAGATGGTTAAAGAGGGTACTCTTGATGAAAAATACGTAAATGAATCAGCGCAGAGAGTTGCAGATCTTGCCGAGTGGGGACTTGCGAATATCGATAAAAACGCAACCTACGACAGAGATGAAGACCATGCAGTTGCGGCAAATATTGCAAGAGAATGTATGGTGCTTCTTAAGAATGAAGGTATGCTTCCCCTTAAAAAAGGTGAAAGCGTTGCAATAATCGGCGGTTTTGCAAGAAATCCCAGATTCCAAGGCGGCGGTTCAAGTCACGTTACAACGACAAAAGTTGATGACATATTTGAAAACTTTGAGCAGATAGGCGGCGGCGAGCTCGTTTATGCACAGGGCTATCCCGAAGAAAGCGATCTTGCGGATGATGCACTCATAGCAGAGGCAGTTGCAGCGGCAAAGAAATGCGGTAAGGCGATTGTGTTTGCAGGTCTGCCCGACAGCTATGAAACGGAGAGCCGTGACAGAAGGCATATGAGAATGCCCGAAGCACACTGTAAACTCATTGAAGAGGTTGCAAAGGCTTGTCCCGATACGACGGTTGTCCTTTCAGCAGGTTCACCCGTTGAAATGCCGTGGATAGGAAGCGTAAATGCGATTCTTCATGCATATCTCGGCGGACAGGCGCTCGGCAAGGCGATAGCAGAGATAGTCTACGGTGATATAAACCCCAGCGGTAAGCTTGCGGAAACGCACCCCGTAAAACTTGAGGACAATCCGACCTTCGGCTTCTATCCCGGTGATTTGGAGAGAAGTATACATTCTGAGGATATATATATCGGCTACCGTTGGTATGAAAAGAAGAAGATTCCCGTAAACTTCCCCTTCGGTTTTGGTCTGTCATACACCAAGTATGAATATGAAAGCATTTCGCTCGATAAGAAGGAAATGACCGATGAGGATACGCTTACGGTAACCGTTAAAGTGAAAAACGTAGGCAAGCGTGACGGTAAAGAGGTTGTTGAACTTTACACGGCGGCACCTGAAAATGCGGTTGAACTTCGTCCCGTAAAAGAACTCAAGGGCTTTAAAAAGGTGTTCATAAGAGCAGGCGAGAGTGCAGAGGTAAGCTTCACACTTTCAAAGCGTTCGTTTGCATACTGGGACGTAACTGAACATACATGGAGAGTGCCTACTGGCAAGTACAGAGTGTACGCAGGTTCATCGTCTGTTGACGTACCGCTCGTGGCAGAGGTAAATATTGAAGAAAAGAATCCACCCTGCCATCCCATTACACTCGAAACAACGTACGGAAAACTTACAAAAAACAGTTCTTACAAAGACGTCGTTGAAGATGTTGTAGGTGCATTCGCTCCGCAAGAAGCAATCGGCATACTGACGTCGGAAGAAGGAAAGGCCGATCCCGTATTCTCGACCTATCAGAATCATACGCCCAGAAGAGCACTGTATACAGGACGCACGTATGAGTATATAGAAGACGTTATTGAAAAGGTAAATAAAAAATTAGGATTTTAAATATGGGCGTATTCGCTCGGGGATGAATCGGGTTTGACCTGATAATTTTAGGTAATATATCAAAAAAATTCCGCAATACACAAAGTGTTGCGGAATTTTTGTTTTCCTCCAAACTTCAGCACCGCAAAAAGCATAATTGCGGTTTTTCGTTTTTATTTCTGTTTAAGGTTAAAAGATAAGATATCTAAAAAATACAGTAAGAAAGTATAAAAAAAGTAAGGGTAGGGAAGTTGATTTTCCTCTGAGTTATGATATTATTGTTATATGTAGAATTAAAATGGGGTGTTATGTATGGACGTAAAGAAATTATCACTTGAAGACAGAGCAAGTCTGTGTAACGGTGCAACCACAAGACTTACTCATAAGGTCGAGGGGCTCGACAGCATACATATGTCTGACGGTCCTCACGGACTCCGTAAGGTTATTTATGACGGAGTTTCGGGAAATCCCAGAAAAGTTAAGACAACTTGTTTTCCTACCTCGGCAGGTCTTGCATGCTCGTGGAATGAAGAACTTATAGGCGAAGTAGGCAAAACAATTGCAAAAGAAGCAAAATCACAGCAGGTCAGCGTAATTCTCGGACCTGCAGTAAATATGAAGCGTTCACCTCTTTGTGGAAGAAACTTCGAGTATTTTTCGGAAGATCCGTATCTTGCGGGAAAGCTTGCAACGGCATACGTAAACGGTGTGCAGGGTGAAGGCATTGGAACGAGTCTTAAGCACTTTGCAGTAAATTCGCAGGAGACGAGAAGATTTACGATTAACGAAGTTGTGTCTGAGAGAGCACTCCGTGAAATATATCTGTCAGTATTTGAAATGGTCGTAAAAGAATCACAGCCCAAGACTATAATGGCAAGTTACAATATGCTCAACGGTGAGCATACCTGCGAAAGCAAGTGGCTTCTTACGGACGTTCTCCGTGACGAGTGGGGCTACAAAGGTCTTGTTGTGAGTGACTGGAAGGCAGTTACCAACATAGGCAAGGCAATCACGGCAGGTTGTGACCTTGCTATGCCGTCAACAAACGGCGAATGGCCCAAAAAGGCGGTTGCAATGGTTAAAGAGGGCACTCTTGACGAAAAATATCTCAACAGGGCGGCACAGAGGGTTGCTGATCTTGCAGAGTGGGGTCTTTCTAACATTGACAATGATGCAACGTTTGACGTTGATGAAGACCATGGCGTTGCGGCAGATATCGCAAGAGAATGTATGGTGCTTCTCAAGAATGACGGTATGCTTCCGCTTAAAAAAGGTGAAAAAATTGCAATAATCGGCGGTTTTGCAAGAACCCCCAGATTCCAGGGTGGCGGTTCAAGCCACGTTGTAACCACGAAAGTGGACGATATATTTGAAAATCTTGAGCAGATAGGCGGCGGTGAGCTCGTTTACGCACAGGGTTATCCCGAAGAAAGCGATATTGCAGATGATGCACTCATAGCAGAGGCAGTTGCAGCGGCAAAGAAATGCGGTAAGGCAATTGTGTTTGCAGGTCTGCCCGACAGTTATGAAACGGAGAGTCTGGACAGAAAGCATATGAGAATGCCCGAAGCACACTGCAAACTCATTGAAGAGGTTGCAAAGGCTTGTCCCGATACGACGGTTGTTCTTTCAGCAGGTTCACCCGTTGAAATGCCGTGGATAGGAAGTGTAAATGCAATTCTTCACGCATATCTCGGCGGTCAGGCACTCGGCAAGGCAATTGCAGAGATACTTTACGGCGATACAAACCCCAGCGGTAAACTTTCGGAAACACACCCGATAAGACTTGAGGATAATCCGACCTACGGTTTCTATCCCGGCGATACCAAGAAGAGCATCCATGCAGAAGATATTTATATCGGCTACCGTTGGTATGAAAAGAAAAAGATTCCCGTAAACTTCCCCTTCGGCTTCGGTCTTTCATACACCAAGTACGAATACGAAAGCATTTCTGTTGACAAAACGGAAATGACCGATGAAGATACACTTACGGTAACCGTAAAAGTTAAGAATGTCGGCGAGCGTGACGGTAAAGAAGTTGTTGAACTTTATACGGCTGCACCCGAAAAAACGGCAGAACTTCGTCCCGTAAAAGAACTCAAGGGCTTTAAAAAGGTATTCATTAAAGCGGGCGAGAGTGCAGAGGTAACCTTTGAACTTTCAAAGAGGGCGTTTGCATACTGGGATGAGGAAGAAAATAATTGGAGAGTGCCCACGGGCAAGTACAAAGTTCTCGTAGGAACTTCATCTGCAGAAACACCGCTTTGCGCAGAGATTTACATAACGGAAAAGACACCCGTTTGCCATCCCATTACATTGGAAACGACGTATGGAGATCTTACCACAAGCCGTGCATACGACGGTGTTATGGAAGATTTTGTAAAAGCAACGATACTTCCCGAAGAGATGGTTGCTCAGCTGCATTCAGATGAGGCGAAAAAAGATGCTACGGCATATTACTGCCAGAATTATACGCCCAGAATGTCAGTATATGCACATTGGAACATACCTTTAGCTGACGTTGAAAAAGCAATTGATGAGGCAAATAAGAAACTCGGATATTAAAATGGGCTAAATTAAATAAAAGAAGCAGAGTCAACCGACTCTGCTTTTTTTGTTATAGCTTCAAAAAATGACCTGCACAGTGAATTGTACGTTTCAATGACAAGCACCGAATCTTCAAGTCTGTCAGATACTTCGGGGCAACCGAATACGCCGACGACTATACGGCGTTCACCGTATTCGTAGGCTGACAGAAGGTTGCAGCCTGCCGCACTCGTCCTGCCCGACTTCAGACCGCAGGCGTTTTTCACATAATATTCCGAATTGGGATTTACGAGAAGATTTACGTTGTAAACGGTTATGCTGTTTCCGTCGGCAAATTTTATGAGTGCCCTGTGCTGTGAAACGGTATCGGCAATAACAGCGTTATTTAACGCAAGTTCTGCAATTTTTATGTAGCATTCAAGTGATATGTAATGGTCGTCGTCGTGAAAACCGTCTACCGTCACGAAATGGGTGTTCTCAAGTTCAAGCGTCTGTGCAACCGAGTTCATTTCGTTTACAAACACTAAAAGAGCATCTTTTGGAGAAAGTGAGTAGTCATCGGCAATTTTTCTGCCCGCATTTATTGCAAGCGTGTATGCCGCATCTCCTCCGCTCGGAAGAAGCAGGCACTTTATAAGCATTTCAACCGTTAAGGTATTTCCTTTTTTAAGTCCTGCAACCGAGGCACCGCTTTCAACGAGGTCAAGCTCGTCACCGACCGTTATATAGGTGTCGGCGTCAAGGTGCGTAAGTGCAACGTATGCGGTGAAAAGCTTCGTTATGCTGGCAGGGTACACCCTCTCTTTAAGATCACCCTGCAGATAGATATACCTCTCTGCCGTGCAGTCGTATACGAATGCACGCTGTGCAGTCAGAATACTGCTCTCGGTCTGTATGATTGTCGGCTCTTCGGGCACAATCGGAGCCTCCGGTACAACCTCTTTCTTACCGCATGCGGTAAAAAGCAGAATAAAAATTAAAAAAATACAACAAATTCGTTTCATTATAAGTCCTTTTTTGCCTCTTCTAAAAGTATGTCTTTGTTATTTTTGAGTTTGCCGTCAACTACAAGCGATAAAAGCTTTTCGAGAACAACTCCGATTTTTTTGCCGTCAAAACCAAGTTCAATCATATCGTGACCGTTTACGGCAAGTTGTTTTAAAGAAAAACACTCGTCATCTTCAAAAATTTCGTTAAGAATTCTTTCTGTTTCGTCGTAAAATTTCTGCCTGTCAAATTTGGGTGACTGTGCAAGGTTGTCGGCACGTTTGATCGCCATTAAATCAAGCATCGTCTCTTTACCGAATTTTGAAAGACGGCGTCGCAGTATTTTTCTGTTATTTTCCAGAGGATAGTCGTGATATTTGACAAGCGTGACGATGCGGTGCGAATCCTCGTTTGAAAGTTTTAAGTCCCTGCATACCCGTCTTGCAATCTTTTCCGATACGTCGGCATGTCCGTAAAAGTGGTTTTGCCCGTTTTCATCCGTACTCACGGTAAAGGGCTTTCCCGTATCGTGCAAAATTAGTGCAAGACGTAAAACGCTGTCACACGGGGCAGACTGTGCCGCACGGACAGAGTGCTCCCACACGTTATAAATATGATGTATATTGTTTTGATGGCAATTATTCATATCCTCGATTTCGGGGATTATCTGTGACAGAAGTGCGGTATGCTTTAGAAATAACCCGTCAAATTTGCCCGAAAGCGTCTTTAAAAGCTCGGTTGCAATGCGTTCTGCCGCAACGTTTTTTATGTGAGGGGCAAGTGCGATAATTGCATTTTCGGTCTCTTTTTCTATTTCAAAACCCGTCACAGAGGCAAAACGAAGTGCCCTCATAAGACGAAGTGCGTCTTCCGTAAAACGTTTTTGCGGTTCGCCCACACAACGTATAACCCCGTTTTTTATATCTTCCTGTCCGCCGAAAAAATCATAGACGTTTTGGTGTCTGTCCATCGCAATGGCATTTACGGTGAAATCCCTGCGGGCAAGGTCCTCTTTCAAGGATGAAACGAAGGTCACCTTGTCGGGACGGCGTGCGTCACTGTATTTCCCGTCCTGTCGGAAGGTGGTTATTTCAAGCGGTAACGAATCAAGCATAACCGTAACCGTGCCGTGTTTAAGCCCCGTTTCGATTATGTGATAACCTTCAAATGCTTTCATCGTCTGCTCAGGCAGGGCAGAGGTGGTTATATCGTAGTCGTGAGGTGTCATACCACGCAGAAAATCACGTACACAACCGCCCACGAGGTAGGCTTCAAAGCCTGCATTTTCAATTGTTTCAAGTGCTTTTAATGCACGTGCATCAATTTCCATTTTAATATAAACAGGTCAGCATTTTTGCCGCCTCTCCTCTTGTGATGTTTCGTGTTGGCTTCAGCGTGCCGTCATCATAGCCTGAAATTACGGATAATCCCGTAAGTGTGGCAAGATAGGGTGATGCCCAGACGGGTAAATCGGCAATATCGGCAAATTCCGCCATACCGTCCATATAATCTGTTTCAATCGTTCTTCCGATTATGGTTATAACCTCTGCCCTCGTAACGACGGAGGTCGGGTTAAACACAATATTTCCTTCAAGTGAGGTACTTCCCGTCATTATACCAAGCGAATATGCCGCACGGATGTAGGGGAGTGCCCATTCTGCCGTAACGTCGTTGTCCGAATAGGGTAAAACGGTATCGTTATACAGCGTCGTGTCCACACCGAGATAGGATATTATCATTTTTGCAAATTCCTGCCTCGTTATGCTGTTGTTGGGATAGAAATTGCGAGTATTGTCCGACATAAGTTCGCCGTTTGCCACACCTCTGTCAAACAGGTAGGTTGCAAAGGGGTCAGTCCACTGACCTGCGGTGTCGGCAAATACAGAGACAGTTTCTCCGACGGTGACGGTTTGTGTCGTGCGCAGAGTATATCCTCTCTGTGCACCCACGTCTGCAGATATTCTGTGCATGCCGTCCGTGAGAGTATATTCGGTTGTATATATACCGTTATCGCCAGTTAAAGAGGCTTCTTTTCCGTCGATATACAGTTTTGCAGATGTGTAGGTGCCGGTTATTTCAAGTTTTGCAGACACTTCGTCGGCAATAAGCGTCACTATCGGGTCAGCGGCGTATGCAACGGTAACGGGAAGTGTGGCGGAATGTTTTCCGCAGGTTACCGTGATAACGTCCTCTCCCTCCGTGTCGGGTGCGGTATACACACCGTCAACAACGTTTTCGGAAAAAGTGAAAATACCCTGGTCGTAATAATAACTGTTTATACCGCCCTCTGCGACACCCGTGATTTCAACGGACTGTCCCGGTTCAATGGTGAGAGTCTCTGTTTTATTTCCGTTTACGGCAACTGCAACCGTGTAGGGTGCTTCAACCACCGCAACGGTCGTTTCACCCGTAAGAGTGCCCGATTTTGCCGAAATTACAACGTTTCCTGCTGTGGTGGGAACAAAAACGTTATTTTCAATCGTACCGCCCTCGGAATAGAAGGTTACGTCACCGATTTCAGCAGGGGCATACGTTTCGTCGTAACCTGTAGCCGACAGCGTGACCTTAGTTCCCATAAGAACGGTCGGATGGTCTGTGTTTATTGCAATGCCCTGTGCTTTTCCGCTGCCCTCCTGTGAGGAAACGAGCAGGATATAGTTTGCGCAGGGTCTCGGTTTACCGTCGGACGGGGAGTTTATGAGTGTCGCTTTTTCGGCACCTGCATAGGATACGGATATTGCGGTTGAACCGCCGCCGTCAAGATTTATGGCGTTGACACAACCGAGTTCACGCAGTCTCTGTGCAACTGTCGTCACCGACGCACCAACCGAGAAGGATGACTGTCTGCCGTCAAGCGTGTAGAGAAGCAGGGTACCGTCAGCCTTGATGCCAAGTGCGGTACGAGGAGCTTTTGCCGTGTCGGGACTTTCTATGATATTACCGTCTTTTATTATAATATCACCGCCGCCAACGGCATATTTTGCATTCATAAAGTTTTCATCTGCGACGGTTGCGCTTATTTCAATGACGTCACCCACGACAAGCGAGGTAAGAACGTCTCTGTATTTCTGGTCAGCATTGTTGTCAACCGTCAGTATCCAGCATCCTTCGGGAATGGCAATCGCACTTTCAATGGGGAATACGTCTTCCACGGTTGCAAAAACGGTTTGTCCGAGTGAAAACACACTCTCTTCGGACGGACGCAATACAACGTCGTAGCCGGGCGTCGTCGTCCTCGTCGAAGCGGAAAATCTTTCTGTCAGCAGATAAATACCGTATGGCTGACGGAGTTTGTTGACGTGGTCAATCTTATAGGTGTTTTCGCCAACCGTCATCGAAGCGGAAAAGGCGGGTGCACCTATATAAGCCGTACCGTCTTCGTAAAAAGCAATTGCATTTTCCGTGGTGCAGGAGGCGTCGATTATACCGTCGTTTATGAGCATACCCAAAGGCAGACCCGTATTGTAGGAAAAAAAGTCTGCATTTATTGCCGCGTGTACCCTGTACCCCGCTTTTTCGAGATTTGCGGTAACGGTTTCTATCGTGGAACGGCCGTACAGCCTGTTACCGTAATACATAATGGGGTAAACGAGTGTGTTTGGCGTATACGTCACGTATTTTTCCGACTGCTTGTGTGAGCCGTTGTAAAAATTATTCTGTATAAGTGTGGTGCCTTCACCGATAGGTGCCCTTCGCTGAATGTGCGCGTAGCCGAATTCCTCAAGAGCAAAGACGTTTGCACTCAGGGTGAATATTAGTGCGACACATAACAGCAATGATAAAAGTCTTTTATTCAAAATCATATTCTCCCGAAAAATTTATGTTTACATTATAACAAAAACAGAGGTGTTTTAACACCCCTGTTTACCTATTTCCTTAATTTGCTTTTTAAGTTCCATTATTTCGTGTTCAAGACGGCATATTTCCTGTGCAACGGGGTCGGGGATGTTAACCTGGTCAATATCTTCGACACGCTGACCGCCGATTCTTACGATTTTTGCAGGAACGCCTACCGCCGTACAGTTGTCGGGCAGGTTGTGAAGCACAACCGCGTTTGCCGCAACCTTTACGTTGTTGCCCAGAGTACAGGGGCCGAGAACCTTTGCACCGCTTCCCACCATTACGTTGTTGCCGAGAGTCGGGTGACGTTTACCCACGTCTTTACCCGTACCGCCCAGCGTACAACCCTGATAGAGCATACAGTTGTCACCGATAATCGTAGTTTCACCTATAACTATACCGCTGCCGTGGTCGATAAAAAGCCCCTTTCCTATCTGTGCGGCAGGATGTATTTCAATATTGGTGAAAAATCTCGTTAACTGCGATATAAGGCGTGCTATAAAACGCAGGTGAATCTTCCACAGAAAATGCGACACCCTGTGCCACATAAGCGCGTGAACGCCCGGATATAAAAAGAAGATGCCCAGACTGCTCGGTGCAGCAGGGTCCTTCGCTTTGACAGTTTTTATGTCTTTGATAAGCCCCATATCTTACTCCTATGATTCATAATATAGAGATTATATAATTTGAGAGGCGGTCTGTCAAGACCGCCTCTCTTGTCGCTTTAGTTGCAGCGGCAGGACGATGAGTTACCGCATATACCGCAACCGCACACGTAAAGCAGGATTGCAGCAACGGCAACGAGAAGAAGTATGTTGTCGCAGTCGAAAAGATTACCTAAACAGCACATAGTAAGCCTCCTGAAAAAGATTTCAATACATACTATGCATTTATCTGAAATGGGTTACTGTTCTTCTTCTGTAAAAAATTTACGGCGTTTTCCTATCTGCGGTTCCTTATAGCCTGCAATACCGCTTCGGCAGAGTGCACCGAAAAGTTTTGCCTTTATATCCTTGTTTTCTTTTCTGAGGTTGTTTATAAGCGTTGCAACCTCGGCACGCTTGGTCACACCGTCCGCCTTGCAGGGATTTTTGCAGACGGGAAGACTCATATGCGAGGCAAAGCCTTTTATATGGCTTTCGGGCACGTAAATAAGGGGCCGAATTACCGTAATATCCGACTTTGAAAGATACGTCACGGGTGAAAAGCAGGACAGATTACCCTCGTAGAGAAGTGACATCATAAACGTGTTTACCACGTCGTCAAAATGGTGACCGAGGGCAAGCTTGTTGCAACCGTTATCCTTTGCGGCGTTGCTTAAAGCGCCCCGTCGCATATTTGCACAGAGTGAGCAGGGATTTTTCTCCTTGCGTTCATCGAAAATTATCTGCGCAATATCAGTTTTGACAAGAATAAACTCTACGTCGATTTTCTTGCAGAACTCCGCAAGAGGCGAAAAATCCGCCTCGGGAAAGCCCATATCAAGCGTTATGGCGCAGACTTCGTATTTATAAGGATAAAATCTTCTCATCTCGGCAAGGACGGACAGCAGGGCAAGCGAATCCTTGCCGCCCGACAGACCGACGGCGATTCTGTCCCCCTGTGCTATCATTTCATAGTCCTCAACACAGCGTCTGAGAAGACTGAGCATTTTTCTCATATATATAATAAACCTTTCAACGTGGTGCTACTATTTTACTGTATATAATGCAAAAATGCCAAAAGAGAAAACAAAAGATAAAACGAGAAAAACAAAGAAAAACAGAGCAATGCGAAACTAAATTAAAAAATATTAAAATTTTTGTTGACTTAGTGAAAAAGTGCAGTTATAATATCACTTGCACTGAAAAAATCATTATTATTTTTAATATATGGAGGAAACATTATGTCAACATTCATGGCTAATCCGCAGAATATTGAGCGCAAGTGGTATCTTGTTGACGCTGAAGGCAAGACGATGGGTAGACTCGCAGCAGACGTTGCAACTCTTCTCAACGGCAAGCACAAGGTCACATATACTCCTCATCAGGACTGCGGCGATTTCGTAATCGTAACAAACGTTGAAAAGATGGTACTTACCGGCAAGAAGCTTGACCAGAAGTTCTATCGCACACACTCGGGCTTCCCGGGCGGTCTTAAGGAAGTTAAGTACGACAGACTTATGGCTACAAAGCCTGAGCTTGCACTTCGTCTCGCAGTTCGCGGTATGCTTCCCAAGAACTCAATAGGCAGAGCAAGTCTTAACAGACTCAAACTTTTCCGTGGCGCTGAGCATACACATGCTGCACAGAAGCCCGAAGTTTTCACTAAGTAATTAAGGAGGAAGTTTAAAAATGGCAAACTATTTTTACGGCACCGGCAGAAGAAAGAGCTCAGTTGCACGTGTAAGACTTCTTCCCGGCACAGGTAACATCACAATCAATGGCAGAGACATTGATGATTATTTTGGTCTTGATACACTCAAGCTTATCGTTCGTCAGCCTATGGAGGCAACAAACCTCACAGGTAAGTACGATATCGTTGCTAAGGTTTCAGGCGGCGGCGTTTCAGGTCAGGCTGGTGCTATCCGTCACGGCGTAGCAAGAGCACTTCTCGAAGCAGATGCAGCTCTTCGTCCCGCACTCAAGGCAGCAGGCTTCCTTACGAGAGACCCCAGAATGAAGGAAAGATGAAGTACGGCTTAAAGGCTGCACGTCGCGCTCCCCAGTTCTCAAAGAGATAATTACAGCCTATTGGCTATTATCAAAAACCCGAAAGCAAACGCTTTCGGGTTTTCTTTATTTATTTTTCTGTGATATAATAATATCAGTTCGACAAATAAGAATTTGATGGAGGATACAATGGCAAGAGAAATCAACCCCAAAGATACCACAAGAGCTTCTGCATATGAGCTTTGGATGAAAGCACCGAATCCAATGGTTACATTTTTCAAGACCTTGGATGTGACAAATCTCATTAGAGTATCTAAACGGAAACATCTGAAATTCAACATGATGCTTGATTATTGTATTGGAAAAGCAGCTGTTGGCGTAAAGGAGTTCTATGTTCTTCCTGTTGGCGAAAAGCTGATACAATATGATACGATTGCTGTTAATACGATTGTAAAGAATAAAGATGGAGAGGTTAGTTCTTGTGACATTTTGTATGTAGAAGATTTAGATACATACAATAGGGAATATCTAAAATATACTTCTCAGGTTGCAGAAAGCTGTCAAGATAGAGACTTATCCACTGATAGTATGGTAATAGGGACATCAGCAATTATAGATACAGAAATTGATGGAGCTGTTGGAATGAACAGTGGTATTTTCAATAATCCATTTATCATTTGGGGTAGATATAAAAAGAAATGGTTTCGATATTATCTAACACTTTCTTTTCAATTTCATCATACACAGATGGATGGTGCTCATGCCGGCAGATTCTTAGAGAATCTACAAAATGAGATTAACAGGATGAAATAAACAAATTCCAATTTGGAGGTGTATTTTCGTGCAGGAAATAATTGCAAATCTGACAGCAAAAGATGACAAATATGCTTGTGCCATTGCTGATAAAATCATCTCCGAGAGTCACCACACTGATGAGTGGTATGAATACTTCGATGCGTTTGCATCTTTGCTTAACCATCCA
>JAFWXR010000028.1 GCA_017517965.1 Clostridia bacterium
TCGAGCAAGATACGATGGGATGAAATTGCTGAAAGTAATACTGTTTGCATTTATGGAAAACGGATATGCATCAACAAGACAGATCGAAAAGAGCTGTAAGAATGATATCCGATACATGTGGCTCCTGGGAGGAGAAAAAGCGCCCAGCCATATGACGATAGATAACTTTATGAACCACGGACTGACAGCAACGATTGAGGACATATTCAACGAGATCAACAGATATATATTTGAAGAAGAAACGGTAGACACAGATCACGTATACATAGACGGAACGAAGATCAGTGCTAACGCAAACAAATACAGCTGGGTGTGGAAAAAGAGCTGTGTGAAGAATCGAGACAAGACCTTCACCAAGGTGACGGTGATCCTCAGCAAGATGAACAAGACGATCATTTCGCACGGGCTGAAATTCGGAACGAGAAGTGAATATGCAATTGAATATCTTGAAGAAACAGCAGAACAGTACGTGTCACTTACCTGTATTGAACCTGAAAAGGCAATACGCGGTCGAGGTCATCACAAAAGCCATGAAATGAGGCTTTATGACAGGCTGTGGGAGTGTATAGAGAAGCTGAAGAAATACTCAAAGCATATACAGATATGCGGTGATGAGAGAAACAGCTATTCAAAGACGGATGCCGATGCAACCTTTATGCGTATGAAACGTGACTATATGGGAAACGACCAGCTGTTACCCGGATACAACGTACAGATAGGTGTTTGCGATGAATACGTGGCAATATTTGACGTAAAGAGATATGCATCAGATATGGATTGTTTTCAGCCTCTTATGGAGAGGTTTTACAAAGCATACTCAAAATATCCCGAATATCCCGTAGCAGATGCAGGGTACGGAAGCTTTAACAATTACCTGTATTGTGAAGAGCACGGAATGAAGAAGTATATGAAGTTCACTATGTACGAAAAAGAGACAAAGGATAAGGATTACAGAGAAGATCCGTACCGTGCAGTAAACTTTCCGATCAATGAAAACGGTTGTCCCGTGTGCCCCAATGGGAAGGAATTTCACTATTTAAAAACAGCACCTGTCAAGGGGAACAAGTATGGCAGGACGGAAGAATACTATCAATGCGAGAATTGCAGCGACTGTCCGCATAAAGCAAGCTGCTGTAAGTCCGAAGGAAACAGAACTGTCAGATTAAACGAAGAACTGACGAGCATACACAAAGAAGTTCTTGAAAATCTGAACTGTATCCACGGAGCACTGCTCCGGATGAACAGGAGTATACAAGCAGAGGGAGTATTCGGAGGTGTCAAATGGAACCGAGCATACTCCAGAGCAAGAAGAAGAGGACTTAAAGGACTGATTTTAGAGCTTGGACTGATTTTTTGCGGTTTTAACCTTCATAAGTACCATTTAAACAAGCTTAAAAGAGAAAAAACAGTAGCATAAAGCTTTAAAAAAAGAAAAAGTTTTCAACAGGCAAGCCGTTTTTTGAAGAAAAACAAGGACGGTTTTGTTTTTGTACCCTTTTTTTCTCAAAACTTCACTTTTCTCTACTTTCACATCAAAAAGACAAGGTCCACCGTTCCCGATGAACCTTGTCTTTCTTTTTCAGGGACTTTTTTTACAGCCCCTTATTCTTCTTCTTCTTTTATGCTCTCTCTGGAGTAGATCTTATTCCAGTAGATGAACTTATCCTTGTTTATGGTGTCAAGCTGCTGGCGGGTCATTCTGTACGCCCAGTTGCCCTCTGCAACTCCGGGCTTATTTATACGCGTGTCGCTGCCGTAAAGGAGAAGATCCTGAACGGGAAGTATAAGAAGACCTGCGTGGCTTGTAAACATGGTTCTGAGAAGATAATCGTAGCTTTGATCCTTATCATCTCCAAGATAACCGCAGTAGTCGAATACGCGTCTGCGGGTTGCATCGTCAAGATCCCATACGTAGCCGAGAAGAGTGTTGTTATCGTGGGTACCCGTATAAGCTACACAGTTTTCAATATAGTTGTGAGGCATATGAGGGCTGTCCTTTCCGTCAAGGAACGCAAACTGAAGCACCTTCATGCCGGGGAATCCGCTCTTTTCTACGAGCTTAACAACGTCGGGAGTTATATCGCCGAGATCCTCTGCAATAATAAGCTTGCCCTCGCAGAGAGGCTTCAAAGCCTTTATAAGGTTTATTCCCGGGCCCTTCTTCCATTTGCCGTTTCGGGCTGTCTTTTCCGTTGCGGGAATGGAGTAGTAAGCCTGAATACCTCTGAAATGGTCGATACGAACGCCGTCAAAGCACTCAAGCATAAAGGACA